>NZ_JAJCIC010000022.1 GCF_020554865.1 Lacrimispora sp. 210928-DFI.3.58
TGCTAAAGAATTATTTGCAGTCAGTGTAACAAATGTTTGACAAACCTACAATTTTCTGTTTTTTCTGCGGCAAATTTTCTGTTTTTTCTGCGGCAAATGCCGCGTAAGGCCAATCGGCTGATGATCTCACAATAGGAGCTTAAGAAAAATGAATTTGAAAGAAAGACTGGTGATGCCCATGAGAGGCGATTTTCATAATTGAAGTCGCAGTTATTTTTGATTATAATGAAAGGAGGATATCTGATAGAAGAACAGGCAGAGGAGTATTATAAGCGCTTCGCCCATCAGATAAAAACATATTTATAAGTCATTTATATATTAGTAATTAAATATATTAATTTTACTAATCTATACTCCCTGTGCTATGATATAACGTAAGAAAAAAGACAAGAAATAGCCATTACAGAAAACAGGAGGTTCTGGTATGAGCGTAAGACGAATTTTTGTGGAGAAAAAGCCGGACTATGCCGTAAAGGCCGGCGAGCTGAGAGAAGAGCTGGAGAGCTATCTGGGAATAGAGGGCGTAAAGGATGTGCGTGTCCTGATACGCTATGACATTGAAAATCTGTCAGAGGAGACCTATAAGAAGGCTCTGGTTACGATCTTTTCTGAACCGCCGGTGGACGAAATCTATGAGGAAGAGTTCCCGAAGAATCCGGGAGACCTTGTATTTTCTGTGGAATACCTGCCAGGACAGTTTGACCAGAGGGCAGACTCCGCAGAGCAGTGCGTAAAGCTTTTAAATGAGAATGAGGAGCCTGTGATCCGCACTGCTACCACCTATGTGATCACCGCGCCGCTGACCGCCGCTCAGGAGGAGGCCATTAAGCATTTCTGCATCAACCCGGTGGACAGCCGTCAGGCAGGGGAGGACAAGCCTGCCACACTGGTGACCGAGTTTGATGTTCCGGAGGACATCAAGAGCTTTGAGGGCTTTGCAAATGCACCGGAGGCAGAGCTTAAGGCCCTCTACGATACGCTGAATCTGGCTATGACATTCAAGGATTTCCTCCATATCCAGAACTACTATGTGAATGAAGAGCATCGGGATCCCACAGTGACAGAAATTCGCGTGCTGGACACCTACTGGTCCGATCACTGCCGCCATACCACATTTTCTACTGAGCTTAAAAATGTCAGCTTTACGGACGGCGAATACAGAAAGCCGATTGAGGACACCTACAATCAGTATCTGGCTGACCGTGAAGTCATCTACAAGGGCCGGGACGACAAGTATGTGTGCCTGATGGATCTGGCCCTGATGGCAATGAAGAAGCTAAAGAGCGAGGGCAAGCTGGAGGACATGGAGGTCTCTGACGAGATCAATGCCTGCAGCATTGTGGTTCCTGTTGAGATCGACGGAAAGACAGAGGAGTGGCTTGTAAATTTCAAAAATGAGACCCACAACCATCCCACAGAGATCGAGCCCTTCGGAGGCGCAGCTACCTGTCTGGGCGGCGCTATCCGCGATCCCCTTTCCGGCCGTACCTATGTATACCAGGCAATGCGTGTCACAGGTGCAGCAGACCCCACAAAGCCTTTAAATGAGACCTTAAAGGGCAAGCTTCCGCAGAGAAAGATCGTAAACAGCGCAGCCCAGGGCTATTCCTCCTACGGAAACCAGATCGGCCTTGCAACAGGCTACGTAAAAGAGGTATATCATCCGGGCTATGTGGCAAAAAGAATGGAGATCGGCGCTGTTATGGGCGCAGCTCCCAGGAAGGATGTGATCCGTGAGAACTCTGATCCGGGGGACATCATCATCCTGTTAGGCGGCCGTACGGGCCGTGACGGTATCGGCGGAGCTACCGGCTCCTCAAAGGTGCACACCACCGCATCCATCGAGGTCTGCGGCGCAGAGGTGCAGAAGGGAAATGCTCCCACAGAGCGCAAGATCCAGAGAATGTTCCGCCGCCCTGAGGTGAGCTCCATCATCAAGAAGTGCAACGACTTTGGAGCAGGCGGCGTATCCGTAGCCATCGGCGAGCTGGCTGCCGGACTTCAGATCGATCTTGATAAGGTTCCGAAGAAATATGCAGGCCTGGACGGCACAGAGATCGCCATCTCAGAGTCCCAGGAGCGCATGGCTGTTGTGGTAGATCCAAAGGATGTGGACAAGTTCTTAGGCTTTGCGGCAGAGGAGAATCTGGAGGCTGTCACTGTGGCAGTGGTGACAGAGGAGCCGCGCCTTGTGATGAATTGGAGAGGAAAGACCATTGTAAATATCAGCCGCGCCTTCCTTGACACCAATGGCGCTCACCAGGAGGCAGATGTCACCCTGGAGGTTCCTGTCCATGAAGGAAACCTGTTTGACAGGAAGGAAGTGGGAGATGTTAAGGAGAAATGGCTGAACATGCTGTCCGGTCTTAACGTGTGCTCCCAGAAGGGCCTTGTGGAGCGCTTTGACGGCTCTATCGGCGCAGGCAGCGTATTTATGCCCTATGGCGGAAAGTACCAGCTGACAGAAACACAGTCCATGGTGGCAAAGCTTCCTGTATTAAAGGGCCATACAGACACTGTGACTATGATGAGCTACGGCTTTGATCCCTACCTTTCCAGCTGGAGCCCCTATCACGGCGCTGTGTATGCAGTGGTTTCCTCTGTGGCAAAGATCGTGGCAGCAGGCGGAGATTATAAAAAGATCCGTTTCACCTTCCAGGAGTATTTCCGCAGGATGAACGCGAACCCGGCAAGATGGAGCCAGCCCTTTGCTGCTCTGCTTGGCGCATACAGCGCACAGCTGGGCTTTGGCCTTCCTTCTATCGGAGGAAAGGACAGCATGTCCGGTACCTTTGATGATGAGCACGGTGAGATCGATGTTCCGCCCACGCTGGTATCCTTTGCTGTGGATGTGAACAGCCACAAGAATATCATCACTCCTGAGTTCAAGAAGCCGGGAAGCAAGATCGTAGTATTTCAGATCAGCCGCGACCAGTATGACCTGCCTGTTTACAGCCAGATCATGGATGGTTATGGTAAGATCTTTGAAGATATCAAGGCCGGAAAGATCATTTCCGCCTATGCAGTGGAAGGCCAGGGCATGGCAGAGGCTGTGAGCAAGATGGCCTTTGGAAATAAGCTGGGCGTGAAGATCGAGCACAATGTGGATCCGAGAGACTTCTTCGGTGCAGGCTGGGGCAACATTGTGTGCGAGGTGCCTGACGGCAAGGTGGGCGAGCTGTCCATTTCCTACACAGTCATCGGTGAGGTAACAGATAAGGGAACCTTTGAGTATGGAAATGTCTCCATTTCCATGGATGAGGCCATTGAGGCATGGACAAAGACCCTGGAGGATGTATTCCCGACTGTGACCGGAAAGGCTGCCTGCGGCGAGGCTGCAAAGGTAGAGGAAAAGCTTTACGACACAGATGCGGTTTATATCTGCGACCACAAGATCGGACAGCCCTCCGTATTCATCCCTGTATTTCCGGGAACCAACTGTGAGTACGACAGCACAAAGGCCTTTGAGCGCGCAGGCGCAAAGGTAGTGACAAGAGTATTTAAGAATATTACTGCGGAGGATATCCGCCAGTCCGTAGAAGCCTACAAAGAGGAAATTGCAAAGGCACAGATCGTTATGTTCCCAGGCGGCTTCTCTGCAGGCGACGAGCCGGAGGGCTCCGCAAAGTTCTTTGCAACCGTATTCCGCAATGCAGTGATCAAGGAAGAGATCGAGAAACTGTTAAATGAAAGAGACGGCCTCATGTTAGGCATCTGCAACGGCTTCCAGGCTCTCATCAAGCTGGGACTGGTGCCGGAGGGCAGGATCGTGGAGCAGCGCCCGGATTCCCCGACTCTGGCCATGAACACCATCGGACGCCATATATCAAAGATGGTCTACACAAAGGTAGTGACAAACAAGTCCCCATGGTTAGCCGGAGCTGAGCTTGGCGGCGTATACTGCAACCCCGCATCCCACGGCGAGGGCCGCTTTGTGGCAAATGACGCATGGCTGAAAAAGCTGATCGCCAACGGTCAGGTGGCTACCCAGTATGTAGACGACAAGGGCAGCATCACCATGGACGAATACTGGAACCCCAACGGCTCCTATATGGCGATTGAGGGAATCACCAGCCCCGACGGCCGCATCCTGGGCAAGATGGCCCACTCCGAGAGACGGGGCGAGGCAGTGGCTGTGAATATCTATGGGGAGCAGGATATGAAGATATTTGAGTCCGGCGTGAAGTATTTTGCGCTGTAAGATGGTTTGTCCTCATCCCATCGGCCCTCATCACATCATCCCGCCGAAAATGAGCACAAAATAGACTTTCACCCTCACCGCAGGGCAGACAGGAAAAAACAACTTCCTGTCTGTCCTGCTTTTTCTTTTGTCCAATTTCTCTTTTTTCATCCGAACGACAACCATAAAAGGTATTGTTTCAAATTCCTGAGTATTTCTCTCTTTAAAAAGGCTGAAATCAAAGCGGAAAAAAAGCCAGAAAAGCCTTTATTTAAAAGGAAAAATGAGAAAGGGAAGAAAAGGAACTTTGGATTTGAAAATGGGTTTTGTTCTTAAAAGGGAAAGGTAAAAGGAAAAGAAAAACTGCCCGTAGAGGGCAGGAGAGAGGGAAAAGGGAGAGAAAAGAAATCAGGAAAAGCGATCTAAAAGAAAACTGAAAAAGAAGAAGGAAAACAAAAATCTGAACGTCTAATTTCATTGGGACGAGAGGGTGAGTTTGGATGGGAAGGGAACATGGTTTGTCCTCATCCCATGGGCCCTCACCGCATCATCCCGCCGAAGATGAGCACAAAATATATTTTCACCCTTACCGCAGGGCAGACAGGAAAAAACAACTTCCTGTCTGTCCTGCTTTTTCTTCATAATGGATAATGTCTGTGATATCACAATCCAACAGGTTGCACAGGAGATTAAGTGTCTCCATCGTGATATTGCGGTTCTGCCGCAGACTGTCCAAAACTTGTCTGCTGTCAGCACTTTTGCAATCTGCATAGGTCCTTTTCCTGCTATGCACAATGCAAAGATACGCTTCACGACCTCTGCGGCGTGACGGTTGAAAATTGCTTGTTGGGAAGTGTCCCAAACCCTCTGAAATTCCTTTCACTGCCTACAACACCGCGCACAGCGATTTTGCTGAAGTTAAGTGAAATTTTTTAAAAAAGTATTTGAATGAACATTATTCATTGACTTCTGAAAAAGGACGTGCTATGATGTCTGTTGGAAAGGAGGTGCGGTATGCGTATTACGAAAGAACCAGAGGAACGCAAACAGGAAATATTAGATACTGCTATGCGGCTTTTCCATGAAAAGGGCTATGAAAAAACCTCTATTGCCGATATTGCAAAAACCATAGGCGTTGCACAGGGATTGTGCTACCGATATTTCCCGTCAAAAGAAGCTCTTTTTGACAGTGCAATCGAACAGTATGCAGACGAGCTTATAAGCCGCTTTTCTGTTCCATCGAGCCATGACAAAATGACATTGAAAGAACTTATTGAAACAATGCCTATTATGGTGGAAACAGAAGATAGCAATTACTATAAAACGCTTCATGTTGTGGAGAATAAAAAATTTCACGACCAACTAACCTTAAAAGTCTGCGAGAAACTTTCAAAGATAGTTGCTAAATTACTGGAACACGCGAAGGAAAAAGGCGAAATCAGCATAGATGACACAAGAGCAGCGGCTTTATTTTGCGTTTACGGTCAAATCGGTATTTTACTTAACAAGGATTATACCGCAGAAGAAAAAGAAAAACATATCCGTGGCTTTTTGATTTATGCGCTACGGTTATAATGGCAGCTCTCTGCTTCGGCAGGGAGCAATCTTACAGCACAAAAATGAATGATATTCATTCGTATAGTGGCTTAATATAACACAATAGAGCTTCCATTCGTGGAAGCTATCATAAATCAGAAATAATGAATGTTGTTCATTCATTTGCAGAAAGGAAGATTTATATGCAAACAAAAATTGATTTTATCGGAGGGAATACAAAACACTGTTTAATGGCTATGGCATTGCCCATGATTGCGGCTATGTTCCTAAACATGGCTTATAATCTTGTGGACAGTTTATGGATTGGAAATCTTTTAGGCGAAACTGCCTATGCTGCTTTAACAAATTCTACACCGATTATTTTAATCCTAACATCAGTTGCAATGGGAGCGACAAACGGCATTTCTATTTTACTTTCACAGGCAATCGGCGCAAAAAAGCAAAAACGAGTGGAAAGTCTGATTGCCACTTCATTTATCGTTGCTATTGTCTTTTCCTTGATGATTACTTTGGTGTTTGAAATATTTCTGCCGCATATTTTAACCGCCTTGAATACTCCGGCGGAAACGTATGATATGGCATACAGCTATCTTTCTATTTATGTACTTGGATATTTGGCGGTTTATCTGTATCTGTATTTTACTGCGGTTTTACGGAGTTTCGGAAATTCCATGTTTCAAGCGGTTGCTATGTTGGTGTCAACCGTATTAAACGCAATCCTTGACCCCGTTTTTATCCATTTCATCGGCTTTCATGGAGCGGCGATCGCAACTTTGCTTTCACAGGGCGTTTGCTTGATTTTCATGGTTGTATATCTGAAAAGGAAACAACTCTTTTCTCTGCATATTACTTGGTTTGATGAAGCGGACATTTTACCGCTTATCGGGAAAGCACTACCGTCTGTCGTTCAGCAGAGTATTCCGGCGGTAAGCACAACATTTTTAACTGCGCTGGTAAGTACATATAGCATTACTGCGATTGCGGCGTATGGAATTACGGGAAAGCTGGAAACAATTCTTTTTTATCCGGCTATGGCGCTGAATATGGTCTTGACTACTATCATAGGTCAGTGTATCGGTGGACAGCGAATTGACCGCGCAAAAGATTACTTAAAATGCGCTTTGAAATATGGGTGTGTACTGCTTTTTATTCTTTCCGGTGTCATAGTGATATTTTCAAAACAGCTCTCCGGTTTCTTTGTAAACAGCACGGACGTAGCAACGATTGTTGGTGTGTATTTTTTAACTGTAAGTATCGGCTATGTTTTGAACACGGTTACAAATTGTTTTCTTGGCGTATTAAACGGTTTAGGCAAGCCTGCAAAAAGTATGCTCTTAATGATTTTCTATTACATCGTTGTCCGTATGCCTTTGGCATATCTGCTTTCGTCATTAGGCTTCGGATTAAACGGAATATGGGCTGCTGTACTTGTCAGCCATATCTGCGCGGCGGTGGCTTCCATGCTTGTATCGCTGTTACAGATAAAAAGCAAGAAATGATTTTTAAACACAGTCAGCCGCCATTTTCCGTTCAGATACGTTGCAAAATAGTTTCGTGTTTTTAGGATATGGCGGCATCATGGAGGGTGTCGCCATGCCTTTTTTCTTCACATTACAACTGCTTGATATGTTAAAAAAATCCTGTCCTTAGAAACGGGATATTCTGTCCATGAGTATGAACCGTCAAATAACGCCTTTTGCAAAGATGTTCTCCATATCACGGCACTTAACGCATATCGCGATTTTGGAAGAAAACAGAAATATGAGGTATCGCTTGATTATCTGATGTCTGAAACGTCTTTAGAACCATTCACAACGGACAACTACTTTGAACAGTATGATAAGCTAACTGCCCTTATTGTGAAAGGACATAGGATTATCGTTGCAAGCGAACGGTTGGCCGACGCACTATCCAAGTTGCCGGAACAACGTCGTACTGTCCTATTGATGTATTTCTTTCTGGGATATACCGATACAGAAATCGGTTGTGCAGCAGCTCTTTTCTGCAATCCTATTTGTCAGCCGTTAAGTTTAATTCGTTTCTGATACTTCCTTATCGGCATTCACAAAATGGGATGCTTCTTCTTTTTTTGTTAAAATGTCCTTTTTCCTTTTAATTCAAAAACCGGTTTGGTGATATATTCCAGATAGATCGGCCTGCCGGAATATTCCAGGAAAGCCTGAAAACGTACCCTGTTAGAAGGAGCCTTGATCAGATCCAGAACCTGATCTTGCGGAACCCAGGCAGACACAGAATTTTCATCTGATCCACGAAGGATACCGGACTTTTCTTTGCAGATAAAATCAAAAATTACTTTAGTCGGAACCGTCTTTACGCCATTGTATCCTGGATAGGTGCAGGTGTTGGAAGAGATGCAGAATACCTCTCCGACCTCAACCTCAATTCCGCTTTCCTCGAAGATCTCACGTTTCACAGCATCAACCAGATTTTCTCCAACCTCAACCTCACCACCAGGCAATACCCAGCTGTCCTGATAGGTATTGACGAGAAGAACTTCTCCATTCTCATTCAGAACAACACCAGCTGTAGCGACAATATGTGCAGGCAATATTTTCTCAGTCATAAACAAGATCCTCTCTTTTCTAGTCTGTGATTATTGTACAGATGCAGACCAGAGAAAGCAATGGATAAATACTTAAGAAATGAGGGAGTATAAGAAATCGCTATCGCTCCAAGAAAACACCTTCCTCTTGTCTGCCATTGACAGCGCGGAAAACTTTAAAAGACAAGTTTACACATCCTGCCAACAGCATCCAATTCACCTTCCGGTTTCTTATAACTCAATCCGTCCGCTATTTATAGATTGAAAAACGTATGTTCTTATAATAAAGTGAGTATCAGGAAAGCACTCACGACAGGAGTGGTATGCCTCCCTATCAAAACCGTTTCGGCGGGCGTACATAGAAGGTGGTGCATATGACGGCTTATGAGACCATAATGGTTGTGCTAGGGATTTTGGGCTTGCTCATATCCTTTAGCGGCCTGATTATTGCATTCATCGCCTTTCTCGACAAGAGAAACAAGCGAAAATAAAATGCCTATCCTGTCGGCCAACAGGATAGGCGGCGTCCTTAGGGACAAAACTTAACCAATTAGGCATCCACTTTTGGAGAGGGTGCTTTCTTTATGTCTATATTATAATCAATCCATATCCCAAATTCAAGTAAATCTCTTGGGTTTCCAAAGAACCTTAGTTTCCAGGGATTACTCATCACGGAAAACTGTCAGAGATGGAAATACGCCATTTATGGAAAGTGATGTCTCAATCAAACAGTAAGGTGGAGCAGGGAGACGGCTCCACCTGGGCTGCCTAAACAGATTGATCCGGGGAACATTAGCGGGCATTAATACTGTTAATAAAAACAATATAGCAGGCAAAATCGCCTACCCTCTTGCGATTGCAGCGATCATCTTCTTCATGTCCAAGGACATCACGCCAAGAGGCAGATTTATTTTGCATTTTCAGGAAACGGGCCAGCTGGTTGAACTTAACAATCAGGGAGTTATGGCAGGAAGTACGGCTGGGATCTTTGTCTATCTTTTCCTCCCTGGTCCATACACACCAGTTGGAACGGAACACACTGTATTTATTGGCAGTGATTATCAATTCTTCGTAGAGTTCCAATGCATCTTCATCATTCCCGATTTCAGAAAGCATTTCCTGGTGGAGGCTTGCCATTTCCTCAAAAGTCAGGCTTTGGGACATCGGGAGATATTTTTCATAAGCAGAAACATTCATAGTGGCACCTCGCAAAAATAATGATACTGCGATTATAGCAGGAAATAAGATAGGTGTCAGCAGAAGACCTGCACACCGGATCTCAGGCACAAGGCGCAGGGGTCTAGCTGGGGATATTTTTCATCCACGAAGATGAATACTGTGCGGCAAAGTCCTTCTTCTCGATATTCCCGGAATTCCTCTTATGAGATCACGAAGGAGCCGGATGAGCTGGAAAAGGCCAATGGCTGTACTCTATGCGGCAGAGGTTACCCGGACATGTATTGTGCCTTTGAGGCGGGCAGAGGAGATGGATCAAAGACGTTTGGGCTTATCAGGGACATGTCCATCAATGTCAGGCACAATATAAGGCCCCAACACTTCTCCCCAGGCCTCGGCCAGGCGGTCCAGAGTAAAGACGGCATTGGCAGGGCTGGTGGAGGGGCATTTGACGGCCCTGCGTCCGGTGCGCTCCTCGCAGTATTTTTCGTAAAGGCGGTGGGCAGTAGCGCCATTGGCAATAATGATCTGAATATCAGCCAGGCGGAGCACCTGGTTTAAATTGGCCGGGATCACATTTCGGATGCTTAAGTCGCTGGAGCCGCGGATGTCGCATTCCGCCACCACATCCCACAGGGCGATGCCATGGCGAAGGAGCAGACTCTTTTTTTCTTCAATGGTTTCAGGGACCTCTGTTCCTAAAAGGCGGGCCAAAAGGCGCCAGAAACGGTTCTGCGGATGACCGTAGTAGAAGTTGTTTTCCCTGGATTTGAGGGAGGGGAAGCTTCCGAGTATCAGGATCCGGCAGTGCTCATCGCAGATCGGCTCAAAGGTGTGGCGCACCCGCACAAAGCCGGGAGGAAGCTGATCATCAATGTAGTCCTCCGCATCCAGCTTCTGCCTGCGCCTGCTCATGGGAGCAGCCACTCCTCCATCCTTGGCAAAGGACAGGACAAAGGCATTGATCCGAAGCTCGTTTTCCTCGTAGAGTCCCATGCTCTGGTAAAGCTCTTTATATTCCTTCAAAAGGCGCAGCTTCAGCGCTACGGCATTGGCCTTCTTCCAGTCAGTGCTCACAAGACTTCCCTTTCTCTTCATATAATAATAGATCGGGGTCTGAATGGCCGCAAAGCGGGCTGCATGGCGGATAAAGCGCAAATTGAACAGGAAATCCTCACAAAAGCGCAGCTCCTCCTCCATTTTGAGCTGGTGCTCCTCAATGATGCTTTTCCGGTACAGCTTATTCCACAGCACGCCATAATAAAAGTCGGCGGGGTCCTGCATCATGTATTCTGCATACTGCTCCCTGGTGAGCAGGCCGCGCTCCCGTATGTGCTGTTTTTCTGTATATACGGCCCGTTCCACCCGGTAGAAATCAGCCACCACCAGGTCGCAGTCATATTTTCCGGCGGCTTCTGCCAGAAGCTCTGTGGCGTCAGGAGTCAGCCAGTCATCACTGTCTATAAATTGCAGATAGCAGCCCTTTGCCACAGCAATGGCCTGGTTGCGGCTGTCGGACACCCCCGTGTTCTCCTTATCAATGACAACAAAGCGGGAATCCTTTTCCTCGTATTCACGGCAGATGGAAAGACTTCCGTCCGTACTCCCGTCATTGATGACAATGACCTCCATATCCTGAAAGGTCTGCCCCAGCACACTATTGAAACAGCGGCGCAGATACTTCTCAGCATTGTATACAGGGATGATCAGGGAAATGAATGGCATAGCGGGTCTCCTTCTGTTTGATAGTTTTTATGATAGCGGAAATGGAAAGAAAATTCAAGCGTGGTTCTAGGATAGTTTTTCTGAAAATAAGATAAAATATATTATTTTGAGGAAAAATTTACTATTCCCTTTTGTCAGTATGTGCTACAATAATGTTCATGATTTGAGAGGATAGACCGCTGAATTGCCAGAAAAAACAGGTAAAAAGCAGTGATTTTTGAGCAAATATCGAAGGGGGAGGACCATAGCATATGCGGTCATTGATCATGAGAGAGGAGTAGCGCATTGACAGAGTGCAATGCAAAAACAAAATATGGGAGGTATTTTATATGAGTAAAATTTTTAAAAGCCTGTCGGCAAAGCTGGTTATCGCATTGATCATCGGCATTGCGGTTGGTTTGGCGGCTCCGGAGGGGCTGATGACAGTGATCGTCACATTAAAGTACATTATGGGTCAGCTCATTAATTTCTGCGTTCCGCTGATCGCCATTGGTTTTATCGCACCGTCTATCACAAAGCTGGGCTCCAGCGCTTCGCGCATGCTGACCGTGGCTTTGCTTGCAGCCTACGTATCATCTATCTGCGCGGCATTTATGTCAACAGCAGCGGGCTTTGTACTCATTCCGGGCATGCAGATCGTCAGCAATGTTGACGGCTTAAAGGAGCTTCCGGCTGTGGCTTTTCAGCTTGATATCCCGCAGATCATGCCGGTCATGAGCGCATTAGTATTTTCCGTCCTGATCGGACTTGCAGCTGTATGGACTCATGCAGACACGGTTATCACTGTGCTGGATGAGTTCCAGAAGATCGTTCTGCAGATCGTTACGAAGGTGGTGATCCCGGTTCTTCCCTTCTTCATTGCCACGACCTTTGCAGGCCTGGCCTATGACGGTACCATTACCGGACAGCTTCCGGTATTTATTAAGGTCATTGTGATCGTCCTGATCGGCCATTATATCTGAATGGCTGTTCTCTATGGGCTTGCGGGTGCTTACTCCGGTGAGAATCCGATGGAGGTGCTGAAGCATTATGGTCCGGCCTACCTGACGGCAGTTGGTACTATGAGCTCTGCAGCAACGCTTTCTGTAGCCTTAAGCTGCGCGAGAAAGAGCAAGGTTCTCCGTTCCGATATGGTAAATTTCGATATTCCGCTGTTTGCCAATATCCATCTGTGCGGCTCTGTGCTCACAGAAATTCCATCCTGTTTTTAACGATCCCATAAATGACCTCCTAAATATTGAAATATTGAAATTTATCTATATATAAATGCTTTGATAAGTCGTGCGGTAAAGCAATGAAAATTACTTATCACAACACGACTTATCTTCATACGCTGTATTTGTAAGTGCCTGCAGACACTCTGCCACATATTTTACACCGTCTGCTGAAATGGAGTAGTGCATCCATTTCCCTTCTTTGCGCCCCGCCACAATGCCGGAATCACATAGGATTTTCATGTGATGGGAAAGGGTGGGCTGTGTAATATGCATATCATCTAACAGTACGCAGGCACATTTTTCGCCTGTAAGTAACAGCTTCAAAATTTTGATGCGGTTTTCATCACAAAAAGCTTTGAAAACGATCGGTATTTTTTTCTCGTCAAGTTCCAAAACGCCACCTCCTATAGAAGATTATCTATATATATTATATGCACAAATAGAGAAATGTGAATATGTTTTTGAAGTTTTTCTACTCAAGCTTCGGCAAAATCGCTCTGCGCGGTGTAGCAGGCAAAATATAGCGGAGGATAAGATGAAATTCGAATCCTGTGTATGTGTGCAGAGGGGAGGAGGGCTGCCTGCCGGGATTCTGGGGAATGGAAAGAACATCGGCAGAAGAGGGCATCATGCCAGAGCTGGAATATTTTTATATCTGCCGTGAACGCCAGGGCATGGGAGCTTGAGTGGAACGAAAGTGAGCATACCCCTCAAAGCCTCTTCTGATACCCTAGACGCGGATTCCCGGCCTCTGCGCCTTCTGCCAGAATGAGATTTCCACACAAGGTGAAGCCGCTCTTTGAAAGGGCTCTCTGCATGGAAAGGTTGCCGGGATGGGTGTCGATCCTTACGTTGGTATAGCCCTGCTTTCTGGCATAGTCCTCAGAGCAGGCAAACAGCTTTGCAGCAAGTCCCTGGCCCTTTCTGGATTCCTCTACGCAGACGCGGTGGAAGGCGCAGTAGGGCTCATCATTTAACCAGGCACCGTCAATGGTCCTGTAGCTTAATTCCGGGCCGGACACTATGGTGATCATGGCAACGACATCCCCGTTCTCCTCCAGGACGTGGATGTTTTTCTTTGAGATAGAAAGGGCCAGTCCGGCTTCATTGGGCTCTCCCTTCTGCCATTGGTCAATGCCTCTGGCCCGGAAGCCAGCCTTTGCCTGATCGGTCATTGCCATAAGGCGGGGAAGGTCTGTATTTTTCGCGAAACGGTATATCATAAGTCGTTCCTCCTGGATGTTTTTTTGGTAACTGTAAGGGAACTGACCAGTTACCTTTTTCTATGATTATAAGCCAACTTGTTTTACCTGTAAATCAACTGATCCTCATATTTTTGCATTTTATACTTACTATAAAAGTCCTGCCGCCGGGTAGGCGGCATGCATTCAGGTATGCCAAATGCGCCCGCCGGACTTTTATGGTGCGCTGGTGCGCCCGCCGGACGTTCATGGTGCGCTGGTGCGTCCGCCGGACGTTCATGGTGCGCTGGTGCGTCCGCCGGATTTTCATGGTACGGTGGCACGTCCGCCCGCCGGGCGCATGAGAGTTTACTATGAAAAGGGCACAGAAACTTAAGTGATTTCATCATTGGCAGCAGTGCTTTTATACGTTATAATGGCTAGTGGGGCATAAGGATGCCCGCTGGAGCCGGTTGTAAAACGGCATATTACTTAACACATAAGAGGAGATACATACGAGATGGATATGATAAAGCTGCTGGTGATTTTTGCCATTATCATTTTATTCCTGAGAAGGAGGCAGCCGCTGATGGTTGCTGTGACAGCGGCAGGAGTGGCAGCAGTATTTCTGTACCAGCTGCCTCCGGAAGCTGCCTGGCGGGCAGTGGTAAAGGGAGGAACGGGATGGACCACCATTGAGACCCTTCTGGTGTTCTACTCTATCACCTACCTTCAGCGGATGCTGGAGAAGAGAAAGAATCTCAGCAATGCAAGGCTGGCCCTCAGCGGGATATTCAACAATAACAGGATCAATGCCTCCATCGTTCCCTTCCTTATGGGAATGCTCCCGGCGGCCAGCACAGTGCTGATCTGCGGCCCCATTGTCAGGGAGAGCGTGGGGGAGGCCCTGAGCGATCCGGAAAAAGCATGCGTCACCTCCTATTACAGGCATGTGTCAGAGTGTTTTCTTCCCACCTACACCAGCATTTTTATTGCCATTGGGCTGACAGAGGGCAGGGTATCGGTCAGCGCGTTTTTGCTGGCAATGCTTCCTATGGTGGCTGCCCTTATGTTTTCCGGATGGGCCGTTTACCTGCGCCGTGTGCCGAAGGATACCGGCTTTGTGCCGGATCAGCCGAAATCCAGCTATTGGCTGCTGCTGGGAAAGAGCGTTTGGAGCATAGTGGCAACGATCCTTCTCATACTGCTGTTTCATCTTCCGGTAGAGCTGGCTGTCCTTATCTGCATTTTTGCCAATATTTTTATCAATCATTTCAGCCTGGCTGAGCTTCTGCCGTTTTTTAAGTCAGCCTTTGAGAAAAGGCTGATCCTCAGCACCTGGCTGGTGATGATCTTTAAGGAGATCCTTGGGGCCACAGGAGTCATTGAAAGCCTGCCGGCATTTTTTTCCTCCCTTCCTGTTCCTATGTTCCTGATCTTTGCACTGATCTTCTTTTTCGGTGCGGTTGTTGCAGGGACACAGGCGATCATCGTGCTCTGCATGCCCATGGCAATGGCTGCCCTTGGAGAAGGGCCGGGAGTGCTACCCCTATTTGTACTCCTCATGTGCATGGCCTATGCGGCTGCCCAGTGCTCGCCCGTTCATATCTGCCTGCTGATGTGCGCGGAGGATTACGGCATTTCCCTGGGAGAGCTGATCAAAAAGACAATGCCGCTGATCGTGGTCTTCTGTGCCATAGCCTTTGCTTATTATGGCCTGCTGATGTTATTGCATATTTAAGATGCTGGCATTTAAATACATAGAAGCTTTGGACATACAAATGAAAGAAAGGATAGTGTTTTTTATGAAGTACGATTTTACAAGCATCATAGACCGCCATGGAAAGGATGCTATTGCAGTTGACGGCCTTGGAATGAATCCGGGCTTTGCGCCGGAGCCTCCTAAGGAAGGCTTTGATGCGATCCCCATGTGGGTGGCGGATATGAATTTCCCTACGGTCCCCACTGTACCTGAGGCGATCATCGAGAGGGCAAAGCATCCGGCCTATGGATATTTCAGCGCTGCAAAAGAGTATTATGATTCCATTATCCGGTGGCATGAGACCCGCAACGGAGTCGCAGGCCTGACAAGGGAGGCCATTGGATATGAAAATGGCGTGCTGGGCGGCGTAGTCAGCGCCCTGGGCGTCTTCTGCTCAAAGGGAGACAAGGTGCTCCTTCATTCCCCCACTTACATCGGCTTCACAAAATGCGTGGAAAATAACGGCTATCACATTATCCACAGCCCCCTGAAGAGAGATGAGCAGGGAACATGGCGCATGGATTTTGAGGATATGGAGGAAAAGATCGTAAAGAACAAGATCCATGCAGCGATCTTCTGTTCCCCGCACAATCCCTGCGGCCGTGTCTGGGAACGCTGGGAGCTTGAGAAGGCCATGGAGCTCTACAAAAAACATGATGTATTTGTGATCTCAGATGAGATATGGTCTGACATTATTTTAGGAAATCATAAGCACATCCCGACCCAGTCCGTAAGCGAGGATGCAAGGCAGCGCACAGTTGCCGTGTATGCGCCCTCTAAGACCTTTAATCTGGCGGGGCTGGTGGGAAGCTACCATATCATCTACAACAAGTGGATACGGGAGAGGATCGAAAAGGAATCCTCCCTTCCCCATTACAATGACATGAATGTATTGTCCATGCACGCCCTGATCGGTGCTTACAAGCCTGAGGGCCATGAGTGGGTGGACGAGCTTAGGCAGGTACTCACGGAAAATGTGGAGTTTGCCTATAACTATATCAGGGAGCATTTTGAGGGCGTGACTGTATCAAAGCCGGAGGGAACCTATATGATGTTTTTGGACTGCACGGAGTGGTGCAGAAAGCATGGCAGGACCATTGAGGAATTGGAGCGGGCCGGCTGGGATGTGGGCGTCGCATGGCAGGATGGAAGGATGTTCCACGGCCCCTGCCATATCAGGCTGAATCTTGCACTGCCTCTGAGCAGGGTAAAGGAGGCTTTTGAGCGGATGGATAAATATGTGTTCAATGCAGGCACTTGATTTTCCGCTTCACCGTGCTATACTTAATTCGGCAGGCGCGAAAGCAGGCACGCTGCTGTAAAAAGGCAGAAAAGCGCTTATCGTGCAAAGGTTTTACAGAGGCGAAAGGAGACAGAAAAGATGAAGACAACGCTTACAAGAGAGCAGGGCTTAGAGGCACTGAAAAAATACAACAAGGAGCCATTCCACATCCTTCACGGACTGACGGTGGAGGGAACCATGCGCTGGTTTGCAAAGGACCAGGGGTTTGAAGACGAGGCGGATTTCTGGGCCATGGCCGGACTGCTCCACGATATTGATTTTGAAATGTATCCGGAACAGCACTGCCTAAAGGCACCGGAGCTTCTGCGCGAGACAGGGGCAGAGGAGGAGCTGATCCATGCGGTCTGCAGCCATGGCTACGGCCTCTGCTGCGATGTGAAGCCGGAGCATCCGATGGAAAAGATCCTCTTTGCAGCAGATGAACTCACCGGCCTTGTGGGAGCAGCAGCTAAGATGCGCCCCTCAAAAAGCGTGATGGATATGGAGGTATCCAGCCTTAAGAAGAAATTTAAGGACAAGCGCTTTGCGGCTGGATGTTCCAGGGACGTGATCAAGGAAGGCGCCGAGATGCTGGGCTGGACGCTGGAGGAACTGATGGAGAAGACCATTCTGGCGATGCGTTCCTGTGAGGAGTCCGTGAATAAGGAAATGGAGAGCTGCCAGTAAACCTACGGATCCGGCCTGCCGGCCTGGCAGGACTTTTATAGTAAACCTGCATGCGCCCGGCGGACGGACGCGCCACCGCACCACGAAAGTCCGGCGGGCGCATTTGGCATACCTGAATACATGCCGCCTATCCGGCGGCAGGACTTTTATAGTAAAAACAAAGTTAAACAACTGTCCGCGCAGAGAAGACAAATGTCCTCTCTGCGCAAATTTTTTGTCTAAAAACTATTGACATCCCTTAGAAAGTAAGGTATCATTTGCACTTGTAGCGTCATAAATTGAAGGAGAAGATTTATGAGACGCAGCTGAGGAGAGATAAGGAACAAGGGAGACAACAGATATGAGGAAAGTGGTAAAGTTCGGCGGCAGTTCATTGGCCAGT
This sequence comes from Lacrimispora sp. 210928-DFI.3.58, assembly GCF_020554865.1. GTDB lineage: Bacteria > Bacillota > Clostridia > Lachnospirales > Lachnospiraceae > Enterocloster. The sequence continues at coordinate 17,713 of NZ_JAJCIC010000022.1, forward strand.
GCAAAGCAGTTCAAGAAAGTGGCAGATATCATCAGATCTGATAAATCCAGAAAATACGTTGTGCCGTCCGCACCGGGAAAGCGCAATGACAAGGATGAGAAGGTCACAGACCTGCTCTATGCCTGCTATGATGCAGCATCAGAAGGAAGATCCTATAAGAAGATCTTAGAGAAGATCAAAAACAGATACATGGAAATCATTGACGGTCTTGGCTTAAATCTCAACTTAGACAGTGAGTTTGACCGGATCGAGGAGAATTTTCTGGCAAAGGCCGGAAGGGATTACGCTGCTTCCAGAGGAGAATATTTAAACGGTATTGTTGTTGCCAATTATCTGGGCTTTGAATTTATCGATGCAGCAGAGGTGATCTTCTTTGACGACAACGGAAATTTGGAGGCAGAGCTGACGAACAAGGAGCTTTCCGAGCGCCTGGAGCATGTGGAAAAGGCGGTTATCCCCGGCTTCTACGGTTCCAAGCATGACGGCACGGTCAAGACCTTTTCCAGAGGAGGTTCCGATGTGACGGGCTCTATTGTAGCCAGGGCTATCCATGCAGACATGTATGAGAACTGGACCGATGTGTCCGGCATGCTGGTGACGGATCCCAGAGTGGTGGAGAATCCTGAGGTTATCGAGACCATTACCTACAAGGAGTTAAGAGAGCTGGCTTACATGGGCGCCAGCGTTCTCCATGAGGATGCGATCTTCCCGGTACGCAAGGAGGGGATCCCGATCAATATCAGGAATACCAACCGCCCTGAGGACAAGGGAACCCTGATCGTGGAGAGCACCTGCCGCAAGCCACGCCATACCATCACCGGTATTGCAGGCAAGAAGGGCTTCTGTTCCATTAATATTGAGAAGGCTATGATGAATTCCGAGGTAGGGTTTGGGAGGAAGGTCCTAAGCGTATTTGAGCAGTACGGCATTTCCTTTGAGCACATGCCCTCCGGTATTGACACCATGACCATCTATGTGCACCAGACAGAATTCGAGGACTTTGAGCAGTCCGTGATCGCAGGGATCCACAGGGCAGTGAACCCGGATACCGTGGAGATGGAATCCGATCTGGCCCTCATTGCCGTAGTGGGACGGGGCATGCGTTCCAACCGCGGAACTGCAGGCCGTATCTTCTCCGCACTGGCTCATGCAAGAGTCAACGTAAAGATGATTGACCAGGGTTCCAGCGAGTGGAATATCATTATTGGCGTGAAGAATGATGATTTTGAGAAGGCGATTAAGGCCATCTATGATATCTTTGTTACGGCAGAGATGTAAGCGGTCCCGGAATAGGGAAAAAGTGCAGCAATCAGGAAGGAGTTCCCGGTTGCTGCATTTTTCTTAGATTTCCGCATTTTGCACCGCGGCCGGCAGAGGGAGGTCTGGATGCTCCGGTTTCAGACATAAGAAGCACTAAGACACCTGATTTTTCCTAAAAGCCAGAGCAGCATCAACGCAACTCGCTGCGCTCAAACAATCATTGATGCTGCTCTGAACGGAAAAACCAGCTGCCTAAGTGCTTCTAATGTCCTGCAAAGTCGCACCATCCCTCCCTCTGCCGGCCGCGGTGCAAAATGCGGAAACCCAAGTGCATTTTTAAGTTTTACTATAAAAGGAGTTGTGGTATAATCTTTATCATAAAAACCAATCCACCGCACACAACCCATAGGGAGGGTACATTATGCTGGAAAAAATCGATTTGAACAAAAAAGTTGAGAAGAAGACATACCGCAAGTCCATGGATGAGGCAGGAGAGCGCTTAGGCCTTCTGCAGCGGGAGTGCAAGGCAGCCGGGATCCCCATTATCATCGTCTTTGAGGGAATGGGGGCAGCGGGAAAGGGCGTTCAGATCAACCGCCTGATCCAGTCCCTGGATCCAAGGGGCTTTGATGTATATGCCTGCAACCGGGCCACAGAGGACGAGCAGATGCGCCCCTTCCTGTGGCGTTATTGGACAAAGACTCCGGCAAAGGGCAGGATCGCCATCTTTGACAGGAGCTGGTACCGCAGCCTTCAGGTGGACCGCTTTGACGGACTGACCCCCGAGAACATGCTGGCAGATGCCTGCCAGGATATTATGTCCTTTGAGAAGCAGCTCTCAGATGATGGGACGGCGATCATCAAGTTTTTCCTTTATATTGACAAGGAGGAGCAGAAGAAGCGCTTTAAGAAGCTGGATGGGTCCAAAGAGACGGCCTGGAGGGTTACGAAGGAGGATTGGCAGCGGAACAAGGAATTTGACCGCTATCTCCAGATGAACGAGGAGATGCTGGAAAAGACAGATACGGATTACGCTCCCTGGACCATCATCGAAGCGCTGGATAAGGACTATGCAGCCCTTAAGATCATTACCACTGTCATTGACAGGCTGGAATATGAGCTGGCAAGGAAGAAGATGGCGTCAAAGGAAGGCAGGGATACAGGCGCTCTGACGGCAAGAGAACACTTTAAAAACGGCGTCCTCTCCGGCATTGACCTCTCAAAGAGCCTGACAGAGGAGGAGTACAAGACCAGGCTGAAAAAGCTCCAGAAGCGCCTGTCAGAGCTCCACAGCGAGATCTACCGCCTGCGCATTCCCGTAGTCATCGGCTTTGAGGGCTGGGATGCAGGAGGTAAGGGAGGAGCCATCAAGCGCCTTACCAGTCAGCTGGATCCCAGGGGCTACCGGGTGAATCCCACGGCTTCTCCCAATGATATCGAGAAGGTCCACCATTATCTGTGGCGCTTCTGGAACAATGTTCCAAAGGCAGGCCATATCGCTATCTTTGACCGCACCTGGTACGGCAGAGTGATGGTGGAGCGCATTGAGGGCTTCTGTACGGAAGCAGAGTGGAAGCGGGCCTATCTGGAGATCAACGAAATGGAGTCCCACATGGCAAACGCCGGGGCAGTGGTGCTGAAATTCTGGCTCCACATTGACAAGGACGAGCAGGAGCGCCGCTTCAAGGAGCGCCAGGAGAACCCCATGAAGCAGTGGAAAATCACGGACGAGGACTGGCGCAACAGGGAAAAATGGGACGCCTACGAGGAGGCGGTCAATGAAATGCTCGTGCGCACCTCCACCACCTATGCCCCATGGATCGTGGTGGAAGGCAATGACAAGCGCTATGCCAGGGTAAAGGTATTAAAGACCGTGGTGGATGCGTTGGAAAAGAAGATCAAAGAAGTGAAAGAGAATAGAGAATGACACAGGAAAAACGACATGTGATCGTAGTAGGCGGCGGCGCAGCTGGTATGGCCGCCGCCATTGCTGCTGCCCGGAGCGGATGCCGGGTAAGTCTTTATGAGAAAAATGAAAAGCTGGGGAAAAAGCTTTTTATCACAGGAAAGGGTAGATGCAATATCACAAATGCCTGCGATACCGAGGATCTGTTCCGGGCAGTGGTGAGCAACGCCAAATTCCTCTACAGCAGCTTTTACGGCTTTACGAACCAGGATATGATGGCGCTTTTGGAAGATGCCGGACTGCGCCTGAAAACAGAGCGGGGGAACCGGGTGTTTCCGGCCTCCGACAAGTCATCTGACGTCATAAGCACCCTGGAGCGCATCCTGAAAAAGGAGGGCGTGAGCATTCATTTAAACAGCAGGGTAGAAGGGCTGTGGGTGGAGGAAGGGATATGCAGGGGGATCCTCCTGGAAGGCCGGGGAACAGAGAGATATCATGGAGCCGGGGCGGAGTCCGGTACCATGGACAGCGGGCAGTCACGTTACGCCGGCTGCAGGCGTGAAGCGGCAGACAGCGTGATCGTGGCTACAGGAGGCCTTTCCTATCCGTCCACAGGCTCCACAGGAGACGGCTACCGGTGGGCAGAGGAGCTGGGCCACAAGATCACGGACCTTTCTCCTGCCCTGGTCCCCTTTGAGGCGGCGGAAGCTTTAGAGGTCAAAGCCCTTCAGGGGCTTTCCCTGAAAAACGTGGAGGCTGCCGTCTATGCCGGAGGAAAGGAGCTTTACCGGGAGTTCGGCGAAATGCTCTTTACCCATTTCGGCGTCAGCGGCCCCATACTCCTAAGTGCCAGCTCCTACGGGGCAAAGGCCATCAAAAAGCAGCCACTGCGTCTGGTGATCGACTTAAAGCCGGCCCTGACGGCGGAGCAGCTGGACGAGCGTATCCTGCGGGATTTTGGTGAGGCAGTGAATAAACAGTTTAAAAATGCCTTAAACCATTTATATCCCGCAAAAATGATCCCCGTCATCATCGCCCGCAGCGGCATCCATCCGGATAAGAAGGTCAATGAGATCACAAAGGAGGAGCGTCGCAGGCTGGCAGAGGTGACAAAGGGACTGGAGTTTACACTGACAGCCCTGCGAAGCTTCAAGGAGGCCATCATCACCCAGGGAGGCATTTCTGTCAAACAGATCAATCCCTCCACCATGGAATCCAAGCAGACAGCGGGCCTGTACTTTGCAGGAGAGGTGCTGGATCTGGATGCGGTGACGGGAGGCTATAACCTTCAGATCGCCTGGTCCACGGGCTGGTGTGCAGGAACAGGGACCGCATCACGGGAATAAAGGCAGCTGTTTGCCGCCCGGCTGAAAACAGCCGTTTTTGTGAACAGCAAAAGAAATAAGAGACAGAGCAGGAGAATACAGGAATGACGAAGCATTTTAATATCGCAATCGACGGCCCGGCAGGGGCAGGAAAGAGCACCATTGCCAAAATGGTGGCAAAAGAGCTGGGCTTTGTGTATGTGGATACAGGCGCCATGTACCGGACCATGGCCCTTTCGTTTCTGCGTCAGGGCATTGACCCGGCAGATGAGGCAGCGATCGCAGCAGCCTGCGGCGGCGTGGATATCACGATCCGCTATGAGGATGGGGCCCAGCAGGTATTCTTAAACGGGGAAAATGTCACAGGCCTTATCCGCACCGAGGAGGTGGGCAATATGGCTTCCTCCACCTCGGTATACATGCCTGTGCGGGAGAAGCTGGTAGAGCTTCAGAAGCAGCTTGCCGCCAGGGAGAATGTCATCATGGACGGAAGGGATATCGGCACCTGCGTCCTGCCGGATGCCCCGGTCAAGATCTATCTCACAGCCTCCTCGCGGGTAAGGGCGGAGCGCCGCTATAAGGAGCTTACAAAAAAGGGCCTTTCCTGTGACCTGGATGAGATCCGCAAGGATATTGAGGAGCGGGATCACCGCGATATGCACAGGGAGCATTCCCCCTTAAAGCAGGCAGAGGATGCAGTGCTTCTTGACAGCTCCCCCATGACAGCACAGGAGGTGGCAGCTGCCATTATCCGCATTGCCTGTGAGCATGGCCTGGAGGTGGAACAGTGAAGCGCAATGTGATCGTGGCAAAGACAGCAGGCTTTTGTTTTGGAGTGGAAAAAGCGGTAGAAAAGGTCTATGAGCAGATTGAAAATGTAAAAAAAGGCAAGGCGAAGGGACCGATCTATACCTATGGCCCCATCATCCACAACGAGGAGGTTGTCCGGGATCTGGAGGAAAAGGGAGTCCGTGTGCTGGAGACAGAGGAGGACTTAAAGTCCCTGCCTGAGGGAGAGGGCATCGTAGTTATCCGCTCCCATGGCGTCAGCCGCCATATCTACGACATCTTAAACGCCAGGAGGGTGACCGTGGTGGATGCCACCTGTCCCTTTGTAAAGAAGATCCACCGCATTGTGGAGGAGCACGTGAGGGCAGGGGAGTGCGTGGTGATCATTGGAAGCCCGGATCACCCGGAGGTCGAGGGAATCAAAGGCTGGGGGGATGAATATACTTTTGTCATAGAAAATGAAGCAAAAGCAGAAGAATTCAAGATTCCAGAGGGAAAAAAGCTGTGTATCGTATCCCAAACGACATTTAATTACAACAAATTTAAAGAATTAGTTGAAAAATTTTTGAAAAAGGGTTATGATAGTAGTGTTTTAAATACGATTTGCAATGCAACACAGGAAAGACAAGTGGAGGCGGCAAGGATTGCTTCACAGGTGGATGCCATGATCGTCATCGGCGGAAGGCACTCCTCCAATACCCAGAAGCTGTACGAAATCTGCCTCAAGGAGTGTAAAAATACATTTTACATTCAGACACTCGGCGACTTAGATCCTGACAGTGTATCTTCTGTGCGCAACGTAGGTATTACAGCTGGGGCATCCACCCCAAAAAAGAATATTGAGGAGGTTCATACCAGAATGGCAGAGCAGAGTTTTGCAGAGTTATTAAAGGAAGAGGAAGAATCAACCAAACCAATACGTACAGGAGAGATAGTCACCGGTCAGGTTATTGAAGTCAACAAAGATGAGATTATTCTGAGTATTGCAGGTAATAAGTCAGAGGGAGTTATCACCCGTGACGAATATAGCAACGACAATAACGTAGATTTGACTACCAAGGTACAGATTGGAGAAGAGATGGAGGCTAAGGTCATTAAGCTGAATGACGGCGTAGGCATGGTCTCCCTGTCTTATAAGAGAATGGCAGCAGACAGAGGCAATAAGCGTCTGGAGGAGGCTTGCCAGAATCAGGAAGTTCTCACTGCAAAGGTAGCACAGGTATTAGACGGCGGCTTAAGCGTTGAGGTTGAGGGCGCAAGAGTATTTATCCCGGCCAGCCTTGTATCTGACAGCTATGAGAAGGATTTATCCAAGTATGCAGGCCAGGAGATCGAGTTTGTTATCACAGAGTTCAATCCAAAGAGAAGAAGGATCATCGGCGACAGAAAGCAGCTGTTGGTTGCGAAGAAGGCACAGATGAAGGAAGAGCTGTTCGCAAGGATCCAGCCAGGCGATACTGTTGACGGTGTTGTAAAGAATGTAACTGATTTCGGTGCATTCATTGACTTAGGCGGAGCTGACGGACTTCTTCACATCTCCGAGATGAGCTGGGGCCGTGTGGAGAATCCAAAGAAGGTCTTCAAGGCTGGTGACCAGGTAAGAGTCCTGATCAAGGATATCCAGGGCGAGAAGATCGCACTGAGCCTTAAGTTCCCGGAGGCAAATCCATGGGTACAGGCAGCAGAGAAGTACGCAGCAGGCAACATCGTAGTTGGCCGCGTTGCACGTATGACTGACTTTGGCGCATTCGTTGAGCTGGAGCCAGGCGTAGACGCACTGCTTCACGTTTCCCAGATTTCCAGAGAGCACATTGAGAAGCCGGCTGACGTATTAAAGATCGGTCAGGAAGTAGAAGCAAAGGTGGTTGACTTCAACGAGGCAGACCACAAGATCAGCTTAAGCATCAAGGCTATGCTGGCTCCGGCACCACAGGAGCGCGTAGAAGATGCTGACGTGGCAGATGTTGACATTGATGCAGTGGCACAGTCCATTGAGGAGTAATCACATACGATCGCGTGAGAATAGGGCAGTCCTTTTGGGGCTGCCCCTTTTTGTTACATAGGAGACTCCTATGTAACAAACCGACCGGCAGGATCGCAGGATTCTTTTGATCTGTCAGTATTCCCATCTTCATCCCTGATCCATACAGGGGTTCAAAAGAAGGGAGGCCTCGAAAATGCCATTCCCGTATTTGTACCGCAGGACACCGTGATACCGTTCTGCCAGATAACGTACGGAGGCAGTGCCTGTTCCGGTGTGCTCCCTTTTGGAGGAGAGAAAATGCCCATCCTGTTCACGGATCTCATGGGTGTAGGAGTTTGAGATGGATAGGGTGATCATGGACTCTCCGGACAGGCAGATATTGGCGGTGATAAATGGCTGCTGTTCGGATTCCTGACGCAGGCAGGACTCCAGGGCATTGGAAAGGAGGTTTCCCAGGATAGTGCAGAAGTCAATTTCCGGCAGGGGAAGGTCCTTTGGAAGGGTAATGTTGGTGGTCACACGGATGAGATGCTTTTGGGCCTCCTCCAGATAGTAATTAAGAAGAGCGTTGGCAGAGAGGTTGGAGCAGTATTGGACATTGGAGACAGGATGGCTGTTTCCAAGATAGGAATCAATATAGTTTAAGGCAGCGTCAAGGCTGCCGTGCTCCAGAAGACCTTTTACTGTGACAAAGTGATGGCGGAAATTGTGGCGTGATTCCATCATCTGCTCCAGGGTCTGCTCAAGCTGTTCCATTTGTGCGGTCTGTACATCTGTCAGAAGCTTCGAGGTCTTATATTGTTCACGGATGGCATAGCTTTGGGAGAGCTTTGAAAGAGTATGGAAGGTAACATAGTGGATGATACAGACGCAGGCCAGCCAGCACACGGAAACCAGCGCAAGGCCAGGCGGATAGGCGGGCAGCCGGGCAGGAAAAATGTTAACAGGCGTAAAGCGGAACATGATAAAAAAGATAACCGGAATGGCGATGAACAGCCTCCATTCTGCCAGGGAAAGCACATAGGCAGCAGTCCTGTCAGGAGGCAGAGAAGCCAGATGACAGGCACATAGGCAGACGAGGATCAGGAAAAAAAGTCCGAGGATAAGATGCAGCCCATTTGCATTTGCCAGGGCGGTAACGGACTGGAAACAGAAAATGGCGGCATCGGTAACATTTTTAAAGACAAAAAGAGTGTAGATGATCGCCAACACATTTGTTTTTGTCAGGAAAAGACAGAGTAGGACAGAAAAGAGCATAAAAACACAATCAATAGAAAAAGACCGGTAGAAGGCGCCGGAAGCAGCATCTGCCAGAAGCAGCTGCAAAAAGGACACAAAAAACAGGTATCCCATAAGAATACCTGTAAGTTTGCATGGAGAAAAGCGGCAGTCTTTTCGGAAAATCACAAAAAACGGCAGAATCATAGCTGCTGTCTCAGCCAGGATCATGGATAGATACCGGATGTTTGTGAAAGTCATCCATTGCCTCCGTTCAATTTGTGGAACTGGTAATCTGCAAATTGCTGCTGGATCTGCGGGCGCAGGTTCCTTGCAATGGGCAGGTGTTCTCCTGAAGTTACGATGAACTCTGTTTTGAGCAGAGCAGTTACTTTATCCATATTAATAATGCAGTTGCGGTAGCAGCATAAGAATTGGGGAAGGTGCAGCAGCAGTGGTGAAAATGCATCAAATTTCATATAAGTGCGAACCACACGTCCTGGAAGGTGGATCTGTATATAGTGATTAAAATAATCCGTATACAGGATATCATCCACCATGATCTTTACCATGATGCGGCTTTCCTTTACCTCAATATAGTGCCTGGGCTGTTTTTTCTTAGAAGAACGGTAATAATCCATGGTACGGCGCAGGCTGCCATAGGAAATCGGTTTTACAAGATAATCAAGTGCTCTGACCTCATATCCCTTTAATGCAAAATCAGGACTGACAGTGGTAAAGATAATGGAGCACTGTTCATCCTCCCTGCGTATCCTGTCAGCAAGCTGAAGCCCCAAAGCTTCACCGTTATTCAGAAAGATATCAATAAATATTAAATCAAAAGCGCCGGATTTCCAGGTATGCAGAAAATCCGACGCAGTGTGGAAAAGGGTTGTCTGCTGACATAAATGTACACCAGAACAATATGTAGTTATAAATTCGGACAGACGCAGTGCATCGTCCTTTGAATCTTCAATAATCGCTATCTTCAATTGGAAGCCTCGTAAATGTCAGGATCAGTTAGATTCCTTCTGTTTAAATCCAGTATAATATACAAATTTTTAAAAAGCAAGAATAATTGGAATAAGTTGTAAAAAATGTGAGCATACTGGTTCTGTGCAGCTGCAGTCGTTATTCTGCAGCGTGAAAGGAGACCAGAATCAATGGGAAAATCAAAGACAAAAAAGAGCGGGCCCTTTGATCCGAAGGATTTCAGCCCTGAAGAGCAGCTGAAATTTGAGATCGCCCAGGAATTAGGGCTGGACGGAAAAGTGATGGAGAATGGCTGGAGGAGCCTGACAGCAAAGGAAAGCGGAAAGATCGGCGGACTTATCACCAAAAGAAAGAGGGAGATGAAGGCAGAGGCATTGAAAGCAGAGGAAAGTTAAGCTATACTTGAGGAAGAGAACATACTGTGCATACCGGTAAAGGAGATACAGATGAAAATCGGGATGATCTGTTTTACAGCCCTCGGCGCAGAGCTTGTCCGCAGGCTGTTTTGCGAGTTTGTGGAGGCAGGGGAGGACTGTGAGGCCTATGTGCCGGAGCGTTTTCTCCTGCCCCAGTGGAGGGCAGAGGGCCTGAGGGAGCGGGACATGGAGTTAAAGCAGTGGTGCGGTCTCATGTTTGACCAGGGCCGCGCTATGGTATTTGTGGGAGCTGTGGGAATTGCTGTCAGAGGGATCGCCCCCTGGGTCCGTGATAAGATGACAGATCCCCCGGTAGTGGCAGTGGACGAGGCAGGACAGTTTGCGGTTCCTCTTCTCTCCGGCCACGTGGGAGGGGCCAACAGGCTGGCTCTCAGGATAGGGGACATTTTGGGGGCAGTTCCTGTGATCACAACAGCTACGGATGTGAACGGCCTGTTTGCCGTGGATCTGTTTGCCGCCGGAAACGGCCTTGCCATCACAGACAGGGAGGAGGCAAAGGCGCTGTCTGCCAGTCTGCTGGAAGGAAAAAAAGCAGGATTTTTCAGCGATCTTCCCTGCAATGGGATACCGGAGGGCTGCACATCAGAGGCCTGCGCCCACAATATATGGGTGACCATAAGAAGCAGCACTGCGCCCCGTCCTGTACCGCTTATGGAAAAGTCCTGCCTGCGCCTGGTGCCGAAGGCGGTAGTCCTGGGGATCGGATGCAGGAGGGGAACAGACCAAGCAGCCTTAAAGGCACTCGTCGGGAAGATCCTGGAAGAAAATGGGATCGACATAAGGTCAGTAAAGGCCCTGGCTTCCATTGACGTAAAAAGGGATGAGGAGGCCATCCGTTCCCTGTTGGAGGAATATGGCTGGGAAGGACGGTTCTACTGTGCAGAAAAGCTTTCTGAAATTCAGGGAGAGTTTGCAGAATCAGAATTTGTGAGGAAGACCGTTGGCGTGGGAAATGTCTGCGAGCGCGCGGCCTGCATGGGAGGAGGAAGGCTGCTCATAAGAAAACAGGCAGCAGAGGGGATCACGGTGGCGGCGGCATTGGAGATCACAGGCGTAGTGGATATCGGCTGCGGCTGCCAGCCGGGCGCATGTAGGTTTACAGGGAAATAAGGATTGTGAAATCTGGTAGGACATGCTATACTTTAAAATTAGGTAGCTATTCAGAAAAACTGGCACAGGGAGATGGCATGGATACATATGGTTCTACCAAACAGAAAAAATTAAGATGGGGTTATACCACAGGTACTTGTGCGGCAGCGGCTTCCCTGGCAGCTGCCGCTATGCTGTTGTCCGGAGAGAGGAGAGAACAGGTCTTCCTCCTGACTCCCAAAGGTATCAGGCTGCATCTGGACATAGAGGAGATCAGGCAGAAGAAGGAGATGGTCTCCTGCGCCGTGAGAAAGGATGGGGGAGATGATCCGGATGTGACAGACGGCCTGCTTGTGTATTCTACTGTGAAAGTGGGAGACGTCAGCAAAAATAAAGGGGATTTTTGCAGAGAAAGTGGGGATTTTGAGTATAAAACGGAAGCATTTTCTCTTATATTAAAGGGTGGAGTGGGAATCGGAAGGGTTACAAAGCCGGGACTCAGCTGCAAAGTGGGGGAAGCGGCCATTAATCCGGTTCCCAGAAGGATGATATTCGAGCAGGTGGCGGCCGTATGCAGGGAAAAGGGGTTTCAGGGGAAGCTTTCCATAGAAATTTCCGTTCCCGACGGGAGAGAGGCGGCAGAGCGCACCTTTAATCCAAAGCTTGGGATCGTGGGAGGAATATCCATCCTGGGCACAAGCGGTATTGTGGAGCCCATGAGCGAGGCGGCTCTCATAGAGACCATACGCCTGGAGCTCAGGCAAAAGCATCTTTCAGGTATGGACAGGCTCATGGTGACGCCGGGAAATTACGGAGAGGCCTTTTTAAGCCGCCATCTGGGGCTGGATCTGGAGCAGGCAGTAAAATGCAGCAATTATATCGGTGCAGCTCTTGACATGGCAGCCCAGGAGGGAATAAAGGAGATCCTTCTCATCGGCCATGGTGGGAAGCTGATCAAGATAGCCGGGGGCATCATGAACACCCATTCCTCCGTGGCAGATGGCAGAATGGAGATCCTGGGGGCCCATGCGTCTGTCTGCGGTGCAGAGGGCCCTCTGGTGGAACAGGTGCTGGATGCCGTGACAGTGGATCAGGGCCTGGCTCTTTTAGAGACCGTGCCGGGGCTTCGGGAGAGGACAATGGACAGGATCATGGAGAGGATCGGCCGCAGCTTAAGGAGGCGGGCCGGGGACAGTCTGAAGGTGGAGGCCCTTGTATTTACAAACGAGCGCGGGGTATTGGGGCAGACTCCCGGAGCAGAGGAAATGATGAAAGGGTTCCGCCGCCGTTCAATCAGCGGATCTGAACAGGAATAGAAGAAAAAAGCAGCGGTGCTTCAAGGAACGGCTGCAAAGAAAGGAAAGACAATGGTACACATAGTAGGCGCAGGCCCAGGGGCAGTGGATCTGATCACTGTCAGGGGAAAAAAGCTTTTGGAACAGGCAGATGTGGTCATTTATGCAGGCTCCCTGGTAAATAAGGAGCTGCTCCAGTATACAAAAAAGGAGGCAGATCTTTTTGACAGCGCCTCCATGACGCTGGAGGAGGTCATGGAAGTGGTAGAAAGGGCGGAGGCAGAAGGAAAAGAGACTGTACGCCTCCATACGGGAGATCCCTGTGTATACGGCGCTATCCGGGAACAGATGGACCGGATGGCCGAAAAAGGGATCTCCTATGACATCTGTCCGGGGGTGAGCTCCTTCTGCGGCGCAGCGGCAGCCCTGGGAATGGAATATACCCTTCCGGGCATTTCCCAGAGCGTTGTCATCACAAGGATGGCGGGAAGGACGCCTGTGCCTGAAAGGGAGAGCATACGCAGCTTTGCGGCTCATGGGGCTTCCATGGTGGTATTCTTAAGCGCCGGAATGCTGGAAGGACTTAGCAGAGAGCTGAAGGCAGGGGGATACAGGGAGGATACCCCGGCAGCCATTGTCTACAAGGCCACATGGCCGGAGGAGAAGGTGGTGCGCTGCACCGTAGGCACTCTGGCAGAGGCAGCGAGAGCAGAGGGAATATCCAAAACAGCCCTGATCGTGGTGGGGGATTCCGTTGCACAGACAGGATATGAGCGCTCAAAGCTCTACGATCCCGGTTTCACCACCGGCTGCAGGGAGAAGACAGAGACAAAGGAACCCGGCACACTCTATGTGATCGGCATGGGTCCGGGAAAGCCGGAGCAGATGACGGTGCAGGCTCAGGAGGCATTGGCAAAAAGCCAGGTCATTGCAGGCTATACGGTGTATATAGAGCTGGTAAAGCCCTATTTCCCGGACAAGGAGTACATCACTACTGCCATGACGCGGGAGGAGGAGCGCTGCCGTCTGGCTCTTAAGTGCTGTGCAGAGGGGAAGGAGACATCCATGATCTGCAGCGGCGATGCCGGAGTGTACGGCATGGCAGGGCTGATACTTGAGCTGGCTGTGGAATATCCGGAGGTTCCTGTAAGGATCATACCGGGGATCACAGCTGCCTGCGCAGGAGCAGCCATCCTGGGAGCACCGCTGATGCATGATTTTGCCGTTGTCAGCTTAAGCGACAGGCTGACGCCCTTAGAGACCATATGGGAGCGCATTGAACACGCCGCTGCGGCTGACTTTGTCATATGCATCTACAACCCTGCCAGCAAGGGAAGGCCGGACTATTTCCGCCAGGCCTGCGAGAGGATCTTAAAATACAGGGGCGAGGACACAGTCTGCGGCCTGGCCTCTAAGATCGGGCGGGACGGCGAGGAGTGCAGGGTGATGACGCTGGGGGAGATCCTTCATTTCCCGGCAGATATGTTCACCACAGTCTATATTGGAAATTCGAAAACAAAGCAGATAGGAAACTGTATGGTAACACCCAGAGGCTACAGATATGAGAAGAGATAAAAAGATCGCATTATTTGCAGGGACCACAGAGGGACGGCTTTTGGCGGGCTGGCTCTATGAGATGGGCATAAGGGGCTTTGTATGGGCAGCTACCGAGTATGGAGGGGAGCTGCTGCTCCAGGAGCTGAAGGACAAGCATTGGAAGAAAAACAGAGGCGGAAGCGGTCAGGGGCCGGATTCGCTGCGGGATGGAACCCTGGGTTTTCAGGTGGGCTGGGGGCGCCTTGACAGGGATGAGATGGAGAATATGCTGGCAGCCCAGAAGCCTTCCCTGGTGATCGATGCCACCCACCCGTACGCGGTTTTGGTGAGCGCCAACATCCGTGAGGCCTGCAGGGCCCAGGGCATTGAGATGATACGCTGCCTTCGGGAGGCCTCAAAGGTGGAGAAGGACGGGGAAGGGCCGGAGATGATGTATTTCTCCCACATGGAGGAGGCGGTATCCTGGCTGTCCACTGTCCGCGGGAATGTTCTGGTGACAACAGGCAGCAAGGAGCTTCACAGCTTTACAGGGCTTCGGGATTACAGGAGGCGGATCTATGCAAGGGTGCTGCCTGTGGAGGACTCTATCCGCCTATGCCGTGAATTGGGGCTGGAGGGACAGCATATCATAGGGATGCAGGGACCGTTTTCCACGGAAATGAACCTGGCGCTGCTGAAGGAATATAACTGCCGCTATCTTGTGACAAAGGATGGAGGAAATGCAGGCGGCTTTGGGGAAAAGCTCCAGGCTGCCGCTCTGGCAGGCGCCACAGCCGTGGTGATCCTGCGCCCTGAGGACAGGGGCATTTCTCTGGAGGAAGTGAAAAATAAGGTAAAGGAGTGGATGGGCTGTGAATAAGATCATTTATCTCATCGGCATTGGCATGGGAGGAGAGGAGCAGCTGACAGGTCAGGCAATGGACTGTCTGGAGGCGGCTCAAGCTGTGATGGGCGCAGACAGGATGTTAGACAGCGTCAGAGGGTTTACCGATGGAAAGCCGGTGCTCTCTGCCTACCGTCCCAGTGATATGGTCCAGTGGCTTTCTTCCTTTTCGTGGGAGGAGGCAGCCCTGGTGCTCTCAGGGGATACCGGCTTTTACAGCGGTGCCGAGGCAGCCTCAAAGGCCTTTGAGCGGGAAGGCTGGGATGTGGAATATATCCCAGGGATCTCCAGCTTGTCCTATTTCTGCGCCAGGCTGGGAAGGAGCTGGCAGGATGTGCGGGCAGTCAGCAGCCACGGAAGGGAGCTGGACGCAGTCGCCAACATCAGGAGGTACAGGACCTGCTTCCTCCTGCTGGGAGGGCCGGGCAGTGTGCCGGAGCTGTGCCGGGAGCTTGTGAGCAATGGGCTGGGAAATGTTTCCATCTGTGCTGGGGAGAACTTTTCCTATGATGATGAGCGCATCACCTGGGATCTGACTCCTGCGGAGATGATCATGGAGGATGAACATGATCCCTTCGGAGGCCTTGCCTGTGTCCTTGTGGAGAATTCCCAGGCGGAGGAGGGAAATCTGTACCCGGCGGCCGGAATCCGCGACGAGGAATTTATCCGGGGCCAGGTCCCCATGACAAAGGAGACCGTGCGCAGGCTTTCCATAGAGCTGCTGCGCATAGGGGACAATGCTGTCTGCTATGACATCGGTGCAGGCACTGGCTCCGTTGCCGTGGAAATGGGCCTGGAGGTCAGGCGCAGGTGTAAGGGAGGACAGGTGTATGCCATTGAAAAGAAGCAGGATGCCCTGGAGCTCATAGAGGCCAACAGCAGGAAATTCCACGGAAGCTGGTCAGGCTTTCACATTGTGGAGGGAGAAGCCCCGGAGGCCCTGGAGGGGCTTAAGTCGCCTACTCATGCATTTATCGGCGGAAGCGGGCGCAGGATGAAGGAGATCCTGGGCTGGCTGTTAAAGGCAAATCCGAAGGTGCGCATTGTGGCAAATGCCATCACCTTGGAGACTGTGGCGGAGATCCTGGACTGCATGAAGGAATACGGCTTTCAGGACACACAGATGGTGCAGGTCTCGGCTGCGCCTGTGGAGCTGGTGGGAGGCTATCATATGACAAAGGCTCAGAATCCGGTCTATGTGGCGGTGATGCAGTACCCTTCCGGTGAGGAGGAGGATATTGAATGGCAGGCTTTCTGATCGCAGCCCCCAAAAGCGGCAGCGGAAAGACCATGGTGACCTGCGGGATCCTGGAGGTCTTAAAGAGAAGGGGCAAAAGGCCCTGGGCCTTTAAATGCGGGCCTGATTATATAGACGGCCTCTTTCACCGGCAGGTGCTCCAGGTAGAAGGCGGAAACCTGGACAGCTTTTTTGAGACAGAGGAGCATTTGCGGAGGAAATACAGGAGGGCGGAGGCAGAGCATTTTGTGGTGGCAGAGGGCGTCATGGGATATTTTGACGGCCTGGGAGGCACCCTTCCGGACGCCAGCTCCTGGGAGATAGCAGATATCCTTCGTATTCCTGTGGTCCTGGTACTGGATGCAAAAGGAGCCAGCCTGTCCCTTGTAGCGCAGATCAAGGGCTTTCTGGATTATGAGGCAAAGCTGGGCCGGGGGGAGCGTCACATTGCCGCAGTGATATTTAACCGCATGTCAGCAGGAATGTATCCAAGAATGAAGGAAATAACAGAGGGCGAGCTGGGGATTTTGGCGGCAGGCTATGTGCCGGAGCTGGATTTCCTCAAGGTGGGAAGCAGGCACCTGGGGCTCATCCTTCCCGATGAAGTGGAAGGGCTGAAAATGCAGATGGAGCAGCTGGGGGATTGTCTGGAGGAAACATTGGATTGGGAGATCCTGGAAAGCCTTTCCGGTCCGAGCCTGAGCTTTGGGGAAGATGTTTCGCATTCGGTCTCTGAAAGCAGCCTTTATGCTGCCAAGAGAGGGCGCTTCCGCTTGGGAGTGGCCTGGGATGAGGCTTTTTGCTTTTATTACAGGGATAATTTAGAGGAAATGGAGGCTGTTGGGGCCGAAATCGTCTATTTCAGCCCTCTTCACGAGGACAAGCTGCCGGAGGGATTGGATGGGCTCCTCATCGGCGGCGGATACCCGGAAAATTATGCTGCGGAGCTGTCTGAAAATACAGCCATGCGGCAGGCGGTTGCCCTGGCGGCCGCACAGGGAATGCCCATCCTGGCAGAGTGCGGCGGATACCTGTATCTGCTGGAGGAGCTGGAGGGGCTGGATGGAGTGTTTTATCCCATGACAGGGATTTTTGAGGGGAAAGGCTGCAGAAAGGGAAAAAACAGCCGTTTTGGATATGTTGCCCTGGCAGCAGAGCAGGATACGCCCTACCTGCTGCGCGGAGAGGAGATAAAAGGCCACGAGTTTCATTACTGGGACTGCCGGACAGCGGACAGCTCCTGGCAGATGAGGGCGGTAAAGCCTGTGGGAAAAAGAACCTGGCCCTGTATGCGCGTCTGCGGACAGGTGATGGCAGGCTTTCCGCATCTCTACTATCCGTCGGCCCCCGCTTTTGTGGAGCGGTTTTCCAGGGCGTGCAGGAGATTTGGCGTTACTGTTCGCAGAACGGCTGCTTTTTAGACGTGCTGTGAACAGTAACGATTTGGCAGGACATAGAAGGAGGACAGAAGAAAATGACATTGGAAGAGGCGGTCAGACAGACAGAGGAGGCGGACAAGTCTGCCAAAGCACTGGCGAGAGCGCGGTGGGATAAGGTCGCAAAGCCCCTTAACAGCTTAGGCGTGCTGGAGGAGGATATTGTGCGCATTGCAGGGGCGCAGGGGGATCCGGCTGTTTCCCTGGAGGAGAAGTGGATCGCTGTTATGTGCAGCGACAACGGGATCGTGGAAGAGGGAGTGACCCAGACGGGCCAGTCCGTAACAGGGATCGTGGCAGAAAATATGGCAAAGGGAACCTCCTGCGTGTGCCGTATGGCGGCCTGCGCCGGGGCAAACGTATTTCCGGTGGATGTGGGGATCGCAGGTGATATCCATGTACCTGGTCTCCTTCAAAGAAAGACTGCCTACGGAACCGGAAATTTTCTAAAGGGTCCTGCCATGAGCCGCAGCCAGGCCATAGAGGCGCTTCAGACGGGGATAGAAGTGGCGAGCATGTTAAAGGAAAAGGGCTGCCGTCTGGCGGGCACAGGTGAGATGGGCATTGGAAATACCACAACAGCCAGCGCAGTGATCTCCGTCCTGCTGGGAAAGGAGCCGGAAGAGGTGACAGGCCGCGGAGCCGGGCTCTCGCTGGAGGGCTACAGAAGGAAGGTGGAGGTCATCAAGCAGGGTATAAGTCTTCACAGGCCGGACGCTTCTGACGCTATCGATGTGCTGTCAAAGGTGGGAGGCTTTGATCTGGCGGCACTGACTGGATTCTACATAGGCTGCAGCGCAAGGAAGCTCCCGGTGGTGCTGGATGGGCTCATCACCGGAGCGGCAGCTCTGGCAGCAGTCACGATCTGCCCGAATACAAAGGACTATCTCATTGCCTCCCACGTTTCCGCAGAACCGGCAGGCGCCATGGTGCTGGAGGCATTGGAACTTCAGCCGGCGATCCGGGCAGGTATGTGTCTGGGAGAGGGCACAGGTGCAGCCGCCATTTTTCCGCTCCTTGACATGGCGGCTGTGATCTACCATGATATGGGCAGCTTTGAAGATATCAAGGTAGAGCAGTACCAGCATTTAATATGAAAGTGTTGTCAAGCGGCTGTACGGACTGCGTGCTCGCACGCAGGGACGTACAGACATTTGACAACCAAGCCGGTATGAGGAAGCAGGCCGCCAGGCCGGATTGCGAATACCGGCGGCAGCTGCGGGAGCGCAAAGCGCGGAGCAGCTGACTTTCAAGTTAAGAGAGTGTTGTCAAGCGGCTGTACGGACTGCGTGCTCGCACGCAAGGACGTACAGACATTTGACAACCAAGCCGGTATGAGGAAGCAGGCCGCGAGGCCGGATTGCGGATGGTTGGATGGAGAAATGTAATGATCGTACTTGTGACAGGCGGAAGCGGAAGCGGAAAATCAGAATATGCAGAGCAGCTTGTGATGAGATTTGGGGATTGCAGGCGCTTTTATGTTGCTACAATGGAGGTTTTCGGAGAGGAAGGGCGGGAGAAGGTCCTACGCCACAAAAGGCTGCGCCGGGGAAAGGGCTTTGTCACACTGGAGCGGCAGCGGAACATGGGAGGCCTTGAGCTGCATGGCACAGGAGAAAGGGCAGTCCTGCTGGAATGCGTGTCAAATCTGGCTGCCAATGAGATGTTTGGCGGAGGAGAGACTGAGGAAGCAGGGCAGGGCGGACAGGAGCTGCAAATCAACCGGGCAGAACAGGAAAGCCAGGAGAAGGATATCAGCCCGCCGCAGGCAGACCAGTTAGCGGACCGCATTTTCGGCGGGATCTGCCGCCTTTCCCGCCAGGCCGATCATATGGTGATCGTAACCAATGAGGTGGGAGCAGACGGGACTGCCTACGATCCATCCACAATGGAATATATCCGGCTTATGGGGCTTCTCAATCAGAGACTGGCCAGGATGGCGGACAGAGTAGTGGAGGTTGTGTACGGGATCCCGGTGGTCCTGAAAAATAGTAATGCTCGAAAAGACCTCGCGAACGATTTTTCATGCATCGCACGTAAAAGCCTAGAAGACAGGCTTTAAGTACTCGTAGCTATGAAAAATAGTAACGCTCGAAAAGACAAGCTCTAAGTGCTCGCAGCTATGAAAAAAGAAAAGGAAGGACATCCGGGAGAACTCATATGAATGTGATCTATTCCTGTATTATTGCGATATCGATGTATTCAAAGATCCCTATGCCTCAGGTGGACTGGACACCGGAGCGCATGCGGCATATCATGTGCTTCTTTCCGATCGTAGGCCTGTTAGAGGGGCTGTGCCTGGGAGGCTGGTTTTATATTGCCCTGGAGGTGATGGGCTTTTCCGTGGGGATGACATCATTGGTGGGGGCCGCTGTCCCGGTGCTTGTCACAGGCGGCATCCATCTGGATGGGTTTCTGGATACCATGGATGCCATCCATTCCTATGGCGACAGGGCGAAAAAGCTGGAGATCCTGAAGGATCCTCATGTGGGAGCCTTTGCCGTGATCTCTGCTGTGGCCTATGCCCTGCTCTATGCAGGCGTGCTCTGGGAGTATGTAAGCATGGTTGCCGTCAGGGGCCGGGAGGACATGGCAGCTTATGTGTTCCCTATGTGGCTCTTTACCATGGAACGGGCTTTCAGCGGATTGTCCGTGCTGACCTTTCCCTCTGCAAAAAAGGACGGCCTTGCCGCCTCCTTTGCCCAGGCTGCGGAGAAGAAAAAGGGCAGCCAGGTGCTCATTCTGTGGCTGCTCGTTCTGGCGGCAGCCGCCTTTGCATTCCTGAAAGGAAAGGGCGCAGGACTCGTATGCCTGACGGCAGCAGTCCAGCTGGCAGTATTTGTTTATTACCGCAGGATGTCAGACAGGGATTTCGGCGGCATTACCGGGGATCTGGCCGGATGGTTCCTCCAGGTCTGCGAACTGGCTTCCATGGGAGCGGCAGTGGTGTATCTGAAAATGTGGTGAAATAACAGCGTATGACGGAGGCCCGGCGGCTTCCGGTGTGAGGAGGAAAAAATAGGATGATTTTGGTGATCGGCGGCAGGGCCCAGGGAAAGCGCGGATTTGTCCGGAATCAGCTTTGCCGGGAGCAGACGTTCATCCAGTGGGCAGACGGAGAGAAGGACAGTTGGGATGTATTGATGAAAAGCGCTTATATTTTTGGACTTCACTGTTTGGTAAAGCGTTTTATAGAGGGGGACAGGACGCTTGAGGCGCCAGAGGGCTGGCTTTTGGCGGCAGAAATGGGAGGCGGCCCCATATCATGGGAGGAGCTTCCTGGCCGGCTGGCATCAGCGCTTCTGGAAGG
Organism: Lacrimispora sp. 210928-DFI.3.58; assembly: GCF_020554865.1. Classification (GTDB taxonomy): domain Bacteria; phylum Bacillota; class Clostridia; order Lachnospirales; family Lachnospiraceae; genus Enterocloster. The sequence goes on from NZ_JAJCIC010000022.1 coordinate 38,432, forward strand.
CAAGAGAGACAGGATCATTGTGACGGATGAGATCGGTTATGGGATCGTTCCTATAGAGAAGCAGGAGCGCCTTTACCGGGAGATGACAGGGCGGCTCTGCTGTATCTTAGCAAAAGAGGCAGAGGAAGTCTGGCGGGTCTGCTGCGGCATAGGACAGAGGATAAAGTGAGATAAGGGTTCAGAACGGCGGGAAATGCACCGGATTTCCGATCAGATGGACATCCGATGCCTCTTGCATGGCTGCAGGCCGTGCAAGAGGATCAGCCGTTCGTGCAGGTATCAATTAAGGAAGGAATCAGGAGGCAGATGAGAGAAACGTTGCTGGAAATGTGGAAATTTCATGGATGGGCCCTTTTGGCTGGCTGTATTGCAGACTGGATATTGGGGGATCCGCGCCATTTTCCCCATCCTGTCCGCCTGATGGGCTCCATGATCGCATACCTGGAAGGCGTGGTGCGCACAAGGCTTAAGGGGAGGGAACGCCTGGGCGGCTGTATTCTGGTGCTTACCATGTGCCTGGTCTGGACAGTCATTCCATTTTTGCTCTTTAAAGGCATTCGCTGTCTGGAGGGAGGAAGTCCGGGAAAGCTCCTGTTTCTGGCAGAGACCTTTGTGTGCTATCAGCTTCTGGCGGCAAAGGATCTCTGTGCTGAGAGCATGAAAGTTTTGAGAAGCCTGAAAAATGAAGGCCTGGCGGAGGCCAGAAGGGCAGTCTCCATGATCGTTGGCAGAGATACTGCTGTGCTGGATGAGGCAGGAGTTGCCAGAGCGGCAGTGGAGACTGTGGCGGAAAATGCTTCAGACGGAGTGATCGCCCCATTTTTCTATATGGCCCTCTTTGGCCCTGTGGGCGGCTGTATTTACAAGGCAGTGAATACCATGGATTCCATGGTGGGATATACGAACGAAAAATACAGGGAATTGGGCTGGGCGGCAGCAAAGCTGGATGATGCCGTGAATCTGATCCCGGCCAGGCTCACAGGCCTCCTTTTGGTGCTGGCAGCCTGGATCGCTCCTTGGGCAGACGGGAGAAGAGCCTGGACCATCTTTTTAAGGGACAGAAGAAACCACAAAAGCCCCAATTCTGCCCACGGGGAGGCGGCCTGCGCCGGGGCCCTGGGTCTTCGGTTAGCAGGAGATGCCTGGTATTTTGGAGAGCTGCACAAAAAGCCCTTTATAGGAGATGACATCAGGCCTGTAGAGCCGGAGGATATCCGGCGTGCCAACTGCCTGATGTTCTTAGCCCAGGCAATGCTCATGCTCCTGATTGCCTGCCTGCTGCTTCTGGCTTAAAACGGAAATGCATAATGAATACAAATACAGCGGAAAGGAAAACACACATGGAATACCAGCACGGAGGCGACATTTACAGCCAAAAAGTAGATATGGACTATTCTGCTAATTTAAGCCCCCTGGGGCTTCCGGCAGGAGTGAAGAGAGCGCTTCTTGCCAGCATAGAGGAGCAGTCTGTGTGCAGTGTTTACCCAGACAGCAGCTGCAGCCAGCTCCGGCAGGCCCTTGGCGCCTTTCACCAGATACCTCAGGACTGGATCGTCTGCGGGAATGGGGCAGCTGACCTCATATTTGCACTCACAACTGCCTGCAGGCCAATGCATGGGCTGGTGGAGGCGCCCACCTTTTCGGAATACAGCCAGGCTCTGAAAGCAGCCGGAAGTCAGGTGGACCTGTTCTTTTTAAAAGAAGAGCAGGGATTTCAAATGAATTTGGAAGAATTTTCCAATACCATAAGAGAAGCTGTCCGAAAGGGAACGCCTTATGATATGGTATTCCTCTGCAATCCCAACAATCCCACAGGAATACCGACAGATGGAAAAGAGGTGCGGACGCTTGCAGAGGTATGCCATGCTTTTGGTACGCTCCTTGTAGTGGATGAATGCTTCTGCGATTTTTTGGAAGAGGAGGAGCGCTGCTCTGTGGTCTCCGCCCTGGAAGATTTCCCGAATCTCATCATTCTGAAAGCATTTACCAAGATCTATGCCATGGCGGGCCTGCGTCTGGGCTATGCCCTCTGTTCAGATCAGTCTCTGCTGGAGCGGCTTTCCGGAGTGCGCCAGCCCTGGTCCGTATCAGGCTTGGCCCAGAGTGCTGGTCTGTCTGCTCTTCACGAGGTGGAATACGTAAAGGAGACAAAAAGGCTGGTGTCCAAAGAGCGGATATGGCTGGCGGGACAGCTGAAGGAGATGGGCTTTCTGGTATATCCGTCCCAGGCAAATTACCTGTTCTTCCGGGATATGCGGCCATTAAAGCCCTGCCCCAAAGGCGGACTTTACAGGGATCTCCTCTCAAGAGGCATCCTTATCCGCAGCTGTGAAAATTATCCGGGGCTTGACAATACCTATTACCGCATCTGCGTAAAGACCAGGGAAGAAAACAGGCGCTTTATCACGATCCTGCGGGAGGTACTGCAGGAGGAGAACAGGAGGAACATATGGCAAAACCGATCATGATACAGGGGACCATGTCAAATGCAGGAAAAAGCCTGATCGCAGCAGGCCTGTGCCGCATCTTTTCACAGGACGGCTACCGCACGGCTCCCTTCAAATCACAGAATATGGCCCTCAATTCCTTCATCACTACAGAGGGCCTGGAGATGGGGCGAGCCCAGGCTGTGCAGGCAGAGGCGGCAGGCATCCTTCCATCGGTGGATATGAATCCGATATTGTTGAAGCCGACCACAGATGTGGGTTCCCAGGTGATTGTGGGAGGCATTTCCAGGGGAAATATGAGGGCAAAGGATTATTTTGCCTATAAAAAGCAGCTGGTGCCTGAGATCATGGCAGCCTACAACCGCCTTTTTGCGGCCAACGACATCATTGTCATAGAGGGCGCAGGAAGCCCGGCGGAGATCAATTTAAAGTCCGGGGACATTGTCAATATGGGCCTGGCGGCCCTGACAGATGCGCCTGTCCTTCTGGCGGGGGACATTGACCGGGGAGGCGTATTTGCCCAGCTCTACGGTACCGTGGCCCTTTTGGAGAAAGAGGAGCGGGCGCGCATCAAGGGGCTGATCATCAATAAATTCCGGGGAGATACGGAGATCCTGCGGCCGGGGCTTAAGCAGCTGGAGGAGCTCTGCTCCGTCCCTGTTCTGGGAGTTGTGCCTTATATGGACGTGGATATTGAGGATGAGGACAGCTTAAGCGGAAAGCTTTTGGAGGACAGGCCAGGACGGATCGACATTGCAGTGATCCGCTTTCCGCGTATTTCCAATTTTACGGACTTTGATGTATTTGCCAGGCTCGATGGGGTGACTGTCCGCTATGTCACAAAGGAAAGGGAGCTGGGAAGCCCGGACATGGTCATCCTTCCGGGAACAAAGAGTACCATCGCAGATCTCCTGTGGATGCGCCAGTCAGGCATCGAGGCCGGGGTCCTTAAGCTGGCTGACAGGCAGGTTCCCGTATGGGGCATCTGCGGGGGATACCAGATGATGGGAGAGCTTCTCATCGATGAGGCCCAGGTGGAGTCGAAAGAGGTGCAAAGGGCAGAGGGAATGGGCCTTCTCCCTCTATGCACCTGCTTTGAGGAGGAAAAGGTACGTACGCAGTCAGAGGGAGCCTTCGGAGAGCTGGACGGCTGTCTGTCAGAGCTTTCCGGCAAAGCGCTGGCAGGCTATGAGATCCACATGGGCAGGACCTTTATCAATCGTGAAAATGGCCCCATGGATACGGCAAAGCTGGTATCCTGGAGACAGGAGCCGGAGATCTGCCGCCCCATGTCCTATCTGATGGCATTGGGGGAGCACCATGCAAAGGAGGATGGCTGGAACCGCGGGAACCTGTACGGAACCTATGTCCACGGCGTATTTGACGGGCCGGGGATCGCAGAGACCATCGTAAAAGCCCTGGCAGCCAAAAAGGGTCTTGCGCCGGAGGAGATCCGGACAGTGGACTACCGCACTTACCGTGAAGAGCAGTATGATAAGCTGGCAGATTGCCTGAGGAGCAGCCTGGATATGGAGAAGATCTACCATATAATGGGACTCCGCATGTAGATTTACTATGTAAGTCCTGCCGCCGGATAGGCGGCATGTATTCAGGTATGTCAAATGCGCCCGCCAGGCTTTTATGATGTGGCAGTGCGTCCGCTGCTGGACGCATGTAGATTTTGGAAGAAAAGGAGAACATCCGATGACAGAGATCCATTTGGAGCAGGTTCTTCCTGCTGATATTGAACGCCGCAGCTTTGAACTGATCGGAGAAGAGCTTGCGGACATGGGAAAAACACTGGAGCCGGAGAATGCTCTGGTGATCAAACGGGCCATCCATACCACTGCGGATTTCGACTACGCAGATAACCTTGTATTCTCAGAACATGCAGTAAAAAAAGGCCTGGAGGCCCTGAAGCAGGGGGCGTGGATCATCACGGATACCAACATGGCCTGGTCCGGGATCAATAAAAAAACGCTTTCCCGGCTGGGAGGGGAAGCAAGGTGCTTCATGGCGGACGAGGATGTGGCGGCAGCTGCCCGCAGGCAGGGAACCACCAGGGCCGTTGCCAGTATGGACAAGGCGGCCGGGCTTTGGGCCGGAGCCCCGGTCCGCCCTCCCATGATCTTTGCCATTGGAAATGCCCCCACCGCCCTTATCCGTCTCTATGAGCTGATAAAAGAGGACAAAATAAAACCGGCGCTCATCATCGGAGCACCGGTGGGCTTTGTCAATGTTGTCCAGTCAAAGGAGCTGATCCTGACCTTAAAGGATGTCCCTTACATCGTTGCCAGGGGACGAAAGGGCGGAAGCAATGTAGCAGCAGCTATCTGCAATGCCCTGTTATACCAGATAACATAAGGATTATTTGTAACTACTCAGCCTGCGGCTGTGTAGTTACAATTATTTCTTTCCATTCCAGCAATAGGTACAGAGCTTACATGGAGAGATATGGATGGAATCCTTCAGATCATCCAGCCTGTGGTAACGCAGGCTGGTAAAATTCAGACGCTTGCGTATCTCCTCCACCATTTCCGCATAATTCTGGCTGTCCGGATCCGCATAATCCTCCAGCACCTCCTCCGGCACCTCATTACCCTCGCGGTCACGGATAATGCGCCGTGTGATCATGTCCAGATCAGAGGAAGACCTGGAGAAATTCAGATAGGGGCAGCCGAACAGCAGAGGCGGGCAGGCAGGGCGGATGTGGACCTCCTTGGCGCCGCTCTGGTATAAAAATTCCGTTGTCTCCCCCAGCTGTGTGCCGCGGACGATCGAATCGTCGATGAGCAGCAGCTTTTTTCCGCGTATCAGCGCATCCACCGGGATCAGCTTCATGCGGGCGATCAGGTTGCGCTGGTTCTGATTCTGAGGCATAAAGGAGCGGGGCCAGGTGGGAGTATATTTGATAAAGGGCCGGGCAAATGGAATACCTGACTGGTTGGCATATCCGATGGCATGGGCGATACCGGAATCAGGAACACCAGCCACCATATCCGGCTTCACATTATCCCGCTTTGCTAAGAGCTTGCCGCATTCATAGCGCATCTCCTCTACATTGACTCCCTCGTAGGAGGAGGTGGGATATCCGTAATAGACCCAGAGGAAGGAACAGATCTTCATCTCCTCCCTGGGAGCGCTTAAGGTCTCCACATGCTCCGGTGTGATGAGCACGATCTCCCCGGGGCCTAATTCCCTGTAGTCTGTGTAGCCCAGATTGATATAGGCAAAGCTCTCAAAGGAAGCGCAGAAGGCATCCTCCTTTTTGCCGATGACAACAGGAGTCCTTCCATATTTATCTCTGGAGGCGTAGATTCCCTCCGGTGTCAGAAGAAGGATCGTCATGGAGCCCTCGATCTTGTCCTGAGCGTAGAGAAGTCCCTCGGTGATAGAGGCCTTCTGGCTGATCAGGGCAGCCACCAGCTCCGTGGCATTGATATGCCCATGGCTCATTTCCATAAAATGGATATGCCCGTTTTCATAGGCATCCTTGATGAGCTCTGCCTTGTTATTGATCTTACCGACAGTGGTGATGGCAAAGCTTCCCAGATGGGACTGGATCAAAAGGGGCTGGGGCTCATTGTCGGAAATGCACCCGATACCCATTGTTCCCTGAAGCTCGTCTAAATCGCCCTCGAATTTTGTACGGAAGGGTGAATTTTCAATATTGTGGATGGAGCGTGTGAATCCATTGTCTTTTCCATATACGGCCATACCGCCTCTTCTTGTGCCGAGATGGGAGTGGTAGTCAACTCCAAAAAATAAATCAAGGGTGCAGCTGTTCTTTGATGCAACTCCAAATATTCCGCCCATGTGTTATCCTTCTTTCCCATATAGTCTGTAAGTGCTTTCAGAAAATCCAAACACAACTATCATAACATATATTAGCAGGTAAGGACAATATAGTCTGTGTATTATTTATACTTATAATTCATGATAAGTACAGCCGCGGCGCAGACTGCAGGTAACGATTCAGCTGAATAGTTACAACTGCGGAAACTCAAAGGAGGGCCGTCATTGAAAAAAAACACAGGACATGGTATCATAGAAGGAAGCAGCGGTTACTGTTCACAGCCCGGCTAAAAAGCAGCCGTTCTGCGAACAATAACACGCTCCGCGATGCACACAAACCGCGAAACGCGGTTTGGCGCTGCAACCCTCGTGTTTTCTGTGACTTCCGCTACGCTTCACTCACAAAAAACACATCGCGGGATATCGGCTGTGAACAGTTACAAGCAGCGTTCAACTGTTAGAAGAGAGGTAGGCCATGGATTTATACCGTATCATCCTTGTAGACGATGAGGAAGAAGTAAGGAAGAGTATTATTAAAAAAATAGACTGGAATTCTGCCGGCTTCTGTGTGGTCGGGGACGCGGAGAATGGGGAGGATGCATTGGAGAAGATCGAGGCCCTGGAGCCGGATGTGATCCTGACGGATATCCGCATGCCCTATATGGACGGCCTCACCCTGGCAGAGCGGGTGCGCCAGAAGGCCCCCTCTGCAAAGATCGTGATCTTTTCAGGCTATGATGATTTTGAATACGCAAAGCAGGCCATCAAGCTGAATGTGACAGAGTATATTTTAAAGCCTGTCAATGTGGAAGAGCTGACGGCGATCCTAAGGCGCATCAAGGCGAATCTGGATCAGGAGATCGAGCAGAAGCGGGATGTGAGCCTTTTGCGTGAGAACTATAAAAAGAACCTGCCCATCCTCAGGGAGCAGTTTTTAAATGATCTTGTGAGCCAGCCTGTGGAGGAGTCCGTGCTGAAGGCAAAGCTTTCAGAATACGATATTCCCCTTGCAGGGGCGAAAAAGTGGGTGGCTGCGGCCATTGATATTGAGCGCGAGAGCGTGGAGGAGACAGAGCTGCCCATTCATAAAGAAAAGGATCTGATCCCCATCTCCGTGATGCAGCTTGTGGAGGAAAAGCTGGGGAAATACTGCCGCTTTTCCATCTTCAATCCTCCCAGGATCTATGAGGCGGAGCTGGCAGTGATCGCAGCCATTGACGAGGAAAACAGCCAGACAGGGCTGATCGACGTACTGGGCGATATCTGCAAGGAGGTCAAGAAGATACTGGAGGTGCCCATCACCATCGGCGTGGGCTACCGGTGCGAGTGCCTGGCTGAGATCAGCAGCTCCTACAAGGGGGCGGTGAATGCCCTGGGCTACAAAGCCATTGTGGGAAGCGGAAGCACCATCTATATCAATGATGTGGAGCCTGTGGGCCGCGGAAAGCTGCAGTTTGACGGGAAGGACGAGGCAGATCTGGTGGGCGCAGTCAAATTCGGTCCCAGGGAGAAGATCGAGAATGTGATCCAGGAGCTCCTTGACAAGATGAGCGATGCAAAGGTGCACTACAGGCAGTGCCAGGCCTATATGCTGAGCGTCACCAACTGCATGATCCAGATGATGCAGATGTATGATCTGGATATGGAGGAGATCTTTGAGGAGGGCCGGGAGAATGAAGGTCCATTGTCCTTTGTCCCGGGGACCCAGAAAAGGGAGGAGTTTGCTCAGTGGCTCATGGGTGTGGCCCTGCGTGTGAACCAGTCCATGAACCGGGAGCGGGACAACACCATGAAGCAGGTCATAAAAGAGGCCAAAGAATATATCATGGACCATTACCAGGATCCGGAGCTGTCAGTGGAAAAGATCTGCCGTCATCTCCATATGAGCCCGGCCTATTTTTCCACCATGTTTAAAAAAGAGACAGGCCAGACCTATATCGCTTACCTGACAGAGGTGCGCCTGAACAAGGCAGTGGAGCTGTTAAATAAGACGGATGATAAGACCTATATTATCGCTGCCAAGGTAGGCTATCAGGAGCAGAATTATTTCAGCTATGTGTTTAAAAAGAGGTTTGGAATATCGCCCACAAAGTTCAGGGGGACAAAGTAGGATGAAGGAACGCCGCCTGGAAAAGGCCAGCATACGCTATACGATCTTTATCTATTTTACGGTAACAGCCCTGGCGGCCAGTATTTTCGCCAGCCTATGGCTTTACACCAGGCTTTCAGGACAGATGGCAGCTTCGATGCAGGAGGAGAACCAGATCCTGATCAGCCAGATCAACCGCTCCATGGAATCCTATCTGCGCACCGTGATGAAGCTTTCGGATTCCCTTTACTACGGTGTGATCAAAAATGCGGATCTGTCCCAGGAATCCATTGGCAGCGAGATCACTCTTCTGTATGACAACAACAAGGACAATATCGAGAACATTGCCCTGCTCTCAAAGGATGTAACGCTTTTGGAATCCGTGCCGGCAGCCAGGCTCAAGACAAATGCAGACGTTACCCGGGAGAGCTGGTTCCAGTATGCCCTGGAGAAGACAGAAAACGTCCATTTCTCCACGCCCCATGTACAATATATCTTTGACAACAGTGAGAGCCAGTACCGCTGGGTGGTGACCATGTCAAGAGCAGTGGAGATCACCCAGGGCCCCTATACGGATCAGGGCGTGCTCCTGATCGACATCCGCTACAATGGCCTGGAGCAGCTTTTTGACGGCGTAAGCCTGGGGCAGGACGGATATGTGTACCTCATCAGCAATGAAGGTGAGATCATTTTCCACCCCCAGGCCCAGCTCATTGATTCCGGCCTGAAGGAGGAGAATGTAAAGGCTGCAGTTTCCTATAAGGATGGAAACCACGAGGAGAGCTTTCAGGGCAAGAAGCGCATTGTCACAGTCAAGACCGTGGGCTACACGGGCTGGAAGATCGTGGGAGTGATGCCCCTGGAGGGAGCTTCCCTGAATAATATCAAGACAAGGCTGTTTGTGATGTTCATTATCACATTTATCCTGTACATCCTTGCCATCATCAATTCTTACATTTCCTCAAAGATCACAGTTCCCATCAAGCTTCTGGAAAAGTCAGTAAATGAGATCGAGGAGGGAAACCTGGAGACAGAGGTGTATGTGGGGGGATCCTATGAGATACGCCATCTGGGAACCTCCATCCAGAATATGGCAAGACAGATACACAAGCTCATGGATGACATTGTGGCGGAGCATGAGTCAAAGCGGAAAAGCGAATTTGACACCCTCCAGTCCCAGATCAATCCCCACTTTCTGTACAATACCCTGGATATCATTGTGTGGATGATCGAGAATGAAAAGCAGTCCGAGGCAGTCAAGGCTGTGACAGCCTTAGCCAGGTTCTTCCGCATCAGCTTGAGCAGGGGCAAGAGCATTATCCCGGTAAAGGACGAGCTGGAGCATGTGCGCAGCTATCTGATGATACAGCACATGCGGTACAAGAATAAATTTACCTATTCCATTGAGGCGGAAGAGACAGTGATGAATATGGCAAGCCTGAAGCTGATGCTCCAGCCTCTTGTGGAAAATGCCATCTACCACGGCATGGAATTTATGGACGGCGATGGCGAGATCCTGATAAAAGCATGGCAGAAGGGCAAAGACCTGATGATGAGCGTGTCGGACAACGGCCTGGGGATGACAGAGGAGCAGGTGGAGAACCTGTTTGCCGATGTGAGCCATGTGCCTTCAAAAAGAGGCTCCGGTATCGGGGTGAAAAATGTGAATGAGCGCATAAAGCTGTACTTTGGCCGGGATTACGGCCTGTCCATCCAGTCAGAGCCGGACGAGGGAACGACTGTCACCATACGCCTTCCGGCAGAGCCTTATGAGAAAAGGTAAGGAGATATCAGATGTCCATTAGGGAAAAATTATTGTGGGGGTTATTTGCGGGCTTCCTTGCCCTGTTGTTCCTCGCATCCTCCACAAACCTGATCATCAAAGAAAAAAAGAGGGAGATCTATCCCATTTCCATTATCATTGAAGATGAAAATGATGAGTATTATGTGAATTTCAAAAAGGGAGCTGACAAGGCGGCAGAAGAATTTTATGCGGACGTTAATTTCATCACCCTTTACAGTCAGGGCAGCAAGTCCCAGCAGCTGGAGCTGATCCAGAGAGAGGTGCGGGACGGGGCAAAGGCAGTGATATTCGCGCCGGTTGACAGCAATGAGACGATCATGGAGATGGAGGCCCTAAAGCCCAGCTGTCCTGTTATCCTGCTGGGGGCCGTGTCCTCCAGTGATTTTGTGGCAGAGTCCATTATAACGGATACCTACGAAATCGGGAGAAAGCTGGGGGAGGCGGCTGCGGCGGGTACCCCGGAGGGCATACCGGTCTATCTGTTTTCAGAGGGCATTTCCTACCGGAGGAATACCGGCATTTATGCAGGGATATGCTCTGTCCTGGAGAGGGAGGGGATCCCCGTCAGTCTCTATGAAAAAAAGACAGAGGATACTTACCGGGAGGCCATCGAGTCTACTGTCTATCCCGGAGACAGCAGGGCTGCCATTATCGCCATGGATGCCCAGGCTTTAGACGAGGCTGTTAAGATCATAGAGGGCAGCACCGTATACCAGGAGCATTTGGCAGGCCTTTACGGCGCAGGCTGCACGACATCTATCCTCAATGAGGTTGACAAGGGGATCATTGACGGAATCGTTGTGTATAACCAGTTCGATGAAGGCTATCTGAGCGTGAAAAGCGCAGTGGAAGCCATACGGGGAAGCAGGCAGAAGCTGCAGATAGAGCTGGAGTCCTATTATCTGGAGAAGGACGATATCAGGGATAAAAAGTATGAAAAAATGCTCTATCCCATAGAGTAAGGGGAGGAAAAGGACATGAAAAAAAGCCGGATATATCTGGGGACGGTGCTTCTTGCTGCCTGCCTTCTTGCAGCAGGAGTGATGCTTTATATCTGGAAGGGGCAGAAACAGCAGGAGGATAAGACGGCCATACGGATCGGCATCCTCCTCTACCGTGGGGATGATACCTTTATCAGCACACTGAGGAGCGCGCTGGAGGAGCAGGCAAAGGAATACGAGCAGGAGACCGGGGTGAAGGTGGCTCTCGATATTATGGATGCAAAAAGCAATCAGAATACCCAAAACAGCCAGGTGGAGCGCCTGTTGTCCTTAAACTGCGACGCCCTGTGCGTCAATATCGTGGACAGATCGGCTGCCTCTATCATCATTGACAAGGCAATGGCAGCAGACGTTCCTGTGGTATTCTTCAACAGGGAGCCGGTGGAGGAGGATATGAACCGGTGGGAAAAGCTCTATTATGTGGGAGCAGACGCAAAGGAGTCTGCTGTGCTCCAGGGACAGATCCTGGTAGATGCATACAGAAAAAAGCCGGAGAGTCTTGATGCAAATGGCGATGGAACAGTGAGCTATGTTCTACTGGAGGGAGAATCCAGCCATCAGGATTCCCTGATACGGACAGAGTGGTCCATCCAGACCTTAAAGGATGGGGGAGTGCCGCTGAAAAAGATCACAGGCGGCATTGCCAATTGGGAGCGCAGCCAGGCCTCCGCCCTGATGGAGCAGTGGCTGAAGGAGTACCGCGGCCAGATCGAGCTTGTGATCTGCAACAACGATGACATGGCCTTAGGTGCCATTGATGCCATTGGACGGGAAGGTATTATGGGAAATTCCATCAAGATCGTAGGCATAGACGGAACCCCTGTGGGCCAGGAGGCTTTAAAGTCAGGAAAGCTTTTAGGAACCGTGGAGTCGGACAAGGATACGTATGCCAGGGTCATATTTACCATAGCCTCCCGTCTTGCTATGGGACAAGAGGTAAATGAGGACCAGATATTGGAAAACGGGAAGTATTTCTGGTGCCCACAGGCCCCTCTTACCCAGTCTTCCGGGGAAAATTTTAGGGAAAATGCGCATTAAAATGTAAAAAAATATCGAAAAAAATTTGCATGATTTGTAAAATCAAAGAAAATTAATAACTTTTTTAATAAATTCATATGGAAAAATGCATAATCAAGCTTTATAATAAAGGTGTCGGAAAGGGAAAAATACCTAAAACGGCAAAAAAATTTCGGGAGGATTTACAGACATGAGATTATTCAAGAAAGCAACAGCAGTTGCAATGGCATCCGTTATGGCTCTTTCTTTAGCAGCTTGCGGCGGCGGAGCAAAAGAGACAACAGCAGCAGCAACCCAGGCAGCTACTGAGGCAGCATCTGAGGCTGCAACAGAAGCAGCAGAGGCAGCTACCGAGGCAGCAGAGGCAGCCGGCGGCGATGTTTCCAGCAAGAAGATTGGTGTCAGCATTTACAAGTTTGATGATAACTTCATGACCCTGTACAGAACAGAGTTAGAGCGTTACCTGACAGAGGAGCTGGGCTTCGCAAAAGAGAACGTTGTTATCCAGGATGGTAAGGGAGATCAGGCTGAGCAGACAAACCAGATCCAGAACTTCATCACCCAGAAGTATGATGTTCTGATCCTGAACCTGGTACAGGCTTCTTCCGCACCAGAGATCACAGATATGTGTAAGGAAGCAGGCATTCCTGTTGTTTACATCAACCGTGAGCCAGATGCAGCAGAGGAAGAGAGATGGGCAAGCGAAAGCATCCAGGCTACCTATGTAGGCTGTGACGCCAGACAGTCCGGTACCTTCCAGGGCGAAGAGATCCTTGAGACCGCTAACAAGGGCGATATCAACGGCGACGGCAAGGTTTCCTACATTATGATCCAGGGCGACCCAGAGAACGTAGATGCTCAGTACAGAACAGAGTTCTCCGTTAAGGCTCTGACAGATGCAGGCGTTGAGGTTGAGGAGCTGTTAATGCAGCGTGGTGACTGGGATCAGGCAAAGGCTCAGCAGATCGCACAGGACGCTTTAAACCAGTACGGCGACAAGATCGAGGTTATCTTCTGTAACAACGACGCTATGGCACTGGGCGCTCTGCAGTCCATCGAGGCAGCAGGCCGCAAGGTAAACGAGGATATCTATCTGGTAGGCGTTGACGCTCTGACAGAGGCTGTTCAGAACGTAATTGACGGCAAGCAGACAGGTACTGTATTCAACGACCATTTCGCACAGGCTAAATCCGCAGCTGATATGGCAGTGAAGTTCTTAAACGGCGAGGCAGTTGATCCTGTAAATATGGTTGACTATACCAAGGTTACAGGCGACAACGCTCAGCAGATTCTGGATCAGTTAAAGTAATACCAAGTCTGATGATGAAACCGGGTGTGTCCACCGACACACCCGATTTTTTAAGAGTAGCAAGGACTATAATTTGTATTTGAAAGGAGTAACGGGATGGCAGATCAATACAGACTTGAGATGGTAGGGGTCAGCAAGACATTCCCTGGCGTAAAGGCACTCGATGGAATTCACTTAAAAGTACGTCCCGGAACCGTCCATGCCCTGATGGGTGAGAACGGAGCAGGTAAATCCACCCTCATGAAATGCCTCTTTGGCATTTACAAAATGGATGAAGGCCAGATTTTTATTGATGGAGAAAAGACAGAGATAAGCAATCCGGATGATGCTTTGCACAAAGGACTTGCAATGGTGCATCAGGAGCTGCAGCCTATTCCAGAGCGTTCTATTGCAGAGAACATGTATCTGGGAAGATATCCCATGAAGGGATTCGGGCCATTAAAGATCGTAGACCACAAGACCATGAACAGCGAGGCTGAGAAGTGGTTAAAAGATGTAAAAATGAATTTTAATCCCAAAGCAAAGTTGGGAACATTATCAATCGGACAGATGCAGTCAGTGGAGATCGCAAAGGCGGTAAGCCAGAATGCAAAGCTGGTGATCCTGGATGAGCCAACCTCCTCCCTGACTGATAATGAGGTAGAAGCCCTCTTCCGCATTATCCGCGATCTGAAGTCAAGAGGCGTTTCTATGATATATATCAGCCATAAGATGGCTGAGATCCGTCAGATTGCTGATGATATCACTATCATGCGTGACGGTACATACGTAGGTTCATGGGAGGTAAAGGATATCTCCGATGACGAGATCGTAAAACAGATGGTAGGACGTGAGCTGACCAATGTTTATCCTCCAAAGGAGGACTACCGGACAGAGGAGACCGTCCTCAAGGTGGAGAACCTTTGCAGCATCCATGAGCGTTCCTTCCAGAACTGCTCCTTTGAGCTGAAAAAGGGCGAGATCCTGGGCTTTGGAGGCCTGGTAGGCGCGCAGAGAACAGAGATGATGGAGGCCATTTTCGGAATGCGCCACATTGCCAGCGGCACCATAGAGGTGCTGGGAAAGAAGGTGACCATCAAGAGGCCGCAGGATGCCATCAATGACTCTGTGGGCATGATCACAGAGGACAGGCGCGGCACTGGTATCTTCGGCTGCCTGAGCATTGACGATAACACTGCCATTGCTTCCTATAAGAACTATACCAGCATGGGCAAGATCGATAAGAAAAAAGTAGACGCAGTAGTAAAGGACAGCATTGCGAAGCTGAACATCAAGACTCCCAGCGGTAAGACACTGATACAATCCCTGTCAGGCGGCAACCAGCAGAAGGTTATCATTGCAAGGTGGCTTGCCAACAATCCGGACATCCTGATTATGGATGAGCCTACCAGAGGTATTGACGTAGGCGCGAAGTATGAAATCTATCAGATCATGATCGACCTTGTAAAGCAGGGCAAATCCATTATCATGATTTCATCTGAAATGCCTGAGCTCATCGGCATGTCCAACCGCATCATCGTTATGTGTAACGGACATATCACCGGCGAGGTGGAAGGCGAAGAAGCTACCCAGGAGAGGATCATGGCCTTTGCGACCCAGTTCGATCTTCAGGGCAAATCAAGTAAATAATCCAAACAGGAGGTTTTGGTCATGACAGCGAAAAAATTTAATGTAAAGGATTTCCTTATCAATAACGGAATCATTGCCGTTCTTGTATTGTTGGCTATTTATACAGGTATTATGCAGCCCACGTTCTTTTCCGGCGGCAACCTGATCAACATTGCTCTTAACGTAGCACCACGTTTTATCATCGCCTGCGGCGTATCCGGGTGTCTGATCACAAAGGGCACGGACCTTTCAGCAGGACGTATGGTAGGCCTTGCTGCCTGCTTAGCAGGTACTCTGCTCCAGAAGGCAGACTACAGCGGCAAGTTCTTCCCGAATCTGCCTGACTTCGGCACATGGTGGGTGCTTGTAGTTCTCATCATCTGTATTGTAATATGCGGAATCTTTGGCTGCATCAACGGCCTGGTAGTTTCCTTCCTTCAGGTTCCTGCATTCATCGGAACACTGGGCATGCAGCTGATCGTATACGGTGTCTGCCTGGTATACACCAACGCAACTCCCATCGGCGGCTACCGTCCGGCTTACACAGAGGTTGCAAAGGGCAAGCTCTTTGGCTTCTTCCCATATCTGTTCATCATTGCCCTGGCAGTAGGCATTGTTATGTGGTTTGTATATAATAAGACCCCGCACGGCAAATATATGTACGCCATCGGCGGCAACGAGCAGGCAGCAGAGGTTTCCGGTGTTAACACAAAGAGGACAAAGATCATCATCTACATCACAGCAGCAGCACTGTACGCACTGGGCGGCTTCCTTGTAGGCGCGAAATCCGGCGGTTCCTCCGTTAACATGGGCCAGGGCTGGGAGCTGGAGGCAATTGCAGCTTGTACCATCGGCGGCGTGTCTGTAAACGGTGGTATCGGACGTATCTCCGGCGTTCTGATCGGCGTTCTGGTATTCGAGATCTTAAAGACCTGCTTACAGTATCTGGGCGTTAATACGAACTACCAGTACATTGCACAGGGTATCGTTATCGTAGTAGCAATCGCTCTGGATATCAGAAAGTACATTGCGAAGAAGTAATGCCTATGGACGAGAGGCAGGAGAGATCCGGGTCCGAGGAGGAGCTTCAGGAGGAGATCCGCAGGCTGAAGGAGGAAAATGAACAGCTGCGTGAGCTTTCCGCCAAGGAACGGCTCTATGAGAAGATACACGTATCGGTAAGGACCATGGATATGATCATCGCAGGCCTTTGCATCCTGTTTGTGATCGTCGTCATATTAGGGATGATGAAAGGCTGACAAACGTATATGGAATGGACAAAAGAGCCCTGGCAGCAGGCAGTGTGCGCGGATATGCACTGTGCCTTACGCCAGGGCTTTTTTCATAGGAAACTCCTCCGGAGCCTCCTATGTAACAAAATTAATCCTTCCGCTGAGCCGATCCCTGGGACAGGCGGCTGTTCTGGTATTCACCGGAAAAGGTGACGTCCCTGGCAAACCACTCCGGGGGAGTGAAGGCCCTTGCCTCCTCCTCCGTGGGAAACTCCACCTCAGCCAGTATAAGTCCCTGGTAGTCTCCTTCGAAGACATCCAGCTCAATGGTGAGAGAGCCGGAGGAGGCAAGGGGGATCATATAGCGCTTTTTGGTAAGGACAATGCCGTCAGCCTTTGTGAGAAGGTGGTGGTAGGCCTCCTCTGTCAGGGGAAGGTTGTACTCCTCTCTGGCGAGAAGGCCCTTGCCCTTATAGGTCAGATAGTAGTCCTCATTGTCACGGCGGATGCGCACCACAGGGGAGGTGCAGAGGTAGGCCTGCTCGATCCGGCGGCAGGGGTAGGAACAGTAATCGTCCGGGGCTTTTTCGATGAGAAACTTGCGTTCGATCTCCATAGTCAGTCTCCTTTCGTTTCGCGCTCTGGCGCTTGATCATGTTTCATCATATCACGTATCCTCTTGCACGGAAAGGGATAAATTTGTATACTGAACCTACATGGATAGAAAAGGAGTTTAAAGCATATGAAAAGGCAGGATTATACAGCAGAGCATCACGCGCTGCTGCTGGGGCTGTTTGGAAAGACGCTGGAGGAGCGGTATGGGGAATACGGCCTTGATGTACTGGCAAATGGGATCATACGGTACGGGCATCAGCGGGGCAGGAGGATGAGGGAACGGGCGGTCAGGGATGGGCGCAGGCTGGACTATGAGACATTTCTGGCATATGGAGAGCTGCGCATCAGCTCCGGACCGGAGGATTACAGTACAAAGCAGGAATCACCGGTATACGTAAACTGCTGCCACCGCTGCATGTGGCAGGAGGGCTGGGCCAAATATGGTCTGGAGAGATATGGGGAGCCCTATTGCCGATATGTGGATATCAGCCTGGTCCAGGGCTTTAACCCGGACATGGTCATGATCACAAAGACAGCCATTGGCCTGGGAGATGACTGCTGTACCTTTGTCAATGTGGGATATGAGCAGACAGAGGAGAGCAGAAAACGGATCGCAGCGGTAAAGGAGGAGCTGGCAGGAAGGTATACAAAAGACTTCCTCTACCACAGCGGACATCTGTTGGCTGCCTTAAGGGATACCACAGCAGACATTTTCGGAGCAGAAACAGGAGATCGGACCGCAGAGCAGACAGCAGGAGCATTTGAGAAATATCTGGACAGCGGGGCAGCGGCAGAGCTTCTGGCGGAGGCTTCCCTGGATTTCGACAGGATCTGAAATAAGGCAATATCCGGAGGCAGTTCTGGTGGCAGAAACCTTGTATACAAGCGGATTTAGTGGTTTTTACTAAGTTTTCTCTTTTTTTTATGACAGTCTCATGTTTTTTATCCCTTTTCAGAAAAAAATATAAATGTTAAAATAATGTCACCGTGTAATAAAATAGAAAAAGGGAGAATATAGTATGGCAAAGGTTTTTGCATTTCTTGCAGATGGTCTGGAAGAAGTGGAATGTCTTGCGGTGGTAGACGTATTGCGCCGCTCTGGCGTGGAGACCACCCTGGTTTCTGTCACCGGGAAGAGGGAGATCACAGGCTCCCATGGCATTGTATTTTTGGCAGATGCATTGTTTGAGGACGTGAACCCGGATGAGGCAGATGTATTGTTCCTGCCAGGAGGCATGCCTGGTACGACCAACCTGAAGGCCCACGGCGGATTGGCAGCCGCCATCGAGAAGGCCAACCAGCAGGGCAGGAGAGTGGCCGCGATCTGTGCAGCCCCCAGCATATTGGGAGCCATGGGGCTGTTAAAGGGCAGGACGGCTACCTGCTATCCGGGCTTCGAGGAGCTTTTGGTAGGCGTTTCCTATACCAGCCAGGGCGTTGTCACGGATGGGAACATCACCACAGCCAGGGGCTTAGGATATGCTCTTGATCTGGGACTGGAGCTGATCCGGCTGTTACAGGGATCACAGCACTCGGAGCAGGTAAAAGAAGCAATCCAGTATGACCGGTTTTAAAACGTTGGGAAGATATCCATTTTTTTTGCTGAAAAGGGCGGAAAGAATGGATATCTTTTTAAAAAAAAGCTAGTATTTTTAAGCCCAGCATGATATAATGCTACATTGAAGTGTAGCGCCCTCATGGATATGGGCGAATCACATATATTTTAAGGAGGAACCCATAGCAATGAGTGTACAAGTGGAAAAATTAGAGAAGAACATGGCAAAGCTGACAATCGAGGTCAGCTATGAGGACTTCAGGGATGCAATGAAGAAGGCCTTCAACAGAAACAAGAACAAATTCAACATCCCAGGCTTCCGTAAGGGAAAAGCTCCTATGGCTATGATCGAGAAGATGTATGGCGAGGGCGTTTTCTATGAGGACGCTGCTGACGAGGCTATCAATGCTACCTGCATGGACGCAATGAACGAGAGCGGACTGGATATCGTTTCCAGACCAGAGGTTGCAGTAGAGCAGATCGGCAAGGACAAGCCATTTATCTATACAGCTCTGGTAGCAGTAAAGCCGGAGGTAACCTTAGGCGAGTACAAGGGCATTGAGGTGGAGAAGGCTGACGCAGCTGTTACTCCGGAGGATGTTGAGGCTGAGCTCAAGAAGGTACAGGAGCAGAATGCAAGACTTCTTACCGTTGAGGATCGTCCGGTTGCTGACGGCGATCAGACTGTGATCGACTTTGAGGGCTATGTAGACGGCAAGACCTTTGAGGGCGGCTCTGCAGAGAACTTTGATCTGACCATCGGCTCCCATGCATTTATCGATACCTTTGAGGAGCAGCTGATCGGCAAGAACATCGGTGAGGAGTGCGAGGTCAATGTGACCTTCCCGACAGAGTACCATGCAGCAGATCTGGCCGGCAAGCCTGCTACCTTTAAGGTAACCGTAAAGGAGATCAAGGTGAAAGAGCTGCCTGCACTGGATGATGAGTTTGCAGCAGAGGTTTCCGAATTTGATACCCTGGATGAATATAAGAAGGATATCGAGGCAAAGATCTCCGAGAGAAAGCAGAAAGCAGCTGCTTCTGAGAACGAGAACCGCGTAGTGGATAAGGTTGTGGAAGGCGCAACCATGGAGATCCCTGACAAGATGGCAGATGCCCAGATCGACAACATGGTCCAGGAGATGGCACGCAACATGCAGAGCCAGGGACTGTCCATGGATCTGTATCTGAAGTACACAGGCATGACAGCTGACCAGTTAAGAGAGCAGATGCGTCCACAGGCATTAAAGCGCATCCAGACCAGACTGGTATTAGAGGCAGTTGTGAAGGCTGAGGACATCCAGGTTTCCGACGAGCGCTTAGACGAGGAGATCGCTAAGATGGCAGAGTCCTACCAGATGGAGGCTGACAAGTTAAAGAGCTACATGACAGACAACGACAAAAAGCAGATGAAGGACGACATCGCCGTACAGGAGGCAGTTGACTTCCTGGTTGCAGAGGCAAAGCTGGTATAAGACCTATACATGCCGCTCATCCGGCGGCAGGGTTTTTAAAGTAAAACGGCATGGGCTCATGCCGCGAATCACATAAGATACGGGGGATTTTCGGGCGGGCAGTCTACGTTCCGTCCGGGGGTCTCCTGGTTTCATCATAGGCATATTTGATGGATGCCGGTGATGTTAGTGTTGCCTTGCGGCGGCGAATTTTTTATAGTAAGCCTGCATGCGCCCGGTAGCGGACGCGCCACCACACCGCGAAAGTCTGGCGGGCGCATTGGGCATACCTGAATACATGCCGCCTATCCGGCGGCAGGACTTTTATAGTAACTGTGAGGGAGCTGAACAGTTACGGGACAAGATAGTAAGACAGGAGGATGGTTATATGAGTTTAGTACCTTACGTCATTGAGCAGACCAGCCGCGGAGAGCGTTCCTACGATATTTATTCGAGACTGTTAAAGGAGAGGATCATATTCCTGGGAGAAGAAGTAAATGATGTTTCTGCCAGCATTGTAGTGGCACAGCTTCTGTTTTTGGAGGCCGAGGATCCCGGAAAGGATATCTCCCTCTATATCAACAGCCCAGGAGGCTCTGTTTCAGCCGGTTTTGCAATCTACGATACTATGAATTACATCAAGTGTGATGTATCCACCATCTGCATCGGCATGGCTGCCAGCATGGGAGCATTCCTTCTGTCAGGAGGCGCAAAGGGCAAGCGCTTTGCTCTTCCAAATGCAGAGATCATGATCCATCAGCCCTCCGGCGGTGCCAGAGGCCAGGCCACAGAGATCCAGATCGTGGCGGAAAACATTTTAAAGACAAAGAAAAAGCTGAACAGCATTTTGGCAGCAAATACAGGAAAGACCATAGAGGAGATTGCCAGAGATACCGAGCGCGACAACTATATGTCCGCCCAGGAGGCAAAGGAATATGGTTTAATTGATGAGATTATTGCCCATCATTAATGCGTAACGATCCGGTCATGGGGCAAATGAAAAACAGGAAGACCTATGGCGGATGGTTCGGGATTGTATATGGAAATGAAAGGTTAGGTATATTGTATGCCAATTAGACCAGATGACACGATCCGCTGCTCCTTCTGCGGAAGAACTCAGGATCAGGTACGTAAGATGATCGCCGGAGCAGGCAACAGCAATGTATATATCTGCGATGAGTGCATTGAGCTGTGCTCGGAGATCCTTGAGGAGGAGCTGAATGGAGAGGAAGAAGAGGTCCCCTCCTTAAATGACATCCACCTTTTAAAACCAAAGGAGATCAAAGCATTCCTGGACGAATACGTGATCGGTCAGGATGAGGCGAAAAAGGTGCTGTCTGTAGCGGTGTATAACCACTACAAACGTGTTACAGCCTGCCAGCAGCTGGATGTGGACGTCCAGAAGAGCAATATTTTAATGATAGGCCCCACAGGTTCAGGTAAGACCTATCTGGCCCAGACACTGGCGAAGATCCTCAATGTGCCTTTTGCCATTGCAGACGCCACTGCCCTGACGGAAGCCGGATACGTTGGCGAGGATGTGGAGAACATCCTTTTAAAGCTGATCCAGGCAGCTGACTATGACATTGCCCGTGCAGAGTACGGAATCATATATATTGACGAGATTGACAAGATCACAAAGAAGTCCGAAAATGTCTCCATCACAAGGGATGTTTCCGGCGAAGGCGTGCAGCAGGCACTGCTCAAGATCCTGGAAGGCACGGTTGCCAGCGTTCCACCTCAGGGAGGCAGAAAGCACCCGCACCAGGAGCTTCTACAGATCGACACCACCAACATCCTGTTTATCTGCGGCGGCGCATTTGACGGACTGGAAAAGATCGTGGAGCAGCGCTTGAGCGCCGGGTCGATTGGCTTTAACGCCGAGATCGTGAACAGGAATGAGATGGATATTGACGAGCTGCTTGCGAAGGTAGAGCCAAAGGATCTGACAAAGTTTGGACTGATACCGGAATTCATCGGCCGTGTACCCGTGATGGTGGCCTTAAAGCAGCTTACCATGGATGCCATGGTGCGCATCCTGTCAGAGCCGAAAAATGCCCTGACAAAGCAGTATCAGAAGCTTTTCGAGCTGGATAATGTAAAGCTTGAATTTACCAGGGAAGCCCTGGAGGCCATTGCCAAGCTTGCCGTTGACCGCAAGATCGGTGCCAGAGGCCTGCGTTCCATCCTGGAATCCACGATCATGGACCTGATGTATGAGATCCCCTCCGATGACACCATCGGCATATGCACCATTACGAAGGACGTGGTGGATAAGACGGGAGAGCCGGAGCTCATTTACCGCGATATGCCGCCGGCTGCTGCCCGCAAACCTTTATCAGAGAGGATGCGCCAGGGCGGCAAAGCCGGAGAGATTGCATAAGGCGGGCCTCAGAGTGAAAGACAAATAGAATGAAAAAGGCCGCTGCAAACCGGATATGGCCCACTTTTGCACTGCAAAGGGAGGGCTTCCAGCTCGCAGCGGTCTTTTGCGCAGAAGGCAGGAGAAGAAAGAGGCTGTAAGCGGCAGCCGGAAATGTTCTCTGCTGCCCATAAAATGGTTGAAGATACAGAGGTGAAAGTTTGAAATGGGAGAACAAGTGATTACAATGCCTGTGGTTGCCCTGCGGGGAATGACGATCCTGCCTGGCATGGTACAGCATTTTGATATAAGCAGGCCAAGATCCGTGGCAGCTGTGGAGAAGGCCATGATCGGGGACCAGAAGCTGTTTTTGGTGGCCCAGAGGCATCCGGAGGTCATGGAGCCGGATCTGAAGGATCTCTACCAGGTGGGGACCATTTCCTGTGTGAAGCAGCTGGTGAAGCTTCCGGGGAAGGTGGTGCGCGTGCTGGTGGAGGGCCAGGAGCGTGCAGAGCTTCTATGCCTGGACTCCAAGGAGCCTGCCCTGATCGGTGAGATCGGCAGATTTGAGGAGGAGGAAGAAAAGCTGGACTCCAGGACCAGCGAAGCCATGCTGCGGGTAGTAAAGGACAAACTGGAGGAATATGGAAAGGTAAACCCGAAGATGGCAAAGGAGATCCTTCCGGGCCTTCTTCTGATCACGGAGCTTGAGGAGCTGCTGCTCCAGGTAGCGATCCAGCTTCCCTGGGATTACACAGTGCGCCAGGAGGTGCTGGAGCATGGCAATCTCACAGAGCGCTATGAAGTCGTGATACAGACTCTTATGACGGAGATGGAGATCTACGCCATCAAGAAGGAATTCCAGGAAAAGGTAAAGGCGGAGATCGACCAGAACCAGAAGGAATACATCCTGCGGGAGCAGATGAAGGTCATCCGCCAGGAGCTGGGAGAGGACAATACCTTATCCGATGCGGATGAGTATCAGAAAAAGCTGGATTCCATCAGGGCGGACAAAGAGGTAAAGGAAAAGCTGGCAAAGGAGATCTCCCGCTTCCGCACCATGCCCATGGGAAGCCAGGAGGCCAATGTGCTCCGCACCTACATTGAGACATTGCTGGAGCTGCCCTGGAAAAAGATGTCAAAGGATAACGACGACATCCGCCATGCGGAGAAGATCTTAAATGACGATCACTACGGCCTGGAGAAGGTGAAGGAGCGCATTCTGGAATACCTGGCAGTGCGCACCCTGACAAAGAAGGGCACAAGCCCCATCATCTGTCTGGTGGGCCCGCCAGGAACAGGAAAGACCTCCATTGCCCGCTCCGTGGCAAGGGCGCTGAACAAGAAATATGTGCGCATCAGCCTGGGCGGCGTCCGGGATGAGGCAGAGATCAGAGGACACAGGAAGACCTATGTGGGTGCCATGCCGGGCCGTCTGGTGGAAGGGCTGCGCCAGGCAGGCGTGAGCAATCCGCTGATGCTGTTAGATGAGATCGACAAGGTGAGCAGCGACTACAAGGGAGATACCTCCTCCGCTCTTCTGGAGGTGCTGGACGGAGAGCAGAATGTGAAGTTCAGGGACCACTACGTGGAGGTGCCCATTGACTTATCCCAGGTGCTCTTCATCGCCACAGCCAATACCACCCAGACCATCCCAGGGCCCCTCCTTGACCGTATGGAGCTGATCGAGGTGAACAGCTACACGGAAAACGAGAAATTCCATATTGCGAAGGACTATCTGGTGAGTAAACAGATGGAGCGCAACGGATTAAAGGAAGGGCAGATCACATTTTCGGACAACAGCCTGGAGAAGATCATACACAATTACACAAGAGAGGCCGGTGTGAGAAACTTAGAGCGCCGGATCGGAGATGTGTGCCGCAAGGCAGCCAGGCAGTTCTTAGAAAACGGCAAAGCTTCCATCCGCGTGACCGAAGGGAATCTGGAGAAGTATTTAGGCAAGGAGCGTGTTACCTTTGAGGATGCCAACGAGGAGGACCAGGTTGGGATCGTCCGGGGCCTGGCCTGGACCAGTGTGGGCGGAGACACCCTGCAGATCGAGGTCAATGTCATGCCGGGCAAGGGAAACCTGCTGCTTACGGGACAGCTGGGAGACGTGATGAAGGAGTCTGCCCAGACAGCCCTGACCTATGTGCGCTCCGTGTGCCCTGTGTATGGGATTGCAGACGACTATTTTGAAAAGCATGACCTTCATATCCACATACCGGAGGGCGCAGTGCCAAAGGACGGTCCATCTGCGGGCATTACCATGGCGACAGCCATGCTCTCTGCTGTAACAGAAAGAAAGGTCAATGCAAAGGTTGCCATGACAGGGGAGATCACCCTGAGAGGAAGGGCCCTTCCCATCGGCGGCCTGAAGGAAAAGATACTGGCAGCAAAGATGGCCCATATCAAAAAGGTGCTGGTGCCTGACAAAAACCGGCCGGATATGGCGGAGCTCTCAAAGGAGATCACCAGAGGGCTTGAGATCGTGTATGTGAAGACCATGGAGGATGTGCTGCGGGAGGCGCTGGTATAAGAACTGTGAGTGCCGCAGCATTTACAGCAAACCTGCATGCGCCCGGCGGGCAGCGCGCCACCGAGCCGTGAAAGTATGGCGGGCGCACTTGGCATACCTGAATTTAGTGCCGCCTATCCGGCGGCGGGACTTTCATAGCAAGGAGGAAATAAGAACATGATCATACGGGACGTAAATCTGGAAACAGTATGCGGCGTCACCAGCAAGCTGCCGGACAATACGCTGCCGGAGTTTGCATTTGCAGGGAAATCTAATGTGGGCAAATCCTCCCTGATCAACGCCCTGATGAACAGGAAGTCCTACGCAAGGACCTCCTCCCAGCCGGGAAAGACACAGACCATCAATTTTTACAACATCAACAACGCCCTCTACTATGTGGATCTTCCGGGCTACGGCTACGCAAAGGTGGCCCTGGAGGCAAAAGAAAAATGGGGCAAGATGATCGAGCGGTATCTGAAGAGGTCAGAGATGCTGAAAATGGTCTTTCTCCTGGTGGATATCCGCCACGAGCCCTCAGCCAATGACAAGCTGATGTACGACTGGATCATCTACAACGGCTACCATCCGGTGATCATTGCCACAAAGCTGGATAAGATCAACCGCAGCCAGATCCAGAAGCACGTAAAGATGATACGTGAAGGCCTGGAAATGGAAAAGGGCGGGATCGTGATCCCATTCTCTGCTGAGACAAAGCAGGGGCGGGATGAGATATGGAACCTGATCGAGGCAAATCTGGGGACCGGGGAAGAAGAGGCTTAGAGGTTAGAATGGATATAAGAGAGCAGGGGAGGGAGACCTCCTCTGTTCTTTTTTATAAATCCTCTCTTGAAAAAAGTGGAATTCACTGCCATACTATGATATAGGAAAAATGCATCTGAAAGAGAAAGGAACTCTTTCTTTTTTTATTACCAGGATACGCAAAATTACGTAATCGACGAATCAGAGGAACATATACCATTTGGAAGAAAGAAGGAAGAAGAGATGGAAAACAGGAGTACCATGGCATTATTTGAAGCATATTTGCGGGAGCAGGAAAAGAGTCAGAATACCATTGAAAAATATATACGTGATGTAAAGCGTTTTCTGGACTATGTGGATCAGGAGTGCTGGGGGAAGGAGCAGGTGATCAGGTATAAGGAATATCTGAGGGAGCATTATAAGATAAGCAGCGCCAATTCTATGCTGGCCTCCCTAAACTGTTTTCTGAAATATCAGGGAAGGATCGAATGGTGTGTTCAGATATTCCGTCAGCAGCGCCAGATATTCCGCGAGGAGGAGAAGGAGTTAAGCCGCAGTGAGTACAAACGCCTGGTAAAGGAAGCAGAGCGCATAGGAAACCAGAGACTGAGCCATATTATGCAGACCATAGGCAGTACAGGGATCCGGATCGGAGAGCTGAAATATATTACAGTGGAGGCACTAAAAAAGCATGTGGTACGTATCCATTTCAAAGGAAAGGAACGGGTGATCCTCCTTCCAAAAACGTTAACAGATATTCTGACAGCTTATTGCCGGAACAGGAATATTCAAAAAGGATGTATATTTATTACTGCTAAAGGACATCCTGTGGACAGGCGGAATGTATGGGGAGAGATGAAGAGACTCTGCAAAAGGTCAGGCGTACAGGAGAGCAAGGTATTTCCCCACAACCTGAGGCATTTGTTTGCAAGATGCTACTATGAAAAGGAAAAGGATCTGGTCCGTCTTGCAGATTTTTTGGGACACAGCAGTGTAGAAACAACAAGAAAATACACAATGATAAGCAGCATGGAGGTATGTCTAAAGCAGCTGGAACTGGGGCTGCTGTTTTATGAACAGGAGACATTAGAAGGGCAAAAAATAACGGTGTGACATAATGTAGATTATGTGGTATATTTTTTGTGTTTGATGTGGCTTGAGAAAATCCTGTCAAAGATTTTGGCATGATTTATTGAAAATCTATGAACGTTGTGTGAAATCTTGTACATAAAAAATATTGAAAAATAGACTATAAGATGGTAGAATAAGGGGTGTTAATTCGAAGAAGGACACTTCGGTGTGACATAATCTACATTATGTCATATCAGAGAACGGAAAGTATGGATCAGGATCTAACCGGACAGCAGTTTAAATGTTTACAAATCTTCGGTGAAAGCATATTGCTGAGGGAGGGGGACTTCTTCTCCCTGTTTTGCGAGCAAGGAAGGTGAATCGTTGGAAAATCGGGAAACAGACAGTGAGTCTGTGAACTTCGGTGAGGGAAGCAGACGCAAAGGCTGGATCGACATACATGCACATATACTGCCGGGAGTGGATGATGGCGCAGAGGATTGGAAAACAGCAGTCAGGATGCTGGAAATGTCCTATGAGCAGGGAGTGAGGTGCATTATAGCAACACCGCACTATTCTTCCCGTCAGAAGCTGGAGCGCATCCGGGAGGTTCACAGACAGCTGGATGAGGCAGCCAGAGAGATATCCGGGGATTTTCATATTAAGCTGGGTCAGGAGATCATGTATTTTGAGGGACTGCCTTCATGCCTTGAGGCAGGAGAAGCGCTGACTTTGGCGGGAAGCCGCTATGTGCTGGTGGAATTCAGGCCGGATGACAACTATGGAAAGATCTCCAGGGCTGTCCATCAGCTGGTCCAATCCTCTTATTTTCCTGTCATTGCCCATGCAGAAAGATACAGGTGCCTAAGGGATCCGGAAAAGATGGCGGAAATGGTAAAGGATGGCGCCTATATCCAGATGAATGCAGGCAGCCTGGAGGGCGGGTTGCTGGACAGAAAGGCCTCCTGGTGCAGGAAGGAAGTGCTTAAGGGGCAGGTGCATTTCCTTGCAACGGATATGCACGGAACAGGAAGGAGGCCGCCTAATCTGGAGCATGCAGTATCCTGGGCTGTAAAGCAGGGAGGCCTGCGGCTTGCGAGAAGGCTTATGAGCCATAACCAGATGCATATACTGGAGGACACAGTATTATAGTGTCTCATTGAAAAAATAAAACAAAGGAAAAGATAGGAATGGAAAAGTTAAAAAAAGACGACGAAGAAATCCAAATTGATCTTTTAGAGCTGTTGTTCGCCTTTAAAAGGAAGGCATGGCTGATCATCTTGGCCATGATCGTAGGCGGAGCAGGAGCGGGGTTCGGCAGCAAGATGCTGATGACGCCTGTCTATACTTCTACCGCCATGGTCTATGTCCTGTCAAAGGAGACGACCCTGACCTCCTTAGCGGATCTGCAGATAGGAAGCCAGCTGACCAAGGACTACCGCGTTATCATAACCAGCCGCCCTGTGCTGGAGCAGGTGATTGAGAACCAGGGTTTGGAGATGCAGTACGAGGATCTCAAAGATGTAGTCACCATTACGAATCCAACAGATACGAGAATCCTTGAGCTGACAGTATCGGATTCCGATCCGGTGCGGGCAAGAGCCATTGCCAATGAGGTGGCAAAGGTCTCCTCCGACTACATAGGAGATATTATGGAAATGATCCCGCCTAAGATGATCGAGGAAGGCGTGGTGGCGTTAGAACCGTCCTCACCCAGCATAAAAAAGAATGCGGCTCTGGGCGGCCTGGGGCTTGCTGTGCTGGTCTGCGGCGCGATTACTCTCCAGGTTATCATGAACGACACTGTGCGTTCGGAAGAAGATGTTGAAAAATATTTAGGCTTAAGCGTGCTGGCCTCCATTCCGGACGACGAAAGTCTGGGCAGCACAAAGAAAAGCAGAAAAAAGGCAAAAGGAAAGGAGGCATAGGAGATGAGGGAAGTCATTGAACTGAACAATGTGGGACCAAAGAACTATTACTATGAAGAAGCGGTCAAAACTCTGCGCACCAATATCCAGTTCTGCGGGAGCAGCATCAAAACCATCATGTTTACAAGCTCCATGCCCAATGAAGGAAAGAGCACCACAACCTTTTCCCTTGCCGCATCTTTAGTAGATATTGGAAAAAAAGTGCTGCTGATCGATGGGGATATCCGAAAATCCGTTATGGTGAAGAAACATGAGATCAAAGGCAATCCCAACGGATTATCACAGTATTTGAGCGGCCAGAAGACATTGGAGGAGGTGCGCTACCAGACAAATGTTGAAAATCTGGACCTGATCCTTTCGGGACCATTTTCACCGAATCCGGCAGAGCTTTTGGAGGATCCTCTGTTTAAGGAAATGCTGGAGGAGGCAAAGCAGGAGTATGACTACATCATCATTGACTCCCCGCCCATGGCGAACCTGATCGATGGAGCGATCATTGCCAGGCAGTGCGATGGAGCGGTTATCGTGATCGAGAGCGGCTGCATCAGCTATCATCTCGTGCAGAAGGTAAAGTCCCAGATAGAAAAAAGCGGCTGCCGCATCCTGGGTGTAGTCTTAAACCGTGTGGGAACGGGATATGAAAATGGCTATTACAACAAATATTACGGGAAATACTATGGAAAATATTATGGAAATCAAGAGGAAAGCGAGACTGCCACAGCACCTGTGACAAAGAAGAGAAGCAGGATGAGAAATGAGAAGAGACCATAGAAAATTCCGTTATGAATTTTGGGAGGGAGCAGCCCTTTTAGCTGCAGTCCTGGCAATTGTATTTTCAGTGAACGGCTGGTATGCGTATCAGGAAAAGAAGGCGTTAAAATCCTTGTCGGAGAGCTGGGCAGAAACAGAACAGGAGCCTGGCAGCGAGGCGGAAAAGAGCCTTATTGAATACGAAGGAAAAAAATACCGCAGAAATACCTATGTAAAAGCGATCCTTCTCATGGGGATTGACCGTAAAGGGACCTTGGAAGAAAACAGGGTAACCGGTTCGGGAGGACAGGCCGACGGCATTTTCCTGATAGCCCATGATACTGTGCGGGACAGTGTGCGTATTCTTCTGATACCCAGGGATACCATGACCCCCATCACACTGACAGATCTGAGCGGAAATGTGCTGGGAAAGGACATCCAGCACCTGACTCTGGCCTATGCATACGGAGATGGACGCGAAAAGAGCTGCAGGTATATGAAGGAAGCAGTGACAGAGCTTTTGGGAGGCCTTGGCATTGATGGGTATATTGCATTAGGAATGGAAGCTCTTCCGGTATTGAACGATACTGTTGGAGGAGTGACAGTGACGATAGAAGAGGAAGGGCTGGCTGCAGCGGATCCTGCATTTGTAAAGGGGGAAAAGGTCCTTCTGAAGGGAAACCAGGCTGAACGGTACGTAAGGTACCGTGATATCAAGATCGCTCAGAGCGCCCTGACACGGACCGAACGCCAGAAAACATATATAGCAGGCTTTGTGCAGGCAGCCAAGAGAAAAGCAAGGGACGAGGAGGGAGTTATTACACGCCTTCTGGAGGAGGCCCAGCCATATATGGTAACAGATCTATCAAAGGGCCAGTATATGGATATGGCGTTAGGATTTTTAAAAAGCAGTCAGGATTTCGGTCAGGAAGACATGGTGACGCTTCCCGGAGAAGCAGTAGAGACGAATCTTTATGATGAGTATTACCCATATCAGGAGGAGATCCTTCCCATTGTCCTGGATTTCTTTTACAGAGAGGAAGGCTGAGAAGCAGAAAGTTAAAAGCGCTCTATATGGATAACTAGAGTGCCGTTTTCCGGCATTCTGGAAAATATAGATAAAGTACGAGGAAAGGAGATGGTAACAATGCCCGTGCGAAATATCAGAAGGACCGCCTTCGGAACGGAGGTGAAGTTAGAGCTAGTCAGGCGAGGGATGACCAGCCGCGATTTGGCAAGAAGCATCGGTATAGCAGAAACTACCTTGTGCGATGTGATAGCCGGAAGAAATAACAGCCGGGTTACGAAACAGAAAATAGTAAACGGTCTGGCCCTGAAGGAATTGCAGGAGCAGCTGGACAATGAAGAAGAGAGTAAAGTAACCAAATAAAACTCAAAGAAAGGAATGGTAAAAGACCATGAGAAAGAAATTAGCAGTAGCAGCATTAGTAACAGCACTGGCCGCATCACAGGCTATGTGCACATTTGCAGCCGGGAGCACCAGCACCGCACCGGTTATCACAAGTGGCGGCGGCGGAAGCAGCAGCGGCGGTGGAAGCGGCAACAGCGGAAGAAAGTACCAGAGCTCTAATCCAACCATGTACGCAGGAACCGGCATGGCCAGCACCAGCGCAGGAAATGACACCATCAGCATTGCAGCCTCAAACGGCGGCGTAACCACCAACAGCAGGGGCCAGGCCGTAGTAGGAGACACCGCAATTGAGTTCGTACAGGGCAGTGACCACGCAGTAGTTGGCCTTCCGGAGTCTGTAGTAGCCAGCATCAACGGCATCAACAGCGGCAGCAGCTTGAACGGCCTGATCGCGAATCTGGATCTTGCAGGCTACAACGCCCTGATCGGCACCCATGCCATCATGACAAGAGACAGCGCAACAAATGCAGAGAAGGTTGGAGCAGTAGAGGTACCTCTGTATATCCCGAACCTGGTAGACGGCTTAGGTACAGTACAGGTACTGTTCTACGACAACATGCTGAGCCAGTGGAGACTCTTAAGCCCTGTCAGTGTTGATGTTGCTTCTAAGACGATTAAAGTGAGCATTCCGAACTCTGGTACGCTTACGGTTGTTTATAAGAGATAAATTGCATATTGGATGCTCAAAAGGGAAAGTATGACGTAATAAGCAGGATATGCCCCGCAGCAGGGCTGCGGGGTGTATTTTGCAAAAATTGATCGATTATCTAAAAAAGAAAATAAGGAACATCCAGTGGAGATGTCAAACGATAGATAGCAATAAAAAGAAAACAAAAACACACGGGGAATCAAGTAGTATGAAAAGACAAGTCTCTGAAAAGCATGGATTCCGGTCTGGAAAAAGAAAAAGCTGGTTTTGCCCAGAGCATTGGCAGATTATCGCATTATATTTAATCTTTTATGATCTTGCCGCTGTAAATGTAGCATACTTTGCAGCTTTGTGGTTCCGATTTGATTGCCGGTTTACAATGATACCAGAAGGATATCTGCAATCATTTATAAAATTCGCGCCAATTTATTCTGTCTTTTGTATCGTGATATTCTGGGGGCTGCGTTTATACAAGAGCCTATGGAGATTTGCAAGCTATAGTGAACTGGCAAGGGCATTGACAGCTTCAGCAGTAACCGCTCTATTCCATACCATTGTAATTACGATTCTGATCCAGCGTATGCCGATTTCTTATTATTTTTTTGGTGCGGTTATCCAGTTTTTACTGGTGATAGGGATACGCTTTTCATACCGCTTTATTTTATTGGAGAGAGGAAGGACTGCAAAAAAATTGAAGGATGCCCATGCTGCACGGGTAATGTTGATCGGGGCCGGTGCAGCAGGTCAAATGATCCTGCGGGATTTATGCAAGGCAAAGGAAACAAATGACAAGGTTTGCTGCATTATTGATGATAATCCGAATAAGTGGGGACGTTTTGTGGACGGTATTCCCATTGTGGGAGGCAGAGAGGATATCCTTGCTAATGCAGAAAAATACAGGATTGAGAAAATCTTTATTGCAATTCCAAGTGCAGCTATGGAGGACAAACGAGATATTCTGAATATATGTAAGGAGACAGGATGCGAGCTTAAAAATCTTCCTGGCATTTATCAGCTGGTAAATGGGGAAGTTACCGTAGGCTCTATGAAAGATGTTTCGGTGGAGGACTTGTTAGGAAGGGAGCCTGTTAAGGCAAATCTAGATGAGATATTCCAGTACATAAGTGGGAAAACCATTTTGGTGACAGGAGGAGGAGGTTCTATTGGCAGTGAGCTGTGCAGACAGATTGCAGGTCATTCTCCTAAACAGTTGATTATATTTGATGTCTATGAAAATAATGCTTATGACATTGAACAGGAATTAAAAGAGGAACATCCAGAGCTAAATTTAACAGTTCTCATTGGATCTGTCCGTGACAGTCGAAGAATCAATAATGTTTTTGAAACATATAAGCCGGATGTAGTGTATCACGCTGCCGCCCACAAGCATGTGCCGCTCATGGAGGCCAGCCCTTGTGAGGCTATTAAAAACAATGCGATTGGTACCTACAAGACTGCCTATGCAGCCATGAAAAACGGCTGCCAGCGTTTCGTACTGATATCTACAGATAAGGCCGTCAATCCAACCAATATCATGGGGGCCAGCAAACGTATCTGTGAGATGGTGATCCAGTCCTTTGACAGGATGATAAAGGAGGGGAAGGAAGAACGTCTGCCAGTCCTGCATGCCCATCAAGAGGATGAGGATGGGACTATGTACGCTTTCCAAAAGCTGGGACATGCTCATACAGAATTTGTGGCAGTACGCTTTGGAAATGTTTTGGGAAGCAATGGCTCCGTCATCCCCCTGTTTAAAAAACAGATAAAAAAGGGTGGCCCGGTGACAGTAACCCACCCCGATATTATCCGGTACTTTATGACGATTCCAGAGGCAGTAAGTTTGGTGCTCCAGGCAGGAACCTATGCAAAAGGCGGCGAGATCTTCGTGCTGGACATGGGGTCTCCTGTGAAGATAGATACTTTGGCAAAGAATCTGATCAAGCTGTCAGGTTACAAGCCGGATATTGATATCAAGATCGAGTATACGGGTTTAAGGCCAGGAGAAAAGTTATACGAAGAAAAGTTGATGGCAGAAGAAGGTATGAAGACTACCCCAAATAAGATGATACACATAGGCTGCCCCATCCCCTTCAATACAGAAAAGTTTTTAAAGCAGCTGGAGGAACTGATGTATGCCAGCTATGAAAATCAGATTGATATCCGGGAAAAGGTAGCGGAAATTGTTCCAACTTATCATCCGGCAGGGATGAATGGGACGGAGAAGAAGGGGAAGGCGTATGAGGAGCAGATGAGAGAGGTTGCGGCGACGAGGGCGGTGGGATAGGTTGCTTCATACATAGAAAGTAAATTGTGCAGTTGATCTTTCTTCTGGCACGGCTGCTCTTCATATATGCATAAAACTTGGAGGAGAAAAAATCAATCCTGGAGCAAAAGTGGGTAATGTGTAACAATTAAGGATGATGCAGATAAGATTAGAAGATGGAGTACTCAGAGCCGTGAAGATGCTCCCTGGTATCAATATGAGGAGCTTGGTTATAACTACCGGATGAGCAACATTATTGCGGGCGTAGCTATAGGAAATATGTTGCATATTGATGAACATATTGCGTAGAAAAAAGAAATTTATGAGTGGTATGCGAAAGGGTGGATGTAGGCAATAATATCTTCAGCCGATGTTACACCTGTCTTCTAATAACAAGATATCTGTTGAAAAACAGAATGTAGTGATTGAAATTATTAAACGCTGCTTTGAACAAAAATGTTGAGGTTTTATTTTGAAGAGGATGGATTAGAGAAATGGAGTATAAAAGGGGTAACCATAAAACCATTGGAATATACGAAAGATTTATCAAAAAGCCCATAGATATTCTGTTATCCATGGGAACACTCATCATTTTATCTATTTTGTTGAGCACAGCTGTCTTGGTAAGGGTGAAATTGGGTTGCATGGTGCTTTTAAGCCAGGAGAAACTCGGTAAGGATGAAAAAAACTTTAGGATATATAAATTCTGCTCTATGTCAAATCAAAAAGATGATGAGGGTAATTTATTGTCTGATGAAATGCGGTTGACTAGATTTGGATGGATACTTCGGTCAACTTCCTTATATCGTGAGGGCCAAAGCGAAAATTTCCATCTTTTATGTAATAACAATGCTCTGAAGGGCTTTGCTGTGCCAGAACGTACTATTGCCAATTTAAGACCAAACTTTTTGGAGGATGGTGAACTTTTTAGCAGTCAGGTTGAATCCCATTATGATTATTTTTATGAAAATTGTGGAAGGGAGAGTCGGGTGGCTTTCTCTTATTGTTGTGCCTGATTTTCGGGAATAAGAATCACAATAAGGAGGTTTGATTTAGCTAGATTGTGAGACAGATTTCATTGGACTGATGGTCGTATTAAACGCTCCTAAATTTCTTGAAGATGGGGGTAATGCAAATATGGTGAATGAGATTAAAACAAGAATATACGACATATTTCCAACGAATGAACTATTTGAAAACTATCTCAATGTTTTCCCTTCTTAATATAGAAGGAAAAAGAAAGAGTTGATCTATAAAGAGAATGAAAGAATTCTGGAGAAGATAAGGAAATACAGAGGATCAAGATTGCTATTATTGGTGCCAGACATATTGGCATTGGTCTAGCGGAAGACCTTTTGGGAAGTCCAGTGTGGTCTGAGGATGAACTAACTCTGAGAAAAATGGGGGAATATGAGGTACAGGAATTGTATTTGAGATTTCGTTAATGGAAGCAGAGTTCAAGAAGGGACTTTATGACTATTACGAAAATGTTGTTTATAAGGTAAAGGGTTACGATTATCCGGCTATGTACGCCGCAGGACGGAAAAGGCGCCTCTATGAATTTGATATAAGAACTTTTGTTTAGAAAAATGCTGGTCGTGGTTGACGAGAGAAGGAATGCTTATTATAGAGACAAGGTCGTTTTGATTACAGGAGGTGGTGGTTCAATTGGTTCAGAATTATGCCGACAGATAGCAAAGATGTAGCCGAAGCAGTTGATCATTTTAGATATCTATGAGAACGGTGCTTATGATGCCCAGCAGGAATTAAGAATTGCATATAAGTGGCAGTTAAACCTGTAGGTGGAGATTGCTTTGATTACAAATCGAAGAACAATAGTAAGAGTATTTGAGCAGTATCATTTGTAGATTGCCATCAATGCGGATGTACACCAGTATGTCCCGCTGATGGGGCATAACTGTATTGAGGCTATTGAGAACAACATGTAAAAATAGTAGTTGCCGGAACCGGAAGCATATAAGATCTGTCTGACTGCGATTGATCAAAAAATATCATCTGCTGATATGGCAATAGAAGATGTGAAGAAATATAGTGTTGTTTCGAAGTATTTGTCTGGAACTGAAAAATACGGAGAGCTTTTTGAGAGAATCTGTGATTGATTCTATGATGGAATATGTAGAGAAATATGGTAGAGAACTAAATCTATTTGATGGTGTTTGATACTTTAAGATTTTGTAGTTGTAAAAAAATATTCAAAACGAGGAGAATTGTTATGAGTAAATTACCATCTAGATCGATTCCGTTTAGTCCGCCAGATATTTCAGAGTTAGAGATTGCTGAAGTAGCAGAAGCACTTAAATCTGGATGGATTACAACGGGGCCAAGAACAAAGCAGTTGGAAAAGAATCTTGCAGTATATCTGGGGCTCCAGACAGAAGCACCTAATGTTGTTTGCCTTAATTCAGCAACAGAGGCAGAGGAATTGAACCTTCGTGTTTTGGGGATAGGCGAAGGCGATGAAATTTTATGCCCTTCGTATACATATACTTCTACCTGTTCAGCAGCGCTTCATGTGGGTGCAACGGTTAAGTTCATTGATTCTCAGAAAGATAATTGTGAGATGGATTATGACGCACTGGAAGCGGCAATTACAGAAAAGACAAAAGCAATCATTCCTGTAGATCTGGGGGGCGTTGTCTGCGATTATGACAGAATCTTTCAGGCAGTAGAGAATAAGAAGCATTTGTTCAAGGCTTCAGGAAATACAGATTTAGGGAACAGAATCCAGAAAGCATTAGGAAGAGTTGCAGTTGTAGCCGACTGTGCTCATGCACTGGGGGCAAGCAAAAACGGCGTAATGGCCGGTAATATCGCTGATTTATCATCTTTTTCATTCCATGCTGTAAAGAATTTTACAACGGCCGAGGGTGGAGCCAGTACATGGAAAAGTATAGATGGAATTGATGATGCAGAAATCTATCATCAGTATCAGCTGTACAGTCTGCATGGACAGAGCAAGGATGCCCTGGCAAAGACAAAGCTGGGTGCATGGGAATATGACATCGTAGGCCCATGGTACAAGTGCAATATGACGGATATTATGGCTGCTATTGGACTAAGGCAGTTAGAAAGATATTCGGGATTGTTAGCACGAAGAAAAGAAATCATAGGAAAATACGATGCAATGTGCGAGGAACTGGGTGTGAAGCACTTGAACCATTACACAGAAAATATGACATCAGCTGGCCATCTGTATCTGACCAGAATTATGGGAATCACTGTAGAACAGCGAAATCAGATTATTACAAAGATGGCAGAGATGGGTGTGGCAACTAATGTCCATTATAAACCGTTGCCAATGATGACAGCATATAAAGCTTTGGGGGCAGAGATTGCAGATTATCCTAATGCATATGATTACTACCATAATCTGATTACGCTTCCGCTTCATACAAAGCTGTCAGATGATGATGTGGAATATGTTATTCAGTGCTTTAGAGAATGTGTGAAAATAGAGAGAGGGTTTTGATGTTAGTTTAAAATCTTTTTTAAACAGGAGCAAATCATGAAAAAATTAATGATATTAGGGGCTGGAATCCTTCAGCTGCCTGCAATTGAAAAAGCAAACGAAATGGGATTGCAGGTGATTGCAGTCGACATGAATCCAGAGGCAATTGGATTCAAAGTGCAGAGAGTAATTAAAGAGGTTATCAGTACGATAGATACCTCTGCAATTTTAGAAGCGGCTAAGAGACATCAAATTGATGGGATTATGACATTGGCCTCAGATATGCCGATGAGGTCTGTTGCGGTAGTGTCTAAAGAATTAAATCTGGTTGGAATTACAGAAGATACAGCTATAAAGGCGACAAATAAGGCAGTCATGAGAGAGGCATTAAAAAAAGCAGAGGTTCCAATTCCGATGTTTTTCCGAGTTGCCGATATGACTGAATATAAAAAGGCAGTTAAAGAAATGCAAAACAGAGGAATGCGTTGTATCATCAAACCTACAGACAATTCAGGGAGTCGTGGAATAGTTTTATTGAAGGACTTTGAAGATAGAACGATAGAGGGTGCTTTTGAGTATAGTAGGAAGTCTTCAAGATCCGGTGAGTTAATGGTTGAAGAATATATGGATGGACCAGAAGTAAGCGTTGAAACATTGAGTGTTGATGGAAGGTGTGAAGTTATTCAGATTACGGACAAATTGACTACAGGTTCTCCTTATTTTGTGGAAATGGGACATAATGAGCCTTCGATGCTGTCAGATAATATTAAGAGACAAATCGAGATGATTACAGTGGCTGCTAATCATGCGATAGGCATTGAAAATGGTCCATCACATACTGAAATCAAAATAACATCAAGCGGTCCTAAGATAGTCGAATTAGGCGCAAGACTGGGGGGAGATAATATAACTACTCATCTTGTACCATTATCAACCGGAGTTGATATGGTTGAATGTTGTATAAAAATCGCTCTTGGACAGAAGCCAGATGTGAAGAAAAAATTTTCAAAAGGAGCTGCGATTCGATATTTTAGAGCTGACCATGGAAGAATAACGGGCATTCAGGGAGTAGATAACGCGAAGAGAATAGAAGGGATTAAGCAGGTTTCTATTGTGCATGGTGTTGGAGAAATGTTACATGGGATCAGAAGCAGTGTAGACAGAGCAGGATTTGTAATAGCTCAGGGAGAAGACGCAGAGCATGCTGTTTCCTTGTGCGAAAAGGCTCTGAATTTAATCAGTGTTGA
The DNA here is from genome assembly GCF_020554865.1 of Lacrimispora sp. 210928-DFI.3.58. Classification (GTDB taxonomy): domain Bacteria; phylum Bacillota; class Clostridia; order Lachnospirales; family Lachnospiraceae; genus Enterocloster. The sequence goes on from NZ_JAJCIC010000022.1 coordinate 76,806, forward strand.
GGTAATAGACGATGTATAGAAAATATGTGAAACGTATCTTTGACATTATATTTTCACTTGTAATGTTGCCTTTTGTTTTCCTGATTTGTTTGATAATAGGTCCACTTATTTATCTGGAAGATAAAGGAAATATTTTTTATAAAGCAAAACGCAGGGGAGTAAACGGAAAAATATTTGAGATGTATAAATTACGATCTATGAGGATGAATGCTCCGGATATGCGGAATGCCGATAATTCTACATATAATTCGCCTGATGATCCCAGGATTACGAAAATAGGCAAGGTTATCCGAAAAATTTCTGTTGATGAACTACCTCAGGTTTTTAATATTCTTAAAGGGGACATGAGTTTTATAGGTCCCAGACCAATTACTATCAACAGACCGCTTTCAGAATATGATGAGAAAAGAAGAATCAGATTGACAGTACGACCAGGAATTAGCGGATATTCTCAGGCATACTTTAGAAACTCAATCGATCAGGAAAAAAAATTACAGTATGATGCTGAGTATGCAAAAAATGTAACATTTTGGGGAGACATAAAAATTGTTTTTAAAACCATAGAGATGGTTTTGTTCAGAAAGAATATATACATCGAGCAGGAAAATGTATCAGACGTTCATGAAGTGAAATGATTGGAGGAAGAGAAAATGAATGCAACAAAAAAGAGACTTTTGATAATTGGGGCAGGACGCGGACAGGTAGGGTTATATAAGGCTGCAAAAGAAATGGGAATTCATACCATTGCTGGAACCATGAAAGATAATAACCCGCCAGGAATTAAACTTGCTGATGAAGTTTGCTATATGAATATTGCGAATCCAAATGAGGTTTTGGAGAAAGCAAAAACTTTACAATTAGATGGTGTGGCAACATGTTGTCTGGATACTGGAGTCCCAGCTCTTGGAAAAGTGTGTGATGCACTAAAACTTACAGGACTTACGGAAGATGCGGCCATTATGTGCGGAGATAAGCTGAAAATGAAGAGAGCTTTTATGGAACATAATGTAAGTACAGCAAGATTCTATGAAATTTCCAATGAAACAGAGCTTAATGTGGCATTGGAAAAATTACAGCTTCCAGTAATTATCAAGGCTACAGATCTGCAGGGAAGTAATGGCATCTATATTTCTAAGACGCGAGAGGCTGCTTTTAATGGATTTAAAGAGGCAATGAAAAAAACAAAAAAATCTTATTGTATTGTGGAAGAGTATATTGAAGGCTGGGAGTTTGGTGCACAGGCATTTGTCTATAATGGTCAGATATTGTTTGTAATGCCGCATGGTGATGAAACATATATGAGCCACACAGCAGTTCCTGTCGGACATTATGTACCATTAGGCTGCAATATGGATGTCCATGAGCAAACAAAAGTTGCCGTAAAAAATGCTATTACAGCTCTGGGACTTAATAATTGTGCGGTTAATGTTGATTTGATTTTGAAGGACAATACAGTTTATGTGATTGAACTGACAGGTCGTGTTGGGGCAAATTGCCTGCCGGAATTGGTCCAAATTAATTTTGGCATTGAATATTACAAGATGATTGTAGCAATGGCTTTGGGAGAAAATCCGTTGGAGTTCTGGGAAAAAAAGAGAGAGTCTACAAAAGCTGGATTGGCAAAAATGATTCTGGAAACAGAGAAGTCAGGAGTTCTTGATGCTATAGAGTATAAAGGGGAGATTGCAGGAGATGTTCTTGAAGTAACATTCTTCAAGCATCCGGGTGATGAAATTAGAATTTTTGAGAATTCAAACGATTGTGTGGGACAGATCATTGTACAGGGAGAGACAATGGAGGAATGTCAGAAAAAGCTTGATAAGGTAATTTCAGAAGTCGTGATGAAATTGAGATAAAACAACAGAATCCACTCTGGGGCAGGCTCTGGAGTGGATAGATTGGAGATTTTGAGCATTATGAAAGCTTTGTGCTTGTTTGCAAATGAGTTTCCTTATGGTAACTGGGAGGCATATCTTGAAACGGAAGTAAAGTACTATGATGAGTTTGACAAAGTTTATATTTTTGCGCTTCAGTTAAGAAAAGAGCATGCGAAAACGATTAGAAAGATGCCAGATAACTGTATTGTAATTCCAATCAGGTATGCTCCGAGGTGGAAATATTTTCTGAATTCTTTTAGGGTGTTGACTGACCAAAACTTGTACAAAGAATTAGGCATACTGAGAAAAAAACACCGATTGAATATAAGAAAAATAATTGATCTTTTTGTATTTTTAAGCAGATCAGATTATGAGATGCGTATTATACGAAAGTCAATAAAACATGAGGATATAAAGAATGCTATTTTTTATTCCTACAGGTTTGAGTATCAGCCGTATGTGGCTATTTTGCTACGGAAAAAGTTAAGATTGAATAATAAAATAATTGCCCGCGCACACAGGTATGATTTATATGAAGAACGAAGAACCCATAAATATATACCATGCAGGGAAATCTTGTTAGAAAATATAGATGCAGTTTATCCATGCTCAGAAGATGGGACGGAGTATTTACAGAAGAGATTCCCTGAATATAAAGATCGTGTAAGTGTGCGATATTTAGGCACTATTGCACATAACAGGGAAAAATTTGAAAGAAGTTCAAGACTGCGGTTGGTTAGCTGTTCAAATGTAGTTCCTGTCAAAAGGCTGGATCTCATCATAGCGGCTTTGAAAGAAATTACAAATGTTAGAGTAATTTGGACACATTTTGGTGATGGAATTTTGTTGAATGAAATAAAAAAATTAGCAAAACAGTTACCTGAAAATATTGAAACGGATTTCCGCGGAAATTTAAAAAATAGTGATCTGATGAAGGTATATGAAAAAGAGCAATTTGATTTGTTTATAAATGTCAGCAGTTCCGAGGGAATTCCGGTATCCATTATGGAAGCTATGTCTTTTGGAATTCCCTGTATTGCTACTGATGTAGGTGGAACGAAAGAGATAGTAACAGACGGATATAATGGCAGACTCTTAAGGTCTGATTTTAATAATGCTGATTTTGTTGAAGCAATAAATTGGTATTTGAAGATGGATAAAGATACAGTTTATAATCTTCGTAAGAATGTTTATTCTTTTTGGGAAGGAAAATATAATGCGGAAACAAACTATTCTGAATTCGTCAAAGAATTGCCGCTATAGATGAATGAAAAATCGGCATAGGATAGGAGAGTGTAATGTTGCTCATAAAACGAAAAGCATTTCTTGTCTTTGCAACAATTAATGTAATTATTATATTAGGATGGATGATTACCAGTGCCGACAGCCTGCTTACAATCACATTGTTAATTTGGACAAATATGCTGTTTTTCGCTTTGTGTGATTTAGGAAAGCGAAGTATGTTATTTGCTTTCCTGGTTGCATTTTTTGTATTCCTAATGGGAAGAGAAGCTTTGCAGCAGTTTTTTTTATATAAAGTAGAGGTGTTCGATGCTGATGTACAAATTCATTCTAATGTGTGCTTGTTGATTAGTCTTTTAACGATTTTGATTGGCTTTATCTTTTTTAATAGAAAAAATAAGTCGATAGCTAGTACAGTAACATTCAATAATGATAGGATTTTACAGAAAATTTCATTATACATGTTTTATGCTACATGGTTATTTGCTGTTGCTTCTAAGGTGATTGTTGCTCGATATATAAGTTCTAATAGTTATTGGGATTATTATACTGATTATTCGGAATATTTATCAGGCAATACGATCCTATATGCCATAAGTAAAATTGAATTAATGATGCCGGTGGCATTAAGCATATATTTAGCTTGTATGCCGAGTAAAAAGCAGTTCAGATTACCATGTTTTTTTTATCTGGTGTATTTAGTGGTATCCCTTGGAAGTGGGCAAAGATCAACATTTATGTTGGGTATTTTGTTCCTTGTTGTATATTTTTTATTTAGAAATGGAATCCATCCAGAAGAAAAGTGGGTGAAAAAATCATACATTGTCATTTGTATTCTGTAAATGGTATATAACTCGTCGACTTTCCTTCAACTCGATAATTCGAGATAATTG
>NZ_JAJCIC010000023.1 GCF_020554865.1 Lacrimispora sp. 210928-DFI.3.58
GCGATAAATGTAGAAAAGTCCGAGCTCTCGCTCGGGACTTTGTCTACAGTCTGACGACGGCTTATTAACCGTCGTCTAAGTATTTTATTGCACATAAAAACGATACTTCGGATAACGGTTTTTTTCTTTACCGCTATGCAGTATTGCTTCCTGTATTGACCTTATAGGATTTTCACCAAATCTCTTAAAATCGTTATTGACAGAATACGTGTTATTTTATGAGAAATAGCGTTCTTTGTTTTCGCTGGGTGTTAAAAAATCTAACTGCTTTTCCTTTATTCCCAAACTTTTCCCATAATTATAAGCTGCTTCCCATGTTGATTTATCAGCAGTTGCATGAAATATTTTATTTCTATAAACAACAATCAACTCATTCTCACAATAAAAGTGAAAATAAAACTCCTGTTTTACAAATCCAATATGGTCTACCATATTTTTTTGCAAACAATTAATTACGGTATTTATTTTGTCTTCACTTACTTGAATTTCATAAATCATAATCAAGCCTAACCAGATACTTTTTTTGTTTGTTATCGTCAAGTTGTTAAATATAGTTTTATCCTTTTGGCTTTTATCAATAATATAGCCTATATACACCTTATTCTTCATTAGAACCTCCAATTAGTAATTCTATATCATTCTTGCCAGTGCATTTGTTCATCTGGGATTCCTAATTTGCGACACTCATCACAAACAATTGATTTCTCTTTAGCATTTCCAATTTCATATTTTAGTATTTTGTTTCTAAATACAATGAATTTAATATTTTCCTGTTTAAAATCAACAAACCAATTTCCTCCACGATTTTCGTCTGAAATCATTACTTTTGAAACTAATTCAGGGAAATCAGGTTGAGCGGAAGTAAAAAATATAACTGTCCAATATTTCGGTTTTCCACCAGTATTCCATAACTCAACTTTGTGTACATAAATATAATCTAATATATTCTCATCCTCAATGCTCTCTTTAATTAACGCACCCTCAAATAAAGCCGATTTTTTCTTTTTGATTGCATTATTCCCACAGGAAGACACTTCCTTAATCCCCTCAACTGAAAGAGAATCTTTCAGTAAAACATCAACAGTAACTTTGAATGTATTGCTTAAAATAATTAATTTTTCAGTTTCTGGAAGTGCAATATCGGCTTCCCATTTAGATATTGATTGTCTGCTAACATTGCAGATTTCCGCTAATTCCTCTTGCGAATATCCATCTCGTTTACGTAGTATCTGTATTTTTTCTGATAGTTTCATTTAGTTCACTTCCTCTCTTGTTAAATAATTATAACAAGCTTGATTTACAAACACTATCAACTTTTCAGTTCTTTTTCGCAACCTCAAGGTGCATTATGAATGTTATGTGACATTTTGCAAATTTATCACATATACTTCCATGTTGGTTAAAGCCTTAGAACATCAGGGTTTCGGGAATATAGATTACTGTTTCCTATTGTATTTGTGCCCCCCTGTTAGATACTAGGGGCAAAGCAGTCGTGGCTAATGCCACTCCTGCAAGGCTAGGACAGACAGACACCTTGCACTCCGTACGGTGTCTGCCTGTTCTGCCTTTCAGACTACTTCTTTTTCTGCTGACAGAAGTATACTTATCAGTTCATGCTTTATCAAGAGTGCAGGCATTGCTCCGCAACAGGTTCTTGACAAATCCTGCTCTGATAAGTATATAGTAATCAAGCAGAAATGAATTAGTATGCTGTTTTACAGCAATAGAAAAGCACACCCGTTTTCAATATCAGATGTGCCTATCTACAATTCCATATTAATTTTACTACAAGCCTTACCCGTAACTGTCTATAAGTCTTTATTTTTCAGTATTTCTTCAACAATCCTTATGACAACCTACATTTACAAGGCTTTTGGGGGCCGCTTTTGGGGCAGGCCGTATGTTTCTACGGCCTGCCCCTGTTTGGCCCGGATGCTGTCAACATTTTAGCGCGGGACTTCTGGACGCTTTGTCCAGAAGTTGCCCGATCCAGGAAAGGAGGTACAATGGACAAAAATCAAGGCTATTCCATTCTGAAAGCTGTTATGCTGGAAAATGGCCGGGGCTTTGCCCTGGGGCATCATCCCACGGCCCCATCCCCCTATGTAACGTGGGCCTGCTACGATGACGAAAAGGGCCAACGGCAATATGAATGGGGGCACTATGGCAACGATCTGAACGCTATGGAAAAGGACTTTGCAGACCGGGTGCAGGACTACCAGCGGCTTTACAAGGTCAAGGTCGTACAGGTCGAGGCTCCCGGCCTTTACAAGTATTATTCCACCCAGCGCCTGGTGGACATCGGGACATTCCCTAAACCGCCCCACAATGCCCCGGATGAAATTGTCAACTACGATCAGCGCGTCCCGGTAGAGGGCGGCGCGTTCCTGGCCTGGGGCCATCTGACCTACACCAAACCGCTGACAGAAAAGCAAGCGGCGGACTATGAGCTCCGTCCCGCCCCAGTTATTTCCGAGCTGCGCCGGGAAAGGGGCGGCAGGCCCCGCCCGATTGCCGAACAACTGAAAGCAGCCCAACGGGAAGCCCAGGAGCAGCGGGCCCCGGACGCACCCAAAAAGAAAGCCCCTGACCGGGGCGACAGATAGGAGGACGATTATGGACAAGAAGCATGAACAGGATTTTGCTGATCTGGAAGTGAAGCGGCTTTGCGGGGTGTTTGGTACGCCGATCCCCGCGCTGCCCCCGGAGCGTGACAAGGCGCTGGACAAGGTAAAGGAGCCGCCCCGCACCAGCCGGAGCCTGGATCGGGAGGAGCGGTGACAAAGAAACGCCGCCGCCCCATCCATCTTCATGTGATGGTGTCCGAGGAGGAGCTGGCGCTGATCCAGGAGCGCATGGCCGAGGCGGGTATCCGCAATATGGGGGCCTATATGCGGAAAATGGCCCTCAATGGCTATGTGCTCCATGTTGACCTGTCACCCGTCCAGGAGCTTGTGTCGCTCCAGCGTCGGTGCTCCAACAACTTAAACCAGGTGGCGATCCAGGCGAACACCTACGGCGGTATTTACCCGGAGGAGATCAAGACGTTGCAGCGGGACTATGAAAAGCTGTGGCGGCCCCTGTCCGATCTTCTGGAAAAGCTTTCCGCCATTGTGCGGCTCTGACCTGCCGGGGAGCGGCCCTGCGCCGTTCCCCGGCTATCTCGACTTCTGGACACTTTGTCCAGAGGTGGGGATAGCCGAGGCATCCTTGTTGGCCCCCTCCCGCAGAGTTATAATATACATATAGAGGCAAATATCAAACTTTTGTAGGAGGTATGAACCATGCGGACGATCTTAAAAATTATTGCGGCTCCCTTTATTCTGGCCCTGATCCTCGCCGTGGCGGTGCTCTCGTTCCTGTCCTGCGTGGCTGGTGCTGTGTGCGTTGTGGCGTGTGTGGGCCTGTCCCTGCTGGCGATCCTCTGCCTGCTGGCCGGGCAGACAGTAGGCTGCATCGCCATGTTTGTGCTGGCGTTCCTGGTTTCCCCCTTTGGGCTCCCAGCCCTGGGCGGCTGGCTGGTGGAGCGCCTGCATGGGGTAAAGTATGCGGCGATGGACTTTATGGCAAGCTGATACTTCTGGACACTTTGTCCAGAGGTTCCGGGCGGCGGGTGGAACAGACCGCCGCCCGTTTTTTCTGCTGGGAAAGGAGGTGCGGCTATCGCTACAACCTACATCCGGCCCTACAAGGTAGCGGCTGGGAAAACGGCCATCCAGACAATGGAGGAGCGGTTTGCCTATGGGCTCAATCCGAAAAAGCTGGGGGCTGTGTCTGCCTATCTCTGTGATCCTGCATCCGCCCCCGCTGAGTTCCTGCTGCTGAAAAGCCAGTACCAGGCGGAAACGGGCCGGGCCGTGGAGCGCGGGGCCCTGTTCTTTCAGATCCGGCAGGCGTTCCCGCCCGGCGAGGTCACGCCGGAGGTGGCAAACAAAATCGGCTATGAAACGGCCATGCGCTGGACAAAGGGCAAGTATCAGTTCTTTGTCTGTACCCACATTGACAAGGGCCACATTCACAATCACATTTATTACAACTCCACCGCCCAGGACTGTTCCCGGAAATTCCATAACTTCATCGGCTCCAGCTTTGCGGTGCGGCGGCTCTCTGACCGGGTGTGCATTGAGCACGAGCTGTCTGTCATTCAAAATCCGAAGCAGCACAGTAAGGGCCGCTTTCTTCACTATGGACAATGGATCGGGGAAAAGCCCCCCTCAGCCCAGCAGCGGGTACGGCTGGGGATCGTGGAGGCCCTGGGGAAAAAGCCCGCCGACTTCCCGGCGTTCCTGCGGCTCATGGAGGAGTCCGGCTTTCAAGTGAAGCATGGACGGGGCGGCACGATCTCGTTCCTGGCCCCTGGGCAGGATAAGTACACCCGCCTGCGGGCATCCACCCTGGGCCCCGGTTTCGATCCCGATGACATCCGGGCGGCGATTGCCGGGGAGCGGCCCATCCCGGAGCTTCCCCAGGACAGCCCGGCCCCGGCCCGGCGCGTCAATCTGATCATCGACATTCAAGAGCGCATGGCCCAGGGCAAGGGCCCGGCCTATGAGCGGTGGGCCAAAGTCTATAACATAAAGCAGATGGCCGCCGCGCTCCTGTATCTCCGGGAACACGATCTTATGGACTATGCGGCGCTGGCATCCAGCACGGAGGCGGCGGTGGATCTGGCTCACAAGCTGGCCGGGGAGCTGCGGGACACGGAGGCCGCCCTTGCCAAAACCTCCGAGCTCATGGGCGCGGTGGTGCAGTACGCAAAGACGCGGCCCGTGTTTGACGGCTACAAGGCTGCCCGGTATAGCAGAAAATATCTGGCCCAGCACGAGGCGGAGCTGGCAGACTACCGGGCGGCAAAGGCAGCTATGAGTGAGCTTTTGGGCGGGGCAAAGCTCCCCAAAATGGACACGCTGAAAAAGCAGCACCGGGAGCTCTCCGAAAAGAAAAAGGCCCTCTATGCGGAATACCGCAAGGCCCAGGCGGATATGCGGCAGGCCGTGGCAGTCAAGGCGAATATCGATCACCTGCTCGGCCACGCGGACGAGCAAAAAAATAAGGCCCAGGAGCGTTAGCTCCGGGCCGCCGACAACAGGCGCTTGCGCCGGGACTTCTGGACAAAGTGTCCAGAAGTTCAGCGGGTTTGGGGAGCTCCCCAACAAGCATTTTCACGGGCCTGCGGCCTGTGAAAATTTCGGAGTGTGGCCACACCCGAATTGCTTGCCAAAACGCGCACCCCCGCAACATGGCATGAAAAAACGGAGGCGCGTGCTTCTCTTACGCATCCCCCGTTTCACGGGCTTTTTGCAGTCCCTCTGCTGTGTATTTCATTACGGTTAGCTCTTTTTCGTCCATTGAATTGAGCATGACATCTATCTGTTTCCGGCAGGTGCTCTCTCCGTTGAGCTTGTCCGGGAAAAAGAATTGATCCACGGAAATTTCCAGCAGGGTGACAAGCTGGTAAAAAACATTGAGGCTTGGTTTCTGGCCCCGGTTCTCCATATACATGATGGAGCGCGGGGTGCGATCCACAAGCTGGGCCAGGTATTCCTGCGTCCAGCCCTTTTCCTCCCGTTTGCGTTTGATCTCACGGCCCAGGGCGTGAAAATCAAGATGTTTGTCGTATTGGTACATTCTCATATCACCCTATATTATTCTACATTTCGGGTTTGAATATGAGAACGAAACACAGTTTTATATTATGTAGTTTTTTATTTCATGTATATTAGATTTCTCAAAGTGAACAACCTTGACTTTATTGTGATGATAGTGTATAGTGTGTATTGTGGAACAGCACACCGGAACAGGAGGTGATAGTCCTGTGAAGATCGTTATCTCAAATACTTCTGATACGCCCCTATACCAGCAAATCAAGGATCAGATTAAAGATGCTATTTTGAAAGAGGAACTGGTGGAAGGTGATCCCCTTCCATCCATCCGCACCTTTGCGAATGACCTGTCTGTAAGTGTTCTGACAATACGGCGGGTTTATGAAGAACTGGAGCAGGAGGGATTTGTAACCAGCCAAGTTGGTATAGGAACATTCATATCAACGAGCAATCTTGAATTGTTGCGGGATTCTAAACGCAGACTTGTTGAACAGAAGATGCAGGATATGATTCAAACAGCAAAATCACTTAAAATCACAAAAGAAGAACTGAACATGATGATGGATATTTTGTATGAGGAGGTCTAATATGCAACCGCTTTTAGAGGTGGAAGGTCTAAAAAAGACATATCCCGGTTTTCAGTTGAATGGGGTGTCCTTTTCGATTTATGAAGATTGTATCACAGGTTTTATCGGTGCAAACGGCGCTGGAAAAACTACTTGCATACGCTCCATTCTTCGCCTAATCTCCCATGACGCTGGCACCATAAAATTTAAGGGTAAAGACATATCGAAAGCAGAAAAATCTTTCAAAAATTCTATTGGAGTCGTCTTTGACGAAGGATTTTTCTATGATGAATTAACCTTGACCCAGATGAAGAACTTGATTGCTTCTTCCTACTCCCATTGGGACAACGGGGCATATACGCATTACTTAGATGCTTTTTCTCTTAGGCCCGATCAGACCATTTCTTCTCTCTCTCGTGGTATGAAAATGAAATTCTCATTGGCATTGGCGCTGTCCCACCATGCAGAGCTGCTGATTATGGACGAACCCACAAGTGGCCTTGACCCTCTGGTGAGAAAACAATTCATTGAAATTTTGAAAGAATTTATGGATCAGGGCGGAAAGGCCGTATTCTACTCCACACACAACACTTCCGATTTGGATAAAGCTGCGGATATGCTGGTGATGATCGACAACGGCAAAATTCTGTTTGAAGAAGATAAAGATATGCTGTTGGAAACCCATCGGCTCGTAAAAGGAAAGGGCCTGTTGCCCTCCGAAGCCAAAAAGCTGTTCTTGAAAGTGGAGCAAACAAAATACGGTTTTACGGGAGTTACCAACCAAGTGGAAGAAGCCAGGAGGATATTCCCGGACGCTGTATTTGAACGAGTGACGGTCGAGGACATCATGCTTTCCCACATGAAGGAGGGTAAACCCGTATGATTTTACAACTGTTGAAGAAGGATTGCATTATTGCAAAGAACTATGTGGCTGCGGTTATTCTCATTGGGGTGGGCCTGCCGGTGCTCTTGGTCTGGAAACAACCTCAAATGCTTGAAGTGTTTGCACTTCCGGGGGCTGTCTTTATTTCTTCTGTCGCGTTCAATCTTGCGGTTTCCGAAAAGGAAAATATGTATCCTAAAGCAACGGCGCTGCTTTGTGCCACTCCTTATAACAGAGGGAAACTCGTAGAGGAAAAGTATCTGCTCTACTTTTTGATTTATCTTTATTGCTGTGTGGTATTCCGTATCGAAATGCAAGTGATTCCCCAGTTGGCTGCTGTTGATTTCGTGCGCTCTGCTGTCATTGTTTTTTGGATTCAGGTTATTTGCATGGGTATATTCCTTCCCATTCAATACCGCTTTGGGTATGAAAAAACAAAACTGTTTGCGATGCTGCTGGTTGTTGCTGGCCCTGTACTTATGAGCGTGGCTAATTCTGTCGTAGTACCGGTAACAGTTACCCAATCGTTCTCTGCCGTTCCCGGTGTAATGTATATCGTGCTCTGGGTGATCGGGGGCGCACTTTGGCTTTTCTCTATGTTTGTATCCAAGAAAATCTTTTCAAGTATTGATTTGTTTTGAGGGTTCGGCATGGGTGAAACTCAATGGATTATGTGTCCCGTGTGCGGCAGTAAAACACGACTGCGTATTCGATACGACACGGTGCTTGAACGGTTCCCACTGTATTGTCCGAAATGTAAGCAGGAAACGCTAATTAGTGTACGACAACAAAATATTTCAGTTATCAAAGAGCCAGACGCTAAGACGCAGAGCCGATAACGCTGAGGTAAAACCTCGGATGTTATCGGCTCTGTTTTGCTTTATAACAAACGATAACAGCCTGCCCCGCCCGACGGGGAAAAGAAAAAAACCGTTGCCGGGCAGGTCGATTTTGTGCGCTTATTCTACATTACCAGCGGCGGTTTTGTAAAAACAAGGCCGCCGTTTTCTTTTTGAAAAATGAGAATACGGGGGGTGTGTTAAAGTCGCCCTTTTTTAAGGATACGGCGGTGTCCGGGAGGTATCGCCGTGTCTTTTTTTCATTTCCATCCCCCTAACCTGTCAAAAAAAGTCCATACGCCCAACAGGATCAGTCCGGCGGTGGATGCGAAATTTGGCAGTACATAAATGAATTTGTCATTTCATGCGCTTGCGTGGCCTTGTGTCACGCAGGCGCATTTTGTTTGTCCGACCTCTGGACACTTTGTCCAGAGGTGCGGGGCGGCTCCCCAGGGTGCCGCTCCCCGCCAGCTCCCCATTTTGTTTCCGCTCAACCCATCAACCGAAACAAAATGGAGGACAAGCTATGACAACGATCAATCTGAAAGATTTTTATTATTGGTACTTAACGGACGAGCTGGTGGAGGTGCCTGACGAGGTAGCCGAGGAACTCATGGCCAGTAAGCGGCGCGAGGCCGCCCATGCGGAACGGGTGCGCTACAACAAGGCTTATTATTCCCTGGATTGTGACGATGGGATCGAATACTCCGCCTGCCTGCACGAGCCCAGCCCCCAGGAACTTATGGATCGCAAGGAGCTGTTCTTCCGGCTGTGGAACGCCCTCAACTCCTTGCCGGAAATCCAGGGTCGCCGCGTGGACGCTCATTTGATCCTGGGAAAGAGTTACCGTCAGATCGCCCGCGAGGAGGGAGTGGACAAGAGCGCCGTCCGCTGCTCCGTGAAATGCGGGATTGACCGCATGAAAAAATATTTGCAGGAAAATTTCTAAGTTATCATCTCCATTCACCCCTCTTTTTCTGGTGGTATGTGAGAGGAGGTTTTCTCCGCAAAGGAGGCGCAGGGGCCGCAGGCCGCCGCCCCCTTTGTGGGGGAGCGCCGCTGCCGAGTATGGCTGTCTTATGACGGGGCAAGAAAATGAGCGCGGCGCTCCCCGCCATTTATGAAAGTGAGGGATACCAGAATGGACTATGATCCTATGTTGGCTGCTATGCTGTCCCAGCCGTGGAGCAACAATGCCTGCCGTGGCTATGTCATCTACGCTATGGAGAACTGCGGGTTTTCTCCCAACGACATCCGGCGCGTGGTGGCGGAACTCTATGAGGTTTTCGACATCCGCAGTCTGGAAGAGGCCCAGCAGCACTATGAGGAAAGCCCTTACTGACTTCTGGACAAAGTGTCCAGAGGTACATATCCAGCCAAAGGCCAGCACTTTCGTGGTGCTGGCTTTTGTTATGCTTCAAAACATTCTTTGATTGTATGGGAGGGATTTTATGCAGGCGCAGGTCAAATATGAAAGTGAAATCAAAACGGCTGTTCTCGGAGATCGGACGATCACCGTCAAAAATCTCACCCCCGTTTTTTCCCCGCAGGAGCTGGAAAAGCACAACCGCGAGATCGAGCGGCGGCTGTTTGACGTGTTCCGCAAGTATGCCGGGCAGCGGGGGTAGACCGGAGTCATCCTTGTTGTAAGGGGGCGGCAGAGGTACAATATACTTGTAGGTTGGCTCCCAACGGACAGAAAGGGAGCTAATTATGGATAATAGAATTGATGCAATTTACGGGCGGCAGTCGATTGACAAAAAGGACAGTATCAGCATTGAAAGTCAATTTGAATTTTGCCGATATGAGTTAAAAGGCGGTGAGGCAAAGGAATACAAAGACAAAGGGTATTCCGGCAAGAACATTGAGCGCCCCGACTTCCAGCGGCTCTTGCAGGACATCCGGCTGGGCCTGATTAAGCGGGTGATTGTCTATAAGCTGGATCGGATCAGCCGCTCCATTGTGGACTTTGCAAAGCTCATGGAGCTGTTCAAGCAATACGATGTGGAGTTTGTTTCCTGTACGGAAAAATTTGATACTTCCACCCCGATGGGCCGGGCGATGCTCAATATCTGCATTGTCTTTGCCCAGCTTGAACGTGAGAGCATCCAGATGCGTGTGCAGGACGCTTTCTATTCCCGGTGTGCCAAAGGCTACTATATGCGTGGCCGGACACCATACGGCTTTGATACCGAGCCCATCGTCATGGACGGGATCAAGACAAAGAAGCTGGTGGAAAATGCGGAAATGGATTTTGCCGAGCTCATGTTTCAAATGTATGCGGAGCCGAGCAATTCCTATGGCGATATAACACGGTACTTTGTCAAACACTCCATCAAGGTCTATGACAAGGCACTCCAGCGGGCCTTTATCTCCAAACTACTGAGAAACCCCGTTTATGTCCAGGCTGATATGGACATCTACGAATACTTCAAGGCCCAGGGCGTAAAAATTGAAAGTCCCCCGGAAATGTTCACAGGGGACAACAGCTGCTATCTCTATCAAGGGCGCGAGGGTGAGGAGCCAATTCTTGTGATCGCCCCGCACCAGGGCCGCATTTCTTCCCAGCTCTGGCTGACTGTTCAGCGCAAGCTGTCACAGAACACCTCTTTCCAGAATGGCCGCAAATGCCATAATACATGGCTGGCCGGGAAAATCAAGTGCGGGCGCTGCGGCTATGCGCTGGCTGCTCTGAGAGCCCAAAATGGCGTTACCTACCTGCGGTGCAAACAGCGGGCGGAAAATGGGAGCTGTGAGGGGGCCGGTACGCTGACAACGCAAAACATGGAGGCGTTTGTGTACGGCGAGATGGTTAAGAAGATGCAGAAATTCCACACGCTGAAAGGCGGACAGGAACAAAGCTATAATCCGAAGCTGACCGCCGCCCGTGTTGCCCTTGCAAAGACAGAGAGCGAGATCGAGAAACTTCTGGACACTTTGTCCGGGGCAAACCCGCTGCTCCTGCAATACGCAAATAACCGGATTGAGGAACTGGACGCGGAACGTCAAAAGCAGCTAAAGCTGGTGGCCGACCTCACCGCTAATTCCGTTTCCGCTTCACAGATTGACAGCATTACGGGCTATCTGGATGATTGGGAGTCCGTGAGCTTTGACGATAAGCGCAAGGTGGTTGATATTCTCATATCACAAATTGACGCTACCAGTGAGGAAGTTACAATCCACTGGAAAATCTAAAATCTTTTCACTCGGCATTATGCCTTTGTAAAAAATAGTTTATATTAACACAAACAAATTGTTCCACTGATGGCATTCTATCCATGCAGCTGTCTCCTTTTTTCCATTAACTGTATAAACTCAGATTTATCTCTCACCATACGGACAGATGTTGTTCTGCGTCCAAGCGGATTCTGGGCTGCTTTCTCAACCGCATCTGCAAATGCCTCCACTTGTTTGGGATCACGAATCACGATATTATCAGTTATACTTGACGTAGCCATTCTGTCACCTCCTCTACAACAAAGTCTTTCTCTTGTTTCTATAAATATCTTATCACCTCATACACCCTTTTTCAATCAGTTTATGCATTTTTCAGATTCCTCATCCTCTGTCTGTATTTTTTACCCTTTCCTGATTTAAATATATGCAAATCACTGCAATATCTGCATCATCCCAACATTTTCCGCTGTATCTTCTTGTCCGGCAGGCTCCATCGCCCGTCCAAACTTTCCAATCCCCTCCTGATATTTTTCATCTGTCACATGAGTATAAATATCAGTCGTACCAGATTTTTACCAATTTTTCCGCAAAACCGGCTATTTTTGTTTCTCGCATTTCACCACCCCAGGGAGTGTTGCACAATGACCTGAAATCTGAATGATTTCGGGTCAGGAGCAACGCTCCTTCGTTTTTAACTCAGAAATCCCGGCTCAGATATCATTTGTGGATATCTCGGCCGGGATTTGGCGTACTTTAATAAACGATCTGTTTTTCTGTTGTCTTCTTATGCTGTTTTCGGTTCATGGAGATGGCTTTTCAGCCGGTCCCCCTGAATCTTGGCGTGCAGTTTGTTGATGTTGTAGCCCATACACAGCAGAAGAAACTTGATTCTTACATTGATTTTCCCGCAGGTCAGAAATCGGTCGAACCCGTAGTCATGCTTCAGCACCCCAAATGCTCCCTCTACCTGGATCGATCGGTTCATCCGGTAACGGATCCCTTCCCTGCTCATAATGTTCTTCAGGGACACTTCCCGCTTTGCGATCAGCACTTTCGACACATACAGCTGCTTCCCTTTTCGGGATCTGGTGCATCTGCCCCCAAAATGGGGACAGCCGGTGCAGTCCTCGCAGCGATAGATGTCCTGGCAGGACTCATATCCCGTCACGCTCGTCTTTTTCTTCCTCCCTACGTTCCACAGGATACGGCCATAGTCACAGACATAGCAGTCTGCCTCTTCCAGATATGTCATGTTCTCTCGGCGGCCGATCTCTTTCCTGAAACTGCGTTTCTTCCATTTCTCATAGGTCAATGGCTTGATATACGCTGTCTTCCCTTCCTTTTCCAGCCAGAGATAATTCTCCTCGTTCTCATATCCGGCATCCGCAGTGACACTCCCGTATTTATGGCGCAGCGTCTCTTCCATATGGCTCACGAATGGGATCAGAGTATTCATGTCATTCCGGTCAGGGAACACGCCTGCTCCCATGATGTATTCGCTGTCTACCCCGATCTGGATGTTATAGCCCGGTTTGAGCTGGGCATTCCTCATGTGGTCATCTTTCATATGCATGAAGGTGGCATCCGGATCGGTCTTAGAATAACTGTTCCGCCCCTTAAGGTTTTTCTTATGGGTATCATAGCGTTTCTGGCGTTCCAGACAATCCCTCAGGTATTCCTGGTCTTTTTGGATCCGGCTCTTTCGCTTCCCGCGCCCGTGTACCGGGACGATCCCCTGTGACTGCATCTTTTCCTCCAGACACTGTGCCGCTGTTTCCGGTGAGAACGCAAGGCTTTCGATATGCTCCTCATTGATCTCAGTCATGCGTCCACTCACCTGGTCCTGCATCCTGGCTTCATGCTTCCCCACTGCCTTCCTCCAGACAAAGGTATATTTGTTGGCTCTGGATTCGATCTTTGTCCCGTCCACGAACAGGTTCTTGCCGCTGGCTTCTCCGGATCCCAACAGGATTCGGGCCAGTTGTCCAAAGAGATCCTCGCAGGCTTCTTTCAGAAAGTGAGTGCGGAATCGGGCTATCGTACAGAGGTCTGGAGCCTTGCAGCCGGCTAAAAGCCACATGAAGTTGATATCACGGCGGCAGGCCTGCTCGATCTTTCTGCTGGAATAGATCCCCTGCGAGTAAGCGTATACCAGGAGCTTAAACATGAGGCTGGGTTCGACTGCAGGATTTCTCCCTTCACGGGAGTACGCCTGATAAAGACTGTGATAGTCTAATCCCTCCAATATGTGGCTTAGCAGGCGAACCGATTCATCTTCAGGAATCAATCCTTCCAAATTTAATGGAAGAACCAGTTGATAAGTATCTTGAAATTCGGTATAATTCTTATGGTATTTTTTTGTACTTGTCATACTTAATTATACCACGGATGCGGGTCCTTTGGGACCCGTTTCCTGTTTTGGGGGCAGAAAGAAGGGGTTGCCACACAACTAAGTCAACCTTAGTTGTGCAACAGCCCCTATGAAATTCGGAATGTCGAGATCCGTTCAAAAGCAGTCCCATTATCCCTAAAAAGCGCCCAAAAACTGAGCCTGCATCTGAGTAGTTAAGAGGAGGAAATAAAAATTCTCTTAATTAAGATTCCCAATTTTTTCAATTTTTAAAAAAAGCGATGGAGCTGGCACTGAATCCATACCTGTTCAGGAACGGATTCAGCACAAAATCATTGACAATTGGTAATAAAAAAAGAACCGTAAAGGATTCTTAGTCCTAAACGGTTCTTCTACTGTTTTCCCTTTTTTATTCGGATTTTTGGCCTGTTTTCAATGGGATGATAACAATTATTTTCCAGCCATCTGCTTTGCCACCTCAGCCGCAAAGTCCTCATTCTTTTTCTCCAAGCCCTCGCCGGTCTCGAAACGAACGAACTTCTTGATCTTGATGTTGGCGCTGTTTGCCTTAGCAACCTGTGCTACGTACTGAGCTACGGACTGCTTGCCGTCCTCTGCCTTTACATAAACCTGATCAAGCAGACAGAACTCCTTGAGCTCCTTGTTGATACGGCCCTGGATCATGCCCTGGATTACCTTCTCTGGCTTGGAAGCTTCCTTTGGATCATTCTGGATCTGAGCCATCAGGATTGCCTTCTCATGCTCGATGAAGTCTGCGCTTACTTCGTCTCTGTTGGTGAACATCGGCTTTAATGCAGCTGCCTGCATTGCTACGTTCTTAGCCATCTCTTTTACTGCATCGTTTACAACGTCAGTCTCAACGTCAACCAGAACGCCGATCTTGCCGCCTGCATGGATGTAAGAAGCAACAAAGCCATTTGCCTCCTCTACCTGCTCGTAACGGCGGATATTCATGTTCTCGCCGATGATGGAGATCTGAGATGCAAGGGCTTCCTTAACAGTAAGGGTCTCATCCTTTGCCCACTTCTCAGCCATGAAACCGTCCATATCAGCTGCGGTTGTTGTCAGAGCCTGTGCTGCTACATCAGCTACAAAGGACTGGAACTTCTCGTTCTTAGCAACGAAGTCTGTCTCTGCGTTAACCTCAACAACAACTGCCTTCTTGCCATCCTCTGTCAGTGTGGTAGCTACAATACCCTCGGCTGCAATACGGCCAGCCTTCTTTGCTGCGCCTGCAAGTCCCTTCTCTCTTAAGAACTCAACAGCCTTGTCCATATCGCCGTCAGTAGCTGCAAGTGCCTTCTTGCAGTCCATCATGCCGGCGCCAGTCATTTCTCTTAATTCTTTTACCATTGCTGCGGTTACTGCTGCCATGATTTTTCCCTCCAAATATAAGCGTTTAATTTATTCTGCCTCTGCCTCAAAGGTATCAACAGGAATCTCAAGCTCCATTGCACCCTCTAATACTTCGCCCTGCTTTGCCTCGATCACAGCGTCAGCCATCTTGGAAACGATCAGCTTAACGGCTCTGATAGCATCATCGTTGCCAGGGATAACATAATCCAGCTCCTCCGGATCACAGTTGGTATCAACGATACCGATCAGGGTGATGCCCAGATTGTGAGCTTCCTGGATGCAGATGTGCTCCTTCTTAGGATCTACTACGAAGATAGCATCCGGCAGCTTCTTCATCTCCTTGATGCCGCCCAGGTTCTTCTCTAACTTCTCCCATTCCTTCTTTAACTGGATCACTTCCTTCTTAGGAAGAACATCGAAGGTGCCGTCCTGGGACATGGTCTCGATCTCTTTCAGTCTTGCAACACGGCTCTGGATGGTCTTAAAGTTGGTCAGCATGCCGCCCAGCCATCTCTCATTCACATAGTACATACCGCAGCGCTCTGCCTCTGTCTTGATTGCTTCCTGAGCCTGCTTCTTAGTTCCTACAAACAGGATGGTGCCACCCTCTGCAGCGATATCGGATACTGCCTTGTAAGCCTCGTCCACCTTGCCTACAGACTTCTGTAAGTCGATGATGTAGATACCGTTTCTCTCGGTATAGATGTAAGGAGCCATCTTAGGGTTCCATCTTCTTGTCTGGTGGCCGAAGTGCACACCAGCTTCCAGTAACTGCTTCATTGAAATAACGCTCATGTTCTTTTCCTCCATTTGGTTTTTTCGCCGGAACCGCTTAAGCTGGTTCTCCGGCCGCTTCCGCCCGTTTCTCGTACTTCCCGGAAGACCTGGAACCAGTCACAGGCACCATTCCGTAGAATCCACAGACGTGTTTTTTGTCAGCCTTTCAAATATATCATAAAAGCAGCCAGTATGCAAGTATTTTTTGCAGACTGGCTGATGAATTTCTTAATAATATTTATTTCAGATTGCTGTTGGACGCTTTGATCGTCTTCAGCTCATCAAATACCACATCATTCAGCACCTTGATGTAGGTGCCTTTCATACCGGAGGACCGTGACTCAATGACACCGGCGCTCTCAAACTTTCGCAACGCATTGACAATAACGGAACGGGTGATGCCTACACGGTCAGCAATCTTGCTTGCCACCAGGATCCCTTCATTTCCATCCAGCTCCTCAAAAATATGGATAATGGCCTCCAGCTCGGAGAAGGACAATGTGCTGATCGCTGACTTCACGATCTGGACCTTTCTCGTCTCCTCTGCGTTCTCCTCATTGACGGAACGCATCATCTCAAGACCTACTACTGTGGTTCCGTATTCGCTTAAGATAATGTCATCAATGTCGTACTGGCTGTCTGACTTGTAGATGAACAGAGTACCAAGGCGCTCTCCCGCAATATCAATAGGAGTGATGATTGCCTGATACTTCTTTACATTCTCCTCCGCAAAGCCCAGGGTTGCCAGATTTACATTTTCCTTTGTTGACAGTACGCTCAGCAGGCGCTCATTCAGCATCTTATCCACATAGCCGCCCACCTGGTCTTCGATCAGCTCCTCGATCTCATCAACTCCTGGCCAAATGCTTACTCCCAGCACCTTGCCCTTTTTACTGATAACAAGAATGTTTGACAGCAGGATCTCGCTCAAGACTTTGCAGATGTCGTTAAATACCACTTTATGAGAATTGTTGTTATGCAATAGCTTGTTTATTTTTCTTGTTTTGTCCAACAATTGAACGCTCATAATCAAAAACCTCCTTATCCAGATGGTATACCCGAAAAATGCTTCACTAATAATTGAATTTTAGCACAATTCTTGAGCAATAACAATAGTTTTTTGAAGTTTTCGATTATTTTAATATTTTGATACTTTAGTCTTCCTTTTTGTCCATGCGGTAGCCACAGGACTCATTCGCGCAGAGAAGCTTGTTCCCCTTCTCTACCATATATGAGCCGCAGGACGGGCATTTCTGTATGGAAGGCTTCTGCCAGGAAAGGAAATCGCACTCAGGATTATTTTCACATCCAAAGTATAAACGGCCCTTCTTTGTCTTCTTACGCACCAGTTCCTTGCCGCATTTCGGGCAGGGTACACCGATCTTTTCCAGATAGGGCTTTGTATTCTTGCATTCGGGGAAGCCGGGACATGCCAGAAACTTCCCGTGAGGGCCGTATTTGATCACCATGTTGCGGCCGCAGAGATCGCAGACCTCCTCTGTCACCTCATCCTCGATCTTGACGGACTCCAGCTCTTTCTCTGCAATCTTCACTGCCTCGTCCAGATCCGGATAGAAATTTCGGATGACTGTCTTCCATGCAACGGTGCCATCCTCCACCCGGTCAAGAAGGGACTCCATATTGGCGGTAAAGCTTAAATCCACGATACTGGGGAAAGAGGTTTTCATAATGCGGTTGACTACCTCGCCCAGCTCTGTCACATACAGATTTTTGTTCTCCTTTACCACGTACCTTCTCGCAATGATAGTGGTAATGGTAGGGGCATAGGTGCTTGGGCGTCCGATTCCCTGTTCTTCCATTGCTTTTACGAGAGAGGCCTCTGTAAAATGTGCCGGAGGCTGGGTAAAATGCTGACTGGGCTCCAGCTTATCCAGCGTAAGCAATGTGCCCTTTTCAATATTTCCCAAAGCCTGGTTCTTCTCATCTTCATCGTCTGACTCCACATAAACAGACATAAAGCCTTCAAAGGTCAGGCGGGAGGCAGAGGTGGTAAACATCTGGTTTCCTGCTCCGATCTTCACGGAAGTGGTCTCATAAACAGCCGGCGCCATACGGCTTGCTGTAAAACGCTTCCAGATCAGCTGATATAGACGGAACAAGTCACGCTGGAGGGATTCCTTCACAATAACCGGTGTAAGGCTGATATCTGTAGGACGGATCGCCTCATGGGCATCCTGTATCTTTCCGCTGCTCTTCTTTGCTGTCTCACCAGCAGCAACGTAATCCTCCCCATAATGCTCCTTCACAAAGCTTCTGGCTGCTGCATCTGCCTCCTCCGCAATACGTGTGGAATCCGTACGCAGATAGGTGATCAGGCCGATCGTGCCATGTCCCTTGACTTCCACGCCCTCATAGAGCTGCTGGGCCAGGCGCATGGTCTTCTGAGTGGAAAAGTTCAGTACCTTTGATGCCTCCTGCTGAAGTGTGCTGGTGGTAAATGGGATAGGTGCCTTTTTTACACGCTCTCCGCGTTTTACCTCCTCCACCTCGTAGGAACAGTCTTCCAGCTCCTTTAACACTGCGTCCAGCTCTTCCCTGCTGTGTATGGTGGATTTTCCGTTTTTTGCATCCCTCGGTCCATAGTATTTCGCAACAAGAGGCTTCCTGCTGCCCTTTAGCTGGAAAAATGCCTCCAGATTCCAATATTCCTCCGGGATAAATGCATTGATCTCATCCTCCCTGTCACAGATCATACGCAAGGCTACCGACTGCACTCTGCCTGCGCTTAAGCCTCTCTTTACCTTTGCCCATAAAAGCGGGCTGATGCGGTATCCGACCATGCGGTCCAGCATTCTTCTGGTCTGCTGGGCATTCACCAGGTTCATGTCAAGGGCTCTCGGCGACTTTAATGACGCTTTTACTGCATTTTTTGTGATCTCGTTAAAGCTTATACGGTATACATCCTTTCCCTTTACCTCATCCAGCTTTAATGCCTTCATAAGATGCCAGGATATGGCCTCTCCCTCGCGGTCAGGGTCCGTTGCCAGATAGATCTTATCTGCCTTCTTTACCTCCTTGCGGAGCTTTGCCAGGATATCTCCTTTTCCTCTGATTGTAATGTATTTTGGCTCATAATCGTGCTCTGCATCAAAGCCAAGCTGACTCTTCGGAAGATCTCTCACATGCCCTCCCGATGCATCCACCTCGTAATTCGCCCCCAAAAATTTCTTAATGGTCTTCACCTTTGCAGGTGACTCCACTATAACCAGATGATTCGCCATTATAAACTCCTTATTCCCGTTGCAATATTCTTCTATCACAGCTTGATCTGTGTTTTGGTTTCCGTTTATCTGATCCCACGGATATAGTATAAACCCGCAGTCCGCACTGCATAGCCTCCCAGCTCCAGCTCCATAAGGGCATTCATAGACTGACTGACAGAAAGACCTGATCTGGATGCGATCTCCTCCAGATGGCGGGGTTCGGAATCCAGCACACTATACACCATTTTTTCAATCTTTGCAAGTCCCTTTTCAGCTTTTTCACAAGGATTTTCCCCTTTTTTGTGAAAAATCCCCAGATAATTCAGAACATCGGATGGGCAGGTTAAAATATTCGCCCCTGCCTGTATCAGGCTGTTACAACCCTCGCTCAAGGCATCACTTATCCGTCCTGGCATTGCAAAGATCTCCTTTCCCTGTTCCAGGCCCATCTCCACTGTAATAAGGGAACCGCTTTTCTTTTTGGCCTCGATCACCAGGATCACATCAGAAAGGCCACTTATGATACGGTTTCGTACTGGAAAATTCTGGGGTATAGGTGCTGTACCGGGCGGGTATTCTGACAGCAGGCCTCCCTGGGACAGCATACGGTCATACAGCGTATAGTTTGTCCGCGGATAGCAAATATTGACACCACAGCCCAGAACGCCAAAGGTCTTCCCTCCGCCCTCCAGAGCTCCTGCGTGTCCTGCTCCATCGATTCCCAGGGCAAGGCCGCTTATGATCTGCACACCGCTCTCTGCCAGCTCCCTCCCTATGTATTTAGCGGCTTGCTGACCGTAAGCAGTGCAGTTTCTGGCGCCAATGATAGCCGCTGTAGGATGATCCTCTGCCGGAAGTTCCCCCTTAACATAAAGCCCCATAGGATAGTCATACATATGCAGCAGTCTTTTGGGATATTCCCCATCCAATGGGGTCAAAAACCGGGTCCCCTGCTCTTGCAGTCCTTCGTACACCTCCTCTGTCCTTGAAAATTCCCCCTTCCACCCGTCATATTCCTTGGCTTTCTGCTCTGAACGGAAAATCCCTCTGTCTTTTAATTCTGTTCCTTCTATATAATATGCATTCTGAAAATTCCCTGCTGCCTCTCCGATCTTTCGTATGGATACTGCTCCCAGAAAAGGGGCGCTGCAAAGCCAGTGGAGGTATACCTTCTCTCTCAAATGACCAGCCCCTTTTTCTCCCCTCAACCCCATAGCTTTTCCTCCAATGTTCTGTATCCGAAAGCCTCTGCCAGATGCTCCCGCTGAATATTCTCCTCTCCCGCCAGGTCAGCAATGGTCCTGGCTACCTTTAAGACCTTGTGGTAACCTCTGGCACTGATCCCTCTGGACTCATATACCTGGCGTGCAAAGGCCTGCTCCTCTCTGCCCAGTTTGCAGAACTGTTTAATCTCGCTCTGGCCCATGCGGCTGTTAAACCGTATCTTTTTTCCTTCAAAACGTTTTTTCTGTATCTTTCTCGCCATTTCCACCCGGCTTCGTATGGATGCAGAGTCTTCATTGGCCGCATTTTCCTGGTTTAATTCGTAAAAGGATACGGGCGCTGCCTCAGCGCAGATATCAAACCTCTCCAGAATTGGCCTGGAAATTCTGTTTATGTTGAGATAAATTAACACATGAAATAGGAATTTTAAAACTGGCGTTTCCATTATACATTACATCCAAAATGATGATATCCTTATTTTCTAAATCAATATGAATTATATCCTTAATAACGATCTTAATTTCTATATATAAAATAGAAATTAGATATAAGACAGTATAAACCTTAAAGTCCAACTATGTTAATTACACATAAAACACTCATTTTTATTATTCTGCCTATATTCTACAAAAACACATTATATATAAAACAGAGATATTATATCCGTAACAGTACCATCTGTATTTCTATTATTGTTTTCTTATTTGCTGTAGATAAAATCTTGCATGATGTTGCAAAAAAGCGTATCAACACACAACCATCAGCGGTTGAATGTGATACGCTAACTGAAATTTATATTAAAACAATTCTCTAAGTACTTTCTTTACCCTGTTTGGATACAGTCCGATGTAATATCTCATGTCTTCCAGCGTAACGTTATGGTCAGAAAAATATATCTTTACGGCATCGATATCTTCGGGATGTTTGCTTAAATGCAATAACAAGTTTAAAGCAATCAAAATATTCTGATTCGCTCTGGTTATTGGAACCGGTGACTTTCTTACTCGAAAACATTTCCCTAATGTTTTTATTTTCCTTGCATCCGGTGATGATTCATCATTATAAAAAATATATTCTTCTTTTGGCTGTTCACCAATCCCAGCATAGTGCCAAGCAGCGGATTCGTAAGCATAAAGCCCAGTTATATTATCGTTCTGTTTTAAGTATCGTTCCTCAATATAATCTTCAAAAGATACATTATTGTAAACACTGAAAACACCTTCCGTTATTCTGTAAATATAACCATTTTTTATCAATGTCCAAATCTTAAGTTTAACATCCTCATATTCATCTTCTTTTATATGATCGGCCATAATCCATAGCCGATGATCTTTGCACCATTCCTTTATCATTAAATATACTTTACCAAGCAATCTTTCCGGGAGTTGAGGGATTCCCGTTCTTACTTTGAAGTATACCGACGGCGTTGGACGCATCAATTCCTGCATAAAGTAGTGGGTTGTATTTTCTGTCAGGAACCCGTCCATATCTCGAACAATAATGCTGTTCTTTAAAATATTGACAACCTTATAGTTACCTCCCGTATTTTCCAAAATGATATTTTTCATATCTTCTTTTTTTATGATCGGAGTACAAAGTTCACAACGTTTCCCAAGAAGGAAATTATCAGGAAGTGTTTCAGTGATTGTTCCACATTTTGTATGCTCTAATTGCACTGCCGTTTTCTCATTCACATATGGCTTCACAATTTTATATTCATTTCCAACTAAGTCATATACTTGTTTTGCAAACGCTTTTCTATATGGACTGTTTTCATAGCATTTTCGACAAAATGGTTTTTCAATAAAAGATCTCAGTCCAATAGTAAAGCGGCCTCTGCATTGAGCATGTTCCAGGGTCACATCTTGATTGCCGTTTCTTCCTCTTACATAATGAATCAAACGGTACTGCTTACCGGATGGATCAACTTTCCTTTGTACCTCATCAAAACTGAGACCAAATTCACATGAGCAAGTCTTTTCCAACCATATTTTTTCAGATATGTTCATATTAACTTCTTTGCCGCATGTTTTATGAAGAATCCTGTGTTTAACACCATACCCTTTGAACGGTTCCATAAGTTCGTACATTCCATCCCCGATATTGGATAACTGCTTGTTAATATAATCCTCTGGCAAAATTACCTTGTCACATTCCGGGCATCCACATCCAATTTTAATCGCATAAGGATGAATATGAAACATATTTCCGCAGTGTAGGCATTTCAGCAATACTATACTGTCGAACGGAGAACATAACTGAAACTTCCCATCAATAATCTGCAAGAAATCTTCCACAATCTTTCTTTGATCTAAATACGACAAGAATGTATTATATTCCCTAAACAGAAATACGATAAATACAAACAAATCTTCTGCAAGTACTTTATCTTGTGCATAAATTTTTCTTATTCGTTCAGTTGGTTTCCCAGAAAACATCTTATCATATCCGGTTTTTCTAATATCATCCTCCAGCTGCCCATAAGGAAAATCCTTCGGGTAGCCCATCTCCAAACATCTGTCCATCAAAACTTTCTTAATTTCATAAAGATCTGTGACGGGTGGATTTTGGTATAATTCATATAAAAAATTTGCATACTGCAATTCGGCATCGAATTCTCCTAATAAGGAGACTTTCTGCACATTATTCAATACATCCTTATTATCCAGGTATTCATTTTTGTCTTTCTCAATGGTCATTAATGTGACATGATGTCTGGGACAGATTTTTACTCCTGGAAGATGGTGGCTCAAATGATAATATGCCTCGCCATAGTTCCGTTTGTCTTCCTCTAAACATTCTGGACAAACTTTCAATGATCCCACATCATCCTGAATATATGGTATCTGAAGAATACCATTATCTCTTTCGCGAAGAAGAAATTGGGATATTTGTACCTGATATCCATATGAGCGTGCAATATTTAAAACACAAAATGATGTCATATGTTTTATAATATCCATTGTTTTTGGAAAAAATTGCATATTACTGTACCGTTTCCCAATTTCGTCGAGCCCAGGTATTGTGGAGATGCGCTCAGAGTATTTTTTTTCTACTGTTTCAGACCGTTTCTTTTGTGGAAAGAGATATTGGTCTACAAATGTCCCGACAGCGGATTCTTTTGAAATACACAAATTTTCTCTTGCCAACCATAATATGTAATTATAGAGCAACTCATCTCTATATGGTGCCCTGCATACTGGTATAATCATCGTGCTCCTCCTTCGGCAGCCTTTTTTTATTTAAAACAAATACTCTTGTATCTAAGCGGATAAGATATTGCATTTTAACAAGTTTTCGTAACGCAGACCATATACCTTGTTCTCTAATTCCATCAAACGAACCACTGTACACCCAGGTTCCTTCGCTGCTTTGATTACATCCATTCCTGACATATTCATATACACGCTGAAGTGTTCTTTTCGGAAGTTCAGGTTTTTGATAGCGGATTTTTATAAACTTCCCCGGTATTGGTCTGCTAAGCTCCTGAAGGAGCATCCTGCTATCCATCTCCATGGTATCTCCGGCAGAATTTTTTACGATAAACCAGCCTCGTCGGCCGCCTTTATCAATAATACTATATTCTCCGCCAGTACATTCCTCCAAGATACGTTCTGCATCGCTTCTGTTTATCCTTGGCATGCATAACATGCAACGTTGTCCCGCAAGTAACGAATTTCCCGATAGTTCAGTTAATGTGCCGCATTTTTTATGTAGTATAGTTACATGATCTCTTAGACTCTTATATTCTGATACCAACTCGTATTCATCCCCAGCAGCTTCCCAAAGCATTTTCACAAATGTCTCTTTTGAGTGCTTGGGCGGCTCACAAAGCCTACAAAATGGAGAAATCAGGAAAGAATTGATATCGACCGTAAACATCTTTCCACAAGCTTTGTGCTGCAGTAAGACGTGCCGTCCTGTCAAACCTTTAAACTGTCTCTTCCCGTAATATTCTACAAACCTGAAGTCCTTTGATGCAGTGCTGATCTGTTTACAAATCTGATTTATATCAGCTTCATATTTGCAACCGCACTCCCGTTCCCTCCAAATAATTTCCTTTACAGATATATTTCTGTTTTTACCGCAAACCTTATGTAAGACTATTGCTTTTCCATCCGTTCTGCTCATTTGCCCAACTAATTCATATTCTCCATCGCCAATCAATGCAAGCCGCCTATTTATATTTTCCTCTTTTGTTCGCTTCTGGCTGCATATAGGACAATCGCCGCCTAAAGCTAAATCATATGGATGTATATGGAATTCATATCCGCATGCCCTGCACTTTAATTTTATAATCGGTTCAAAATTTGACATTAATTCAAATTTACCAGCCACGATCTTCTTTATGTACGGTTCTAATTCTCCATTCCATTTATCAGCATATCTACGGAACGTTTGATAGTCACGAAACAAAAATGTCAGAAGCATTAATTTATCTGTCAGCATAACGGAATTGCCCTTCAAGCTCCCTTTTATACTTTTATCTGGGTTTTCGCAATTGCTCAAAAGATCCACATAACCATGCTGCCTCATGTCTTCAATAAGCCCTCCGTAAGGCCGCTCCAATGTGTATCCTTGATTTTCCATTTTCTCCCGGATTATCTCAAGAACTCCGTCATAGCTAATGAACAGCGGATTATCATACATGCTTTTCGTAAAATTACTCACTTCAAAATCAGCACTTCTTATTTCGTCACTTACTGGACAACTGTTTTTTATCAATGTTGATATTTCGGTATCTTTATGGGACTTTGTTTTGTAGAGTATTTTTTTATGCACACTGCATATTTTGGTTCCCGGAAGCTGATGCCATGTTCGAAAATACATTTTTTCCTTCATACAGTCAGGGCAAAATCTTAAATTCTTAAAATCGTGTTGTGGTTTTGCACAAATCCAATCTGCCTGATACAAAATTGAAAATGCTTTTTCTGCTTGAGCACCATAACGGTAAAACAATAAGTTTGAATAATACGGAGTCATGTTTTTCATGATTTTGCGTATATCCGGAAATACCTGCATTTCGCAAAAACGTTCCGTAACCAATTGCAAATTCATAACATAGTCCATTCGTAATGGTATATTGGTCCTTTTCGGAGTAAATGGCTGCAGTGCAAAGTAGTTGCAATAGAACTGGAGGATGTTCCTATATCCATTTGCAAATGCAAGTCTAAGCAACCAACTGTATATCAGTTCATCCTGATAAGGTGAAAATAAAATCGGTATAATCATATGTATATTCTCCTGCCTATGCTGGAACCTCTTCTTTTTCTATGGCTGATGCCAGTCGCTCTTTTAATAATGACGTGTTATCTTGTTGTTTGGTTTTTGGCTTGTCCGTTTTTTTAGCTTTTGTATATTCATTTTCTTTTTTTGTACCCCGTTTCTCTAATATAGACAGTACAGCTCTGGTTTTTCCTTTAATACTCAGTTTTCCAAATTTTTCGTCTTTCTCTGCCTTTACAAATGCCTGCTTAATTACGTTTTCGGTATAATCATAGCAATTAAGAATTGCATTTAAGACATCTCTGAGACACTGATCCCGATCATACTGTTCCTTTTCTGCAATAATTTGTTCCAGCGCCTTCCTTCTCTCCAGCTCCTGTTCTTTTCTTGAAGTGTCATGTACAAATTTAGCTATTTCCTCTCTGGCTGCTTTAAAATTGATTTCATTTTCAGTGATGGACTCATTTAAAAGTTCCTTCATCTTTTTAAAATACTTGTTGCTAACCTGCTTTACAAAAGTTACATCAGCATGGTCAGCTTTGCCATTCATAATTTCATATTGCATCATCATGAAAATACTCGTCAGCATATCTATGCTGCCCAAGGATTCCTCAACCAATGTATCTATTATGCCAACGGTCAATTCCATTTTAGGAGTGACCCATTGGTATTTCCAGATTCTCTTAATGATATTTCTCAAATAATTTTTATCTGAACAATAACTGTCTGCTTTTATGCGCGTTCCAAATCTGCGGTGGATCCGAAGCAATTCTCCCCATTTATTCATGGTTTCCTCTGTCCCAACGATTCCTAATGCCACCCCCGTAGAAGCTGTGATAGTCAGCATTGTTTCAAAGGAAGCCTGCTTATTTGTTGCATAATCGATTAATTGAGCCTCGTCGATAATGATCATACCGACGTGATATCGATTAATATAGGCTTTGATAACTTCAACCATTCTTCCAAGATTAAGTGTCCTGATCCTTTTCAGGTGCATATCTCCCGTTCCAAGGATATCGTCAATTTGACTTGCTATACTTAGATATAAAGCACCCATATTGCTATTCGCTGAAGCAGTTACTAAAATAATTGGTATTTGAACATAGCTGTATCCCAGCCTTGGAAATTGATGGAATATTGCCCGTGGATATTTTGCCGTAATCAATTCGATGCCGCAGGACTTTCCTACACCGGATGGTCCAATAACACTTAATCCCTGTACACTTCCCGAAATTCCTGATTTTGTTGCCGATTTAATATCCTGTTTCATCTCAAAGTCATCCATAAACTCATTGATTGCCAATTTGCGTGAAGAATAAGATGACAATAACGCACTCGCAACAGAATTATCAAGATCGTCATGCCATTCCATTGGGAAACGCAGCTGTTTGATTTTAAGTAACTCTAAACGCTGCTCCCATAATGGCATTGTTTTGATCTTATCTGCGTCATATTCAATTAACTTGGTGTTCACAGCGCACATTGCCTGAAAACCATATGGTTTAGGAAGTGCACAAATATCAGGATTTCCGTCATAAATACCCCAATGTGTATATCGCGCTGGGATAATATCCGATAAGGACTTATTAACGTCGTCATAGAGATTCCCAACATCTCCAATTTCCATATAATCCAATTCTACTGACGTTAAGTATTTCATGTTTGCTTACCTCTCTTCCATTTATCGGGGAACAGATCACTGAAATCTTCCATACTATCTGCATCTGTAACGACTATTTCCTGCTCTGTTTTCTCAGTTCCAATCAGTCGAGTTTCTTTCCTGTTAATGGCATCTGTGGAAGATTCTGTGCCCAATTCATCATAATCTGCTTCCCCTATACAATTCTGTCCAGATACTATCTGTTCTGTCTCGTATTCAGCATTTATTGAAAGCATATCTTCTGATTTAACACGGCTGCGCTCCTGTCTTCTCGCATCTCTAATCCCTTTTTTCTTGTGTTTTCCTACTCCCTGTGCTGCTTTAGCATCTTCTACAACAGCCCTCATTTCATCGTGCAATTCAATCTGCTTGTTTAAATCGCTTTCACGATATTGATCTACCATCGCAGTTTTCTTCTTCTGCCACTCATCCAACTCTTTCCAACTCATTCCTTTGAATGAATCATTTTCACCCCTGAATTCGCTTAAAGGAATTGTCTCCAACATACCATTTCTCATGTAATATATTGAGTTAATGCTTCTTGGATCATACCGTATTCCTTGGATTTCTTCCTGTTTTTTGCCTGTGTTATACATTAACTCGTCGAGCCATTCAATGCGTTTATAATAATATAGATTTTTAAACCGGATTCCACGAAAACCAATCGTAAACCTTCTATCTCCACACAAAAGAGCGTAACGATACTTGTCTACGTTCATCTCCGTAATAGTACGAGGTTTCGTGTAATTCCTCATACCATAATTCCAAATCGAAGCAGGCGACGGCTGAATTCCATTTTCTACCATATCTTTTGTATAAGGGTAGTTTTCCATTAGCCTTGTATTATGATACTCAACATAAAGATATGCAATCTTTCTGATATCATATATGGTTAATACAGATTGGTCATAATGTTTGGAATCAACCCGTTTTAAAATTACTCCGTTACCGATTACACCAGTTCTTAATTTTTCTTGGAATTGATGAAAGCTCTGTTCTACAAGCGGTTTCATACTGCCCATGCCCGGAGGAACTAAACTGATTTCTATATTGAGTTCACGCATTGCGCGTTCAAATTCTTTGCTGACGTATTCTGACCCATGATCACACCTAACAGCTGCTGGCAAAAATCTGGAAGGAAATGTTTCAGCAGGAATATGTACTCCATAACTTTCTGTCTGTACATTATGATCATACAACAGTGTTTCCATTAATCCGGTAAAGCCTTCATATGAATTGTTTTCAAACGCTACATTCAGCGCAACAATACAGTGTGAGAATACATCTACAGCACAATACATGATAGCCCGGCCAACATTTTGGAACATATCAGAAGCTGATACTAAAGCCAGATCCATTTCAACTTCATCAATTTCAATCATTTTTCCAGGATAGCTGCCCTGTTTTGTGTTACCAGGAAGAAGACGATTATTATTTTTAAATTCTCTGGCACCCATCCTTAACATATCCAGCTTTTCTTTTCCAAGCTGTTTTAAGACATAATATTTAAAACGCTCATAAGATGGTCTTTCTGTTTTATCTACAAGCCTTTTTGTAACACCATCTGAATTATCAATGATTGAAAACTGTTCCGATAACATACGGATATAACAGCCCTTTATAGTCATTCCATACATAGCCTGTTTTTTGTATATTTGAAGGTATACGTCATATATGGTATATAATTCTGGTGTGTTTTGTACTTTACTTTTGCTTCCGTCTTTAAAATAAGCGCCGCAAACACATGAATTTTCAGATTTTTCTCTATTCTGCCAGCCTTTTCTTTGATCAATAAGTGACTCCATTTCCCTTCCTGATTGGAGATATCTTCTGATCAATCTGTAAGCAGTTGTTTTACTAATGCTCAATTCTTTCATCAAATTCTCAACCTGCTGCCGGCAACCACCATTTTGCAGTTCCTCAAAATAAGGGTATATGCTGATAATACATCGTTCAAGCGCCTGCTGCTTGATAGACATCTTTTCCTTGTCTAAATCCGAAAGAAGCTCCATGGGCTGTGCTCTTTCTTGATATTCATCCACTACCATTGCTTTTCCGTTTTCTAAGAGAAGAAACAAAAAATTTATAGGAAGCAAATAGATATCTAACTTTGAGGCTTCTATATTTATAATTGTGATGCTTTCCTGGCGTATATCAATGACTCGATACAAAACCTCATCAATGCGTACAATATGATTCATATTAATGTTGTACTGCAATTCTTCCGGATCTCTAACAGAGTTCGTCTTTTCAAGCATTGAAGGCATATCATCATTGTCATTTTGAGCCAGATCATAAACAATATCTGTACTTTTATTTTGCATTTCAGAACTTACTTCTGGCATTGTCTTTTCTTTATACATTTCGAAACACCTCCCAAATCTCTTTTTCTCTTTCTCTTGCAACGGCCGCGAAATGGACAATTTTATGTTCTAAATCCAGAGGATACAATTTATGTGCGACAAGATACTTCAGTACGTCTTCTGCATTTGTTGTATCAATATCATCGAGTTTCCAAAAACGCATCACAGTCTGTATATTCTCTGCATAGTTCTTATCTAATTCATTTCCGAAGACCAATTTAAAACCAACATCCAAACGTTTCCAGTATTCCATCTCCATAACCTGGCGTTCAAGCAGGCGCTGATAAGCCCTTGAAGACAGTTTATATTCTCCTGAAGTCTCCTTCAAAATATCTCTCGAATACTTAAGGCTGTATGCAACTTTATGCCGGTCAGTGAATGTTATTAGGAAATCTGTCGTTATTGTACGAGATGGTTTTTTAAAGCCGTTATCTTTGCAGATATCTCCGATTATATTCATATCGAGAGCTCTCTGCTCTTCTATTTCCTTTACGTCATCCCTAAAGTACATAATGTAAAAGAAATTGCGCTCCCCGCCGGATAAGGTGCTTACACTCCGTCCATCTGGAATCGGAATCATTGCAGCGGTTGCAGTACTCTTCGCTTCGTTTGTCTTAATCCATGGTTTATAATCCTTACCTTTATCGACACACCTGTTTTCATTATATTTGCTTTTATCACTTTTCTGCCTCATTCGTTTTCCTCGCTTTCTTGAACGCTAAAACAATGGTAAGGGAAAAAACTTTTTTAGGAAAATCCTGCACGTTAAAAATACAAAGCAAAGCATTTTTCATTTATTTTATCTTAACTTATATATTGATTTATTTATAAAAAATTCACTTTTTGACAAATTCGTTTTTTACATATATCTTTAATGTTTATTTTGAGGTAAAATTATGTAAAACATACAAAGGAGTAACAAAGTGGCTTTATATATGTACATCAAAGAAACAAAATATACTTTACCAATGAAAGAGCAACTAAGTTATGCAAAAGAGAAAAAGATAGCCCGTGAAAGACTGCTCGGTCCTGACCAATATGCCCGTGAAAATTGTACCAACATCCTACAACTAATAAATCATCCCTTGAAGGCCGGAGATCAACTTATTATTCGGAACCTCCTTATTATCGGTCATACTCACCGTAAGATAAGGAACACTTTAGATGCTTATCACCGTGCAAGAATCCAGTTAATTATTGCTGACATCAATTATCACGATCAAGTTCCAGAGAGTGGAGACTCACGTTCCAGCAATAGCGATTACGCAAAGATCACTGCCTTTCTTAAAGCGTTCGAGCTTGGCAATGAACGCAGAAAACTTATCCAAATGAAGGTCACGGAACCATCTGGGCAGCGTGGGCGCCCTGCAAAAAACTGGAATACAATCCCTCAAAATGTGCGTGAAATCATTATTTACCATATGGAACACCTCTACGATTATCCGGAAAGCAGAGCTATAATGGATATTAAAGAATCCGGATATTCCATTGGAGTAACAAGTTTTCGTGCTATTAAAAAAGAATATAAGGAAAGATTCTTGCCCAAATCGAAAACGATAAAATAATCCTTCCTGCTTACATTTATTTCATGAGCTGGCGGTTTTGAATACATCTGCCGCCAGCCCACATTACTGCGGTCAAAAATAATAACTGTATTGATAGGGTTGCTTTTGATCTTGCTGTGTCTGTGATCATTTTTGCTTTTTTAAAATCCAAACACTTCTTTTCTTAGTCCTATATTATACAAAGTAGAAAGGTATCTTTTAATCAACATACGGCTATCATTTCTCTTGAATTCAGTTTTAATAAATTCCCATGGTTTTGCTTCCATCCACTTTTGCAACTCTATGACTTTACTGTCCTTAGCATACTCGTGTGCCAATCTCCGAAGCAATTCCCAGGATGCCTGGTATCTCCTGTTTTCCGCATGCATCAGATAATCATAGAACATATCCCGCCAAACCATGATCCTTCCAAAATCATTGTCGATCCTTTCCGCATCCGCCATCATTTTGCGGCAGAATTCCTTCCCGGACATCGTTTCAAAATCATCACTTTCCAGTATCGCATTATATTGCGCTTTCCATTCAGTAAAGGTGTCTTTCATTTTATCCGAAAATTTGAGTTTGCGATCAGCATTCCAACAGTAAATCAAATCATCCTCTTCCACTTCAAGATACTCGCTGGAAGACAATGGAGCTAACGGTTCATCATTCAGAAGATTCCCATCTTCCATATACTGACGAATATCATCCCACCCTATTTTCTCTGCTTCTTCCGAATTGTAACTGCATTTTTTTAACAGCTGCATGATTCGTCCAGCATCATTCCTGATTGCAACAGTATAATTTTCATGAAACAAATAATTCAGCCATCCAATACTTTCGCTTAATGGAACACGCACGTCATCTGACCGTGTAAGGCATTCACCATCTGCATATTGTTCTGCAAGCATTAAAGCAGCGATATATGTCCATGCAAACTGACCGCCTCCAATCTTTTCACTTAAAAAATATATTTCTTTCGCATCAAACGAAATCGGCTGCCACCAGTCATCTTCCAGGTAATTATAATCTACTGTAAAACCGTCTTGTACATACTCTGACTCCGGTGGAACAAGGAGAAAAATCCCCCTTTTTCCTCCGTCAATGCTGACATGTTCGGTTTTTGCCATTCCTCCGGCTTTAAAAACATCTGCAACCCTTCTGGTAAATTCTTCTTTTCTGTTTTCCTCAATAATCAAACGACCAATGATTCCTGCATATGCACCCATATTTCTAATCGCGCCCTCCTAATGCATCAACAATTATACGACAAGTCGATTTCCACCTGATTCTCAGATGCTTTGAACGATATGTAATTAGCCATCATCATAGCAAGCCTTACATCCATATTTCCTGAATCCAGCACAAAACTATACGGCAGATCAATAACAACAGAAAAAATATCGTTTATATCGCTGTCTATGATCTTTAACGTTCCTTCTTCGCGCTCGGCAAATTTCTGCAATACTGGAAGTATCATATTTTTTATATAGTCCATATCCTTTTCCCTCTCTTCCTGCTCGATCTGATACAGGTACTCTGATAACTGAATTAGCTGTCTGTCTGTAATACAGTCTAAATGTTCCTGTGCCTTTAGCACCAATCCGGGATCTGTCCGATAATCATATAGCTTTTCCACTTTCCGCCTCCCCATCAGGTACATAAGGTATATAATGCGGCTGGACAAATGGAGCTTTTACATACTCATCAAACGCTGCTTGATCGGTTTGCTCCAGCTTTTCCAGCATTTCCGTGCACCCCATATTCATCAGTGCCAGCCGGACAAAACACGCAGCATACTCTCTCGCAGCTTCCATGGCCTGCTTTGTTCCCATCTCCATGGATTCGATCATTCCCGCATCTTTTTCCTGTTTTGTGACCCATATCCATATACTGTCTTCTGTCAGGCCGAATACCTTTGCTGTCTCTTCGGCGGAGCCTGTCCTGCGGTAATACTCCGTTGCAAGCGCGGATGCTTCATCCAGCCATCCTCCGTCCAGATAACTCTGAAACACTTCTTTTAACTGTCTCTGTAATTCCGTATGATAAACCAACTGAAATGCGGCCTCCGCGTATCTCTCATTTAACTTCTCCGTCATCGCTTTCTCCTCCTTGTTCGTTTTTATTCCATGTTGGAAAAATGGAAATCTGCCTTCCTGGTTCCATAAAATATTCTTTGCCTGAAATCACTACTTTGATTTTTTTCTGCCCCACATTCCGGATGTAGGTTTTTATCGCTGTCCAATCGTAAAATTCAATCCGGCCCGGATATGGGAAATACGCATAGCGGATATGCTTCCCACTCATCTGGTCAAACCAGTCCATGGGGACGGAATCCTGGAACATGCCCAGATGTACCGGTGCCCTGCGGAATTTCTTTCGCCGCTCCCCAACCCGGAACGCAGCGCCGACAAAAAAATATTCTGCTTCTGAATCAAATACGAACAATGCCCCATCTCCCTGGCCCGGCACTTCCAGCTTTCTCTCATAGGTATCTCTCAATATGTCAAATTCCGGGAGTAGTTTTCTCCCTCTCTCGTCAAACTCATGATAAAGGGCATCCCGTAGACTGCAGTGGTATTCTGAGTTTCTTGTCTTTATAAGAACCGTTCCGTCTTCCTGTATACTCACATTTTCAATCTGCGATGTATGAATCTTCATCCCATCAGGAAGCCGCTCATGGCCGCCAACAATTCCGTGCGCAGCCATATATTCTCCATGCTCGATGATATACCAGTATTTTAATGTTTTCATCTCCGTCCTCCTGCCAGAATGACTCCTGCTTTCTGTCTTTGGGATTGCGAGTTTTCCCACCGCCATAATTCCGCCCCATACTCCCATACCAGATCCAGAACCGCAAAGGCACATTCCTGTAAATGCACCGGGATTCCGGCTTTATCCGCAGCTTTCTTTGTTTTTCTGGCGGAATCATTGAAACAAATTCCATTCTCCATATCCGTTTCCATCTGATCCGCCCAATCATTTGTGAAATCCAAAATATCCTTTCCGTATGGATTTTCCATGCACTGTCCGGAAAATCCTTTGTAAACTGGCTCCATTCCTTTTTTGATTTTCATGATTTTTTCACTCCATTCGTATTCTGCGCTGCCGGGAACCCTGTATTACCCAAACAATCGTATGCTCTGGAACAGGAATTCGACCTTGTCGATCCGTTTATCCACATGATAGTGACCGCAGTACCATTTCTGATACTTAAGCCTGTCCTCGATCCCATCGAGCCAAATTTCCGTTGTGCTGTCCACTTTGGACTGATCCAAGCCATGAATGAACGTTTCTGTCGGCTGGTATTTGAGGGGGCAGGTATGGCTCAGGACAATGTCCGTTTCCCAGCCAATCTCATTCAATTTCCCTTCTACACGCTGTTTAATTTCCGTCGAGGGCTGCTCATCCGGAAACCACCGGTATCCATGCGCCAGCCGGTAATCCTTATCCACCGAATATGCGCCGCCGATCACCAGCGTCTTTTTTCCGGCAAAATCATATATCTCGCCGTCGCGTGCAACGAGCAGGTGCGGGAATTCCTTCTGCCTGTATACGATTCCTCCATGCCACTTCGCCTGTTCATAGCCTCCCACCGTTTCCGGCCGCATCTCATGGTTCCCGTGAATGCAGAATAGGTCAAACGGTAGTCTGGATACTTCGTTCTTTGTTTTTACATCCCGGATATCACCAAAATAATTCAGTCCCGCATCCCCCAGGACAATGCAGATATCCCGTTCTCTCCCTTTTTCTTTCCGGATTCCCATCGTTCTTGCAAAGATGCCAAGCCGGGAGAAATCGCCGTGGGTATCACCTGTAATATATACTGCCATACTATCTACTCCGTTTCGTTATCGTTATCATACTCAGCAAACTTTTTCATGACTTTGCCCATTATCACATTCCCTTCCCAGTCAAATACGGTTTTTTCCTCCCATTCTGCTTTTACCCTTTCGATCAATGCTGTTTCCTCGTCTGTCAGTGTCAGATCTTCCTTTAACCGCAACGCAGCCCGATAAGTATCGCGGATATCATCCATATCATTCCGGTCCAGATATTGCAGGATCTTCATAAAAGGAACATTATCCTTCAAAAGCCGGTCAAGGAAACAGAGGCGCATATATGCCTTCATTTCGCCTCGTACAATCCTGTTTCTCGATATTACAGTGGCAGCTTCATCGAGCTGTTCATATATCTGTTCAATGATCTCAAACTGTGCGGCCGGATCGCCATGATTCTCCTTAATCCGGTTTATGGCTCTTACCCTTTCCTTTTCAAGTTCATCGATGTCCTGTCCCCTATAAGAATCTTTAATCGCGCCCATTTTCGCATTCTTCTCGCTTTCCTCAGAACGCCATTCTTCACAGAATTTCGGAAATGGCGTAAACAGCGCATAGAGCATATCCTCTTCTTCTGCTAAAACGCCGAAATCAAGCTCAAAGAGCTCTTTTTTCAGTTCTTCTTCCTCTATGCTGGCATTGTGGTTTTCAACAAACCGGATCATTTTCTTTAAGTTCCTGATATCCTTCGCAGTGTATGCTGCCATCCATTCGTCCTCCTCTCGTTCCCTACTGTCTTAAAAATGGAATCCCGGCGGAAGATTAATGGTACGTCCCGGCATCAGTCCATAAATGCTTAATCCTGGCACTGCCCTTTCTCCCGTCTGGTCAAATTTGGAGAAGCGGGCATCCATAAGGCTGCATCCATAGACTGTCTTTTTCGTATGTACGAGGATGGTATCCTTCCTCCCAAGTCCAACATATAACACCCTTGCCTGCTTCCGTTTCCCGGAAAGCGTCATACCATGTAACATGAGTGTTCCGTGATCACCTGCCAGATACCACCTGTACATGCGCTCCGCTTTCTGTACCATCCGATCCTCTCCCTGTTTTTTCCTCTGGTTAAAATTCAAAATATTTCTTCCGCAGTTCCTTGTTTGCCATAACGGCAAAATACCGTTTCAACCTCAGCCGGCCCACGTTGTGGGTTACGTTTCGGCTGGTAATATCCCAGCTGTATCTCGCTTTTTCAATGATTTTCCCATCTTCCCTGTTTTCATCGGCAAGCTCCTTTAACAGTTCCACTGCCACTCTGTACTCTTTCTTACTGCCATTTTGAAGGAATTCGTAAAACATAGTCTGAAAGGGGAAGATACGCTTGTAAAACTGGTCGATATCCGCAATCAGGAATAAAAATTCCTTCATGAAATCCGGTTCGGCCTCGGTCTCATCCATATGCTCCATGATGTCTTTATGCCGTTGTGCCAGCTCCTTCAGCCACTGATCTGTTTTCTCTGAAATAATGACTTCATCGGAGCCGTCCCACCAATACAGACGGTCATCATCGGAGATAT
Organism: Lacrimispora sp. 210928-DFI.3.58; assembly: GCF_020554865.1. Taxonomy (GTDB): domain Bacteria; phylum Bacillota; class Clostridia; order Lachnospirales; family Lachnospiraceae; genus Enterocloster. Next base: position 36,167 of record NZ_JAJCIC010000023.1, read on the forward strand.
AATAATTCGGCTTTCCTTTTAATTCCTCCGGCGTATCGTAAAAGGTAAATGAGCCGTCCTGGCGGAGAAAATCACTGGTTCTGACCGGTGGAACCGGTGCTTCAATCATTTCCCGGCGCTCTGCCTCCAGTTCATCGGACGCGTACTTTTTCATGACCTCATCATGATAAACGCTGTCATGCAGTTCCTTCCATGTCTTCCAGAAACTCATCTGTTTCATTTCTGTTGTCAGGTATACAATCGCTCTGGCCGGAAGGAACAGACTGAATTTCGCAATATCCGCAAGTCCTTTATCCTTTACATGTTCCCGTTCTGCTTTACTTTTCCGAATCAGTTCCCATATTTTCTGGACATTTTCGCTGCCAGAATCCCTCTTTAAGAAAGCTTCCACAGCTTTCTTGCATCCGTATACATCCGCCGGATAGGTTCCGGGAACAACCTCATCCTCTGTCAGCATTTTTGTGCCTTCCATGATGTTCATCAGGTCGGCAAATTCCACGCCACATGCCACATACCGGAGTCCCTGCGGTATCATGTCCATCAGGATTCTGGAAGACGGATCGCTGTAATCCCCAACACGCGGCAGCGCATACGCCTCAAAGTTTCTCCATAACCGGAACCTCTTTTTCACGGAAAAGTCCGTTCCCAGCAGATGGTTCAGCCAGCCTGCATAGAACCGGCTATTGATAAAATCTCCATCCACTTCCGCAAATCCGGAATTTTCATCATATAATTCATACAGGACATGGACTGCCGTAACCACATCGCAAAACTCATCACCGCCAATTTTTTCTGACCAGAAATACGCTGTTTCCGCATCGAAGCCGGCTGTTTCCCACGCATCGTCCTCAAAATAATTGTAATGGAAACGGACCTTGCCTCCCGGATACAGCTCGACTGGCTTTAATAGTCCCATCTCATGGCCGTACATGCTGATCCGCTCAAACTGCATCATCCCGCCGTAATTCAGGATTTTTGCCACCTGCCTGCTAAATATTTCCTTTTTCTCTTCCGCAATCTTCATGCTGCCTCTGTAGCTTCCAAATGTTCCCATGGTGTCCCTCCTTAGAATCCAAGAATCTCTAATCTGTGTTTATGGTTCATGATCAGTGATTGGAATGCTGCTATTTCGGTATAATCGAATTCGTCCCTGCATTCTCTCATGATCCACCGGATCGCCTGCCTGCGCGTAAGCTCCGGGAAATATTCCATATCTTCCTCTACGATTTCTTTGAGTAACAACAACGCCTTCTGGTAATTTTCGTCTTCTTTATGCACCATACAGTCCAGAACAAACTGCTTGTCCGCCAGACGGCAGTTCCCGTATTCTTCCAGTTCGGCAAAAATCTCTGCCAGCAATTGCTCCATATCAAAGTTTTTATCGGGAATAATCTTCGGAAAGCGTTCTGCCCAATCCTTGAAGCGTTCCTTCATCTCATCGGAAAGTTTCAATTCCTGGCCGCCCCAATACTCAATAAATTCGTCCTCAGCCTCTCTCTGGATGATTTCGTAAAAGGGTATGGAATCCTTTTCTTCTCCCGGATCGGTTTTATGCTTTTCTTCGGTCATGATATCGGAATACCCTTTTATTTCCATGGAATCCCATGTTTCCCAGAATTTCTGCCCTGTCGCCATGGCAAATGCATTTACAATCATGGGCGGGAGCAGATACAGGGATGCCTCCGCAATCTCCCCGTATACAGTATCTTCCGCTGCAAGTGCCGCTCTGTCTTTCCGTTCCAAATCCAGCAGTCTCTTTAAATATCGCTTGAGGGTTTCGCTTTCTCCCTTCTCCACAAGCTGCGTAATTTTCTCCTGAATCTGATAGGCAACCGCATGTTTTGACGCTTCTGCAAAGTCTGCTTTCCCGCCTTCAAAAGGCTCATCAGGCGCTGAAAGGTTCCGTCCAAGATGGAGGAACGCCATAAATTGTTCCGATGAAAAGTCACAGTAATCCCATGAGTAAACATCCAAGATATCCTTGCCTGTTACATCTTTGTATTCTTCAGAATTATGGAGAAACAGGCGCATATCCCATATTCTGCTTCTACCGGGGAATCTCAATTTCAGTCCGGTTAAAGAATGGATAAAACTGGCATAGACACCCACTCCACCCGGTTTTCCTTCATCCATATAATAGCAGCTGCCCTCCGAGAATGCCTCCTGCATGACCATCACGGCATTCATGATGATTCCAAATTCCTGGTATCCTCTGTCCGGCGCATCCAGCTTACAGGTGTTCATGTCATAAGTGTTGATTTCCCGTTTATAATTCTCAAAAATGGAATAATCAAACCGGACAATTCCGTTTTCATCCGGTACGGGCTTGCTTACGACCGTAACCTTTTTCCCATCAAGCTCCATTTCCTCCATTTTCCGGATTCCGCCCATGTAAAGCAATTTTAAAATATTCTCATTGAATTCCGCTTTTTTCTTTTCCGGGATATTCACCTCCCCGGCCGTCTGGTAGAGTTCATTCCGCATTCTGTTTTCCTCCATTTCTGTCTGATATTTTGGGCATACAGGGCCGGAGTTGTTCCGGCCCGCCCCATTCTTCCTGCGCAGAGCTCATTCTTAATACACTTAAGATCAGCCGCGTGTGGCTTCCCAATAGTATTGATACATTTCCGGATACCGGTACATCATGTTGCAGACGTCATTCCCGTTTTGTGTACCCGTGTCTACCCACCACAGCGCATGGATCCGTTCTATGTATTCATCATCCATGATTCCATCCCAGATCTGATCCCATACGGTATCCATCAGTAAAATATAATGTTCATGTCTCCTGATAAAAAAGTTCTCCCGTTCCTGGCGGTCCAGCCTTCTGAAATCCTCGAAATGCTTTTTCGAGAACTCATGCAACTGTCCGCAGATAGAGAGCAGCCATTTTTCCAGCTGCGGTTCTACACGGTAGCCTGCGCTCCACTTGTCCAGATTCTCTTTATCCACTACATCATATTGTTCTGCCTGTTCTTTCTTCTCCCGTTCCCGCGCCTGAGCCATCTCTTCCAATTTGCCGTCGTAAAGCACAGACTGTACGCTTTCCTTCTGATCCTCTTTTGCCTGCTCGTCCAGCACCCGGCTGATCACTTCATCCACGTTGCAGTTTTCACCAAACACTTTCTTACAAACGGCTCGTATCTGCTCCAGTGGGATATAAGCATCTACATTATGATTCCCCAGCCCGAACAACTCCCCAAACACTCGCTGCATCATCATCCCAATGCTATCAACCTCCGCCTTTTCTGCATGCTGCTGATCCGTGCGGGTAAAATCATAGGTCTGCTTCTCCTTCACATGGAGTTTTATCCGGATGATAGCCCTTAAGAATTCCTCGGCGGAAATCTGCTTGCCGTCCGGGTCTGTCACAAGCATCCGGCATAAATCTGAGAAATCTCCGCCCATTTCCAGGTATTCTTTCAATATAGTTTCAAATCCCCTTGTCTCATAACCGTATGCCTTCAATCTTGTGCGGAAATACGCATACCAGCCATCCGGCTGTTTTTCCTGAAAGAAGCTCCCAAGCTGCCTCCCCTTGGCATCCAAGGTTAAGCACAGCATCTGTTGCACCAGTTCTTCTCCAGTAAGTCCTGCTGCAGCAAGACGTTCATACAATGCTTCCTTTCGGCATATCACCGGGAGCGTAACCGGTTCATCCAGAAACTGGTTCGCCCAATCCACCGCCTGGCGGCACTGGGCCAGATTAATGGTTCCCGATACCGCCGCAGTTCCTTCCGGCAGCCTGGATTCTAAAAGACAGGCAATCGCCAGTAATGGGATATGGCTGCGTTCTCCCTGCGTTTTCCCGCCAAAGACATTCCGCACGCATGACGGATACCGTCCTTCCTCCATGTCTGCCCGCTCCAGCAGGACATCAATCCCATTATCCTCTTCCAATCTCTCCTTATACACCTGGAGGTCATCATACATTTCGAAATCTTCCGTATTGCTGCCGGTCTCCATATCCCCAATGCTGTACCATGCATAGCACTCGTATCCGAAAACACCTCTCCTGCTTTTGCTCCGGGTTCCGCACCGATATTCATAACCATTCCTTGACCGCGTAATGACATCCAGAAATGGAAAAGCGTCAACCAGCTTTAGAGACTCCTGATATACCTCATGCCACTGCTCTTGTGAAATTCTTTGGGGGACAATGTCCAGATTCACGTGTATTCCCATATGTTATTCTCCTTCCGCATTGTTGTTTCAATTCGCATAACAGATCCCACTCACAGGCTAAAGCTTATGGGATTTCTTCAAATTCTTTAAAAATCAGCAAACTCCATTTTCTTACCACAGGCGCACCGTATTTCATAGATCGTGCCAAGTCCCGTCGGCGTAAAACTGTATGTATAACCGCCGCCTGCGCAGCCAAAGTACTGGCAGCCGTTCTTTAATCGGTACCCGCATTTATGGGTTCGCTGCCAATGCACAATCCGTTTCCACTCCTTTTCGGAGAAATCAAAATTCACCCCTGCCATCCGTCTGGCCTCTTCTTTCTCTGTCTCATCACTCTCAAGTACGGCGCTCAAATCCGTTGGTGGAGCCGTCTTTTTAAATCTCTTTCTGTATCTGCGCAACTTCTGGTACTTCTCCCATTTTTCCTTCAACACTGCTGTCTTCTTCATCTGTCTCACCCCGATTCATGTAATGTTCTATCTGTTTCTGAAAATCTTCCATAGATGCTGCAAAACGGTATGGTCCATACCCTCCATAATCCTCCGGCCGACTAATCACATTCAGTTCCGCCCCGTAATGCTGCAGGTTCCGTAGCTGCTCAGATAACGTACCCACGCTCTGCACCCGGACAGCAATGCAGCCGTCCATTTTCGGAAGCAGAGCGACCAGATAACGCGCATTATCACGTTCACCAACGTCACTGCCGTCCAAGGTATCATCCATCATATACATATCCAGGAATCCGGAATCACGCAAAAACACGATTCCATCCAATAGTCCGGACATATAAGTAAGCGTAAGCTCGCACCCGGCCGCATCCATGCGTTTTTCCAACATATCATCGATGAGAGTCCTCTGTTCTGCAGTCAGGTCCATTTTCATGTATTCATGATCCGCTTCACATGCGATCTCCATCTTGCTTTTGTAAATATCCCTGCCGAACGGATAGATTCTTGCCCGTTTTTCCCTCATCGCAGTCGCCAGTTGGAACAAAGTGCCTTCCAGCTTTTTATCTTCCGTCATTTTAGTTTCTTCCTTTCCACTTTTGATCCATCCCTGTTATTTTCCTGGTCTTCTGCTATCAGAATTTCCTCGATGGGGACTCCCAGGATATGGCTTAATTTATGGAGGTTATCAACCGTTGGCAGGTTCGTGCCGTTCAGCCATTTGTAGACCGCCTGCGGAGAATCTAACTCCATTTTATTCTGAATTTCAGCCACACTGAGACCATTTTCCACCAGCAGAGAGCGTATCCTTATTCCTGTCTTTTTCTTCGATATCCGTCTGCTCATTTACATACTCTCCGTCAACTGTGCGCATCGTACATATCCATGCATACGGAGTGCCCCGGTCATAGCGTTCCAGCCACAATACCACAAAAAGTCACCATCCCAAAACAGCACGTCTTCGTGGCCTTTACCATATGCCAGCTCTGGAAGGTAAAAAATCGCCCGACATAAATCTTCCGCTTCCTTCGCAGCATCATATCCATCGTCTTCTTCCGGATCCGCGTCATCCGCATAGGCCAGACACATTTCATAGATATCCTGGCGTTGTTCCGGTGTGCCGCATTCTTTCCAGTCTGACTCGTTGATCCGCTCTCCGAAATACAGAAGACACTCATCCATCAGAAACTCTCCAAACTCGTCAAACGTGTATTCCTGCTCTCTGTCTGTCAGGTTCTTATACATGTTCTCCAGCCGCCCGGTGATTCCCTGCAAACTAAGTTCTGATATGCCATCGTCTGTATTGATATGCAGCGCTCCACGAAGAAAATCCTTCACTTTTTCTTCCTCTGGTTTCCCTCCGCTGTTAATCCCGAACATCTCCCTGAATCCCCATATCATCTGTTCTGTGATCACTTCCTGCACTGCATCCGACTTAAATCCTGCCAGTCTCAGCATCTTTGAATCCTCCTTTCAGGCTCCATAAACGCACAAAAGGGCACAGCCTCTGCTGGCATATAAGCCTTAAGCAGAAACTGCACCCTAGTGGTGTTTTCCTATAAAGTATTTATTTGTACTTCCAGTATACGGGATTTTACTTGGACTGTCAATCTAATTTTCCCTTGAATTTCCGTAATATAATAGTTCCTTAAGCTTTCCTTCTAAACTCCATGCCTTCATATACCCGTACTGGATTTCCACGCACAATGCGGGTATGCTCCTACCATGCTGCCTTTTCCTGTTTCTGCTTTTCCTCCATCTCTTTCTGATTCAAAATCGCATTTAGCTTGTTCATCGCATCCCGCCGGTTTGCGGACTGGCTTCTTTCTGAGGTCGATGTCACGGTGATTCCGGTCGGGATATGAATCAGCCTCACTCCGGTCTCTACCTTGTTTACATTCTGACCCCCATTTCCTCCGCAGTGGAATCGTTCAAAGCGGATATCCTGTTCTCTGCTGATGCTCTTCGTCTCAGGAATGACGCTCACATCAACAAACCAGTTCTTGCGCTTATGGTTCGGCCGGAACGGGCTCCTGCATATCCATAGGATACTCCCCTCAAAGCCGGATAAATCACTTTCTGCGGAGAATAAAACAGAAGTACAGCCGCTGCCCTGTCTTGACTGATGCCTGGAAAGCATCGTAATATCCGGATACTCCCGTTTCAGGGCATCATACAGTTGCATAACCGCCAGCTCGCATTCCGCCGGTCCCTGTCCGGAGCTGATCTGTAAAATCATCTTCTCCTTCCCCCTTCCCGTTTGACAGCCGGTTTTCCAGTCTTACTGCCGCCATCCTTATAACAGTAAACGGGCTTTAGCCTCTTTTTAATCGTCACCGTGTCCCCGATTGCCGCCTGGATTTCTTCCAGTCCGCGGTAAGCAAACGGTGCTTCATCCAGTGTGGCAGTTCCGATGCAGGAGCAGTAAATCCCTTTCATCTCCTGTTTGAATCTGGACACCGTATAATTTTCCTTCACATCCTGCCTTTTTAATACACGTCCCGCTCCATGGGGCGCGGAGCAGTTCCAATCTTCATTTCCCTTTCCTTCGCAAAGAAGGATTCCATCCCGCATGTTAACTGGGATCACAACAGGCTCTCCGGCCTGCGCCGATACGGCTCCCTTCCGTAAAATTCTCTCCGGGCCGGACTGGTCAATGTAGTTATGGCTTGAGGAGATTATATCCTCTACTTTCCATTTCATCCCGTTTGCCAGTTCGTCTAAAATCGCTTCCCGGTTCAAAGCGGCAAATTCCTGAACAAGAGAAATATCATAAAGATATGCCTCCATCAGCTCCTTCTCCAGATACACCATTTCATAGGGTATCTGGATTCCCTTTGCCTTTAAATACTCCTGCCCTTCACGAAGATAATACTCTGTGACTTCCTTCCCCAGATGCCGGCTGCCGGAGTGGATTGCCACATATAAATTTCCGTCCTCATCTTCGTCCGCTTCAATAAAATGATTCCCGCCGCCCAGAGTCCCGATGCTGCAGGCCGCTTTTTGATGGTTGACGGCATATTCGCAGGTCAGCTCCGTAAAGTCAAATCTTCCCGCGAACCGATGCGGTTTCTGTCTGATGGAATACCCCGATGGAACAAAATCCCGGATCACTTTATCCAACTGCTGGAACTCTGTCTTTTTCTGCCGGATCCGGGCAAGGGTTATCCCGCATCCGATATCAATCCCTACCACATTGGGAAGTATCCGCTTTCCAACGGTTGCCGTAAACCCAATCGTGCCGACCTTTCCCGGATGCACATCCGGCATGATCCTGATTTTACTGTTCTGAAATGCTTCCTGATCGCACAGCATCTGTAACTGTGCCAGTGCATATTCCTCTATGTTATCTGTGAAAATTTTTGCAGATGTATAGATTCCGTTTACTATTTTCATACATTAAATCCCTTCCTCTGTGGTGCTTTCTGCAAAAATGGGCGCAAAAAAACACCTCTTTTCAGAGATGCAGGACTGTCCAAATCAACAAACGGATCAGAATTTATGGCAGACGAATTCCATTAATACTGCCGGATTTATCTGTAAATTTCCGTGAGGACAATCCTCTCACTGTTACCTGCTGCTATTCTGTTCATTGCTGCGAAATAAAAATATGTCATGGTTGTCCTCCTTTCAAAACATGGTTTTCTGTTACAGTTTTCAGTATATCAATACGGTTCCGCCTTGTCAATAACCCATCGTCAATTTCAGCAAGCATGACAGCATCCTTGCCGTATGTCTGCTCTTTTTTCTGTAGACCAGCATAATGATCTCCCGTCTTTTACAGACGGTATCCATCCCCATAATTACAGCGTAGCAAAAACATAACACAGGCATGGAGCTATTCCGGTTCAAGCCTGTGTTTTTTACGTTGTGAGGAGGATACGTATGAAACAGAACTATTACGACCCCAGGAATCTGGAACTCTTAAAGGCCATCGATCCGTTTCTGCATTATCAGCTGGAGCATATGTCGTTCCGCATACATGACAGCTGGCAGGCCCTTATCTCCGGTCCTGACATTCCGGCAGCGGATACCGCCCTGATCCTTCTGGATCTTGTTGATCTGACGGACCGTTTTACGGACATCTGCTGGAAGTCCAAGATGGTTTATGAGAAAAGAACTGGGAAGCCGTTCTTCAACCGGATCGAGGAATACAGCCTCCGCCGGACAAAAATCGGCATTGCGCTTGCCATGTACGATGACCTGTTCCAGTAAACGGCAACCGGAACCCGGACAACCTCCCTTCCTTTTCTGGTTGGGAGGCTGTTTTTTCGATGTCTACCGCTTTCCGATTACATCATGGAAAATCCTGTAATTCTCCATATGTCCCGGCGTGCAGTAAACCGCAAACACCACTTCATCAAAGCATCCCTCATATTCCGTCAGGACTTCTTGATAGGCTTTTGCTACTGTTTCCGGCGGATTCTGGAAAGCTCCGCAGCCGAAAGCGCCCAGAACCAGGGAATCCGTGCCATTCGCCGCAGCCACGCTCAGAATCTTCCGCGCCCGTTTTTGATGCAGCGTCTTTAATTCATGTGGTGAAACCTTTACCGCTTCCCCAGCACCCGGATTCATGGCATTATACGGGTTTTCCCGCAGGTTTGGCGCCGCACAGGAGATGATATCCACCCTGCACCAGTCCGTATCCGGCATTCGTTCCGGCATATCCGTATCTGTTTTTACAATCAGAATGCCCGGCGTATAGATACAGGCGTCCGTATACCTTGCATCATGCCTGCCGCGGTGGAAACCATAGTATTCACTCCACAGAAACGGCGTATCCAGGCATGGATACAGCGTAGAGCAGCGGCACAGGGACTCTTCCTGTGCGTTGCTTCCCCTTGCCACTCCGCCGCCGGGATTTGTTGCAGACGCAAAATTCAGCACGGTCATTTTTCTCTGCGGATGTTCTCTCTTTAGCCGCATGGCCGCCTCGAAGGATCTCTCTGTAGTTACCGTCACTTTCATAGCACGGGTTTTCGACACCGATAACGGCAGCATTTCATCCGCCCGGTAAAGGATTGTGCCGGCCTGGCTGTCCGCTACTGCTTCTGCCAGTTTCCGGTCTGTCCGTATCCACGCCATTGTGTCCTCAAATACTGCTGTCCTTTGTTTTCTTTTCTCTGCATATCTGTCCATGATCTTCATTTTCTCCTTCGCATGTTATAACAGCCATTTACAAACGCTGAAATTTAATCCCACAGATGCCAAAACCACTTGGAGAACATCTCAAACGCCTTATCTTTACATTCATCCCGGTATGTTTCCAGTTTTTTCTCTTCTTCCCAATACAGTCGGTCAAGTTCCTGATATTCCGGAATTTCACTTGGAAAATGGGCCCTTATCCAGCGGGGATCCTTCTTTTCTTCCTCCGTCCGGAGTTTTTCTCCGATCAAGCCGAACCGCTCAGAAAATTCACTCCACATGGCAGAATGTTCTTCCCCATAGGGATTCTTCTTCTGGCAGGTATGTTCGTCTGCCTCCCGAAATAGCCGGAGCATCTCGGTCAGGATCCGGTTCCACTCTTCATGGCAGGTGTCGTTTGCTAGAATTCCCTGTTCATTTGTATAATTTTCTCCAAGTATGCCGGGACTGCTGCGGCTCGTATCCCTAAACTGCTGCAACATATCCGGCACCACATCCATAAACCATTTTTGAATATTCCGTACATCCCGGTCTGAGTAGCCCCTGGTGATCCGTTGTCTGCAGTATTTCAAGTCTTTGCACAGCATCCGGATCATCCCGGGCAGCTTTCCATCGATCCTCGCCCAATAAAAATCCTCCCGGTTCCACACAGATTTCATTTGCCTCACCTCATTCCTGAAAACAGCAATATCCCCGTCAACGACGAGGATATCTTCCATGCTGGTATGTAAGATTCTGCTGAGGATCAGGAAATTGTCCAGGTTCGGAAGGCATTTCCCGGACAGCCATTTGTAGACCGCCTGCGGGCTTTCAAATCCCATTGCCTCCTGGATATCCCGCACGGAATATCCCTTCTCCCGGATCAGCTGCCGCATCCTTTTTCCGGTTGCTTCCTGCTGGATTGACAAATATACTGGCTCCATTGGTTCTCCTCCTGATATTCATCCTCCATCCCGTAACACTCTGCAGACAGTATAACCCTTCCGCTCCGTAAATGCTATGACTTTTTCCTTACGATTCCGCTTTCGCTGCTGCCGGCTGCCTCTCTCCGGCCTTTATCTCTCCAAATTCCGCAAATAATCGGCTGCAGAATTCACTATAATCCGTATATCCCATCAGAAGCATCTTCTGTTCCAGTCTGTCAAGCGCCCGGAGGAACCGGTCCTCATCCTTTTTCCTGACCCGGCAGAAGATCAGCACATACGGAGAACCCTTCCTGCTGTATTCTTTTCCAAAGCTGACTCTGACCTGCTCCTGTATAAACAGACTATCCGCCAGATATTCCGGCACGTCAACGATCACATAACAGCACTGCCAAAGAGACCACCGCCTCAGTTTCATATAATTTGCTGCTTCCATCTATCTCCTCAAAAATGCGGCATGGAACCGTACTTCCGCCGCCCTGTGTTTCCACAGGTAAGTTTTCGGCACTTTTTCCAATGCTATGGCACTTGCGGTACCCAGTCCAGAAAGTGAAACCATAAACCATGTCAATAACTGCAAATAACGAGAAACCGTAATGGTAACGATAAACTGGTTTTATCTCAACAGGAGGTTCACTATTATCGCATCTTCCAAAGTCCCCGGTAAGTCTGTTATGCATCAATTTCCATAAGCACTGTATTATTCAGGGTGTCCAGCGCCGCCTGTGCCTTCGCCAGTTCATCAGCCACTGTATGGTAATCCGCTTCCACGGCTTTGATGTCGTAATTCGTGTATACATAATCAATAACGCCGGTATGTCCGAACCGGTCTTCGATCTTGCGCTGCTTCGGCAGCCTGCCCTTCATAACCGCCAGTTTCTTCTTCCTTGCCGTCAGCTGGGGAATATAGACCAGCATCTGGTCAACGGTCATATCAAATCCCGGCACGGTCTGCGTCAGATTGAATTGGCTGATTGCGTGCTTTACGGTGCGGATTTTCCGGTTCAGCATTTCAAGCGTATTCTGCACAGCCGCATAGTCATACTGCGGTCTTAACGATTCCGGGTCTTCTCCCATTGCCGCAAGGAACGTGCTGCATTTCTGCTCTTTCGCCAGAACTGCATCCCTCTCTTCATTCAGCCGCCGGAGCAGTTTATTAGCCTCCGATGATGTGTATTTCATGAGCGTCTCCTCCCTTCGTTTTCCTCATGCGCTTATTATACGCTCCATCCCATGCCTTGTCATTCAACCGGAAGTTGATTGACAGCACCACTGGTTCGTGTCCATTATCATACCATATGGAGCTTGGAATGTCATTGAACCGCTGGTTAAAATGTAACGGCTGTAAGCCAGTGGTTCCAATGTACAATGTAAAGTCCTATAAACGCCTGCCCAAAGTCAGCTCCTGCAGTTTAATACACCCTCCGCTTTCCGGCTGGCTGAGTGCTATTTGGGGGAACTGATGCTGACTTCCGGCTGACCTCTTCAAAGTAATTGAACTTCGTGTAGAACCTGAATGGTATTTTCGCATTTACCGGTCCATAACGCTGTTTCAGTATCTTCAGTTCCACCTCCCGCGGATACCTTGCTTTCGCCGTTTCTGCGTCGAAGCCCTCTTTTCCTACGCCTGTAAGCTGCAGCCCCATGACCGTGTCGCAGGAATACTCAATGTTTCCGGAATCCTTAAACGATTTGAACGTCACTTCCGCGTCATAATTTTCCCGGTTGAAGCTGCTGATCAGGATAACCGGCAGGCTGAAATAATCCGACAGGACTTTCAGACGTTTCAGGTTATAGTCTGCGATCTGCTTATCGGGAGCCGATTTTAGTGTCCTCGGCGGATCCAGGATCTGCAGATAGTCCACTACCACGACAGGTTTCACCCCAAACGCCTGGATATAATCCTGCACATATTTGCCGATCCTGTCCACGTTATATGGATCCGATCCACACTCTACAACGCTGATATACTGGCTCTTCTGTTCCACTGCGGCTGACGCACGTTCTATGGTTTCCCATTCTTCGTCCGAGAAAAGGGCAGCCGCCATTTCGTTCCGAAGAGTATCCGATGTTTTCGCAAGATTCAGATCTCCCTGAGTGCCGATATAGGTCTGCCGGCTGACTGCCTTTGCTGCCAGATCCATGGCCTTCATTTCCAGCGAAAATATAATGCAGTGGATGTTCTCGGAAACCATGTTTTCAGCCATCTGCAGTGCCAGGGTTGATTTGCCAAGGCTGGAGATTGCTCCGAGACAGTGCAGGCCGGAGGTTAATCCTCCGCCCAATGTTTCGTCCAATTTCGCAAATCCTGTAGGGTAATGCGTTTTGTAAACTGCCGGATTGTTCCGGATCCCGTACATCCCGATAAAGCTGGAGAACCGTTTTTCCATGTTGCATGCGATAAACTCCTGTTTATCCTTATCGTCCAATGATACCGCCTCCGTTTCTGTCTGGCACTGCCAGATCTTGACAGGCCAATGATTGTCACGATAATTATCATCGGATTTTGGGGATTATAGGTTTTACGACTTAATGGCACTGTAAGTATGACTGCACCAGTACCTTCCTTCGGAAACAGTGTCTTCCTCTGAAAACAGGAAACAGCAAGGTTCTGGCGTACTTTAGCCCAATTTGTTTTTACGAAAAATCCTGCAAATCAATAAGACTGCGAGTAAAAGCACTGTCTGTTACTTTTTATCAAAACTGCAAACTGTAAGTGCCAGAACACTAGCTCCGATAGCGAGGGAATGCAGCCCGAGCCGGAGCGGATGGCAGAGAAAGACTATCCTCTCTGAGAATAACCTCCCACAGAGACAAGGGTTCTCGTAATGGACGGGAGCCGTGCTGAGCACGGCGGACGATTCGCCCGTTAGGGCGCTATGGTTAGCCCGTGTAAGCGGGCGTATCAGCGAATTCGGTCTGGGGAAATAGGCATATCAACAAATCCGATCCGTGTAAGTTCTCCACGAGCAATGGAACCGGATCATCGTGATTCGCCTCTGCAGTTTACAACTCCATACCGTTAAACCTGGTTTATGCGTCCTCTGGTTCTATGCGGTTCCGTTGGACTTGGCCTTCATCGATCCCGAAACTGGTGCATGCCCTCCGCGATCAATGGAACCGTGTATCAGCGATATTTACCTTCCAGTGTAATCGACTTCTACCTGGAAGCATGATGTTTCGATAAAGCCCCTGGCTGACCACGATACTTTCTCCGGCGGATATTAGCGGATCACAAATAAGGAGACGACGTTCCAGACAGACCCCTGTGCCATTTTCGTGGAGAGTACGTCATCAAGATTCGTTTCTGCACTTTACAACACCCTCCCATTACACCTTGTTTACACCATCCTCTGATTCTATGTCGTCCCACTAGGCTTGGCCTTCATCGACCCAAGAACCGGTGTGTGTTTCCACGGTCAATGGAACCGCAGGATTAAGTGTTTTTCGATAATCGCTCTCGCCATTGATGTTATTACGACATCTGCCTTAGCCTTTTTTAGGAGCTACGGCTGCGACTGCCAGGCCACTGGCAAGCAGCCCAGCTATACGGTTACTTACAACTACTTACAGTAACCTACACCCCAAAACGGAAATGCCCGCAAGCCCTTGATTTTACTGGCTTTGCAGGCACTTTTCTGACCCGGTTAGTTCATCACTTTTTAGGCGTATGTTCATCACTTTTTAGGCGTGTGTTCATCACTTTTTAGGCATCTGTTCATCACTTTTTAGGCGTCTCACAATACAATCTCAACACCTACGATGGACCGATTCTCCTTCACTTCATGGTATCCGGCAATATATTTTTCTTCTACCAAAGTATCCAATATCTTGCAAACCGCATCATGAATCTTTTTCTTTTTATTCGACCAACTGGATTTTGATGCATAATCTTCACTCTTATATCCCAATACAGCGTATAACCCTTTTTCTGTCTGGGTCTTCTGGTCATACCACTGGTAACTGATTTTTCTGCTTACCATCTTGTTTTTCTTGTTCTTCATTAAGGCGATCCGTTTTGTTAAGTATCTTTTCATGACAATGGCTTCATTCGTATCCGGCAGTTTTTTATGTGTCTTAAATACCTGCACCGGAACATCGACAATCTGCTCAAGCAATTCAGCGTATGTATATAAAGCCGGTGTCTCCAAAAGCTTATACCCTTCTACCGTAATCTGATTTCCCAGCCTTACATCCACCTTTGACAACGGAAGCAGGTAGCTTTCATAAGTGACTGTAGCGTTCTTTCCAATTTTTTTCCTCGCCCGGAGTTCGTCTGTGCAGTTGATCAATATATCAATATGCCGCAGTTTTTCAATTTCGTAGGCAAGTCTTTCCTTTTGCTCTTCCAGCATACCCTGTTCATCATTCCCGGACATGACACGCATCACCATCTGCAGCGTAAAATTGTCATGCCCATATTTGTGCAAGGTATAGATGGCATCCATAATTGCCATATCATATAGCGTGACGTCACCTGTATACCTTACATGTTGATCTTCATGCAATAAATTGACGATTGTGGTTAATCTGTTTTGCGGGTTAACGATTACATCGAAATTCCCTATATCAATCAACCCTTCATTTCTGCTGATAACCTGGCTTACCTTCGTATTATTCATGTATTCCTTTTTTATATCTGATAATCCGCTTTTTTCCATGTTCCGCATCTCCTTTATTTTATTTTTCAAAATAATTATGGAGATGCTGAGGCCGTTATAGGTTTTACAGCAAAAAAGCCGGGATTAGCTTTTCCCAGCCTTACAATAAACGACAGCGGCAGGGTTCGAACCTGCAAATCAGCCATTCTGATCTTCCGAATTCCAGCCGGATGCGTTACCATTGCGCCACACTGCCATATTTTCATACCCCTGGTGAGATTCGAACTCACACACGCTTTTGGGCGTCTGGAACCTTAATCCAGTGCATATGCCAATTCTGCTACAGGGGCATAAACGCTTGCGAAGGGACTCGAACCCTTAACCCGGAACCTCTCCGGGCACTACATTAGCGGTGTAGCTGCTTACCGTTCGCACACACAAGCATAAACGGAGACTGAGGGATTCGAACCCCCGGACCGGTTCCGGCCTCCGGTTTTCAGGACTGGTGCATTCATCCATCTCTGCCAAATCTCCATCGTACTGACAGCCGGACTTGAACCGGCACGGATCTCTCCACCAGGTTCTGAGCCTAGAGCGTCTGCCATTCCGCCATGTCAGCAAAGTAGGTGGAGCAGGATTTGAACCTGCGTTGTTTCTTACGTAACGGATTTACAGTCCGCCGCCTTCGGCCAGCTCGGCACATCCACCTATATGTGACCAGAGGGAATCGAACCCTCGTGAGCGGATCCACAATCCGCCGTTCTGCCTCTGAACTATGGCCACAGTGACCCCCGCGGGACTTGAACCCTGCGCTGCCGCCTTGAAAGGGCGGTGTCCTGTCCGACTAGACCAGGGGGCCGTATACAGGAGTATTGTACTCCTGCAGATTATTTACGCTGTTTTCCTCACCACATCTTTATCAACTACCAGAATATCATCTATCTTACAGCCGAATACAGCCGCCAGTACGACCAGATTATCTACGGTTGGGAGTGTGGTTCCATTCTGCCATTTGTAAATAGCCTGCGGTGTTCCGAATCCGAAGATATTCTGTAAGTCCTTGACGGTCAGACCGGCATCCTTTCTCATTTTTGTGATATTCGCTCCTGTTGCTGCCACATTGATTGTCGGCATTGTATTTGTCCTCCTTTTTGCACATAAAAAACCGCCTGCCCAACAGGACAAGCGGCATGCAAAAATTCGGTTTGATGTGAAAGCGGAAGTATCACGTCATGAAACCATTGCAATCCAGGTAACTGTCTCTGTATGAGCGCACAACACGAAGTCCCTCGTATTCATGTTCGAGTGACAGGCTGCTATGGCTATACAGATATACGGATGCAATGACTCTGTTCATCATGACGGTTCTCCTTTCCGGGCCTCTGCCCTTATTTCCTTCGTCCTGTGATTATGATATCACAGGATTCTAGTTTTGTCATTCTACTTGTGGTATAAATTTCACCGTTTCATTTGCTTGCATTTTTCTTATCTTCTTCTATTTTTGCAAATAACCATCCGTACTCATACATTTTCATGCACATATGTCTCTGAATGTCAAAAAGATAATTTATCATGTCCTCCACATCCTCGTCTTCTCCATCGCCAATCCCCAGCCGTTCACACAGTTTTCTGTTTAAATCAAAAATTTTACTGTATGTCTCTTCGCAGAATTTTCCTTCCCCATACTCGTTCTCCACATATCTGCTCTCTTCCACAGGATAATCCCTCAGGTTTAAAGAACCGTTCATCAGATCATAAACCAATTGTTTGAATTTCTGGCTGTTTCTTTCCATTACTTTCTCTCCTTACGTCTTAGTGTTCTTATGCGAACACTATTCTTGTTAAAAAAATCAAGTGATAATTGATAAAAGCAATTTCACTCGAAACGAGGTAACTCATGATAAAATACGACAAACTTTGGGAAACCATGCGTCAAAAAGGCATCACACAATATGACCTGTACACAAAACATAATGTCAACCGTTCACAGCTTAACCGGCTCCGCCACAATCAAAATGTAGAAACAAATACCATTGATAAACTGTGCAATATTCTTCATTGCCGCGTGGAAGATATCATGGAACATTTTGACGATGACAATCTTTTCTAAACAGAGAATCTGCTTTCCCGGCAGGTTCCTTTTTAACTCCGAATCCTTGCTATGAGTCCATCAATTTCCAGATGCCGGCCTAATCCCACTAAATAAGGGATTTCCTTGTCTGCAGTAATGCTCACAAAAGTTCTGGTCCACACTGCTCTCCCAATTTCCTTGTCATAAACATATACCTCAAATTCCTGCATAGGCGGCATAATATCAGCATTGAATAGGATTTTTCCACTGGGGTTCCTCTTCAATCTTCCTATCTGTATCCTATCTTTTTCAAGATACTGTATCAACCGATCTACTCTCTGGATCTTATCCAGCAGTTCTGACAGGATTTCCTGCCGCAGTGCTTCTTCGGCAGTGACATCTGTTTTCACCAGAAAATGAAGGATTTCATCCTCCCTCCGCATCAGAAACCTTTCACCTGCATCTCTGATCTCCTGCAGTTCCTCTGCAAATGACTTATCTTTCATGCTCTGCTCCTTCGTAAATGGTATGAAAAAAGGATGACCACAATCAGCCATCCTCATTTCTCAAGACTTCTTACAAAAGTCATTAGCATTTCCCGTTCTTTTAATTCCAGCTTATCCCATTCCTTCAACAGTTCCCTCTGTTCTTCCGTCAGATCTGGAAAACCGCCTTCCGCAGTAAAGAACTGTGCCAGGGATATCCCCAAAGCATCGCATATCTTTTCCAGTGTAAGCACCGTCGGCACACTGGCTCCTGTCATAATATTGGCAAGCGCCGTCTGTGACATTCCTGTCAGTTGGGACAGTCTGTATTTCGTCATATGATGCTTTTGGCATAATTCCTTCATATGGTATGGGATATACTCATCTGCACGCAAGTAATATGCTCCTCTCCTCTTATTCTTCCATGTTCATTTTACCCCGGCAGAAGAGGTTTGATTAGAACCATATTACTTGAGCATATACTAAATAATACTTTCGTATTTTGGTAAAAAAATAAGGATTATTTTTATTATAAAGCTGTCGGCATCCATTCGCAATCGAAATAATTCGACAAAGTTCGACACCGATTCAGCCTTTTATATAACGGCTCATTATAATCATACTGATACAGAAAAACGGCGTATCGCCTCTAACATAAGGTGTTACGCCGTATAAAACGCTGTGTTTACTCCACGATCCCGGCCAGTTCCCCATAACTGAAATAATCAGAATCATCCAGTTCAAGTGTTTTGTCTACATAATATTCAAGCCAGTCCAGGAAACTCATCGTGCGATGATCTGCCGGATTGATCAGAGGATAGATTCCCGCATCATTAGCAAGATCATAATACCAGACAGTTCCATAGGTTTCCTTATCCTCCGTATTTACAATCAATATGCTGTACATACCGCAGCCCTCATGGCACAGAAGGATATAGCCCGCATCCACATTCATTTCCCCTGTCTCGTAGATGGCGTCATATTCTTCGTCGGAAAGCTTCATGATATTCAGCGGTTTCCTGACAGTAAAGGGAAATTTCTTATCCACTTCCACTTTGATTTCTCTGTTTTTATGCCCTCCTACAATACTATACAGACCATAAAAAGGCTGCGTTCCGCTGGCTGCTATCGACGTAACAAACCGCCGGTAATCTTCTGGAAGGGAGATTCCATTCCTCTTTTCATATTCAGCAGCAGCTTGCTCCGTCAGAGGCTCGCCCCACTTTGGAGGAAACTCGCCACATGAAAATTTAGGATGCTTCTGTGACAGTTTTCCCATTTTTTTCATGATTTCCTGAATCCGAACGTTTATATCCATCTTTTCTTCTGTCTCCTTCACACATATTCATTTTCTGCTGGCTATATATTCAATTCCGGCTTTGGATGCCTGAACCATCTGGTCTTTTCGGTCAATACGGTATATTCTGTTACCTTTGCGGAAATTGGCTCCGGTCTGTTTAAAATGAAATGAAACATTTGCTTCCACGCACTGTCTCCAGGAATCCAGTACCCATGCAAAATCACAGATTCTGGCATTCTCTCCGGATTCGCCGCCACAGGTCACTTGCTCAATCTGCCCGGTTTTCAGATAGTTGCGGATATCAACCGGTTCCAGCATAGGCTCGTGGATCACCTGTCTATGCTGTATCGGAAGAGACAGGAATATTGGAAGGCGGCTGTCCGCTCTGGCCTGATCCTCGCAGGTGCAGATTATTGTCACATTATCATAACCTTCTCCCCAATCATTGGGAATACAGTCCAAGAATCGGTGAATCCGCTTCGTGATAATAACAAAGTCCAGATCCGGCCTCATTTTTATCATATTCCATATATCCGGTCTCCACACATCAGCTTCTTCAATGAAAAAATCAGATGTCATGCAGGTATAGACCGGTTCGTTATCCGGTTTCAGCTTATACTCTTTTTGGCGGTTTCGCCTGAGTGGCAAATCAAAAGCCGCTGTCTTTGACACAATACTGCTGTCCTTACCAAACTCAGCATCACGCCGATACACATAGCAGTTTAAGCAGCCGGGACTTATTTTGCGGCAGCCATGCCATGGATTCCAGATCGCCATGTGTTCTCCTTTTTAATGCGAACATTTGTTCTTTACCTGAATTATAATGCAGTTTTTATCGTCCGTCAATATTCTAAAAATTTCTACGCTTTCTTTCCCACAAATTTTATTGTAATATATTGATAAGCGCCATCCGTTTCCATAATACTGATATCAGGCTGGGCCAAACGCACTGTAAAAAGGAGAACACTTATGACAACCATGACGATTATAGAAAAATGCCGGGAACGGTTTCAGGAAATACCGGAACTGCAAAAGAAATATTCACATACAGAGGAAAGCACCCGTGTGAATGACTGGAAATTGAAAAATCTGGAGAAGGAATACGCCCTTCTTTCAAAGCTTCTGGGCGTAATTGAGGAAAATGAGGAAGAGCTGCCGGAGCCCGTACTGTTTCGCACCTCTAACTTCTTAAAAGAGGAACGCCTGAACGCCTATGCTTCTGTGCCGGATGTCAGGAAACTCTGTACGGGAAAGCATGATCTTTTTGTTGTCAGCGAGTACATAGAAGGGAAAAGACCCACGGATATCGCAAAAACGCTTGACATTTCTGTCGCCCGCGTTCTGGATGTTCTGGATAATGTTAAGAGACGATGTCTCTGGTCTGATAAGAAATCATAGGAACCGACATGGAAAAGGCCAGAGAGTGTTTATTCCCTGGTCTTCCCTTCTTCTTTCTTGAGTTTTTCTATTGATTTGCCCGGATCAGAGTCTTGTCTTCATTGAAGGAATACCGCATCTTGCTGTCTGTCCGAACAATTTCCTCTCTCATCTACAGCAGTTCCCGTTCTTCCTGTACAATCTCCGTTTTCCGTGTTTTCCTCCACAAAACGCACGATCTCATCCATCAGGCTGTCCGCCTGGGCGCTATGAGGAACGATGGCCGCCGTGCCGATCACGATGGATTGATGAATATCCTGATCTTCCACCTCGGCCGCTGATACCTGGAATTTATTCCGCAGCTTTGCCAGAAGACTTTTTACGATCATTCGCTTTTCTTTCAGGGAATGAACCCAGGGGCGTATAATTTTAGTTTTAAGACTGCTATTTTCATTAACTCTCCTCTTACACATGAATCAAAGTGTTTCTAAATTCATTTGCCCTACAAAGCAATCTAACTCTTTAAAATGTTCCTCTTTTGATGACGCATACAACAGCTGATCTCCACCCAGAACACAAACTACCTCATCCCCATGATTTCCATAAAACGAAATGGGAATCCACTGACGCAGCTCATAGGGCTTTTTCATATAGTTTGCCGTTATCTGTGAAATCCCGTCACCATCCAGATAATAAATGTCTTCACTGTTAAATGGAAGCCCCCAGCTGGCTGCCTGAAAGTTTGCCATTGCCAGCAAAAAATCATAGAGCGTTTCGCATTCCAGCTTGAAGGTTTTCTCATCCAAAGCACAATATACTGGCGGATTAGGGTTTGTAATATCACACTTTTTGAACGCCCACTGCGCCACATACTGATTTTCCACATAAAAAATCAGATACGCTCCGGCATCGATTAATTTCCCCGGTTCCACCAGGCGGTTCTGCTGCTGATTCAAAGGAACATACCTTCCCAGCTGCAGATAATATTGTTTCAAAATTTCCGACAGACCGCCGTACTTTTTATATGCGGCATCCACCTCTTCCTGCGAAAATCCGTTATCTGCATGAATGGCAAATAATTCTCTTATTTCTTCAAACATCTATTCCGTCTCCTTATCATACGTCACGCCTCTCTCTGAAAACATCGCCTCAAAGATTTCCTGTGTCTCCTCGCTCATTTTCCGGACACTGGAACTGATGGAGATCACCTTCGGGCTTCCATCCTTATCCAGCATCATGGCTTTTTGCTTTGCTTTTGTTGGTCCGAACATAAGCTGGGGCAGCTTTTCCTTTGGGATCGGGCGCAGCTCAATGGAAGAACCATGGGCGCTGACGGCCGCCGTCTCGGAACAGCAGTTAAAGGGACGCTGGTGACACTTATGCGGTTTTATCGGGGCATTTTTATAAAATTCCCTCCAGTTCCAGTCCTTCTCCTCCGGAACCAACGCTCCGCAGAGGCTCCCAACCTCCCGGATCAGATACTCATATGCCGGTTCGATTTTCTCTACCGGCAGCCGAGCCAGAACGCATAAGGTTCCGCCGCTCACCGTGACCGGGTAAATGATATCTCCTTCCTTCACACTTTTTATGGAAGGCATCTTTGTGTGGATGCTGCCGAATATCACGGATATAGGGCCGTTGTCCTTTTCTTTTTTCAATTTCCCGACCTGCTCCTTCGGCCAATAGGTAATGAATCCTGCCATGGCTCACTGCTCCTTTATTCGTCTGTTTCAGATGGTTCCTGTATAGGTAGTTTTCACTTGTGTGTCATTTATTTTTCGATAAACTGGAAATTTTACAGCAAGTTTTTATCTGTGGGATGTTTCTCAAACCATTGTTTTAACCACATCTTATTTCCAAGACCATTTATACTTTTATCATGCGTAGAAATGTATACGATTTCTTTCAAGGCATTTGCTCTACACCTGTCATCATAATTCATTACTTCTAAAATATGATGTGCAACCCAGCGACGGACAGTTGCTTTCTCATGGAACAACAACTGATAAAAATCTGGTTTCATTTCTGGATGTTTGCTATCAATTTCAGAAGCTATTGCTCTAAGTCGGTCAGCTAATTTATTATTTTCTTTTACTTTTTTCCTATTATCAAGACCTGTTTCCTTGATATCATCTATTGCTTGAACCGCTGCTACATACTCTAAAATCAAATCCATATTTCAATCACCACTTCGTCAAATTCTGATTTTTTCTCTTGCCCCTCATCATTCCATTTATCATGAACCTTCTTCCGGCAATCCATCCTGAAGCAGTTCATTATATTTGCTGTTATAATATTCCGTTTCTTTTTTCTTACGCCAGACATTGATCTCGCTGGAAATCGCCAGCATCTCATCTACGATTTCCTCCGCGTTCTCAGGCTTTGCCAGATTCAAATAAGAAGTCATCCGGCACATTGCTTTTTCTCCGCCAAGCCCCTTTGCAATCGCATCACCAAATTCTTCCGGATATCCCATACTTCGCAGCGTATCAAAAAGTTGCCTGTAAGCGGATACCCAGCGTTCTTTCTTTTGATCCATGGTTTTCTTCTCTATAGTATTTTTCACAAACCGCTTTATTCCACCTTAGAAAAAGCCCTGCAATACACATCTTCCTGCTCTTTTAAATGTGTTATATATCCAATTGGAATCTGATTCGCTGTTGCTTCCATAATTTTTCTTGCCCCTTCTTCTCCAAAGGCGCCACAAAGTTCGATGCAGTCCACGCCTTCTCGCTGCAATTCACGTGCTGCATTCATGGCGGTCTCCATATCTGCAACGCCAATGATCTGAGCCATACCATTATGAATTTCTGCTCTGTCCGTTTTGTCGTCAAACTGTCCCATAATCAAAAATGCAAATCTCATATTTCCCTCCAAATTTCCACAATACTATTTTCAAGTCAGCATATCCCGATATCCCGCTGGCTCAATTATACTGTATTGCCAGAAAAAATGGAATCCCGTTTCCAATATGCATTAAAGATCTGCCACAACAGAAAAAAGCCCAGAGCGAGCAGTTTTACACTGCAGCCCGCTCTGGGCGATATCCTTTTATGCTATTATCAAGAGGTGCCGTTATCCCTCAATGGCAATGTATTTCTTTTCTTCGACTTCCGGCTTTTTTGCCTCTGCCTTCGGAATGCTCAGCTTCAATACGCCGCTTTCATACTTCGCGTGGATATCCTCCTGTTTCATGTCCTCACCGACATAGAAGGAACGGCTCATGCTGCCCGCGTAACGCTCCCGGCGGACAAACTTGCCTGTTTCCTTTTCCTTCTCGTCCTTATCAAGCCCCTTCGCGGCGCTGACCACAAGATAACCGTCCTTCAGTTCCAGAGAAATCTCATCCTTCTTGAAGCCAGGCAGGTCAATATCTACCTCATAATGGTCGTCGTGTTCCTGTACATCTGTCCTCATCATCTGCGCTGCATGGCGTCCGTACAGTTTCCGCTCCGCCTTGCGCATCGCTTTATCATCGAATGACGGGAAATCAAAAAAGTCATCAAAGAAATCATCAAATAAGTTCTCTCCAAAAATGCTCGGTACCATCATAAATCATCGCTCCTTTTCCTTATGAAAAATAATTTATTAATCGGAACTGGGGATGATTGGGAAGAAACCGGAACCTTTTATTCGCTTTATCGGTTCCATTCTTTCCTTCTCCTTTGTTCTGTCTGTGTTATACCACTTTTGTTAGCACTCGTCAATAGTGAGTGCTAATATTTTTGTGAATTTTTTGTGTCCACTTTTTTATGTCCATCCAGTATTTCCATGTCAAATGTACGAGGTTCCTGAATTCCTGCGATCAACTTCCGATCAGTGGGTGAATTCAAGTGTCTTCTTTAGCAGCAAACGTTTCCACTTCTTTGACCGTCAGTTCAGTAACTACAGCGATTTCTTCAAATGTGTATTTACCTAATTGAAGCATTCTCTTAGCTGCTGCTATTTTTTCAGCCATTTTTGCACTTGCTGCCGCCTGTTTAGCCGCCCTTTCGTTCATAACCTGAATCGCCACACACATACGTCAAGCATCTCCTCATTCTCATCCATTATCAGCTTTGCATTGACACAACGGTTTCATACATCGGCTTCCTTGCGACCTAATTTTTTAAATTTCTTATCAGAGTTCAATAGAGCTTCCAGTTTATCCGCATTATTAGAATATTTGATAAAAGACAAAACATTTTTCAGCGTCATATTAGATTTATCAAAATCTTCATCCGGAATTGCCTCCAATACAATAAAGGGAATTGTCCTGGCTATCCTCGTAAAGCATAGTGGCCGTATTCAGATATTTACGATATGCTTCTATCGTTAAACTCTCTCTTGCTTCTGACAGCAGGTGCAAAAACCATTCTGGATCCTGATCCAGCTTTTTGAGAATTGCATCATGCTCCCCGTCCTGTACCTGATGACTCTCATAACGGGTAATTGTCTTTCTATCCCAGCCAAGAAGCAGGCAAAGATCGCTTTGGCTGATACCATACTTTTCACGAATGCCACTGATCTGTTTTGAAGTTAGAAGCCCCTTCTGTTTCCTATAGGCATCTTTCATAGCAATATCATTTCTGATAATCATACCTTCTTCCATATACAGTTCTTCTGCCGCATCGCAATAAAAATATGTAGCTTCATACTCCACTGGTATGTCTTTAAAGCAGATATTCTCCATCACACAAACGGTTTTCACTTCATGTTCTTCCATACAGCATGTACATAAACGCTTTTCGCTGTGAATCACTTTCAAATTCATGAAACTGCCTCCCACTCTTCTACTGCGCCAATCCGTCTGCTGACAAATTTCTTCACAACCAGTGTTATCTGAATAATAGAAATCCCGCTTCTTATCAGATATAGCACCTTTTCCTGTTTTGATTCAGCTATTTCCTCAAATATTTCAGGTACACTGTAATTTTATGCTTCTCCAGTTCCATCGCCAGCTTTTCCAAATTTTCATTTTTCCAGTTTTCTGGCCATCCATCAAAAACTTCCATGATATCCACACCTGGGTTGTCCGATTCAATACATAATTTTGATGACAGGAACAGAAGATTATCGCAAATCAAACCGTCTGTACTGACCGCTCTCCCGGATTTGCCGCCCAACAAAGTATCGAGAATCCGCGCCTTAGCATAACGAATTTCTCTCTCCTGTATGGCCTGTTCCATAGTAATCTTCCCTTTGTATATCTGGTAAAGCAGCTCCAGATTACAACAGTGTGCCGCATATCGGATAACTGATCCGTCATAAAAAGCGGTAATCCTGTGGGATGCTGATGTGTGGTGCATTTCCTTTGGTTTTATATCCCAATTATGTACCAGCCATCGAAAGAATGCAACAGAATAATAAAAGCCATTCTGTTTTAAATCTAAGGAGCGGATCCGTGACAACGGTTTTAATCCCCGTTCATAGGCCCGCTTCGCATTGACGCTCATGCTCCGGCCAATATAGCCGTTTCCTTTAGATACTGCCTTTTCAACAGTCCGTGCTTTCAACACATCGTAGGCTTCCCGCATGGTAAGGCCAAGGAAATTCTTTTTCCCAGCACCAAGGTACAGGTTTACATGATTTTTCGAAAATGTGATTCTTGCCGACGGCCGCTTATGAATTCTTGCATAATCATAGAGAAGCCCGATCAGCATCCCTTTTGTGATTTTCGATTTTTTCAAATAACTTCTCCCATAGACTTCATGCCATCGGAAAATATATCCCAACTACATTTCTTCCTCTTTATTCCAGAATACAGATTCCAGCCAGTATTTTCCATCTTCGATAACCATTGCCGTCAACTTATAGCCAAATACGCAGCCTGTGTCAATGCAAATTAATCCAGTTTCTGGAAGCGGCATCCACTTATGTTCCGGTAAAATCTCCGTAGTTTCTTCATCTCCGGCATACCAGGTCACATCCTCAATGGGTGTATGGCCGACAATCGCCAACTTCCCATAGTAATCGTTCCGCTCGATTCTTGTTCTGTCCCACATCAAAACTTCTGGCAGATTTTGTGCAATCTCTTCACTGTCAAGGCCTGCGTGACAGCATTGAAAACGGTCTTCTTCATAAGTCAGGACGGTATGCTGCTTAAACCAGTCTGCATGACGAAAAATATGGGTGCCATGTTTATAGAAAGACCGTATCGTCTTGTTTCCGCCGTTACTTTTCCATAATGGAGTGTCACCCGGCCATAAAGCTGCATTCAGCATCATGTCTTCGTGATTTCCTCGGATAATGATACAACGATCCCCTGTTTCTGCTTTCAGATGCCGGAAGAAGTCAAATACTTCATAGGACTGTCCGCCCCGATCCATCAAATCGCCAAGGCTGATGAGCCTGTCTGATTTTTTTTCAAACTTCACTTTATCCAGTAATTTCACCAATTCCTGATAACAGCCGTGAATATCGCCAATAATAATCGTTCTCATCGCATACACTCCCCTGCTATGATGTCCTTATATTTTACCACGGCATATCTGCTGTGTCATTGGACTGGTGGTTTAATCGTTGGAATTTTCCGGCACATTTTCTTCTTTTTCCTGCAGTTCTAAAAGCTGATCCAATTGCTTTTCTGCACATTCTCTATATGTTGGTTTCAATTTGCGATATTTTTCCAGAATAGCATCATCGATTAAGCAATCAAGAAAACTGTCATCCTTTTTCTCATCATCTTCCAGCATTTCTTTATCAATATGAAAAATAGCAGCAACTGTATTTATCAATCTGGGGGTAGCCACAGTTCGCCCCTGTTCTATATTTGTATACGTGCTGCGGCTGACTCCTAGCTTCTCTGCAAATTCAATCTGTGACAGCTTATAGTGTGTTCTTATCATTTTCAATTTTTCTGCAGTTACCATATTTGTATTGCCTCCCTCGTTCTTTCTAATTTATATTATCATTATTTCTGCAAATGGTCAAACAAAATGTTTAAAATTAACTATTTATTAGTATTTTTTGCTTGATTTCATGTATATCGTATAGTATACTATGTTTATAGATAACTCTATTTTGAAACTATTTTACTAAAACCGCAGAAAGGAAAATACATATGGCTAAAAGCAATAACCATCTACCAGAAGAACTGTTTGATATCTCCTGTCCCTACCGCGAATATGTAATGGCATCCACCATTCTTTCTGCGAAATTTGTATATCTATTGCAAATCGTAGAAAATACACTTAGATATAACTCCTATGTCCATGAATTGGCTGCTAAAGTCCGTTGCAATAGCAATAACTATAAGCGTTCAATATTGAAAACTGCCTCAGCCGACACAGGATTGCCACTGGATGTTCTTCTCCATTGCTCTGCATTTTACAGCAAGATTGATTTACAAATATCAGCAGCCAGTATTGAAAAGAAAATATCCATCTGGAATAACTGTATGATAAAAGCTATGGAAAGCAAGAAACAGATGCCAAATAATTTCATTCTGGCTCCAGCTATCCCATTAGCTAAAAAAGAACTTCTTGTAGAATTGGATGACGAACAAATTGTATCGGAACTTTTAGATTACGCTGATGAGATTCAGGCATGGCTGGATATCCACTTTGCTGATGAATACGATGAGTACTCTGATGACGAAAAATTTATGGATATTGTATGTATTATGGTTGATCTGGAATTTATGGCAAATTGCATTAAAGAAACACCGTTATACCTTGGGAATCAGGAACGCTGTTTCAAGTTAGACTAAACCTTGAAAATTGAAAAATAGTATTTTGATGGAGAAATGCAGAATTAGAGGCGAAGATTATTTCTTCGCCCCTTATATTCCTTCCTATCATGCTGATATCATCTGTTGTCAATTTTTCAAATAGAACTATGTGCCACGCTCCACTAAATTATTCGCTACCTTTAAGACTAAAGCCCGGCGCCAGACCGATTTTACCGAAAGCGTAGCCGTTCCAATCGACCGAACCGTTTGCATTGCATACGCTGTAGGCATTGCCAGAACAAGGTGAACGTAGCCAGCGATAAAATGAGGAATCTGATTCATAATATCCTGCGTTCTTCGCATAATTTGATGTAGTAATTCCCTGTGCAGTAATCCGTTCATAAACCGAGCCTTCGTTTGCACGTATTGTACTATCGTTTGAACCCGAATCACCAAAGGTTTCTCTACCAGAGAACAACCACAGTTTATCATAGGTAATCACATTATTGCCAGATACATCATTATATACCGTATCAGACTGCACTGCTTTCGGTACGATAGCTTCCTTGAGTTCTGATGGGAAACAGCTATACAAAGATTCTCTTTCTTCCAACGCATTTTCTCCTGCATAGTTTTGTGTTGTATTTGTTAAATCATCCTTGCCGTTTAACGTAGCTCGTATTTTACTTGTTGGCCAACCACCCTTTCCTCCACGTGGTGCATACGTATAACTGCTTGATGTACCATTCATTCTACGGTAAGTTGTGGCAATAGAATTATATAATATTCCAGCCCCATCTCCACTCATATTCGGATAGGATGTACCTTTCAGTTTACTGTTCAAATACAATGGCACCGCTTTCGTACAACTTGGTGTATCCTCATCTCCGTAGCACTGCTCGTACACATACGGATCTGTTTTGCTCCAGTATGCAATCGTAGTCCAACTATCTTTATGAATACATCTGTGAGCATTTCCTTTTGCGGTCGTTCCAGTCGGCTCATGTTCGACATAGGAATTCACATAAGAAGCACCCGTTGCCGGACCGAATGTCAGTCCTGCCGTACCTGTTGTGATTCCGCCGTCCTCACTGTATGTATCGTGTTCAATGCCGTAGAGTGATACGGCGTATTTTACATCGGGTTTTGGACCTGGGAGACAGAAGCCCAGTGCCAGACCTTTTTTGTAGTTAACGTGATTATTATACACAGTCCCTGAACGATACACGCAGTACGCGTCGAAGGCAAAGTCGTAATAAGATGAGCGTAACCAATAATCACACGAGTAATTTGATTCAGAATATCCCATATTCTTCGCATAATTTGATACAGTAATTCCCTGTGCTGTAATCCGTTCATAAACTGAACCTTCATTGGCACGTATTGCTCTATTGTTTGAGCCTGAATCATCAAAAATTTCTTTACCAGAGAATAACCACAGTTTATCATAAGTAGTCACATTATTGCCAGATACATCATTATATACCGTATCAGACTGTACTGCTTTGGGTACGATAGCTGCCTTGAGTTCTGATGGGAAACAACTAATCAATGCTGAGCTTTCATCCAACTTAGCTTCTTCAAAACCATTATCCTTGTTGGTAATCTCAAGCATATTATCAGTTACAACACCATTCAAAGTATTTCGAATTGCCGAATCTGGCCAGCCACCTTTGTTGGTTCCGTAAGTATACTCATTTCCACTGCTAAAGTATGTAGATTTCTCACGATTCCATTTCAAATAATCAGATGCAATCGGAGCGTGAAGCACTCCAGCCCCATCTCCCGTCATATCCGGATAAGAAGTTGCCCCTTCTGCCAGCTTCCCGGTAATCGTAAGCTCTACGGCATGTGTACATCCGTTTTTCAAACACTCCCGGAACACCGAAGGATCCTTAGCACTCTGAGCAATGATCTCATCCCAGGTCATATCATGCATACACATCTGACCTGCCGATGGCGTATGACTCTTATAGGTATTCACATAGGACTCTCCCGTAGCTGGTCCAAAGGTCAAACCTACCCTATTTCCTTCTTCATCCGTATCCTGCTGGATTCCGTAAATAGACACAGCATATTTCACCTGAACCGCATCCTGCTCCCACATCGCATAGAACGTGGTTGCTTTTGTAATGATAACAGGAAATACTGCTTCTGTCGTCAACGCAGAATCCGTATACCAGCCCTTAAAGATATATCCGTCCTTCGTCGGTTCATTAACCGGACTGTTTACTTCCCTTCCAGCTTTCACCTGAACAGACAGCATATCCTGAGCACTGTTTCCGCCGTCTGGGACGATCATTCCGCCGTTCAACTCAAACGTCACCTGATATCTCGGTGTCGGTTCTGGAAGCGCAATCTCCGCCTGGAACGTATCCGTTCTGGTTACTCCATCCTCTACATAGGTTACGGTTCCCGTGTAACTGTCGGAAGAACCGTCTGCAGTACCTGGATTCAAAACATAGTCACTAGCCGGAACAACCGCCGATGTGCCATCATCATAAAACGCTGTCACGATCAGATCCGATTTCGGGAATGTGTAAACTTCTTCTTCACCGTCATAGCCTTCCAGATCTTCCGTAATTGTTTCAGGACCTGTATATTCCACACTGATTCCAGTCAGTTTCGCTTTTGCTTTTACGATATTCGTTGCATTGCCGGTATGGCTGAATTTCTCATACTGCTCCATCCGGTTTACGAAGGTCACTTCTGCCTCTGTATTGGTAACAAGATCCGCTGCTGCAGCTTCTCCATCCACGGTCACATTGGTTACCGGCTCAATCTTTTCCAATACATACCGGGATACTTCCTGCTCCGTAATCATATAGGTATTTCCCTGATCAACCGTAAAGGACACTTTTCCTTCCAATTCTCCCGCAGACAGCGTAATTGCTTTTGTATAAGTCTTTCCGTCTCCGGTTATCTT
The DNA here is from genome assembly GCF_020554865.1 of Lacrimispora sp. 210928-DFI.3.58. Classification (GTDB taxonomy): domain Bacteria; phylum Bacillota; class Clostridia; order Lachnospirales; family Lachnospiraceae; genus Enterocloster. The sequence continues at coordinate 67,277 of NZ_JAJCIC010000023.1, forward strand.
GAAAATAAAGGTCGGATTTCCAAACGGATCATAAACCTCGTTGATCTGCTTATTAATAGTAATAACGGCTTTTCCTTTTTCATCTTCTGCCACCAGTTCCTGTACAACACCGGAGTTTTCTTTTGTAATGGAGAACCGGATATATTCCGTACTTAAACTGTAAGAATCCGGTGCTTTTGTCTCTGTCAGATAATAGCCGCCCTGCTCAATGCCGGAAATTACAACCGAACCATCTGCTCCCGTAGTGATCGTTGTCATTCCCTCCGGAAGCTCATAATCCTCTCCCAGCACGCATTTCGTACCATCCGTCCGGTACAGTTCATATTCCGCACCTGCCAGAGTAATGTTGTGGTCTGCTTTATCCACCTTGACGAGCTTCACGCTGCCCTTTTGTCTGTTATCCACCGTCTCCAGATAAATCGTGTTCTGGACACTGTATTTATCAACCGTAAATTCGATATGCTCATCGGAGACCTCATACCCTAAAGGTGCCTTGGTTTCTACAAAATAGTAATCGCCCCATTTGAGCCCTTCCACAGAAATTTCTCCATAAGTCTCACTGTTCCGGTCAGAATCCGTTGTATAGGTTCCAATCAAGGAATAGTCTGCGTCTGAATCAACAGTATCTGCCCGATACCACAATTCATACTCAGCGCCGCCTACCATCTGCCCGGCATCATCGCTCTTGACCAGATTGACGTCCCCGTCTTTCCTCTCATTTGTATGCGTTACTTTGATGATTTCTCCCATTGTAGAAGAATCCAGTGTCACGCTTTCCGTTCTAGCCGCAGTTTCATCCGGCATCAAATATCCGCCCGGATTCCTGGTTTCTACGAAATAGTAAGTTCCGTATTTTAACCCGGAAATCTCAATCTCACCTGCGGCATTGGTCTTGTTTCCGGAAGAAATAAGCTGGTCTTCCGTCTCATTTCCTTTTTTCTCCCGGTACAGACTATAAACAGCATCCCTGACCGGACGTCCGCTCTCCACATCGGTTTTTGTCAGACGGATCGAAGATGTCGTTTCATAATCATAAGCATCTACAGAAACTGTAATGCTGTCCGTTTCCTTATCATACTGGCTTTTTCCAATGCTGAAATTGACCGCACTGCCATTTAACTCATATCCTTCCGGTGCCTGGATCTCCTGGAAATAATAGTCTCCCCATGGAAGATTCGTTACTGTCAATACTCCATTCGCGTCAGTCTCAAAGGTACCGTTCGTTCCGGATTCCATATATGCGTAGTCGGCATCTGTAAAAATCTGCTCTCCATTGCTCTTGTAAAGTTCATAAACAGCACCGGACAGCGGCCCGTAAGATGCCTCATCCGCATCCTGCTTTGTGAGCGTCACTTCACCGCGGATCCGGTAATTTTCAAGATTCAGGATCTCTGTTACTCCATCAATCTCAAACGTATGCCGCCCCTCGACCTTCTGGTATCCGGCAGGTGCCTCAATCTCTTCCCAGTAATAGGTTCCATACGGCACGTTTTTCAACACAATGCGCCCCATGGAGTTTAATGCCTTCGGTTCCTCAAACAGTGCCATTCCAGTGCTGTCATACACCTGGAATTTTGCCCCGGTAAGGGAAGCATAATGAATGGTTCCGTCCTCGTCCGTCTTTGTGACATGATCCGCATCCACCTTTTGCAGGATGATCTTTCCTACCGTATCAAGGAGTTTAACGTAGGTTTCGGAAGAAGGCAGCGTATAGGTTTTCTCAAACTGATTGGTTAATCCATAGGCGTCATACTGCACTTCATACTGATTGACCGCTTTCTGCCCGATCAGGCTTCGGTCGGCCGGGGCCTGCATATTCACTACCACATAAGTCATCTGGCGGGTTTTCATCAGCCCGTCTTCCATGCTGCTGGTATCAAGAGCTACGGCAATCGATTTTACTTCTGCGGGGTTCTCCGGAATATCCGTACTCCATCCGCCCGCCGAAAGGTCAAATGCCTGTTCTGCATCCTTGGAATAATATACAGTCGGCACCAGCTTCATCGCCTCAGCATGGCTGGTATCCACAGATACGAAAGTTCCCTGCCAGGCGCTTGCGATATCGGTATACTCCCCTTCATTATCTCCATTTACAGAAATGCTTGCTCCCTGCTCGATATGGTCAAAGAATACGATATTTTTTGCATTGCTGGAACCAAGGCCGAAGTCCAGCCGGTAGCTGTAATCGGATTTCTTCTTTTCTTCCTCGGTATCGGATTCCTGGTAAAGCCTTGTTACCGTGTCTGTCACATAACCGCCGGAGTATGCGCTCTTAATATACTTAGAAACATATTCCCGCCATTCCGTTGCTGAATCCAAAACGGTTTCCGTATCATTTGCATAAGCCACTTTTTCCGTGATCATGCCGTCGCCATCAATGTCATACTGGTCGGTCATGATGGCAGATCCACTCACTTTATCAATACCGTCATCATGTACCATCAGGTAAGCGTTTGCCGTATACCGGTTTCCAAGCCCGATATAATCGGAATAGCTGAGCGATACAGGAAAGCTCATGTTTACAGTTGTCGTATTTGAAATTTCCAGCGGACTGTCTGAAAAATCAAAATCCGCCACAATGGCTGTTTTTCCATTATACGTTGTAGTATAGATGGTCACATGATCGGTAAAATCTCCAGCCGAACCGCCGCTCTGTTTGGTTCCCGAGCCGCCGATCATCACGTCATAATTATCCAGATCCACCTGCAGCCCTTCCGGTATTACCGCATAAAGAGAAAACCGCTCCAACGGGCCGTCATTATCCGCTTTAATGCTTCCGGATGCCTGGATACTGGACGTAAACCCAGCCTTTCCGCTTCCAGAAAACGATGTCAGATTGATGCCTGCCTGCAGGTTTGTCACGGCACTTCTCAGCCATACATTGGAATAATCACGCATCATCTGTTCTTCGTAAGTGTCCAGATCCCTGTCTGCCAGGACATCACCGTAAGAACCGCTGTAGTTATCCCTTGTCAAAGCACAGTCATTTACTTCATATCCTTCGTCATCAACATAAAGAGCGCGGAGATACGAAAAGTTCACCAGGCGGTTCTCATGATCCGGGCGCTCCGCCTCTTCTTTCTCCTGTTCCGCTGCCCAGTCAAGGTGCAGACGTACACCGACATAAACGGAATAACTATAACTTCCAACAATGCCGTTTATGCGGACAAAAACAGCTTTCACGCCATCCGGGAACTGGATGGTCTGCTTTGTCTCCGTATTTCCTGTGCCTAAAAGGACATAATCATCGAAATGGATATCCTGCGTGGATGCCCCGTAAACCTCGTAATCGTATTTCTTGCTGTCCGATGGAATGGTGACATACGCAATATCATATTCTTCATCTTCCAGATTCCGGATAGAGCCGTCGTTTAAGAAAACCGCCAGCTTGTCATCGCCAAGTACCAGAGAATACTCCTGGTTCTCTCCGACCTGCGACATACCGCTGGTATTGCCGCCCGGTTTTGTCGGGTTATTCAGCGATGTTGTACTGATACTAGCATTATCGGACTCTGAAGGTGTTGCCGTCTCCTCCGCCGCATAAGAAGTAAGTGTAAACGCATCCTCCCATGTATGAAGAGAAAACAGTTTTGAAATACCGTTGATAATAATGTCCGGAACGGTCAGTTCTCCGTCTTCATCCTCATAGGCTTCTGAAGCCGTTGCCGTCTGATCCGTATAAATTTCGCCATACGTAGTTCCTTCCATTTCCACATCTTCATTCAAAAGACCGTTTTCCATCCAATGGATGTCATTCCAGTCTTCAATTCCTTCCGGAATTTTCTCATCTGGATTAGATTTTTCTTCATTCCCTGTACCGGAACCGGCTTTATCGTCCGTATTAAGTAAAGCAGTCCCGGCCGCTGCATCTGATGCTGTTGCCGACACTGCTGCCATCCGTGACCGAGCCTTTGCTCGTGCTGCGGATGACGCATACCTGCGGTTCGCACTTCCGCTCAATGAAAACTGTACAATCTTACCATTATAAATATTAACCGCATTCAGCCTTCCATTATACGGGCTGGAGCTGCTGTACTGTCCGCCTTTATAATGGCTGTAAATATAGCCGGAATAAGTAAACGCATAGTCATCCACCGTAAACTGCAGTTCATCATCTACCTTCTCGTTCTCGCCTGCCTCGGTGATCCAGTCGGATTCATCATGATACAAACGGTCCAAATGCCCATGAATTGTTACCATGTCATCCTTCAACGTCTCCTTTTTTAAACCAATCGTAAAGCTATTATAATAGGTAGATCCCTGACTTCCAAGATCGCCGGAACGCTCCTTGAACGGATAGAATCCCCAGTTACCGTCCTCATCCTGCTCCAGTTCTACTGCCTTGCCGCCGTATTTGACCTGTACATCCGCATAATCCTTCCCATCCGGGATTTCCACGGTCACATAATAATCCGACCGGTACAGACCGCGGGCCTTCCAGTCCTTATCAAATCTGGTCTCGATGTCATACCAGATATAATCCGAATCCGCGTTCTCGTATTCGGAAAGGCTCAATTTATCCCTGTACATGCTGATCCGGTAGCGGTCTCTCTCAGATGTGAACGCATAGGACAACGGTTCCATCTGGATGCTGCCGGAACCATCCACAGAAAACTGCGGGCTTCTCTCTTGAGAATAGCCGTCCGTACATGATCTTGCGCTGAGGGTCCAGAGCATCTCAAAGCCTCCGCTCACGGACTGCCCCTGCTTGACCTCAAATTTATTCGTAAATGTGTAGGTATCCGAATCCTGATCCCATACATAATTCCACTCGGAATCCACCTGATCCGCTGCCAGTTCCGATGCCTTTATAATGCTGGCCCGGTTAGCGTTTCCAATGCCCGGAATGGCAAAACTGATGCTACCCGCCGGATAATCTCTATCCGCATTTTCAATCCGGTAAGTCGTCACAATTTTCGGCTGTCTGGTTTCCGGACTTACTGCATTCCACTCATAATCCGTAGTCAGGTTGGACCATGCGCACTGTACCTTCCAGCCGTCCAGATAATCATAATACTGCGTCTCTGCAAAAGCCGGAACCTGCGTGCTGGTAAGCAGCATTGCGACAGACAGCACCAATGCCAGAAACCTTCTCGCCTTTTCACTCATCTTTCTTAACATCCCTTATCTCCTTTCCACGAATTCTGTCCAGGCAGTCCGGTATGCGTCATTTCCTTCAAATTCCGCACCGTCCTTATCCAGCGCCTGCACGGATTCGGAGTATACGATAATGTCATAGTCTATGATCTGGTCCGCCGTGTCAAAATGGGTCTTGACTTTCTCAAGAAGCGGTTCCGTCTGTTTTCCCGGCTCCACGATCTCCGTGTAGTAATAATAACCACCGAGACTGTCATCCTCTTCTTCCGAAATATACACCCAGCCGTCCGGCAGATGTTCCGCATATTCCGCCGCGGCATAGTAATCCGTCCCATCCGGTGAAATCCGAGAAATGTCCGCAATGCTGGAATCCGAGAAATCCATAAATACCCGAACAAAGCAGGGAACCGTCCCTGTATTCTCGACCTGTACCTTCTTCTTGAATACATTTTCCCCAGGTTCCATATCCTTCGGCGGTTCAAAATCCTCCGTGACCGTTATGGTATTGGTTCCAATGGTGAAGGAGTTTTTCAGCGACTGCATATAGGTAAAATATGCATACGTCCCGCCGATTCCAATAACCGCCACGGCCAGAACCGCAGCCAGGTTTCTTTTCATTTCCTTATTCATGGCGCTCCTTCCTCTTCCCTTTACTTTTTTTCCATAAAACGATCACTCCGGTTCCAGATACGATCATAACGATAAATGCGTATAAGGCCATGTTGTTGTCGCCCAGCTTTGGGATGATCTGAACAATGTCCGTGATCTGTTTAATCACATCTTCAATCGGACCCGGCAGGTCATTCTGGCTATTGTCTGTGTGATTCTGGTTGTCCGTTACGCCGGGACCGCCGGAGTTGTCACCGGAATCGGAATACCCGCCGGATGTGCTGCCGCCACCGCCGCCTCCGCCACCAGAACTCTTTAACTGGGCCGAGAAAATCCATTTCGTTTTCGTGCTGGATAACGCGTACTGGTTATTCAGCTCTGCCGGCACAGAAAGCGTGTAGGTAAGTTTTTTCTCCCCGCCGGATTTTAAATAAGCCAGCGTCACCTTATCCGTGATGGCTCCGTCCATGGTGCCGGAATAAATAACCTCATCTCCGTTTTTTATCTCAAGCTGCAGCGCTTTCAGCAGCATATCGTCCGCAATCGTTTCTGTCCGGAAATAAATCGTCACCGGCCGGCTGTAGGAATTTTTGATCTGCACGGTATCGGAAACCGTATCCCCAGGCATCAGCTCTCCCCAGTTGGAAAAGAAATCATCCCCGGTTCTTACCAGCCCTTCTGCCCCTCCTTCAAATGCCACGGAAAATACCGTCTCCCCTGCCTGTACCGGACTGTAAACGGTATGTACACAGGTTTCTATCACGGTTCCGAACCATGGATCTTCGCTGGTGAAATTCGGCGTAAAGTTATCCGTCTGCACGGCGTCCGCCGTTACGATAATGGAAAATGACTTATCTGCATAACTTTCATCCCATTCTGTCGGGATACGGACCTCTTTTACAAAATCAATGAAACTGTCCTTTTCCACCGGTTCCAGATAGTAATAATAATCTCCAGCCTTGATCCACTCATCGGAATCCAGCGTCACCATATGATCGGAGAGTCCCCGGATTCCATCATCGGAAGTATACTCCAGTTTTGCCCGGATCCATGCCGTGTTCGCTTCATTCGTGATGCGCACGATCTTGTCTACCTTCTGTCCGGGAAGCACCACCTTGTCATTCTCGTAAGGAATCTCATTTTCATCTTCGTCCAGTTCAAACTCCTCCAGACTGATCGAAATATCACCGATTCCTACGTTATTAATGACTTCTGTTTCATAGGGCATCGCCGCTGAGGCCGTCCCGGAAACCAGAAGCGACAGGAGCGCTGCAAGTAAACAGATTTTTCGTCTCATTAGCTTCTCCTTCCTACTGCTGTACGGAAAAAGGGAAGGGATTTTCCCCTCCCTGTCCGTAAAGGCTTACGTTTGTTTGAGTTACAGCTCGCTGCCGCCCAGATCCAGCTTGTTGTTGGTTGCTGCGTCCTTCGCGTCTGCGCTGCCAACCTGTTTCAGATAAATGTCGTAGATCTTATTCAGGTTTGCTTCGGTCAAACCATCGGTCAGGTCTGCATTGCCCTCCAGCACCTCGGATGCCTGAATCGCATAAGTTTTCACCTTGATATCCTGAGCTGCGCCCGGAGTTACTTCATTCTCAATGATGTTCTTCAGCTGCACCTTGTCAAACAGGGGCGTTGTCTCTGCGTCCGCTGCAACTGCGTTACGGTATGCAAATACATAGGTAGTGGTATCACCATCGGCCGTGCCGTGGGTTTCCTTCTCGGTCAGCTGCATCCAGTCTGTGGTATTGAAGTTATTGGCAAAGGTGCCCTGGGTATCGTCCGCATCCTTAAACCAGAACAGCTCGGTCGGGGACTTAGTACCCTTGGTGCCGTCCGCGGCCACTACCGTTACATCCTTGACTGGAACCTCCACCGTCATGAAGATCAGTGCATCATTGACGCCGGTGTTGGTAACCTTCGGATCCTTCGCCACTTCCTCATTCGGAACCAGATCCTTTACATCCTCGGAATCATTTCCGGGATAATTCGGCTCAGTCAGGTCCACCTGCACCTTGCCTACAGTGAACGTATTCACCGCACCCTCATTATCGGTCAGATACGCGAACGTACCCCCGACTGCCATCGCGCCCACCAGAGCACACGCCGCTACAGTTGCCAAAGCCTTCTTGCTCTTACGCATAATGCTTTCTTGCAGGATATCTGCAGCAATAGAAGCAATATCCTGCTCTCCTTCCTTTTGTTGTTTTTTATTTTATGTCCGTTTTGGACTTGCTGCCTGATTCAGTTTCTCCGGACTCTTCCGTGACTTTCTCTTTTGTGGTCTTATTTTCCTCATCTTCTTCAAACAGGAAACTGACTGCCAGAGATATTCCATTCAACAGGAATATCCAGAAGACAATCACCATGAGAATCTTCTTATTTAATTGTGCGATCAGATACCCGGCCATAGGGATCAAAAAGCGGTAGCATCCTACAATCTGCTCCTGCGATACCGGGCTTAAATCCTCCACATCATTGGCATCGCCTTTTGTGATCCAGTTTCCATCCTCTTCCCGAATGATCCGGTGGGTAACCAATGTCTCCCCACCATTTACGGATGGAAGATTATATGTAACAATGTCCCCCACGGAAACGTCCGTATCGCGGGTATCAACAAATGCAACGGAGCCGGTAGGAATCGCTGGTTCCATTGACCCGCTGAGAACGACATAAGGCTTGATCCCAACAAGCCTGGGAACATAAAAGACGGATGCCATCAAAATCACCAAGATCGTCAGCCCTGTTACAACCGAACTGTAAATACGAATCAATCTTTTCATAAAAAATATTCCTCTCTGTCTATACAGCATCCTGTACTGGATCATCAGACTCTGCAATTTTATCTCGCATAAACATGCACGCCATCCTCTGTAATAGCATAGGAAAAGTCTGAATATATTTGTTCCGGTGTCATATCGTCTGCTAAGATTTGCTTTCCGTTATAATACAGGTTCCCAGTTTCCAGTGTTGCTTCTATCTTTTCAATTTCGTGAATGCGCGTTTCCATACTTACCTTGTTTAAATGAACCAACGCCGCGATCACAAACAACATGAATGCAAATACCACAGCTCACATCCCATTTAGTGAGTGTTCCAATTCACCAAATGCGGTTTCTGCTTTATGCAGTTGATACAAGCCAATCCCTAAAAATACAATTCCTATCACTACGCAGCAAATGAAAATTGTTTGCAATTGTTCGACTTCTCTCATTTTCGTTTTTCTCCTATTAGATCACTTCATTGTATCGGATATGAAACTCTTCCTCTTTCGTCTCCATCTTTTATTGTGAACCGGCCATCAGCCCTGCCAACAGCCGGTCCGAAAAAAAGAAAGGTTGGAGGAACATGAACACCTTTGATGTTCTTGAAACAAAGCGTATCCGCCAGAGCGAAAAAGCCGTCTCATTTCGTTCCAAAACAATTATGGTAAGGGGTTCGTGTTTTTTGGTTTTTTTGTAAAAAAACTTTTGGAATCCCGGAAAATCATCTGTTTGGCGCACACACTGCAGCCACCTGCTCCTTCACTTCATTAAAATTTCCGGCGAATAATACCCTGCTTGTCTCAAAAGCATTCTCATTCAGCAGGAAATAATCTTTCGTTCCTGTGGTATCATCCCATGTCACATCCAGCGCCTTCCATTCTCCATCGATCTCTACCTTATTCCACGCATGATATGCCTGAACGGGTTCGCTCACATACCCCAGCTCATTTTCCACATTCAAGCCACAATATGTGCCAAATAAGTAGAACAGTCCTACATAATCGTTGCATACGCCCAGTCCATCACAGAATGCTTCGGCAAGGTTTCTGTCGCCAAAAGCATTATCATAATCCAATCTGTCACAGATATAATCATGGATATATGCTGCCTTATCCTGATCACACATGTCGGTTGTAATCTGCTTTAACTCCTGTGCAGCGGAATATACCAACTGCAGTTTCTCGAAATTACCTTCGTCAGAATTGCTGGTTACCACAATAAGGTCATTGGTGGTCAAGCCATAGCTCATATCCTTGCTGATGACCATGTATGTACTGTTCTTAAAGTAGTCTGGATTCTGGCTGTATCTTCCTATAGTAAATAAGGTGCCGTGGTTGGATTTAAGTTGTGTGCCGACATCCCTTGTTATTCCGAATATGGATGTCATAGATGCGTCAATGGCCATGTTTTTGATCTCCTGATCAGTTTCATTGGCATACAGATCTTCCAACATTCTATTTGCTTCTTCTATTGCGGGATTTTCCGGTCCTGTCTCAACACTTTCCGGTTGTTTCCTGCTATGTCCGCATTCAATAACGGGCGAAGTTGTCTGCTGCCTGTCTGTATCATCTGCGAAGGCCGAAAACGACATCATCATGGATAAAAATATTATTAAAAAAGCGATTGTTGTTTTTCTCATAACGAAAATCTCTCCTCTACTTTTCATCTTCAAAATAATTATGGAAAGATTTTTCACGGATAAAAATTTGCGGATAAGGTTTTTTGGGTTTTTTTAGATTTGGACATAGAAAAGCGCCAGTATTTCTACTGACGCGGTGTACTTGTAGAGAATGTGGTTATGGAGATTTTCGACATCTTGAGATTATTGTGGATTTCAACAAACTCTTAATGCTTGAGCTAACATTCGTACCACTACATAGAAAAAGTACTGCTCAACCACCAAACTGGCAATCAGGCAGTACTTTAGATAAATAAAAAACTCTCACTTAAAAAGGGACCCCTCCATCAATTCTCGGATAGAGAGGTTCACAGTTATATCCTGTTTCCAATGTAATTAGAATGACCACCTAAGTCATAAATCAGACTCTTGTTCACGATGTAATTGGAACTGGACAAAAACCTGTTATTCCTGCGCCCATAATTCAACTCCTTCCCTTTTGATATTATCAAAATATAACATTTTTTGTTGTTCCCAGCCTTTTCCAATAACAATTTTCAAATCTACTTCTGGATCGTCTAAATTTTTAGGACTGACGCAACCTCTTAATTGCATAATATCATTATGATATTTTTCTGTATCTACGTTGGCATCTAGTTCCAGTAATAAATCAACATCGCTTTGATATGATTGGGTTTTTCGTGCACAACTACCATACAAAATAAGCCGTTTCACGTATGGACTAATGTTAGAAGACTGAATTTGATTCATTGCATATTGAATTGACTGTTCGCTTCGTTTTACTAATACAGAATCGTTTCTATTTTTTTTCTTTTTACTTATTTTCATTAAAAACTTCGCAGTCATTGCATTTGACCAGCTGGATCATATGCACAAATCTCTGCATCCTCCTTCCTATACATTTCTTCTCAATATCCAACGCCCTTACCTCCAATTCGGAATGTAGTCCCCATACCCTGCTTTTATATAAGCGTCCAACACTTCTGTTGCGTCTGGATTATAAAGAAAACGCGCACGATCTGAAATAATACACCGTAGTTCTGCAATGGTCGCTTCTGGATTCTCTTTGTGGATAAGTACTAGAAAAGCATTCGTAGCTATGGTGGAGCCTGCTACTCGGCGTTTACGTCCAGGAGCGTAATACTCAACATCTTGATGGTTTTTTGGATATTTTGGCATCCGGTTTACCTACTCAGATTTTATATTCTTTTCATATAATTAAATACTTTATATAAATCTGTATCCTTTGAAATATCAAGCCTGCCAAAAAGTTTCCTTCTGTTATACGAAACATTATAATATAGAGCTTACAGGATGATAACGTATAATTAGTTTCGCAAATTCAATTTCATAAAAATAGACATGGTCTA
>NZ_JAJCIC010000024.1 GCF_020554865.1 Lacrimispora sp. 210928-DFI.3.58
ACGCCGCCGCCCGCCATCGAGCAGAGTTTTACACCTAATTGGGGATAAAACAGCTGATGGCCGGTGGCGGTGTAGCACTGATCGGCACGACTCTGGTGCCGCTGCTTTCCGGTCTGTTCGGTTAAGCAAAGGCTGTCGGAGCGAAGATTCCGACCGGGCGGCGAAAGCTGCCTGTTACATAGTCAGGTGCAGGCAATCTCCGCAGCTGGCTATTTTCTGCGCTCTCCGGCAGGTGCACATGTTGGAAGTATGACGCAGAACCGCAGTTTAGAATCGCACCGGCTGATAGGCCGGACAAGTTACAGGAGGACAAATCTATGGCGTTTCTTACTACAACTGCATCGGCACTGTCTCTTTTCTCACAGCTGTTCATGCTTCTGTCCCGGATGGCGAAGCTGTTCGGCGTGTTTGCGTAAGAAAGGAGGCGGCTCATGCAGAGTATCCTTGAACAGATCACAGATTGGCTCAAGAGCATGATCATCAGCGGCATCATGGGAAATCTTTCAGGGATGTTCGATTCGGTCAACCAGCAGGTTGGACAGATCGCAGGCGATGTGGGAACCACACCGGCGAACTTTTCACCTGCGGTCTTTTCTATGATCCGCAACATCTCGGAATCCGTGATCCTGCCCATTGCCGGAATGGTGCTGACATTCATCGCCTGTTATGAGCTGATCCAGATGCTTATCGAGCATAACAATCTGGCAAATTTCGAGACCTGGACATTTTTCAAATGGGTCTTTAAGACCTTTCTGGCAGTGACTCTGATCTCGAACACATTCAATATCACGATGGCTGTCTTTGATGTGGCACAGCAAGTGATCTCTCGAAGCGGCGGTCTGATTTCCGGCAGTACGTCCGTCAGTGATGCGACCCTGACAGCAATGCAGGCTACACTGGAAGGAATGGACTTGGGACCGTTGCTGGGACTGTATTTGCAGACCTTTGTGGTTCAGGTCACGATGCTGGCGTTGTCGGCTATCATCTTTGTCATCGTGTATGGCCGAATGGTGGAAATATATCTCATGGTGAGCCTTGCACCGATCCCGTTCGCAACCTTTGGCAACCATGAGCAGAGCCATACCGGTCAAAACTATCTGCGCTCCCTGTTTGCACTGGGATTCCAGGGATTTCTTATCATAATCTGTGTAGGCATCTATGCAGTTCTGATTCAGAACCTGTCCTTTTCGGATAACATTATCAGCAGCATTTGGGGCGTTATGGGTTATACGGTTTTGCTGGCATTTACCCTATTTAAGACGGGAAGCCTCGCGAAATCCGTGTTTGCAGCGCACTAAGGAGAGGAGGAATGATTCATGGCATCTTATATTTCTGTGCCGCGAGACCTTTCAAAGGTCAAAACCAAGGTATTTATGAACCTGACCAAACGGCAGATTCTCTGCTTCGGAGCCGGTGCGCTGATTGGCGTTCCGGTTTTCTTTTTGCTTAAATCCAGCGGGAATCTTAGTCTTGCTGCACTTGGCATGATGGCAGTGATGCTGCCGCTTTTCTTTCTTGCCATGTATGAGAAAGATGGTCAGCCGCTGGAAGTGGTGGCAAAGCACTTCTATGAGGCAAAGTTCAAGCGGCCGAAAACGCGGCCTTACAAAACAAAAAATTACTATGCACTGCTGGTTCAGCAGGCAGACGTGGAAATGGAGGTAAATCGCATTGTTCAAAATTCTCGAAAAGCTGACAGCGAAGAATAAAAAGCAGGAGGACATCCGAATGCCGTCCCATCTGTCAGCCGCAGAGCAGAAACAGGTGCAGATGGTGATCGACCGTGCAAGGGGTGACCGCACGGTTCCGCATTCGGCACAGGAGAGCATTCCTTTTCAGCGGATGTTCCCGGACGGTATTTGCCGTGTGACGGACAACTACTACACCAAAACCATCCAGTTTCAGGACATCAATTATCAGCTGGCACAACAGGAAGATCAGACGGCTATCTTTGAGGAATGGTGCAGCTTCCTGAACTTCTTTGATTCCAGCATCCGCTTTGAGCTTTCTTTTATGAATATGGCTACGGATGCCTCGAATTTTGAGAAGATGGTACGCATCCCGTACCAGAAGGATCATTTCAATCCGGTGCGCACGGAGTACAGCACCATGCTCCGCCGTCAGCTTGCCCAGGGCAACAACGGCCTGACCAAGACGAAGTACCTGACATTTGGCATTGAGGCGGAATCCATGAAACAGGCAAAGCCGAGGCTCATTCATATTGAGATCGACCTGATGAACAACTTCAAACGCTTGGGTGTCCGGGCAAAATTGCTGAACGGCAAGGAACGGCTTCATCTGATGCACGATATGTTCCACATGGGTGACCATGACCGATTCAATTTCGATTGGAAGTGGTTGCCAGAGAGCGGGCTGTCGGTAAAGGATTTTATTGCGCCGACCGGTTTTGCCTTTCCGAAAAACCGTATTTTTCAGATGGGCGGGATGTATGGCTCCATGTCCTATCTCCAGATCACGGCTTCCGACCTGTCGGATCAGCTGCTGAAGGATTTTCTGGATATGGAATCCAGCCAGATCGTGACTATGCACATTCAGTCGGTAGACCAGAATAAAGCAATCAAATCCATCAAGCACACCATTACGGAGCTGGATCGTTCCAAGATTGAGGAACAGAAGAAAGCTGTCCGTTCCGGATACGATATGGACATCATTCCGTCAGATTTGGCAACTTACGGCAAGGACGCAAAGGCACTGCTGAAGGAATTGCAGAGCCAGAATGAGCGTATGTTCCTGCTGACCTTTCTGGTGATGAACACCGGCGAGACGGAGCAGGAGCTGGAAACCAATGTGTTTCAAGCTTCCAGTATCGCGCAGAAGTACAACTGCAACCTGCGCCGTCTGGACTTTCAGCAGGAGCAGGGGCTGATGAGCTGTCTGCCGCTGGCACAGAACCTGATTGAGATTCAGCGCAGCATGACTACCAGCAGCACGGCAATTTTCGTTCCGTTTACCACCCAGGAACTGTTTCAGACCGGGAAAGAGGCTCTGTACTATGGGCTGAATGCTCTGTCCAACAACCTGATTATGGTTGACCGGAAAAAGCTCAAAAACCCAAACGGGCTGATTCTGGGTACTCCCGGTTCCGGTAAATCCTTCTCTGCCAAGAGAGAAATCGCCAATGCGTTCCTGGTGACGGATGACGATGTAATTGTGTGCGATCCGGAAGCCGAGTACACGGCACTGGTGAAGAAATTTGAGGGGCAGGTCATTAAAATCAGCCCTTCCAGCACGCAGTATATCAACCCGATGGACATCAATGCGAACTATTCGGAAGAGGATAATCCGATTGCCCTGAAAGCAGATTTCATCCTGTCCCTGTGTGAGCTGATTGTGGGCGGAAAAGAAGGCTTGCAGCCGGTAGAAAAGACGGTCATCGACCGATGTGTGCATCAAATTTACCAGACCTATTTTGAGAATCCGGTGCCGGAGAACATGCCGGTGTTGCAGGACTTGTACGAGGCACTGCTCCGGCAGGATGAAAAGGAAGCACACCATGTGGCAACGGCACTGGAAATCTATGTGACCGGTTCGCTGAACCTGTTTAACCACCGCACCAACGTAGATATCAATAACCGGCTGGTCTGCTATGACATCAAGGAGCTGGGCAAGCAGCTGAAAAAGATCGGTATGCTGGTGGTGCAGGATCAGGTCTGGGGGCGTGTAACCGCCAACCGCAATGCCGGTAAAGCCACCCGCTACTATATGGACGAGTTCCATCTGCTTTTGAAAGAAGAGCAGACAGCGGCTTACAGCGTGGAAATCTGGAAGCGATTCCGTAAATGGGGTGGTATTCCCACCGGCATCACCCAGAACGTAAAAGATCTGCTTTCTTCCCGCGAAGTGACGAACATTTTTGAGAACAGCGACTTCATTTATATGCTGAATCAGGCAGCCGGTGACCGTCAGATTCTGGCGGATCAGCTGAATATCAGCCCGCACCAGCTGTCCTATGTGACTCACTCCGGCGAAGGCGAAGGACTGCTGTTCTACGGAAATGTGATTTTGCCGTTCGTTGATCGTTTCCCGACCGATCTGGAACTGTACCGGATTATGACGACAAAATTAACCGAAGTGCAGGAAGTAAAGGGGGTGTAAGCGATGGCTGGCAAGAAAAATCCGAATCTCGGAGACAAGCTGCGGCAGGAGCGCGAGGGTGCGGAGAACACCCTTCGCGATTCCAGGAACAAAGCCGCCGATAGCAGTACGGGAGACAGCAACAAGAAAAAAGCGGAACACCGAAGGCAGATTCGTCACGAGGCCGATCTTGCCAAGATGCGCAGCAAGAAGCTGAAATCGGAGCAAGAGGTAAAGGCGAAGAAGAATGCAGCCGCTTCCGGGAAAAAGGGCGGAAAGCCTAAGAAGCCGGGAAATCTTGCGGCAGATGCACTTTCAGCCAAAGCGCATCAGAGTGTGCGCAATGCCGACCAGGATAATAATTCCGGTGTGGAGGCAGCGCATTTTACCGAAGGTTCAGCGGAAAGTGCAGCCCGTGCCGGTTCTCGGTTCCAATATGGTCGAAAGCTGCGGCAGTACAAAAAGTTGGAGCGGCTGGAGAAAAAAGCAGATAAAGATGCCGTAGATTCCATCTTTGCGGAACGCATGAAGTCTGATCCGCAGGCTGGCTCGAATTTCTTTTCCCGATGGCGGCAGAAGCAGGCCATCAAAAAAGAGTATGCCGCTACGAAGGCAGGTGCGGCCGCTGCGGAGAACACAGCAGCTGGCACAGCCAAAGCTGCGCAGGGTACTGTCAGTATAACGGAAAAGGCATTTCAGTTTGTGCAGAGCCACTCGCATATCATCATCGGTATCGCAGCCGTGGGACTGCTTGTTTTGGTGATTGCCGGGTCGGTTTCGTCATGCTCCGTCTTGATCAATGGCGGCGGCAATGTGGTGCTGGGGACTTCCTACACGGCAGAAGATGAAGATTTGAAAGGCGTGGAGATGGATTATACCAAGCTGGAAGATAAACTTCGCAAACAAATCGACCGCATTGAAACCGACCATCCGGGTTATGACGAGTATCGCTACAATCTGGCAGAGATTGGTCACAATCCCTATGAGCTTGCTTCTCTGTTGACCGTAGAATTTGAAAACTATACGAGAAGCCAGGTGCAGGCGCGGCTCCAGAGTATTTTTGAAGCGCAGTATGAGTTGAAGCTGGTGGAAAAGGTGGAAATCCGGACGAGGAAAGAAACCCGTGTGGGTTATAGTTACAATCCGATCACCGGAACCGGACACACCTACACTTATCAGG
This sequence comes from Lacrimispora sp. 210928-DFI.3.58, assembly GCF_020554865.1. GTDB lineage: Bacteria > Bacillota > Clostridia > Lachnospirales > Lachnospiraceae > Enterocloster. The sequence goes on from NZ_JAJCIC010000024.1 coordinate 5,276, forward strand.
TGACGGTACAGTATGAGTATAAAATCCTCAATGTAACGCTGCTCAATCGAGGCGTGGACTATGTTGCCAGAAATTCCGGCCTTACAGATGACCAGCTGCAACGCTACGAAGTCACACTGGAGTGTCGGGGCAATCGAGATGACCTGTTTGCAGGCATTGCATTTGCAACGCCGGATGGCGCAGGCTCCAGCGGAGAATATCAGGATTACGACATTCCGGGCGAAGCTCTGACGGATGAAAAATTCCGGAAGATGATTACAGAAGCTGAGAAATATCTCGGTTATCCCTATGTTTGGGGCGGCAGCTCGCCGAGTACCAGTTTTGACTGCTCCGGTTTTGTAAGCTGGGTCATCAACCACTGCGGCAATGGCTGGAATGTAGGCAGGCAGACGGCCAACGGTCTGATGGGAAAATGCGACATTATCCCGAAGAGTGAGGCAAAGCCCGGAGACCTGATCTTCTTCCAGAAAACCTACAACACCAGCGGAGCGTCCCATGTGGGCATTTACGTCGGCAACGGGATGATGATCCACTGCGGAAACCCAATTTCCTATGCTTCCATTGAGACGAACTACTGGCGGCAGCACTACTACTGCATGGGAAGAATTCGATAAAAATAGGGCGTTTATTCGCCCGGAAAGGACAGAGTATGAGCTTGAAACTGGAAAAGATTGCTGCGGAGCGGGAGAAAGCCCGCAGAAAACGCGATGAGTGGGAGGAACGCAGAAAGGAATGGGACAGAAAGTACCATGAGCAGGAAAACAGCGAAATCTGTGAAATGGTACATGCCCAGAGCCTGACCCCGGAACAGCTGGCAGTCATCATTCAGATGGCGCAGGCTGCGGTTCCCAACCCGGAAAACATGAAACTGGACGAGAAAGAAACGGAGGATATGGAATGAAAAAGATGATGGCAATGCTGCTTGCCAGCGTGATGGTGGCAGGAACCTTTGCGACTACTGCGTTTGCCTATACGGGCGATGATGTGCAGAAGAACACATCTGTCAGTACCGCTGCGCAGGAAGCGGATGCAGCAGGAAGCGCAAATGCAGGGAAAACGGACAATACCGACAGCATCGAAATCGACCCGGATATGCAGGTGCTGCCGGATGGCTATGAGGTTTCTACGGATGCGGATGGGAACCTGATCGTTACGGTGGGCGGCAAGGAATACAACATCGGCAGCGAAAAGTCTCGAAAGCAGATGGGTACAGTGGTGCCGGGTATCACCAGCCTGCATTTTCGTTCCGGTCCCGGCATGGATCAGGAGATTATCGGATATCTGCATTCAGGCGATACGGTGGAGATTGTCGAAAAATGCGGTGACTGGTATAAGGTGAACTTCAACGGCAAAACTGGGTATGCACATGGAAAGTACCTGAATGTCACGGATTCCGCAAAAGACAGCAGCATGTTCAGTGAAGATGCGCTGAAGCTGTTTCTGGATCTGATGCAGAGTGGAATGTCATCCGAGGATGAGACGGAATCCAGTACAGCTTTGACTCCGGAAGGAAATATGACGCTGGTGGACGATATCGGTGAGGAAGAAGATAAATCCAGCCAGCAGTTCATTACGCTGGTGACAAAGGCGGGTAACACGTTTTATCTGATTATCGACCGCGATAAAGACGGCAACCAGAATGTGCATTTTCTGAATATGGTGGATGAGGCCGATCTGCTTGCGCTGATGGATGAAGAGGAAGCCGCCAAGTATCAGGAGAAGAAACCGGAAGTCACGGAACCTGCTGAAACCGAAAAGCCGAAGGAGACGGAACCTGCACCGGAAGAGCAAAAAACAGAGAGCGAGCAGAAGAAAGCTTCCCCGCTCCCGATGATTATGCTGCTTCTGTTTGTGATCGGTGCAGCCGGTGTCGGCGGTTATCTTTATGTTAAGATGAAGGGCGTAAAGCCTGCGTCCAAGAAAAATCAGCCGGACCCTGATGCGGATTATCACGATGAGGATGAAGACGCGCTCCAGCTGCCGGAGGATGACGGTGACGAGGACGAAGAAGTGGATGTAAACGAGGATTACGAAGCGGAATCGGATGATGAACCTGTCTAATTAAGACTGTGTTGACCTGAGGGGCGGCTGAGAAGCCGTCCCTTTTACATAGCAGTCATGTGCTTCGGTGCCTGGCTGCTAATTTTTTTGCGAAAGGAGCAGTATCGAATGAAGCTTGTATTAGCGGAAAAGCCCTCAGTTGCCATGAATCTCTCGAAGGTGATCGGAGCAAATCAGCGCGGGGACGGTTATATGGAGGGCAATGGTTACCTTGTCAGCTGGTGTGTGGGGCATCTGGTGGAACTTTCCCAGCCGGAAGCCTATGATGAAAAATATGCTAAGTGGAGATATGATGATCTTCCAATTTTGCCGGAACATTGGCAGTATCAGGTGTCCGCCAGCACGAAAAAGCAGTTTGGAATCCTGAAAAAGCTCATGCAGAGGAAAGATGTGGAGAGCCTGATCTGTGCAACTGACGCAGGGCGTGAGGGAGAACTGATTTTCCGATTGGTTTACCATCAGTGCGGCTGCAAAAAGCCGGTAGAACGCCTGTGGATTTCCTCAATGGAGGACAGTGCTATCCGGGAAGGCTTTCAGAAGCTCAGACCGGGAACAGAATATGATGCCTTATATGAGGCGGCGTTATGCCGGGAGCGTGCCGACTGGATTGTCGGAATCAACGCAACCCGGCTTTTTTCATGCCTGTATGGGCAGACCCTGAATGTGGGGCGCGTGATGACACCAACGCTTGCGATGGTGGTCATGCGGGATGCAGCTATTCGGGCGTTCAAGCCGGAACCATTCTACTCGGCAGAATTGAAATTCCGGGATTTTCAAGCGGGTGGTGAGCGGATGAAAGCAAAAGCAGATGCAGAAAAACTGGTGGCAGAGTGCTGTCAGGCGGGTAGTGCCATCATTACCAAGGTGGAGCAGAAAGAAAAATCAGAGAAGCCCCCGGCCTTGTTTGATCTGACATCGCTTCAGAGAGAAGCAAACCGGCAGCTGGGATTCACTGCCCAGCAGACCTTGGATTACACGCAGGCTCTGTACGAGAAGAAACTCGTGACCTATCCCCGTACCGACAGCCGGTATCTGACGGATGATATGGCACCGCTTGTGCCGGAACTTGTTTCCGTGATTCAGCAGAGCTTTCAGATTCAGCCGGATGCACCGGCACCGGTGAATACAGCACAGGTCATCAATACCAAGAAAGTTACCGATCACCATGCTATTATCCCTACAAAAACAGCGGCGGGTTATGACATTTCCTCTCTTCCCAGTGGAGAACAGGCGATTCTTACCATGCTGACGGTGCGGCTGATTTGCGCGGTAGGCACTCCCTGCCGCTATGCAGAGACCATAGTAGAAGCCGAGTGCGCCGGTCAGAAGTTCCGCACGAAAGGCAAAACAGTCACGGATATGGGCTGGAGGCAATATGCAGGAAAGGCAGTTGAAGATGCTGAGAAGAATGCAGAGGCAGGTGAACTTCCGATACTTTCGGAAGGCATGACACTGGAACTTGCCGGTGTCGATCTGAAAGAGGGCAAGACCAGCCCGCCTAAGAGATTTACCGAAGATCTTCTGCTTTCAGCGATGGAGAGTGCCAGCTCGGATGAATTTCCGGCTGGTGTAGAGCGAAAAGGCATCGGCACACCAGCTACACGCGCTGCCATCATCGAAAAACTGGTGCAGAAAGGCTTTATCGAGCGTAGGGGTGATAAGAAAACGAAATACCTTTGCTCTACGGACAAGGGAAATGCGCTGGTGACGGTGGTGCCGGAACAGATTCAGTCTCCATCCATGACGGCAGACTGGGAGGAAAAACTGCTGAAAATAGAACACGGCGAGTATGACAGCGATGCCTTTATGGGCGAAATCAGCAGCATGGTTAGCGGACTTGTTAAAACCTACGAGGCTGTAAAAGGAGCCGATGTGCTGATGCAGCCGGAACGCAAGGTCATTGGTTCCTGTCCCGCCTGCGGCAGTGATGTCTGCGAAACGGCAAAAGGATGGTTTTGCAGGGATAAGAGCTGTAAATTTGCGCTCTGGAAGGAAAACAGGTTTTTTCAGACACTGGGAAAGCAGATGACAGAGGAACTGGCAAAGCAACTGGTAAATCGTGGAAAAGCACGGCTTACCCATTGCTATTCCAGGAAGTCCAATCGTTACTATGACACAACCGTTCATGTAGAGACCGGCGAGGACGGTGCAGCAGCATTTAAGCTGGAGTTTGGAGGTAAAAAATGAGCATGAAAATGATGAATGCAGCTTATCTGGTGGATAATGTCGCTCTGCTTTCCTTGCAGGAAAAGCAGGACGGCGTGGAATTCCATTGTTTTGATATGGACAGCAAGGTGCAGATTGCCGAGGGACACATTGGCTGGGATGTGTTGGATAAACAGCCGTCTTCTACGCTGGAAGAAAGCGCAAGGGTGGTAGCACTTCAGAAGATTTCCCAGCTTGACGGTCTTGCCGTTGCGCCGGTAGCTCCGGAGATGCTGGAGCAGGTACGCGGCGGCAGAAAGGTTCTCTGGCAGATGAAAAAGGCTGATCCTGAGCTGGAGAATGCAAAAAATATCCGGTTTATCACCAGCAACTACGAGGATCGGTTCAAAATTCCGGATGGCAGTGCAGTGGAGATCGAGTATCCGAACCGGAAGTTCTCAGCTCGCTGCGAATATATGGACGAATATCATTTGCGCCTGGGGTATGATGTTTTGCACATCTGTCAGCTGGCAGAAATGCTGGAACGCGGTGGCGGTACATGCCGACCGGAGCCGCTGATTACGGAAGAACGCAGCGCATGGGATTTGGGAAGCAAGGGCTTTCTCGCCATTCAAACCTGTGAGGACGGTTACGACTATACCTTATATCATAAGGACTTCACTGAAATTGACGGTGGACAGATCGACAACCCAGAAATCAGCATGAATGCGGCCAGAGACCAGATCCTTTCGGATTATGGGTTCGGTGGCCGCACCATGACGCGGATTGACTATGATGAACTTTGTGATCGTGCAGAGGAAGCGGAAATCAGCAGACGGGAATCTGTGCTGGGTAAACTCTCGGATTTGTCTTCCAGAACGGATACGCCGGTGAAAGCTGCCAAGGCGAAGGAGGCAGAGCGATGAAATACAAGCTTACGAAGGCAGAGCAGGAAACCGTCATCAATTTTGATAATGAACTGGATACCGCCAGCATTTATACCCATGACAGCCGCCTGATTAAGAAGCTTCGGGAACTGCGAAAACAGTATCCGGAGCAGTTCATTTTGGAGCACCGGGAGCATGGGTCGGTCACTTATACGATTCCGAAACGCTGTGTTGGTATCCGACCGCCGTACAGTGAAAAGCGGCGGGAACAGCAGCGACAGGAAGCAAAGGAAAACGGCCTGCCGTTTATGGAGAAGGGAGAAATGAACGATGGCAAGAATTGAAAAATGGGATGAAGTGCATGGAAATCAGGCACCGGACGAAAGAATGATGGCATTTCTCGACAGTGCTACCGACCAGTATGCGATTTTGCAGCTTCGCCGCATCGAGGATACGGTATATGAACGCTTTTCGTCTATGCGCGAACTGGAACGGATGGGGCTGGAACCGGATATTGACCATTATGAAGTGGTTTATACGGCTCCGCTGCTTCCCTACAAGGATCAGAATACGATGTTGGAGGAACTGTATGCGAAATTCAATGTTTCCCGCCCTGATGATTTTACTGGGCATAGTCTTTCTGTGTCTGACATCGTGGCTTTACGGCAGAATGGTGTTGTAAGCTGTCACTATGTGGATTCCATCGGCTTCCAGGAGCTGCCCGGATTTTTGAAACCGGAGAATTATCTGAAAGCCGCAGAAATGGCAATGGAAGACGATTACGGTATGATTGACGGCGTAATCAATAACGGAAAGAAGGAAGAACCGGCGGAGAAAGCATCGGTTCTGGATCAGCTGAAGGAAAAGCAGGAGGCGGTGCCGCCTGCGCCGCCTCGTAGGTGCTGCGAAGAAAAGGAGTTATAAATGCGTTTTACGGATGACGAATGGATGCTCATGATGCTTTACAGTCCTGGCACACGGACAGGGCTGATTGCAGAGCTTCAGATGATGCAGAAAAGTCTGACCGGCAGAGATAGAAACCTGCGCAGGTGGACGGCCTCGCTGCTTGCGAAACTGGCAGAGATGACGGATGCAGAATATGAGGCACTGGATTTGTATCCAGACGAATAAAGGAGAGGAGGAAAAAATAGATGATGACGAAAACGGCTTATTATATGCAGATGGCGCAGGAAGCTGCGGCACAGATCACTGGCAGCAAAGAGCAGTGGACAGCGTTTCTGACCACATCCGCACGGCTTTATAAGTATCCTTTTGCGGAGCAGCTGATGATCTATAAGCAGAGACCAGAAGCGACGGCCTGTGCAGAGTACGATCTCTGGAATGATCGGATGAACCGCTATGTGAAGCGTGGCTCCAAGGGCATTGCTCTTTTGGACATGCGCGGCGAGCAGCCGAAACTGCGGTATGTATTTGATGTGGCAGATACCGGAGAACGGAAGAATTCCCGACCGGTACAGCTCTGGAAAATGAATGCGGAGCATGAGCAGCCAATCATTCGCGCACTGGATACAGCATTTGATGTTTCTGCCGGTGCTGGGTCTCTGGAAAATCATATCATGGAAGCGGCAGAACGCCTTGCAAGGGATTACTGGGAGGAAAACCGCAGGCAGATCAGTGACATCGTTGCAGATTCCTATCTGGAAGGATATGATGAACTCAACATCGGAGCTTCCTTTAAGAGAGCTGCCGCTGTCAGCATCGCATATTCCGTCTTTACCCGGACGGTGGGCAATGCAGATGACTATTTTGAGCACGAGGATTTTCTGGACATCTTTGATTTTAATACGCAGGCTGCCGCCAATGTGCTGGGAACTGCGGTCAGCGAAATGTCCAGCCAGATCTTCCGGGAAATTGAACGCACGATCCGAACCTATGAAAGAGATAAGCAGGCAGAAAGGAGCCAAAACTATGATGGAGCTGAATTACACGAAGAACGGCGATTACCTGATTCCGGACATCCAGTTGTCGGTGCAGGAACAGAAGCCCCTGGGCAAGTACGGGAGGATGCGCAGAGCGTTTCTGCAGGAGAACAACACGCTGCTGTACAATCACCTGATCCTGACCGAGAAGCTGTACCCGCACCTGTGGGAGATTCAGGAGACCGCGACCGCACGGATGGAGCAGATGATGGCGGATCTTCTGAAAGCGAATCCGGCACCGGACAAGAAATCAAACCAGATGGCCTGGGTGCAGCACATGAACATGCTGAAAGCGCAGGCAGAGGAAGTCATTCTGACGGAACTTATCAACAGTTAAACTTCATGAGTCTGTTTCAGTCCGAAGCAGAGCAGATTCAGAAAATTGATGCGGCGGCAGAAAATGCAGCCAAAGAAGCGGAGAGTGAAAAGCCCTCCGCTTTTGTCATTTCTGAGGATGAAATCGACCGGATGCTGCGGACAGGCTCCAATTTTGAAGGCGGAAAGATCCGTATTTATGCGCTGTATCAGCAGCAAGGGGACGCAAAAGAACGAGCTGCATTCTTGAAAGCGGAATACGGTCTCGGTGGCCACAGCTATACCTTTATGGATGGCAGTCGCGGTTTTGCCGATTATAACGGAAGAGGTATTCTGCTTCGCAATTATGACCATGACCGGGAAGTGCGACTCACATGGTCGGCGGTGGATAAGCGGTTAGACCGGCTTGTGGAAAATGATCAGTACCTGACCGCGCTGGAAATGGAAGAGTATCGGAAGCTGGAGCAGGAATACGGCGCGCCGCTTCCTATGCCGACTGCCGCCCATGTGTTTCCGCCAACGCCACCGGAACGCTACGATACCGGAAATGAGCATGTGGACAACATGCTGAATACGGCTGCGGATGTATATGCCCGGAGTGAACTGGCGGCACCACAGCGGTTTACCGTGATGGAGACAGACGATGGTTATGCGGTCTGGGATGATATTCAGGACGGCATTCATGTGGAGCCGGATGGCGTCAGCGAAGAGTTTACCAGCGAATGGGAGGCAGAGACCTACCGCCAGCAGTTGATTGAAAAAGTTCAGGAACGGGAAGCAAAAGACTGGCTCTATGTTGAACAGAGCAAGCAGAATTTGCAGCAGGACATTCCATTCCCAGATGTGAAATCCGAAGAAGTACAGGAATCGGCTCACGCAGAGACAGATCCTCTGGTACTGGAAATGCAGGAACACGCCAGCGAACTTTCCAGAGAGTCTGGCTATGCACCGGATGAACGGTTTGTGGTCACAATGACCGGCGAGAACTTCCCGGATTCTAAGGATGCGTTTGCCATCTGGGATTATGTCAAAGAAGAGTATTACGGATATTCAGACGGAAAAGTGCAGACATTTGCCGATTATGTGAGTGCATCAGAGGCGTTGCAGGAGATTCGCGGCAGGAACATGGAGGCTGAAAAAGAGCCTGCAACTGTGCAGCCAGAACCCGCAGCTCCGGTGCAGCCGGATTATCGCGTTGGCGATACGCTGTATCTGGACGGAAAGGCATTTACGATTGAAAAAGTCGGGCTTTTCGATGTGGAACTTCGGGACCCGGATTCCGTGTATCCGATCTTCCGCTCGGAAAGCAAGGAAAATCTGGCAAGAATTTTGGGGCATGAGGAAAATGTTCACCTGCACAATCTGGTGGTTGATCTGAATTCTGGAAAAGAAGAAGCGTTCCGGGCAGGGCATGAAGCAAAACATGCGGAGAACTACCGCATCAACAGCTTTCACCTCGGCGAAGGCAGTCCTAAGCAGAAATTCCGTGCCAACATGGATGCCATCTACACGCTGAAAGCCTTAGAAAATCAGCATAGGGATGCGACACCGGAGGAACAGGAAACGCTGGCCAATTATGTCGGCTGGGGTGGGCTGGCAGATGCCTTTGACGCAGAGAAAACTGCCTGGACAGGCGAATATAAGGAGCTGAAAGCAGCTCTTACGGAAGAAGAATATGCCGCAGCCAGGGCTTCGACTCTGAATGCGCATTACACCAGCCCTACCGTGATCCGTGCAATTTATGAGGCATTGGACGGTATGGGATTTGAGAAAGGCAATATTCTGGAACCGTCGATGGGTGTCGGCAACTTCTTCGGTATGCTGCCGGATTCCATGCTGGGGAGCAGGCTCTATGGTGTGGAACTGGATTCCATCACCGGGCGTATTGCGCAAAAGCTGTATCCGCAGGCAGAAATCAAGGTGGCAGGCTTTGAGACCACCGACCGGCGTGATTTTTATGATCTGGCCGTGGGCAATGTGCCTTTTGGCAACTACCGTGTCAGCGATAAGCCATATGATAAACTCGGATTTTCTATCCACAACTATTTCTTTGCCAAGGCACTGGATCAGGTTCGGCCCGGTGGTATCGTGGCCTTTGTTACCAGCCGCTATACGATGGATTCCAAAAATCCGGACGCACGAAAGTATCTGGCGCAGCGGGCAGAATTGCTGGGAGCTATACGACTTCCCAACACCACATTCCGTGCCAATGCCGGTACGGATGTGGTGTCGGATATCATTTTCCTGCAAAAGAGAGACCATCCCATTGATATCGAACCGGATTGGGTGCATCTGGGGCTGACATCGGAGGGTATTACCCTCAACGGCTACTTTGTTGACCACCCGGAAATGGTGCTGGGTGAGATTACAACGGAAAGTACCCAGTACGGCAAGGAAGAATGTACGGTCATTCCGATTCCAGGTGCGGATCTGGGAGACCAGCTGCATGAGGCGGTGCAGCACATCGGCGGTCATTATGAAGCACAGGAGCTGGCACCGGAGGAGGAGTTGTCCTTGCAGGGCAAAACTATTCCGGCAGACCCCAATGTCAAGAACTTCTCCTATGCCGTAGTGGATGGGGATGTCTACTTCCGTGAGAACAGCATCATGCGGAAGGCTGACCTTTCTGCGACAGCCACCGGCAGGATCAAAGGCATGGTGGAGCTTCGCACCATTGTGCAGGAACTGATCGACTATCAGTTGAACGATTACCCGGAGGAAGCGATTGCCCAGAAACAGCGGGAACTGAATGTAGCCTATGACCGATTCGCCGATCAGTATGGGCTTATCAACTCCCGTGCAAATGCGCAGGCTTTTTCAGAAGATTCGTCTTATTATCTGCTCTGCTCTCTGGAAAATGTAGATGAAAACGGCAGGCTGGAATCCAAGGCGGATATGTTCACCAAACGGACGATTCGACCGGAACGGGCTGTTACCAGCGTAGATACTCCGGCAGAGGCTCTGGCAATCTCCATCGGAGAGCGCGGCAAAGTGGATTTGCCCTATATGTCGGAGCTTTTAGGTACACCGGGAGAATTTGAAAAAATCCAGCAGGAACTGCATGGTGTCATTTTCAAAGATCCGATGACGCAGGGCGGCGAGGAAACCGGCTGGGTGACGGCTGATGAATATCTGTCCGGCAATGTCCGGGAAAAACTCCGCGTGGCAGAACTGGCTGCGGCTTCTGACCCTGCCTTTGCGGTAAACACGGAATATTTGAAGAAAGCACAGCCGAAAGACCTGGATGCGTCGGAGATTGATGTGCGCCTTGGTGCCACATGGGTCAATCGGGATTATATCCAGCAGTTTATGGAAGAAACCTTTGAACCGCCGTTCTATCTGCGCAGAAATATTGAAGTGAAATTCTCTCCCATGACGGCAGAATGGCAGATCACCGGTAAGAGTACACCGAGCCGGAATGATGTTCATGCCTATATGACCTACGGCACCAGCCGTGCCAATGCCTATCGAATTCTGGAGGATACGCTGAATCTGCGGGATATTCGTATTTACGATACCGTGGAGGATGCAGACGGCAAGCAGAAACGGGTTCTGAATAAAAAGGAGACCACCCTCGCCCAGCAGAAACAGCAGGCCATTAAGGATGCGTTCCAGAACTGGGTGTGGAAAGACCCTTATCGCCGTGCGGACCTGGTGGAAAAGTATAACGAGCTGTTCAACAGTACCCGTCCTCGTGAGTACGATGGCTCCCACATCCGCTTTGGCGGCATGAATCCGGAAATCCGGCTGCGGGAACACCAGCAGAATGCCATTGCTCATGTGCTGTACGGTGGCAATACACTGCTGGCCCACGAAGTGGGTGCCGGTAAGACCTTCGAGATGGCCGCTTCTGCTATGGAGGCAAAACGGCTGGGACTGTGCCAGAAATCCATGTTTGTCGTTCCGAATCATTTGACCCTTCAGTGGGCAAACGAGTTTCTGCGCCTGTATCCGAGTGCAAAACTGCTGGTGGCAAGCAAAAAGGACTTTGAAACGGCCCGCAGAAAGAAGTTCTGCGCACGAATTGCTACTGGTGATTACGATGCAGTCATCATCGGGCATTCCCAGTTTGAGAAAATTCCGGTGTCCGCAGAACGGCAGGAGCGGATTTTGACTGCCCAGATTGATGAAATCGAAAACGCCATTGCTGAGATGAAATCCCAGAATGGCGAACGTTTCTCCATCAAACAGATGGAAAAGACCCGGAAAGGATTGGAGGCGAGATTGGAGAAACTTCGGGCAACCGACCGAAAAGACGATGTGATTACCTTTGAGCAGCTGGGCGTAGACCGACTGTTTGTAGACGAAGCACATGCCTTTAAGAATCTGTTCCTCTACACAAAAATGCGCAATGTTGCAGGCTTGTCCACATCGGAAGCGCAGAAATCTTCGGATATGTTTATGAAGTGCCAATATATGGACGAGTTGACAGGCGGGCGCGGCATCATTTTTGCGACCGGCACCCCGGTTAGCAACAGCATGACGGAGCTTTACACCATGATGCGGTATCTCCAGTACGGCACGTTGCAGCAGAAAGGGCTGACCCATTTCGACAGCTGGGCTTCTACCTTTGGTGAGACCACCACAGCCATTGAGCTGGCACCGGAAGGAACCGGATACCGGGCAAGAACAAGATTTGCGAAATTCTTCAACCTGCCGGAGCTGATGAACATGTTCAAGGAAGTGGCCGATATCAAGACTTCCGATCAGCTGCATCTGCCAGTGCCGGAGGCAAAGCTTGAAACCGTGGTGGTGCAGCCTTCGGAGCATCAGCAGGCGATGGTGGCAGAGCTTTCGGAACGGGCGGTGGCTGTGCATTCCGGTGTGGTAGACCCATCGGTCGATAACATGCTGAAAATCACATCGGATGGCAGAAAGTTGGGGCTGGATCAGCGGCTGATGAATCCACTCCTGCCGGATGACCCCAACAGCAAGCTCAACGCCTGTGTGCGGAATGTGTTTCGTATTTATGAAGAAGGAAAGTCGGACAAGCTGACCCAGCTGCTGTTCTGCGACCTCAGCACACCGAAAAACGATGGAACCTTTAATGTCTATGAGGATATCCGCGCCAAACTTATTCAATCCGGTGTACCGGAGGAAGAAATCGCATTTATCCATGATGCTGATACCGAGGCAAAAAAGAAAGATTTGTTTGCCAAAGTCCGTACTGGGCAGGTGCGGGTGTTGTTAGGTTCGACACAGAAAATGGGCGCAGGCACGAACGTGCAGGACAGGTTGGTGGCCGTGCATCATCTGGATGTGGGCTGGCGGCCTGCGGACATGACCCAGCGAAATGGTCGTATCATCCGTCAGGGAAACCGCAACAAGGAAGTACAGGTTTATCAGTATGTGACGGAAGGAACTTTTGACGCTTACCTCTATCAGACACTGGAGAATAAGCAGAAGTTCATCAGCCAGATCATGACCAGCAAATCTCCGGTTCGCTCCTGTGATGATGTGGATGAGCAGGCACTTTCCTATGCGGAGATCAAGGCACTTTGTGCAGGAGACCCGCAGATCAAGGAAAAAATGGACTTGGATGTAGATGTTGCAAGGCTGAAGGTGCTGAAAGCTGACCATCAGAGCCAGCAGTACCGATTGGAGGATAAGCTGATGAAATATTTCCCTGCGGAGATTGAGAAAACGCAGGGATTCATCAAGGGCTTTCAGTCGGATATCCGGACGGTGGCGGCACATCCGCTGCCGGAAGAAGGGTTCTGCGGCATGGAGGTAAATGACACACGCTTTACTGAAAAAGCAGAGGCCGGTGAAGCAATCCTCGCGGTCTGTAAAGCCAATCAGAGTTTGGAGCCGGTGACGCTTGGCAGCTATCGCGGTTTCAAGATGGAGTTGTCATTTGATAGCTTCCAGAAAGAGTATCAGGTGCTGCTGAAAGGAGAGATGACCCACCGGGTGCCCATCGGCACCAGTGCTGCGGGCAATATCCAGCGTCTGGATAATGCTCTTGCCGGGATTCCTGCAAGGCTGGAGAAGGCGGAACAGCAGCTGGACAATCTTAGGAGCCAGCAGGAAGCTGCGCAGGCCGAGCTTGGAAAGCCGTTCCCCCAGGAGGCTGAACTGGCAGAAAAGAGTGCAAGACTGGCAGAACTGGACGCACTGCTGAATATGGATGACCGTGGAAATGATGATCCTGACCGTGAAAATACAACGGAAAAGCCGTCTGTCCTGGCAGAGTTGCGTGACCGTGCCGGTCGCATTCCGCCGATGACACATCGAGATGATGAGGAGGTGGCACTATGAGTGTTCGGGAACACTGGATCAATGTCCGGGTAAACCCGGAAGAGCTGGCGAGGATTCGTGAAAAGCAGAAAGAATTGGGGATTCGGAATACCGGTGCCTATATGAGAAAAATGGCGATGGACGGGTACTGCGTAAATCTTGATTTGTCGGATGTGGCGCAGGTATCCACACTTCTTCGCCGATGCAGCAACAACCTGAACCAGTACGCAAAACGCGCCAATGAATCTGGAAGCATCTATGCGGAGGATATCCGGGATTTGCAGAAGCGACTGGATGAACTCTGGGAGATGCAAAAGCTGATCTTAAAGAGGCTTTCTGGTATTCGATGACGGCGCAAACGTGCGGAATTTCTATTGCACATGGCACAGATGAAACAGTCTGTGTCATTACATATTTTTTGCAGGTCTTCCTGTTGACATCGTGGTGTTTGACAAGCGGGTACGATAAAATGAAGATGAAAAGAAAAACGAAGGGGTGAAATCCATGAAGATCGTATGTTTTTTGTTGAAGCTGGTGCTGAAAATCCTGTTGCTGCCGGTTGCGTTTCTGCTGCGATTTCTGTGCTTTATCTGGAATCTGCTGATGCAGCTATCCCTGTGGGTACTTTCGCCGGTTATGCTTTTCGTTCTTGGCTGCGACATTTATTCTGTGGTTCGGGCGAGCTGGACGGATGTGTTCCTGCTGACCCTGATTGAGATGGGACTGTTCGCAGCTGCGGTTGGAGCGGGCGGCATCATGGAACTGATGGAACGGCTGTGCGAGTGTGTAGAGGATGTTTTGACAATTTGAGTTCAGGAGGGATTAGATGGATATTCAGTTTATGAAAGATTATTATGATTTACGGTACGAGGAAACAGATGGAGAGAATCATTTTGTGGAAGAGACTGCTTATCAGGAAAAACAGTCTGAGCAATCGAAGATGGAAGACCAGCTGATGGAAATGGTGGGCGGCAGCGAATCTAATGTGTGGAAGCTGTATGAAAGCATTATGTGTGTCTATTTCGATATGGAAGAAATCATCAAGCAGGCCGTTTATTTGCAGGGAGCTTATGACCGGGAACGGATGTTAAAATGAGAATAGTAGATTGGTAAGAGCTGCCTTCGGGTAGCCCTTTTTAGATGGAGAAATATGAAAATGGCGGCTACAAGACTAATTGCGCTGCATATTAATAAAGGAAAGACGGTGGCGCAGTGTCTGGCTGACCGTACTGATTATACTGAGAATGCAGCAAAGACGGAAGATGGAAAATATATCAGCGCGTATGCCTGTGACGCAAAGACCTGTGATGAAGAATTTCTGCTTTCCAAACGGCAGTATGAGCATATCACCGGTAGAACCCAGGCGCATGATGTGATTGCATATCAGATTCGGCAATCTTTTAAGCCCGGAGAAATCACGCCGGAGGAGGCGAACAAGGTTGGATATGAGACGGCCATGCGCTTTACTAAGGGAAAACATGCCTTTATCGTGGCTACCCATGTTGATCGTGCACACATTCATAACCACATTATTTTTAATTCGACTACATTAGACAGCACCAGAAAATTCCGAGATTTTCGCTTATCCGGTCTTGCACTGGCAAGGCTCAGTGATATCGTCTGTCTGGAACACCGGTTGTCGGTCATTATCCGGAAGCCCTATGGAGAGCGGCAGAAGAGAACGGAATACCCGGAGAAAAAATCGCAGCGGGATGAAATCTGCGAGGCCATTGATGCAGCATTGGCAAGAAATCCAAAAGACTTTCGGGAACTGATTGAAATTTTGCAGGAGGCCGGATACGAGTATAAAGATGGAAAACAGCCTGCCCTGCGGGGAAAAGGCCACGCCAGATTTGCTCGTTTCCGCTCTCTTGGCAAAGGATATTCGGTCGAAGAACTCTGCGAAGTGATTGCCGGAAATGCGGTTCATAAAAGCAAATTTGCAGAGAAAAATCGTACAAACGCACGGTCAACACAGGTGCATCAGAAGGCAGAGCTGTCGTTCCTGATTGATGTCCGTGCCAAAATGCAGGCGGGCAGAGGCGCGGGATATGCGCGTTGGGCGAAAGTCTTTAATCTGAAGCAGATGGCAAAAGCTATGATGTTCATGGAAGAGCATGGAATCAAGAACTATGCAGAGCTGAAAGAAAAGGCAGATGGAATTTCTGAAAAATGTGATGCGCTGCTGGAATCTGTAAAAGCAGATGAGGCACGGATGTCGGAAGTGTCAGTGCTGCGGAAGCATCTAATCAATTATGCCAAGACAAAAGATGTTTTTGCTGCGTATAAAGCATCCGGCTACGACCGGGAGTTCTATGAAGCCCATCGGGATATGCTGGCCTTGCGCAGCGCAGCAAAAAAGGCGTTTGATGCCTATAAGAAAGAGAACGGTTCTGACAAAAAGCTCCCGCGCATCAGCGAGCTGAACGCAGAGTATGCGATGCTTCTGGAACGAAAGAAAAGCTCCTATGCAGAGTACCGCAAGACCAAATCGGAAATGCAGGATTGGCTTGTGGCACAGAAAATCGTGCAGGAAATCCTGAAAGAGGACGAACAGAAGAAAGAGCAACTGCATGAGCAGGAAGTGCGGCAGGAAGAAGAAAATAGACAGAATAGCAGATGATGGAAAGCCTGGTGCAGTGTGAGTGTTATGCTCATGCTGCACCGGGCTTTTTTCCTTTGGCAGGAACTGCCGTTAAAGCATCCGGAACGGATGCGCAGCTCGATGCCGCAGGCAGCGTTCTATGGGGATTGGGGAGTTTCCCCAACAAGCAGAAAATCGCTTTCGTGTCACGAAAGCCCTGCTTGCAGAAGAGTGGATTCTAAAAAATCGTTCAAAATTTGGAAGAACTTTCGATTGATTTTGTTCGTTTCTTGGAGTAGAATATAAATGAGAAATTTTAACTTGCTGCGAGTGACTTTAGACATCGAAAAAGAGGTTCCGTATGGATTTCATGACGATTAAGCAGGCTTCTGAAAAATGGGGCATCTGCACAAGGAGAGTACAGACATTATGCACAGAAGGGCGAATTGATGGTGCCGAGCGTTTAGGCCATCAGTGGGTCATTCCTATTAACGCCGAAAAGCCGAAGGATGCCAGAATCAAAAGCGGCAGATACATTAAAACAAAATCCGGAAATGGAGAGAACGAAGATGGAAAGAAAACCGTATAGTGCTGGAGCCGTGAAATTTTCGTTCTGGTTCATGGAATTTCGGAAAACCGTGCAGCTTTTGAGCGAGGGTAAGAGCTTTGCAGATATTAAAAAGTTGAATGAAGAGACAAACATCTATGGTGCACCGACAAAACTACGAGCGCAGCAGATTTATTCTACCGTAACAGCCCGTATCAAGACATTAGATGAAAGCTTTTATCCAATCTTTCTGAGCAGTGATCTTGCTACACAAAAATTATTTGTGCTGACTGCGGCTCTTTTGCATGACACGCTGTTCTTTGATTTTGTGTATGAAGTAGTGCGGGAAAAAATGATTCTTGGTTCCGATGAGCTGACGGATGCAGATATCCGGATATTTTTCAAAAATAAGCAGGAACAGAGTGAGAAAGTGGCTTCTCTTCAAGACTATACGCTGCACCGTCTCGGTTCCTGCTATAAGACACAGCTTTATGAAGCAGGACTTTTAGAAAGCAACCAGGCAAACAGCACAAGAAAAATACTGAAGCCAATTCTTGATATTGCATTTGAGCATTGGCTTTATGACCATGATCTTGGCATCATGGTAAAAACACTGACGGGGGTAAGATGAAATGGATTTAAGCCAAAGACTGGATGAGATGGAGCTTGCAATCCATAAGCCATCTTTCCGAAAAGGAACAGGCCGCGCAAATGAGGTCAACTATTGGGTGTTTGATTATCCACCGGAAAAGGAACTGGAAGTTCGGGAGCGCGTAGAGTATCTGAAAAATAAGAACGACCGGGGCGATGATGATTTTGAGCTTGTGGTCTTTGACCTGTATGATATCATCATTGACTTTTTGGAAAAGAAGAACTTCATGGAAAAGTGCTATGACTTTGAAAAAAAGCGAGGAATCGAGCGTATCGTCAAGGCAGTGACCAACTCCATGAAGGTAAATGACGATGACAGCCTGATTGTGCAATATATCAAAGAACATACGCCGGAGAATGCAGTCGTGTTCCTGACCGGCATCGGCAAGTGCTATCCGATTTTGCGCTCCCACAAGGTGCTTAACAACTTGCATCAGGCATTTGTGCGCTGCCCTGTCGTGATGTTCTTTCCGGGAACCTATAATGAACAGGAGCTGATTCTGTTCAATGAGATTAAAGACGATAACTATTACCGGGCATTCCGACTGGTAAAGTAATGGATGGAGGAAACAGTTATGCAGATCAAGGACATGTTCCGAAAGAAAATTGACCGTGAGATACAGGGCGTTATCATTGTCGGTCAGGGTGAAGAAACAAATGTAGCGCAGGAGCTGGAAGAGTACGTTGTGACCCGTGAGCTTCAGCGTCATTTTGCGGATTTCTTTGCAGCATATAAAAAAGGTATTCAGGGAACTACACCGAAAATGGGTGTCTGGATTTCCGGCTTCTTTGGAAGTGGTAAATCTCATTTCCTGAAAATCTTGTCCTATCTGCTTCAGAATAAACAGGTCGGAGACAAACATGCCATCGACTACTTCATTGAGGATCAGAAGATTACCAATCAGATGGTGCTGGCAGATATGCAGCTGGCGGCAAACACCCCATCGGACGTAATTCTTTTCAACATTGATTCCAAAAGCGATTCTAATGGCAAAGAAAATAAAGATGCCATTGTGAACGTATTCCTGAAGGTCTTCAATGAGATGCAGGGCTTTTGCGGCTCCATGCCTCACCTTGCTGACCTGGAGCGCAGGCTTTCCGAGGAAGGTCGTTTTGAAGAGTTTAAGGAAAAGTTTGAAGAAGAGTATGGAGATCCGTGGGAAAGCTCTCGCCAGGACTTCGATTTCATTCAGGATTCCGTTGTCGATGTTCTTTCTGACATGGATTTCATGAGCGAATCGGCTGCTCGTAACTGGTGTGAGAAAGCAACCGAGGGCTACCAGATCAGTATTGAGGATTTCGCCAAGCGTGTAAAGTCCTATATTGAGAAAAAAGGTAACAACCACCATGTGGTTTTCCTTGTAGATGAGATTGGCCAGTACATTGGTGATGATTCCAAACTGATGCTGAACCTTCAGACAGTGACGGAAGAACTGGGCAAGGAATGCATGGGCAAGGCTTGGGTAATCGTAACGAGCCAGCAGGATATCGACTCCATTACCAAGGTGAAGGGTAACGACTTCTCCAAGATTCAGGGACGTTTCGATACACGTCTTTCTTTGTCCTCTGCCAATGTGGACGCTGTTATCAAAAAGCGTATTCTGGATAAGACCGAGACAGCAGCACAGAGCCTGCGTCTGCTCTATGACCAGAAAGCAACCATCATCAAAAATCTGATTGTCTTCAACGACGGCGTGGAGAAAAAACTGTACGCCAACGCAGAAGACTTTGCAGAGGTTTATCCTTTTGTTCCATACCAGTTTAATTTGCTTGCCAGCGTGCTGACCAGCATCCGTACCCACGGTGCATCCGGCAAGCACCTGTCCGAAGGTGAACGTTCCATGCTGGCTCTGTTCAAAGAGTCTGCCATGCAGCTGATGGACGATGAGATGGGGGCAATCGTGCCGTTCTATCGGTTCTATGATGCATTGGAGAACTTCCTCGACCACAGCCACAGCAGCGTGATCATCCGCGCTTATGACAACAGCTACATCAACCCGGAAAAGAAGGAAAAAGATGTCTTTGCGATCAATGTGTTGAAGACCCTTTTCCTGATTAAATATGTTCTGGAGATCGAAGCCAACGTGGACAACATCGTCAGCCTGATGATTACCAGCATTGACGATGATCGTATTTCTTTGAAGGCACAGGTGGAGGATGCACTGAAAGTGCTGATGCGCCAGATGCTGATCCAGAAAAATGGCTCCGTTTATGTATTCCTGACCGATGAAGAACAGGAAATCAACAACGAAATCGAAAAAGAAAATGTGGAGATGCCGGAGGTCATCACGAAGATTGCGGAGATGATCTATGAGGACATTTTCTCCAGCAAGAGGTATCAGTACCCCAGCTTTGGTGGACGGTATGCGTTCTCCTTCAATCAGGCAGTGGATGACCGCCCCTATAAGGCAAACCAGAATTACGATATCGGCCTCCGTGTGTTGACCCCGTGGTATGAGGGCGGCACCGATGATGGTACGCTGCGCCTGCTCTCCGGCCAGGGCAAGGAAGTTCTTGTGGTTCTGCCGAATGATGATGCGTTCCTGACGGAAATGCGGGCATACTTAAAAATTGAGCGGTTCCTGCGTAAGAATACTTCTGTGCAGCTTGCCAAGTATGAGACCATTAAGGAAGCAAAGCGCGTGGAGATGCGGGAACGCAACGGTAACGCCAAGCTTTACCTGACGGAAGCTCTGAAAGAGGCTACCATCTATGTCAATGGCGATGTGCTGCACACCTCCGGCAAGGAAGTGACCAGCCGCATCAACGAGGCTATCGGAAGATTGGTGCAGACGGTTTACCACAAGCTGTCCTACATTGACGCAGCGATGGGCGAAGCAGACATCCGGAAGATGTTCAAGACCAGCAACCAGCTGTCACTGGCACTGGGAGATACCGGAGAATCCAATGTTCACGCACTGGATGATGTGCTGCAATTCGTGGCAGGTAACTCCCGGATGCACATGAAAACTTCTATGAAAACCATCAAGGATCGCTTTATGAAAGCACCCTATGGCTTTGTGGAAGATGATATCCATTGGCTGGTGGCACGTCTCTTTAAGCGTGGAGACCTGTCCTTTACGGTCAACGGTGAGAGCGTCAATCTGAACAACCGCTCCGAAGAAGAAATTATCGGCTACATCACGAAGAAGCAGTTCGTGGATAAGCTGCTGACGGAAGTGCGCGTCCGTGTGCCGGAAAACCAGAAAAAGGCCGTCCGCACCGTGATGAAAGAGCTGTTCAAGGTGGCACCGCCTGCCGATGACGAAGATACCATCATGAAGAACTTCCAGCATTACTGCGAGAATCGAATCACTGAGATTGAGCGGCTGGAACCGAAATATGAGAATTACGCCTATCCAGGAAAGGAACTTCTGGAAAAGGGCAAGAAGCGGCTTTCCGCACTGGTGCAGATTCAGGCACCGCTGGAATTCTTTAAGACTGTATTTGACGAGCAGGACGATCTGATGGATTTTGGCGAGGACTATGAGCCTATCCGTGATTTCTTTGGCAGTGAGCAGCTGACCATCTTCACCCGTGCGCTGGATATGCTGAATATCTACGAGGACAGCAAGACCTACATCGTGGATGCAGAACTGGAAGACGTGGTGGCTAAGATGCGCACCATCGTCCGGATGGCGAAGCCCTATAAGGAGATTCCGAAGCTGCCGGAGCTGCGCGAGAAGTTTATGAACTGCTATATGCGCATTCTGGAAGAGCAGGCAGAGCCGGTCAAGGATTCCATCAATCAGGATCGGAACCGTGTTTTTGAAGTGCTGAACACCAAGTCCTATAAGGATGCGAAATTCAACCGTTATCTGGAACTGTTTAAGGAGATCATGGACGGTGCGGAGCACTGCAACAATGTCTCCACTCTGCGTAGCTATGCAGATAAGGCGGAGGCACTGAAGCTGCGCCTGCTCAATGAGATGAATGCAGAGGATATCCGTCTTATGCAGGAAGCAGCGGCAAAGGCCGAGGCAGAGCGTAAGCGTCAGGAAGAAGAGGCGGAAAAGCGCGGCGAGGCCGTGAAACCGGCAGAAAAGGTGGCAAAACCGCAGCCGGTATATAAGGTGCGCACCACGAAGAATGTTTCCATCAAGACGGTTGCCAAGACTGCATCGTGGCGGCTGGAGAGCAAGGATGATGTTGATAAATACCTTGCTGCATTGCGCGAAAACCTACTGAAAGAGATGGACGAAGATACAATCGTCAACATTGAACTATAAATGACAGGAGGATTGGCTCCATGAACAAGACAGCCATAAAGAATTTTGCGATCTGGGCGCGGAATAAGCTGATTGCAGATGTCAGCTATGATGCCCGCCTGATCGGTATTACGGAGGACGGCATTGCAAAGCCGTTGCCGCAGAGCTTCGGCGGCACTCAGTTCTTCGATATCGGCACCGCAGAACCGTATTCGATTTCCGGCGAGGCTGTGCGCCAGCGTGACAAGCTGATAGAGGTCATCCAGCAGAAGGAAAAGGATACCGACTACAAAACCGCATATCAGTATGTGATCGAGGAGGTTGCCTATACATGGTTCAACCGCTTGATTGCTATCCGTTTCATGGAGGTCAATGACTATCTGCCTTCCCATATCCGGGTTCTTTCTTCCGAGAGCGGTAAGCTGGAGCCGGATCTGGTCACAACACCGTTTGACGCAGAGCTGCCCTTCACTACGGAGGAAGAGACACAGATTTTCCAGCTGAAGCAGGACAATAAGCTGGACGAGGAGTTCCGTATCCTGTTCCTGAAGCAGTGCAACGCCCTGAACGAGATTCTGCCTGCTCTGTTTGAAAAGACAAAGAACTACACCGAGCTGCTGCTCAGCTTGTCCGTTATTGACCAGGATGGCGTGGTCTATCATCTGATTCACGATATCCCGGAGGATGACTTCAACATCGAGCGCGGTGGTCAGGTGGAGATTATCGGCTGGCTGTACCAGTATTACAATACCGAGCCGAAGGCCGCTGCATTTGCCAAGAACGGTAAGATCACCAAAGAGGAAATCCCTGCTGTAACCCAGCTGTTCACCCCGGACTGGATCGTCCGCTACATGGTGGAGAACAGCCTTGGCCGTCTGTGGGTGGAAGGACACCCGGAATGCGGCCTGAAAGAAAACTGGAAATACTATCTGGAAGAAGCACAGCAGGAGCCGGAGGTGCAGGCAAAACTTGCAGAAATTCGTAAAGAGTATTCCGCACTGAATCCGGAAGACATCAAGCTCATCGACCCCTGCATGGGTTCCGGTCATATCCTGGTATATGCCTTTGATGTGCTGATGCAGATTTACGAGAGTGCCGGTTATAGCCAGCGTGATGCTGCGAAGAGCATTCTGGAACACAACATCTACGGTCTGGACATTGATGACCGTGCCTATCAGTTGGCGTACTTTGCCGTGATGATGAAAGCACGGCAGTACAACCGCCGTATCTTAAACGGTGAAAACACCTGCCATGTCTATGCCATTCAGGAGAGCAACAGCATCAACCGTGCGCACCTGAAATATTTCGGCGCAGGGATGGACGATATCGAGAAGAATGCCGCCAAGATGCAGCTGGAAGGTTTGCTGGACACCCTGACCGATGCCAAGGAGTATGGCTCTATCCTGAATGTGGAGAGCTACAACTGGGATTTGCTGCGCCGGTTTGTGGCAGCGGAAGATACCGACGGTCAGATCAGCATGGACAGCGTGGGCGTGGAAGATACCGCCGAGCAGCTGAATCGGCTCATTGACATTGGCGAAACTGCAAGTAGAAAGTATGATATAGTGGTCACAAATCCGCCTTATAGAGCAGTTGCTGATTGTACAGAACGCTTAAATAGCTTTGTGAAAGCAAACTATCCTGATAGCAAAAATGATTTAAGTACGATATTCATGGAAAAAACATTGAGTATGTCCAAGCCTCATGGATTTATGGCAATGATCAATATACCGGTGTGGATGTCGAAGTCAAGTTTTGAACAGCTACGGTATAAATTACTGGCATTGCATACGTTTGTTGCTGTGGCTCACTGTGGACGAGGCATATTTGGTTCGGATTTTGGAACAGTAGCGTTTGTTGTCCAAAATAGTCATATTAAAATGTATAAAGCGTTATTCCGCCAGTTGTTTGATGAATTGGGAGCGGTGGATTCTGTTGAGCAAAAGGAAAAGTGGTTCTTAGAAGGAAAAGGAGTGTTCTATGCCTATCCAGATAAATTCTTGAAGATTGCGAGCTATCCTATTGCATATTGGGTAAGTGATCGCCTTTTGACAATTCTAAATGAATGCAAACCATTGACCGAATTTGCAGCACCGCGAAAAGGATTAACTACTGGCGATAATGATACATTTGCACGACTTTGGTTTGAAATAGAACTGGCTAAATTTGGAATCGATGGGAATGATCGCACGAAGTGGTATCCGATGACAAAAGGTGGAGATTTTAGGCGTTGGTATGGAAATAACAGTTACGTTGTAAACTGGGAAAACGATGGACTTGAAATCTGCAACTTCAAAGATGAAAAAGGAAAGTTGCGCTCTCGTCCGCAAAATGTTTCTTATTATTTCCATGAGGGAATATCGTGGAATGATACGACAGCGACTGGAAAAATTGCGTTTCGCTATCAAACAAAGGAATATATTCCGAATGCATCTGGTCCGTGTGTGTATGCAAATAAAGATTTGTGGTATCTATTTGGTTTGCTGAACTCTAAAGTGTCTCAAGTTCTTTTGGAGATTCTTGCACCAAATATGAAGTTTGAAGTTGGTCAAATGGGGCTTGTTCCAATTATTATGGAAAATCGCCCAGAAGTTGAAGAGCTTTCACACAATACTGTTCGAATAGCAAAATCGGATTGGGATTCCTTTGAAACCTCTTGGGATTTTCAGAAGCACCCATTGCTCCGCAATGTTTCTGCGATTTCCGAGGCCTTTACCCAGTGGCAGGCGGAATGTGATGACCGTTTCAACCAGCTGAAAGCCAATGAAGAAGAGTTGAACCGCATTTTTATTGACATTTACGGCTTGCAGGACGAGTTGACCCCGGA
The DNA here is from genome assembly GCF_020554865.1 of Lacrimispora sp. 210928-DFI.3.58. Taxonomy (GTDB): domain Bacteria; phylum Bacillota; class Clostridia; order Lachnospirales; family Lachnospiraceae; genus Enterocloster. Next base: position 29,681 of record NZ_JAJCIC010000024.1, read on the forward strand.
AGTGGAGGATAAAGATGTGACCGTGCGCAAGGCTGACTTGCAACGTGATATCAAGAGCCTGCTCAGCTATGCGGTGGGCTGTATGTTTGGCCGCTACTCGCTGGATAAACCCGGTCTTATTTTTGCAGGTGGAAACTTTGATTCTGTCTATTGGAAATACAAGGGACAGGCTGCATTAGATGAAAATGGCGACCCAATCGAAGGTGGATATGCAGGAATTTCCTTGGCAGAGTACCATTATCCAAAGTTCCACGATACCGACGATTGGGAAACGGCAACATGGCTTTCTTATGAACCAGATGTAGACAATGTCATTCCTATCACCGATGAAGAATATCTGGACGATGATATCGTTTCGCGCCTGTGTGCATGGCTGAAAGCGGTTTATGGTGCAGATACGCTGGAAGAAAACCTCGATTATATCGCAAAAGCCCTTGGCAATAAGGGCAGCACCAGCCGGGAGATTATCCGCAACTACTTCCTGAACGACTTCTTCAGGGATCACTGCCAGACATACTCTGTCACCGGTTCCGGCAAGCGTCCGATCTACTGGCTGTTTGACAGCGGCAAGCAGAACGGCTTCAAGGCACTGGTTTACCTGCATCGCTACACGCCGGATACCATCGGCAACCTGCGTATCGACTACCTGCACAAGATGCAGCGTGTATATGAATCCGAGATCAACCGAATGCAGGATATGATGGATCACAGCGAGAATGCCCGCGAAGTGGCAGCAGCCGGGAAGCGCAAGGATAAACTTGCCAAGCAGTTGAAGGAATGTCGGGAATACGATGAGAAGATCAGCCATCTGGCACTTTCCCGTATCGAGCTTGACCTCGATGACGGCGTAAAGGTCAACTACCGCAAGCTCCAGACCGCCCAGGACGGCAAGTTCTATGAGGTGCTGGCAGACAGTAAGAATATCATGGTGAAAGAAAAGAAATAAGAAAAATGACCGGAGGGAGTGGGAAAATGCAAAATCACTGGACAAAGGATGATGTCGCGGCGGCATGGCAGCGTTTTGAACGTACATATGCCCATGATCCGGTGGCATACCGCTTCCTCTGCGGTCATTGTATTCAAGATGAAACCGATGAAGATGCGTTGGATTACAATATCATTGGTGTCTGGCTAGTCTGTCATAGAAAATATCGTGACTGGTCAACCGAGAAATCCTATGATCTGGCATGGATACTGAAATTTATGCAGGCGTATCACATGACGATTCCACGGTACATCAAAAGAACAAAGTTCTACCGGAAAAAGATGAAGCTATTGCTGAGTTCTCTTGTAAGAGATAAAGACCAATCACAGGAAAAAAGGACAATGATATGGCAGAATTGAACCTGAAACAAATTATAGACCGCCTGAATGCGGAATTTACCGGAGAGACCCGGAAACTGGTTTTCTGGTACGATGATAAGGCAGAATTTGCCGAGGATATGGAGACAGTTGAGCTTCAGAATGCGAAGATCTACCATCTCCAGCCGGATAACCAGTTCTATACAAAGTATTTTCTGGAGCGTGTGGATAAGACCACGAATTATCTGATCTATGCACCGTTTCCGAAGCCGGATGTAAGGGACAACCATCTGGAAGACACAATGCTGTATTCCAGACGGTTCTTTGCTGACCGTGCCTCCCTGCTGTCGGTTGACCTGGGTATTGAGGAAAAGTACAAGCCGGTTATTGAGAAGCACATCAAGTTTTTCGCCAACAAAGAGCGCACTCAGCGGTTCTATGATTTGGAAATCGAAAACTTCAATGAAGAAAATATCCTTGTCGGTCTGCTAAGTGCAGTCTGCAAGGCGCGTACCTGCTCTTTTGAGGAAGTCGTGCGCATCGTGTTGACAGATGGCGAGTTGGTGGACAATGCTTTCTTGCAGGAGTTTGAAAAATACGACCTGCTGTCTGCATTCTGGCAGCTCTGTGAGCAGCATTTCGGATACACCGATACAAAACCGAGTTTGGAACGGCTGCTGGTAACATTGTTCGTTACTTATACTGGGCGATATGTGCAGGCAGAGCTTCCGGCAGCATGGAGGAGCTTTGTCTCCTACAAGTCCGGTAATATCATCGCATTTCTCGATAGCTTGATGAACAGCGTCCTGTACCGGGACAAATACGATGCTCTGTCGGCGCACGTTGCCAAGGGTCTGAATGTTCTTTCGGCATTTGCAGGAATGCGAGTGGACGATTTGATGGAGTGCGATACTTTCCTTGCCGTGGATCAAGTGCTGGTAAAGTGGCTCATTAGCAGACTTGTTTCGGAAGATATTGGTGCAATCGTAAACGGATTTACCATTCCGGAACTCTGTGAAAAACGGGCTAAAATGCACTTTGGAAGAAAAACCGGGAAGACGTATCAGCTGCTTTTTAGTGCGTACAACATGGTGAAGGAAGCGGATTACCATGCCGCAGATGGCTTAAAGCCAATTATCGACCGATATCTTGCTGCGGATTACAATATGGATCAGCAGTATCGAAAATTCTACTATTATTACGACCAGCTGGAGAGCACGGAAAGCTTTGAGCCGCTTCGGGAACTGGTGGAAAATATCTACACGAACGAATATCTGGCTTGCCTGCTCCCTGCCTGGAATGCTGGAATCCAGCAGGATGCCGCATTTTCGGTAATTCCGTTGCAGCGAGATTTTTACAATGCCAATCTGCGATATACCAAAGAACGCACCGTGGTCATCATTTCGGATGCCATGCGTTACGAGGTCGGACAGGAGTTGTTTGCCAGAATGCAGGATGACCCGAAATGCACGGCAAAACTTTCTGTACAGTTGAGTGTTCTTCCGTCTTATACGAGGCTCGGTATGGCAGCACTTTTGCCACATAAGACACTGGAAATGACGGATGATTTTCAGGTACTGGCAGATGGTATCCTTTGCGATAATCTGGCAGGTCGGCAGCAGGTGCTGCAAAGCTATAACCCGGATAGTGTCTGTGTACAGTTCGATGATATCAAAAATCTGAAAGTGGCAGAGCTGCGAGATGTGCTGACAAAACGTCAGATCATCTATGTATACCATAATCAGATCGACGCGCGTGGAGACAAGGCAAATACCGAGGATGAGGTGTTTAATGCGTGTGAGGAAGCCGTTCAGGAAATTATGGATCTGATTCATAGAATCTCCGTTAGCGGCAACACCTATCATTTTATCGTTACTGCCGATCATGGCTTTATTTATAAGCGTGATAAGCTGACAGAAAGTGACAAAATCTCCGGGAAAAGCGCGGACAAAGCATTTGTCAATCGCAGATTTATTGTGTCCAAGGCGGCACTGGGAGATGATGGCATCGACCATATGAGCATGGGACGCATTCTGGGGAACGAGGACAGCAAGATGGTGTCCTATCCTGTCAGCAGTAATGTCTTTAAGGTGGCCGGAGGCGGTGCTAACTATGTGCATGGCGGTTCCTCACCGCAGGAAATGCTGGTGCCGGTGCTGGAGTTTAAGATGGAACGCGGTCACATGGAAACAAAGAATGCAGAAATTGCTCTGGTCAGCATCGTCCATAAGATCACGAACCTGATCACTTCCATGGACTTTATCCAGTCGGATGCAGTCAGTGATACTGTAAAAGCGGCAAAATACCGTATTTTCTTCCTCTCGGAAGACAATGAGAAAATCTCGAACGAAAACAGCTATGTGGCGGACAGTCGCGAGGAAAATGCGCAGAAGCGTATCTTCCGGATGCGTTTCACATTCAAGAATAAGAAATACGACAAGGACAAGCAATATTACCTTGTGGTTTATGACGAAGAAAGCGGTCTGGAGCAGTGGAGGCAGCCTGTCATCATGGACATTGCCTTTGCAGATGACTTTGGATTCGGATTCTGATACAGAGGAGGCAGGAATTCCGTATGGAAATGATGGATATGGCGGCAGACGATACCCGTGAAGAACTGCGCCGGAAGCTGCGCAGCAACTTTGACGGTCGGATCGTCCGCAAAGACCTGACAAAGAAAATAAAAGAAGGAGCGAATGTTCCGGTCTATGTGCTGGAGTTCCTGCTGGGTCAGTATTGTAGTTCAGACGATGAGACAATCATTGAGCAGGGCGTTCAGAATGTGAAACGCATTCTGGCAGACAATTTTGTCCGCCCGGATGAGGCTCAGAAAATTCTCTCCCAGCTACGCAAGAACGGGAGTCATACCATTATTGATATGGTAACAGTACATCTGGACATCAAAAAGGATTGCTTTTTTGCAGAGTTCTCTAACCTTGGTCTCACCAATGTGCCGATTACGGATGATTATCCGGAAAAATATGACCGGCTGCTTTGCGGCGGTATCTGGTGCATCGTGCAGCTGGAATATGAGTCTGAGGGAGACAGCAGCTTTGGAATCACGGATATAGATGGACAGCCGATTTCCTCTAAACAGAAAAAGCAGAAGGATATCTCTCCCATCAGCATCCATAAGCTGACTCCGATTCAGATGCCCCATATCGACATTGAAGAAGTTCGAGAGGGACGCAAGGCATTCACACAGGAAGAGTGGATGGATGTTATGCTGCGTTCCTGCGGATATGAGCCGGAACAGCTGAACAATCGGGAAAAGTGGCTGCTGCTTGCGCGTATGTTACCGCTGGTGGAGAACAACTTCAATCTCTGTGAGTTGGGGCCGCGCAGCACAGGCAAGTCCCATATCTATAAAGAAATCAGTCCGAACAGTATCCTGGTATCCGGTGGTCAGACGACCGTTGCAAATCTGTTTTACAATATGGGGCGCAAAACCGTAGGTTTGGTAGGCTTATGGGACTGCGTTGCCTTTGATGAGGTTGCCGGAATCAAGTTTAAGGACAAAGACGGCATTCAGATTATGAAAGACTATATGGCTTCCGGCTCCTTTGCCCGCGGCAAAGAGGAAAAGGCAGCATCGGCTTCTATGGTCTTTGTAGGAAACATCAATCAGAGCGTGGATGTGTTGCTTAAGACTTCCTCTCTGTTTGACCCGTTCCCGCCGGAGATGGGAACGGACACCGCCTTTCTTGACCGTCTGCATTGCTACATTCCAGGCTGGGAGATTCCGAAGTTCCGTCCGGAGCATTTTACCAATGATTACGGCTTTATCACGGATTACTTGGCAGAGTTTATCCGAGAACTGCGGAAAGAACAGTATGGTGATGCGTTGGATAAGTATTTCCGCCTTGGAAAGAACCTGAACCAGCGCGATACGATTGCTGTCCGCAAGATCGTAGGCGGCTATGTGAAATTGCTGTATCCGGATGGAGAATTCACGAAGGAACAGATTGAAGAAATTCTTGTATTTGCGCTGGAAATGCGCCGTCGCGTCAAGGAGCAGCTGAAAAAGCTGGGTGGAATGGAGTTCTATGATGTGAACTTCAGCTATATCGACCTTGATACCTTTGAAGAAAAATTTGTTTCCGTGCCAGAGCAGGGCGGCGGCAAACTCATTCCTGATGGTATCTGCAATCCTGGACAGGTATATACCGTAAGTCAGGGTAAGTCCGGTATGATCGGTGTATTCCGCCTCGAAAGCCAGATGCTGCCCGGCAACGGAAAATTTGAACGTACTGGCCTTGGCAGCGACCGTGACTGCAAGGAATCCACGAATACGGCGTTCAATTTCCTGAAAGCAAACGGAAATCGAATCAGTGGCAGCATCAGCACCACGATGCGGGATTACATCATCAACTATCAGGATTTGCAGGGCATTGGCATGACTGGAAAGCTGGCATTGCCTACATTGATTGCACTATGCAGCATCGCTCTTGGACGGCCTACAGTCAGTACACTTGCCGTGCTGGGAGAAATCAGCATCAGCGGCACGATTCTGAAAGTGGACGAGCTTGCCAATAGTTTGCAGGTGTGCCTCGATAGCGGAGCAAAGAAAGTGCTGCTTCCGATTACCAGTGCAGCAGACCTTGGCACTGTGCCGCCGGAGCTGGTGGGGAGTTTTAATCTGATTTTCTACAGCAGTGCGGAAGATGCGGTGTTTAAGGCGTTGGGGGTAGAGTAACAGGTCTCTGAATGAAAGAATGTTTTGAAATCAGGGATGAGGTAGAAAGGAAAGTTCCATGACAAAAGATGAAGTAAAAAAACTCAGGATGGACAGTCCGGAATCACTACAGTTTTTAAATAATGCTACAAAATTTTATAATTTAATGATGATGTATCGTTGTGCTATTCGGGAGATACAAACTAAGCTTGAGGTTTTGGATGATGAATTTTCAGTTGAGAACAATCGAAATCCTATTTCTTTTATAAAAACAAGAATTAAGAAGCCCAATAGTATTTACAATAAACTGCAGAAGATGGGATATGAATTTACAACAGAAAATATACAGACATATCTCAATGATGTAGCAGGCGTTCGAATAGTTTGTGCGTTTATTGACGATATTTATATGATATCAGATTTGATTACCAAACAGGATGATATTAAAGTTATTGAAATAAAAGATTATATAAAAAATCCAAAATCGAATGGTTATCGAAGCTATCATATGATTGTTGAAATACCAGTATTTTTTGCTAAGGGTAAAACACCTATGCGTGTAGAATTACAGATTCGAACCAATGGTATGGATTTCTGGGCAACATTGGAACATCAACTTCGCTATAAAAAAGGAATTGAAGAAATGCCTGGCTATGATGAGATAAGTGAAGAATTACTTCATTCTGCAAAAGCTATCATTGAAGCAGATAATGAAATGCAGAGAATAAAAGACAAAATTGGTATGTTCCACGAAATTTAGGGAGAAAACTGAGCAAGTAGGAAGGCGGAATATATATGAAACAAGATACTTTAGAGGGCAAAGCAAAAACAAAAAATGGGGTAAAACGGCTGTGTTTTTCCATAGTCTGCATTCTTCTAGAAGTAGTTTTTATTATTACTATTGTAACACGCTTAAATGAATATGCAGAAATCATAAATCTATTTACAAGGATTTTAAGTGGAATTTTAGTTTTGGGATTGTATGCATCAGATAAGACATCCTCTATGAAAATGCCTTGGGTCATCTTAATTCTAATTTTCCCAATTATGGGTGTAGGCCTGTATTTGTTGATTGGTTTGAATGGCGGCACACATAAAATGCGTGAGCGATATGCAGAAATTGATAGCAAATTGTTACCAATGCTTTCCGATAATCAGGAGTGCTTAAACAGAATAAACGAAACGATTCCGAAGGCAGGAAATATTGCAAGTTATATACAAAGAAATTCGCAGTATCCAATCTATCAGAATACGGATATTGTGTATTTTGATGAAGCAGTGAAAGGATTAGAGGCACAGCTTAAGGATTTGGAGAAAGCACAAAAGTTTATCTTTATGGAATATCATGCGATAGAAGACGCTGAAGCATGGCATAAGATTCAAGATGTTCTGGAAGAGCGAGTAAAAGCAGGTGTGGAAGTTAGAGTATTCTACGATGATATGGGTTCTATAGGCTTTATTAACACAGATTTTGTGAAAAAAATGGAGGCAATAGGAATTCATTGCCGTGTATTCAATCCGTTTATGCCAGGTTTAAATCTGTTTTTGAACAATCGTGATCATAGAAAAATAACAGTTATTGATGGAAAAGTCGGATTTACAGGTGGATATAATCTAGCAAACGAATATTTTAATTACACACACCCGTATGGACAGTGGAAAGATACAGGTATTCGTTTAGAAGGAGATGCTGTTCAGTCGCTTACAGTGACATTTTTAGAAATGTGGAATGCTGTTAGTGAAAAAGCTACGAATGATACTGATTTTAGTAAATACATTATTCATTACGATTATAAAGCACAGCAAACAGGTTTTGTTCAGCCTTATGCAGACAGTCCTATGGATAATGAGCAGGTCGGAGAAGAAGTTTATATCAGTATGATAAATAAAGCTGAAAAATATTGTTGGTTTATGACTCCATATCTAATCATAACAGATGAAATGACGCATGCGTTATGTCTGGCTGCTAAGCGAGGGGTAGACGTAAGAATTATCACACCTGGTATCCCTGATAAAAAATTCATTTATAATGTAACTCGTTCTTTTTATCATGGATTAGTTAAACATGGTGTTCGTGTTTATGAGTGGACTCCTGGTTTCTGTCATGCAAAAATGAGTGTGGCAGATGACTGTATGGCAACTTGTGGAACAATTAATTTGGATTATCGAAGTTTATATCACCATTTTGAAAACGGCTGTTTTATGGCAGATTGTCAGGCAGTTGTGGAAATAAAAAATGATCTGATAAGAACGATGGGAGAATGTCGTGATGTGACAGACCAATATCAAACCGGACGAAGTGCATATTTGCGACTGGGACAATTATTTATGAGATTATTTGCTGGATTGCTATAAGAATCTGATGAAACGACCTTTCAAAAAACAGTTGATTTAGAAGTTAACTGTTTTTGAAAGGCCGTTTTTGCTATATCTAACAGTCTGTTGTACAAAGAAGATTTTGCATGGATGAAAAAACAAACCTTGTTGAGGTTGAATTGAGGCTGACTTTGTATTGTATAGACATAAGATGAAAAAAGTCAGGTGATGTGCGATGGGAAAACGTAAGATATTTAAAATTGTTTTTGCTATACTGTCAATTTTTTTATGTGTGGCTTTTTATGAATTGCTCGGAATCTGCGTTGCATATAAAAAGCAGCCGGAAGTGTCCAATACAACCAAAAAAGAAACAAAAAATGGGTCATGGAACGAATGCAGTGAAAATACAGAACGGGCAGTAATCATAGAAAAGAATCCAGAAGCGCTTTTACAAAGAGTGCGTTTGATCAAGAATGCAAAAAAGGAAATTATTCTTTCTACTTTTGCATTTCAATCCGATGAAAGTGGAAAATTGATCTTAGGAGCACTGCATGATGCGGCAGACAGAGGTGTACATATTCGTCTGTTAGTAGATGGAATGGAGAGCTGGATTGATATGGAAGGAAATCCGTATTTCTATGGATTATCTTCCCATGAGAATGTTGAAATTAAACTGTATAATAAGGCCAATCCGTTGAAACCATGGAAGATGATGGGGAGAATGCATGATAAATATTTGATTGCAGATGGTAAGACATATATTCTTGGTGGAAGAAATACATACAATTATTTCTTGGGTGATTTTCTGGGACATAAGAACTATGACAGAGATGTGTTAGTGGTTTGCGATGAACCTGAGAAAGAAAATTCAGTTAATCAGTTGTTAGAGTATTTTGAAACGATATGGGAACAAGAAGACAGTGGTTATTTTCATGACAATAAAAAACTGGCAAATAGAAAATCTGTAAAGAACGCAGTTTTAGAGCTGCAGAACGGCTATCAGAAATATTTTGAAGAGAATAAGGAAAGAATCTGCGATACCGATTACACGGACGAAACTTTTGAGACAGAAAAGATTGCATTAGTGTCAAATCCTATCCACACAGGTCCCAAGGAACCAGTAGTCTGGTATCAACTGGGAGAACTAATGAAAAATGCAAAAGAGCGCGTGAAAATTCATACACCATATATTATCTGCAATGATATGATGTCTAATACATGGAAAGAGATTGCGGAGAGAGTTCCGGATTTTTCTATCATGACCAATTCGGTTGCCAACAATGGAAATCCATTTGGAGCTGCCGATTATGCGAAAAACAGAAATAGAATCTTAAGTACAGGAATTAATATCTGGGAATATGAAGGCGGTTATTCATACCACGGAAAAAGTATTCTGATTGACGATGATCTGTCTGTAATCGGTTCCTTTAATATGGACATGAGAAGTGCATATCTGGATACGGAACTGATGCTTGTAATTCGCAGTAAAGATATTAATAAACAGTTGGAAGAGGGCATGATGGAATATGAAAGAGTGTCCCGCCAGGTATTGGAAGATGGAACCTATCGTGATCCATATCATGTAGAGCCAATCGAATTAACAAAGAAACGTCAGAGAAAAATATTTTTGGTACAGCATCTGCTTGGATGGGCAAGGTATCTGTTTTAATAAGGAGGAAGGAAAACGTGTTTCAAATATTGATTGTAGAAGATGATAAAGAATTAAGCCAGCTATTCCAAAAAGTGCTTGAGAAGAATGGATATCAAGTCAAAAGTGCATCGGATGGAGCACAGGCATTAGACGTATTGGTTAAGGAATATATTGATCTGATCATTTCTGATATTATGATGCCGGTTATGGATGGTTATGAACTGGTGTCGGAACTCCGTTCAGCAGGATATCAGATACCTGTACTTATGATCACTGCGAAAGGTTCCTTTGATGATATGCGCCAGGGATTTCTTTCGGGAAGTGACGATTATATGGTAAAACCGGTAAATGTGAATGAAATGGTTTTAAGAGTCGGAGCACTGCTTCGCCGTGCACAGATACTGAATGAACACAAAATTGTGATCGGTTCAACAGAGTTTGATTATGATGCAATGACGGTTACAACTGATAAGGAAAGTCTTGTTTTGCCTAAAAAAGAATTCCTGCTTTTATATAAGCTTGCAGCTTCGCCAGGCAGAATATTTACAAAACAACAGTTGATGGATGAAGTATGGGGATACGAGACGGAGGCGGACCCACATACGATAGAGGTACATATAGGAAGAATCAGGGAGCGTTTGAAAGATAACCCTGATTTTGAAATCGTAACAATGCGTGGAATTGGATACAAGGTGGTGAAAAAATAATGGAACAAAAGAAAGAAAAAGGATTGCGGATCCGATCCTGTCTGACTGGTGCAATCTGGCTGGCACTTGTATTTTCAACAGTCATATCTGCTTTATTATTTGCTTTTTTGAATCATTTTTTTAATCTGCCGGGCAGCATACCTGTGCTTGGCTGGCTTTTGATTTTCAATACATTGATTGCAGGGCTGATCACTTCCTTTATTAATGCAAAGTTACTGGAACCAATTACAAGACTTAGTAAAGCAATGAAGGAAGTTTCTCGGGGAGATTTTGAACAGCATTTGGAAACGAATAGCCGTATAGCAGAAGTTGGAGAATCTTATCAAAGTTTTAACGTTATGACAAAAGAACTTCGTGCAACAGAGGTGCTGCAGATGGATTTTGTATCTGATGTTTCTCATGAGTTTAAGACCCCGATTAATGCCATTGAAGGATATACAATGCTGCTTCAGGGAGAAGAACTGTCTCCGGATCAAGAGGAATATGTAGAAAAAATCTTATTTAACACCCAAAGACTTTCCGGATTGGTTGGTAATATTTTGCTGTTATCCAAGTTAGAGAATCAGAACATACCAATGAAAAAAACAGAATATCGTCTGGATGAACAGATCCGCCAGGCAGTTCTTTCATTGGAAACAAAATGGACAGAAAAAGAAATTGGTTTTCAGGTAGAATTGGAGGAAGTTAAATATACTGCGAATGAAGGACTTTTTATGCATATCTGGATAAATCTTTTAGATAATGCGATTAAGTTCAGCCCTTCAAAGGGGACAATTACGATGTTTCTGAAACAAGAACAGGATTCTGTTAAGTTCATTCTGGAAGATGAAGGACCAGGAATAGAGGATGATGTAAAATCCAGAATATTTGACAAGTTCTATCAGGTAGATGGATCTCATAAAGCAGAAGGAAATGGCCTAGGTCTTGCACTTGTAAAACGGATTGTAGATAGTGCCGGAGGAACAATCAAAGCAGAAAACCGTGAATATGGTGGATGCAGATTTGTTATAGAGCTGCCAAAGCAGAAAGATGAGATTATCTAGTTTTAAGATAAATTAGAAGATGAGAGGATTTATATGACATTTTATCAGGAGTTGCAGTTAAATCAGGCAGGTTCTAAAAACCTGTTGAAAAAGAGTGAAACACTAAAAGAAAAACTATATCATATGTGGGTATATCTGGTGAAGATAGCTGCTACAATGGCATTTTGTTTTTTCTTTGTTAGTATTTTCAGCATCCTATTTGGAAATGAGAACAGCATTGTAGGTGTAGTAGTCTTATTATGTCTCATGGTGTTTAGGAATGCGGATCTGGGGATCCACACCGGACAATCTACGATGCTTTTGGCTTTGTTCTTTGTAATTATGACTGTATGTCCGCATTTAGCAAATCAGTTTTCACCGGTATTGGGAATGCTGTTAAATATTGCGGCACTGGCTGTGTTGATTCTGTTCGGATGCCATAATCCATCCATGTTTAATCAATCTACATTGGTTCTTGGGTATCTGCTGCTATATGGTTATGATGTTACGGGAAAAAGCTATCAGATGCGATTAGTCGGAATGGCTTTAGGTGCAGCACTTACCTGCTTCGTATTTTATCGAAATCATAAAAACAGAACTTATAAAAGAAATCTGAAAGATCTGATACAAGAATTTGATATCACTTCTTCCAGAACAAAATGGCAGATATGTCAGATTTTATGCGTACCGATTGTCCTTTGCATTGCAGAACTTTGTAATATGCCACGTGCAATGTGGGCTGGTATTGCGGCCATGTCCGTGATTTTGCCGTCTATGGAAGATATGCACTACAGAGTCCGTAAAAGGATTGTCGGAAATATTGCAGGTGTTATATGTTTTACAGTATTATATTTTCTGCTTCCTTCGTCAATCTATGCATATATAGGAATTCTTGGTGGAATCGGTGTAGGATTTTCAGCACAATATGGCTGGCAGGCAGTATTTAACACATTTGGTGCTTTAGCCATTGCTGCAGAGACATATGGACTACAAGGAGCGGTTAGTCTTAGAGTGAGTCAAAATGTTTTTGGTGTTGTGTTTGCTTTAGCATTTTGTGTTATATTTTATTGGTTTATGCCTAAAAAAAAGGAAAGTGAGGTGACCGTACATGCAGAGTGAAGTGAATAAGGAAGAAAATTTGAATAGAATTATTACGGTTCCTAATCTTCTTTCTTTTTTCGGCTTTGTCTGATTCCGGTAATTATATGGAGTTATTGTGTAAAGAAAAATCCTCTGTTAGCTGGTGAAATCTTATTGCTGTCTGGTCTTACGGATCTTGCTGATGGATATATCGCAAGAAGATTCCATAGGATTAGTAATTTAGGAAAAATACTTGATCCGGTGGCTGATAAGCTGACACAGGCAGCGATGTTAATCTGTCTGTTTACTCGTTTTCCGCATGTGCTTCTTTTAATCGTAATAATGGCAGGTAAGGAGCTGTATATGGTAGTCAGTGGATGTCTTGTGATACAAAAGACAGGAAAAGTACATGGTGCAGACTGGCATGGAAAGATAGTAACCTTTTTATTATATGGAACTGCAGCGGTGCATATTATATGGTTCCACATTACACCGATGGTATCAGATCTGTTGATTGGTTTGTGCGCTATAATGATGGTCATATCGGTCGCTCTGTATATTATCCAGAATACCAGGACTCTTAAGGAAGAGACTGTATAAGCAATTTTATATGCGATACAGTTTCTTTTGTCAGGAAATTTCGGAGCAATTTTAACCGTTCTTTGTTCATCGGTTGCAGGACTTCCGGTGCCATTTGCACCAGTACATTTACTCTTCATTAATCTTTTGACGGATAGTCTTCCGGCAATTGCGTTAGGCTTAGAGCCGGATAGAAGTGAAGTGATGAGTGAAAAACCGAGATTGGCAGATGAGTCGATATTGACAAAAGATTTTCTTAGCAAAATCGGTCTGGAAGGTTTGGTAATTGGAGCAATGACAATGATCAGTTTTTTGACAGGATACAACCAGAATGGTACATTGCTTGGAAGCACGTATGCTTTTGGAACTCTTTGTCTGGCACGTTTGTTTCATGGATATAATTGCAAATCAGATCATCCGGTCATTTTTACAAAAGGTCTCTTTCATAACAAGTGGCTTCAGGGAGCATTTGTGTTAGGTGCAGTACTCATTACAACAGTACTGACGGTTCCTGGTTTCCATAACTTATTCAAAGTGGAAACGTTGAATCTGATGCAGCTTGGATGTGTATATTTATATGCTTTTGCAAGCCTTCTGATTATTCAATTACTTAAGTGTATACGTATGAAACTAAGAAAAAGAGGGGAAAGATAGTGGATTTAAGTAGATGTTCTATGAAAAAAATTCGAGAACTGATTGTGTTTACGGCATTTCTTGTAGTTGCTTTGTGGAAATTCGATGTGGTGATTGAAGTGCTGAAGTCAATATGGAAAATTGTGTTTCCTTTTGCGCTTGGTGGTGCAATTGCCTTTGTGATTAATGTACCAATGAGTTTCCTAGAAAAGAAAATGCTCGGAAAGATAAAAGAAAATAATAAAATAGGAAAAAAAGCTGCGAGACCGATAAGCCTGCTTCTTACAATTATATTGGTAGCAGGTGTCATTATATTGGTAATGTTTGGTGTGATTCCACAGCTTACACAGACCATGGGAAATCTGATGACGAGTATTTCAGATTTTATTCCACAGATGCAAAACTGGATTCGAGAATTTTCACATGATAATCAGGATATTATGAAATTGGTAGATCAGCTGCAGTTTCAGCCTGATCAGGCAATTAAATGGGGAATAAGTCTTCTTGGAAACGGAGTCGGAAATATGATGAATACGACGATGTCAGCAGTAGGTTCCATTGCCAGTGGATTAGCGACCTTTTTTATTTCGTTTTCCTTTGCATGCTATATTCTTTTTCAGAAGGAAAAATTACATTTACAGGTAAGAAAAGTGATTTTCGCTTTTATTCCAAAACAAAAAGCAGATGCAATTCTTAACATATGTTCGCTGACATATCGGACATTTGCAAATTTTCTTGCAGGGCAGTGTCTGGAAGCAGTAATTCTCGGAATGATGTTTGTTATCACGCTAAGTATTTTAAAAATGCCATATGCACTTTTAATTGGAATTTTGATCGCGTTTACCGCATTGGTTCCTATCTTTGGAGCCTTTATTGGCTGTGCCGTGGGAAGTTTTCTGATCTTTATGGTAAATCCAAAACAGGCAGTTTTATTTATTATAGTTTTTCTGCTTTTGCAGCAGATAGAAGGTAATCTGATCTATCCTCATGTGGTTGGCGGATCAGTAGGACTTCCATCAATTTGGGTACTGGCGGCAGTTACAATCGGCGGAAATCTTATGGGAATTATAGGTATGCTGATTTTCATTCCACTTGTATCGGTATTTTATACTATATTCCGGGAGTTCGTATATCTGCGCCTAAAAAAACAACATATAAAACGAGTAACGAGAACGGATGTGGAAGAGTATGCGGAGGAGGAAATTGCGTCATCCTTTATTGTGCCGAATGAAAAATAATGATTTGATACAAATATAAATGAAGTGTAATGCCGATTATTAAGACGTTATAAAAATAGATTACGAAGGAAGAAGATATTATGAAGAAAATAGGAATCATGACAGACAGCCACAGTGGAATTTTGAGTGAAGAAGCGCAGAGACTCGGAATTAAGGTACTACCGATGCCTTTTTATATCGGAGAGAAAGTGTATCGTGAAGGAGTAGATCTTTCCAGAGATGAATTTTATGATATGCTTCGAAAGGGCGTAGATGTATCTACATCTCAGCCGTCACCAACAGAAGTTATGGATATGTGGAAAGAGATGCTGAAAGAATATGAGGAGATTGTTTATATTCCTCTTAGCAGTGCTTTAAGCGGGTCCTGTATGACAGCAGAAGCCATGGCAAATGAAGATGAATTTGCCGGTAAGGTGTTTGTCGTAGATAACGGTCGTGTGGCAACCCCGATGCATCGTTCTGTTCTTGATGCAGTAGAAATGGCAAAAGAAGGATACAGTGTAGTCGAAATCAAGAAAATTCTTGAAGAAACCAGAGAAAAAATGACAATTTATATCGGGCTCAGCACACTGAAATATCTCAAAAAAGGAGGAAGAGTCAGCTCTGTGACAGCTTTGGCAGCAGATGTCCTGAATATCAAACCTGTTATGCATTTCAGCACAGGAAAGCTTGATATCTACCAGAAATGCCGTGGTATGAAGAAATCACGTAAAGTTATGATCGATGCAATGAAGCATGAGCTGGAAACGAATTTCCGAGAAGAATATGCTGCTGGTAAAGTGTACCTGATGGCGGCGTCCAGCAGTACCGATGAAGTGACAGAAGAATGGGTAAACCAGATTAAAGAAAGTTTCCCGGGAATGGAAGTCATGTGTGATAAACTTTCCTTCGGTTTGTCCTGTCATATCGGTCCGGATGGACTGGGAATCGGATGCACCTGTAAGCCAGTGTAAAAAACTGCTCCGGAGAAGATAAAATAAAAGATTAGGGTGTCAAAAGGTTTATAGCCTTTGATATAAATTTGTACCTTGAAAACTTAACACGATATGTAAAAACATTGGATTCTTTGGTAAAATGTAGGTAGCATTTTATGAGGTGATCTATATGTCTTTTGTTAAAAATGATAATCAACAGCTTACTGTTTTAGACAGTACTTTTAATCTTACAGAACGCGAAAAACGAATGTTAGAAAAATCATGGGCAAAAATTTTTGCAGACAAAGTTTTTCCTGCTATTGATGAAAATATTTTTTCTGTTCTTTACAGTAAAAAAGCATCCAGACCTAATACTCCGGTCAATGTGATTGTTGGGGCACTGATTCTTAAAGAAGCTCTTAATGTTACTGACGATGAGATCGTTGAAGCTATGGCATTTGATATCCGCTATCAGTATGCACTGCACACAACCAGTTTTGAAGAGCAGCCAATTAGTGACAGAACCCTCAGCAGGTTTAGAGCAAGAGTTCTTTCTTACGAAACAGAGCATGATGTTGATCTTTTCATGAATGTGTTGTAAAAATGGCAAAAGAAATATCTGATTTTATGGATATCACTCCGGATTGGCTTACTTGTTAACTGTTTTTTGTAATATTTTTAAAGTTTTTAGGTATAAAAACAGTGGCTTTCTATGACAGAAAACCACTAAAATGATGCTTAACTGAATGGCATTGCTTTATCACCACTTTGAAAATGGTTGTTTTATGGCGGATAGTCAGACAGTTTTGGATATAAGAGATGATCTGGGAGCAACCATGAATGAATGCAGGGAAGTGACCGAAAAGTACCGCACAGGACGGAGTGCATATTTACGGCTCGAACAGTTGTTTATGCGATTGTTTGCAGGATTATTATAGCAGAAAGAAGAGGTGTTCGATATGTGTACAGCAGCAACTTACAAAACAAAAGATTTTTATATGGGCAGAACGCTTGATTATGAATTTTCCTATGGGGAACAGATCACGATAACGCCAAGAAATTACGAATTTGATTTCCGGTTTGCCGGGAAGATAAAAAGCCATTATGCTTTGATCGGAATGGCATTTGTTGCAGAAGGTTATCCGCTTTATTATGATGCTGTTAATGAAAAAGGCCTTGGAATGGCAGGTCTTAATTTTGTCGGCAATGCGGCATATGAAGAGGCTTTGCCGGAAGATGAAACAGAAGTCAGCCAGGTGGCACAGTTCGAGTTCATCCCATGGATCCTTACACAGTGTGCTACTGTAGCAGAGGCGAGAGAGAAGCTGGCAGCAATGAGACTGACAGGTACAGCATTCAGTGAACAGCTGCCGACAGCACAGCTTCACTGGATCATTGCAGACAAAGACTCCTGTATCGTTGTTGAGTCTATGAAAGATGGGCTGCATGTATATGATAATCCGGTAGGAGTGCTTACCAATAATCCACCATTCCCGAGTCAGATGTTTGCACTGAATAATTATGCCGGAGTATCCAGAAAACAGCCGGAGAGTACTTTTGCAGGAGTATTACAGCTTGATGCATATAGCAGAGGAATGGGTGGAATGGGAATACCTGGAGATCTTTCCAGCCAGTCAAGATTTGTGAAAGTTGCCTTTACAAAATTAAATTCGATCTCCGGTGAAGAAGAGGATGAGAGTGTAAGTCAGTTCTTCCATATCTTAGGATCCGTAGATCAGCAGCGTGGATGCTGTGAGGTGACAGAAGGCAAATATGAGATCACGATATACACGTCCTGTTGTAATACAGCAAAAGGTATTTACTATTATACGACTTATGATAATCATCAGATCACAGCGGTTGACATGCATGCGGAAAATCTGGATTCAGATCAGCTGATCTGTTATCCGCTTCTGTCCAAGGGCGAAGTCAGATGGCAGAATAAATAATACGAAAATGCACGGAGAAAGCATAACGCAGAACAACAGGAGGACAATATCGAGATTGTATGGAATGCAGATGTTAGGTTGATAATTGTGCAAGCACCGCCTGCACAATTTGTGCAACAAAAAAGAGGAGCCAGTCCAGACTCCTCAAAGGTACGTTATTTCAAAAAGTTGCTCTTGTGTTCCAGCGCGTGCAGATTATAGCCAAGTGTAGCCAGGTGCGCTACCTTCAGCGCAACCAGATTGATGTCGGTGGACATCGCACTGGCGATCTGCTCGGCTGTGTATCCATACTCATAGATGTAACGAAGGACTTCATCGCTGTCCATCAGAATCTCTGCTGCTACGATGTTCGCTTCATATTCCGGTTTGGATTTCATATCGTAGAGCATGAACTCATGAATCGGGGTGGTTTTCGCCATATTCCGGTGAAGCTGATCATGCCCTAATTCATGTGCGCACACGATGCGCAGCATATTTTCATCCAGACTGTTATTCAGGAAAATAAAGCGATTTCGCTTAATCACCCGGTACATTCCCTTCAGGGAACCGAAATTTTCGCAAAGCATGACATTGATACCAAGCTGCCTTGCAATTTCAAAAGGGTCTCTGGAACCGCAGCGTTTTACCAGTTTCTCACCGACCCGTGAAAGCTGTTCCGCATTCATCATACCACCTCCAGTTTACAGTATAGCGAAAAGTGTGTACGATAAATATCACTGATCGGATTTTTTACGCCTCGTTTTCGGGGCGTATTTTTTATTGTTCTCTTTGGCAATCCAGTAGGCATCGGTCAGAGCTTTATAAGCTCCTTCGATGGCATCTTCGCTTAATTCGCCGCCAGCGAACATACCGGTCACTTCGCTGACCAGTTCTTCAATATCTTTCGCCGCTTTTGCGCCGCCTTTTTCATGAGCTTCTACGACATAGGTGCCGCTGCTTCCCAGCAGGTACTCAGTAGTAGTATTCAGCGCATCCGCAATCTTCTGGATCGTAACCATATTGGATGGTTTGCGGCTGCCAAGCTCATAATTCTGAATTGTGCGGGCGGTTACACCGGCCTTCTCTGCAAGTTCTACCTGAGTTAAATTGGCTTCTGCTCTTTTTTCTTTCAACCTTTCTTTGAAGACCATAGAAATACCTCTTTCTTTTTTGATAACGAACACGAACACTTTTTCATAAAAACCTATTGACACGAAAAACTGTGCTTGCTATAATGACGATGAAAACACGAAATACAATTCGTGTAATTATAGTATCACAAGAAATGCTGTGTGTCAATGCGTTCGTGAAAAGTTGTTCGTGCTTTCGCGAACGGAGAGGAGGAATACGAGATGCAAAGAGTGATCCTTCACTGTGATATGAATAATTTCTATGCCTCTGTCGAGTGTATGCTGAATCCGGAACTGAAGAACAAGCCGGTGGCAGTGTGTGGTTCTGTGGAGGAACGGCATGGTATCGTACTTGCGAAGAACTACGCAGCAAAGGCGTTTGGCGTTTCCACGGGAGAGGCAATCTGGCAAGCAAAGCAGAAGTGCCAGGATCTTGTGATCGTGGAGCCGCACTATGAGCAATATATAAAGTTTTCAAAGCTGGCTCGTGAAATATACGGTCGCTATACCGATCAGATCGAGCCGTATGGGATGGACGAATGCTGGCTGGATGTGACCGGAAGCGGCTGCATGGGAACCGGATTTGAAATTGCAGATGAGATTCGCAGAACCGTTAAGTTTGAACTGGGTCTTACGATTTCCGCAGGAGTGAGCTTCAATAAGATTTTTGCCAAGCTTGGGTCGGATATGAAAAAGCCGGATGCGATTACCTGTATTGAAGCAGATTCGTTCCGGGAGAAGATTTGGTGTCTTCCTGCCGCTGACTTGCTTGGAGTCGGCAGAGCGACCGAGAAAGTTCTATCTGGTTATGGAATTCATACGATTGGAGAGCTTGCTGCAACATTGGATGATTTCTT
The DNA here is from genome assembly GCF_020554865.1 of Lacrimispora sp. 210928-DFI.3.58. Lineage (GTDB taxonomy): Bacteria > Bacillota > Clostridia > Lachnospirales > Lachnospiraceae > Enterocloster. Next base: position 49,713 of record NZ_JAJCIC010000024.1, read on the forward strand.
GAAGTGCCGCCTTGGAAAGAATGGACTGGCGATTAAGAAGTATGCCAATGGGCTGGATGATTCACCGGTTATGCGTTCCGATTATGTCTCTCCGGTAAAAAGCATTGGGCACGGGATAACGACCATGCAGGATTTGGAGAATAACGCCGAAGTCTGGTGTGTCATGCTGGAGCTGGTGCAGGAGATCGGAACCAAGCTGCGAACGCATAAAAAGAAAGCAGGCGGAATTGCAATTTCCATCCGCAACAATGAGCTTTTCACGAAGGAGTGGCAGTGCCGAATTAGCATTCCGACACAAAGCCCTACCTATCTGGCGAAAACCGCATTTTCTTTGTTTGCAAAGAATTATCAGTGGGAACACCCGATTCGTTCGATGACGGTTCGGGCAATCAACCTGTTTGAAGAGGATTGTCCGATACAATACGACCTATTCACAGATGTGAAATCACTGGATCGCCAGGAACGGCTGGACGCAGCGATTGAGCAGATTCGATTCCGATTCGGGAAAGATGCGATTAAAAATGGGGTACTTTTTCAGAAAAGCAAGATGCCGACAGAGCGAAAAGTGGATTTGGTCATGCCGACAGGAATGATTGGTTAATACAGCACCGGTAGAATCTGGTGAGTTCTTTGCTAAAAGAAGTCAACACATTCGCCGGTTTACAGAGGAGGAGCGTAGAATATGTCGGAACAGAAATGTAGAAAAGTATATGTACCTGTGAATTTGGATGTGGATGCGGAGGGAAATATCCGTCCGCGTCTGATTCGGTGGATTGACGGACGGGTGTATGAGATCGACCGATTGAAACATAAGTGCCGGGCTGCTTCCACGAAGGTAGGTGGCTGCGGAATCCGCTATACGGTCATGATCGGTGGGCATGAGAGTTTCCTGTACAACGAAGATGAAAAATGGTTCGTTGAAGCAAAGGAGCCGTGCCTATGATCCTTTCGCAGAAAAACATAGAAGAAATCGCTGTTGCAGTGATAAGAGATTTTCAAAAGTCCTTTTTCGGCAGCGAAGCAGATGTTCCGGCAAGATTCGCACTTCCGACACCCATTGACCAGTTTGCATCCGATTATCTGAACCTGAAGGTGTCATTTCAAAAGTTGTCCTCGGACGGAAGCATCTATGGTCTGACCGCGTATGTGGATACAGAATATCAGATTGAAGTCGATGGAAGTCAGAGGAGCATCTTCCTGAAAACCAATGATGTGGTTCTGGACAAGAGCTTCATTGAACCGGAGAATATACGGAAACTCTGCGGAAAACGCAGGTTTACGCTGGCACATGAGTGCGCTCACCAGATATTGTTTCAGCTGGATGCCGATGACCGAAAGATAGCCTGCCATAAGAGACCGGAAGTTAGGAAAAAAGGTTCCCGCGTTCTGAGAACGCAGGAAGATTGGAACGAATGGCAGGCCAATACGCTGGGAGCTGCCATTCTGATGCCTCAGTCAGAAGTGGATCGGGCGATGTGGTTCATCAACAGCAGAAAGCCTCTGACCTGTTATGGATGGCGTTTTTACGACAGTGACCAAGTGAAGATAGATACCTTCTGTGGTGTCTTTGGTGTTTCGAGATCAGCAGCAGCTATTCGATTGGAACAACTGGGCTATCTGAACCGGAAAAAGGATTATGAATATCGTGATCCATTGGAGGTGTGGCCATGAGCAGGAATATCAGAGTATCGGAACCATCTGCGGAAATGCAGATTAAAATCATCCGGGCAAAGGATGCGATTGCTTCGCAAAAGCCCAGGATTGTCAGGTGCCCTTATTGCCGACACAATTCAATCATCGTCTTTGAGGATACCAGAGGACATGTGCAGACCAAATGTAAGGCCTGCGGACGCGAGACCGTCTTCAATGTTTTGGAGATGAGAAGATTACGGAGATTGCAGCTCTACTATTCGTCTTTGAATGGTTGAGATGACAATAAATAACCCTATTAACACAATTTTATAAGTCATAGCTGTGCTGTGGAGCCGCTGACAGGCGAAGTCTTCCGAATGCCGCATGAGACAGAATTATGGGATACCCATGTTCTGTTTTATCGGCACAGGATTTTTCTTCACCGTCATGCGGCTCTTTTTTTGACCTTCCGTCGATCCGGTTCTGTACCGGCTGTGCGGAAGGAGAAACGTATGTATTTTGACGCAAAAGAGTTTGGTAAGAGACTTCACGATGTTCGCACTTCCCGTGGCATTACGCAGGAGGAACTGGCGGTTCGCCTGGGCCTGGCAAGCAAGCAGCATGTCAGCCGCATGGAGAACGGTGAACGCAGCTGCTCTATTGACTTGCTGATTGAACTGTCCTGCATCCTCCATGTCAGCACGGATTATCTTCTGATGGGCAGCGAGCCAAGCAAAGAGGAAGTCAAAAATGATCTTCTTAGTATTATTTCGGAGCTGTCTACGATTGCGAAAAAAATCTAAAAAGCATTAGGCGCAATATAACTGCTGACGGCGTAGAATCATGGTGGCTATCTTGGTGGATACCTTGATGGGTGTCATCCTCTAAGTTATCATGGGTTGCGTCATAGGACTTATCATTGGCTGTACCCATGATAGAGTGAGCATGAGTGATTTGAGCACCCTCACTGCCGTGGGCAATAAGGTGGATACAAAGATTCAAAACTTTGTGTGGGATGTCCGGCGATTTATCTTGCTCACTAACTTGGTCATTGACTAAGTTTTTCTGACTAAGTTGGTAATTTACATTTTTCAAGATGACTCTGAAATCTGTTGCCGTTGAGAAAATTTTCGGATTATATGCCGCTGTATATCCAGGCGGCTTTTCGGTTTCCCTGACGATTTTGCGTAGGCCGCTTCCATGACGCTCCATGTATTTCATGCGGTGGAACGGGTCAGCAATCACAGGGCTTGCCATATTGAACGGATACTTTTTAGTGTCAAAAGTAAATCAGAAAATAAAAACGGAAAATACGTTGATATTTTCTGATTTGCGGCGTATAATAAGATTATAAGAAAATAAAAACGAAAAAACTGTTTTTAGAGGAGGACTACCTATGAAAATACTCCGCATCACCGCACAAGGACTCCCATTATTCAAAAAAGACTTGGATATTTGCTTTTATACGCAGCAACGTGTTTGCGAAGAGGACAAAGATAGTCTTTACCGTTTGACGGATAACTACTATCTCCACTCTGCCTGTGCTTTCATTGGAATTAACGCATCTGGCAAGACCTCGGTATTAAAGGTCATTAGCTTGGCCTTAAATATTGTGAAAAATGAGCCCATCAATCATGTGGAGGCAAAAAGCATTCTTGGCGGAGCGAAGAATGTTACAATCCGCACATATTTTTATGATAAGCGTAGCTACGTCTGCTGCTTGGAAACTGTAATTGCGGCAAAGAAGTCGAAAACAGGGGAATATGTGTATTCGATTCTGTCTGAAAGCCTTTGGGAAAAACCGATTGCAACCGTTAAGTCGAAAAAGTATCTGACAGATTTTACAGGAATGAAGCCTGTAGAGCAGCGCAATAGCGATGAAGCATACCTTTCTGATGATGTCAGCTTTGTCATTGCACATAATAAAAAAGCGAATGATACAGTGGAAATATTCAGCCTGCTTTCCTATACGAATGTGAATGTGCTTCCATTTACCGAAGATATTCCATTGGAGGTAATTGCATTTCTCGATCCGACCATTGAGAAATTGTGTTTTGAACAGACAGAGGGAAAAACATTTATCCACTTGAAGTTTAAGGATGAAGAAGAGATTATCCTGAATAATGCGGCAGACCTTGAGCAGTATCTGTCCTCTGGTACGATTAAGGGTATTATTACATTCTCGATGGTAAAGGAAGTTCTTCATTCAGGTGGTTATCTTCTGGTAGATGAAATAGAGAATCATTTCAACAAGGAAATTGTAACGACCTTAGTGCGCTTCTTTATGGACAGCCGACTGAACAAAAATGGCGGAACGCTTATTTTCACTACGCATTATCCGGAACTGCTGGACGAATATGACCGAAATGACGGAATTTGTATCGTTAGAAACCGTAATGGCATTACAGCAGAAAATCTGAGCTATATATTGAAACGTAATGATATTAAAAAGAGTGATGCTTACCAGAGCGGCTTCCTTGAGGGAACAACGCCAGCATATGAAGCGTATATGCGCTTGAAGAAAAGCCTGGCTGCTTCAATCAATTAAGGAGGCAGCAGAATGGAGTTAGAACTAACAGTATGAGGAACAATATACTGCATGAATGTAAATATTGCTTGGATATGTGGACTATTGTCCTTGAAATGCTCCTTTAAATATGATATCATTAGTTCGCACAAGGCGAAATAATGAAATGGAGGATCTGACATGATTGTTTTAGACCTTGAGTTAAAGGAAATCTATGGATTTAATGATTTTCATATCAATTTCAGTTATCCCAAAAAGATTGTCAATTCGATTATCGATCAGGAACATCTGAAGGGAAGAGAGAGATTTCGCTATAAGAAGGCTGTAATTCTTATGGGTGCAAATGCTACCGGAAAGACCAGCCTTGGAAAGGCTTTGCTTTGTATTTTTGGATATATGACTGATGGAAATCCAACACCGCTGTATGAGATGGTTGCAGGCGATAAAGGATACTTCAGTATTGATTTTGTGAATGGTGATTATCGCCTGCAGCGGTTGTCAGCTCAGATTGATGCATCTAATCAGGAGATTGACATTCAGTATCAGACCGCAGACATTGATACGATGGATTCGTATGAAAAATGTGTAAAGAAACTGAAAGATCAAACGATAGAGGCGACCAGAACTACTACAGCACTTAAGAAGCTGGTAGGTGCTGTTCGATATCGTTTTGCATATCCTGAAATAGAAAAATCTTTGAAACTTACAGGTGCGAATAAAAGCATCTTATTGAAGACGCTGCGTGCTGTTATCGGAACGCTTGATCCTACATTACAGGACGTTAGTTTATCAAGAGATTTAAAGGATACCTTTATTATTCGGCGCGGTGGAACGGAAATCATCATACAGGAAGGTAAACTGCTGAATCGGGAGATACTGTCCAGTGGTACAGCAGAAGGAATAGATGTCGCAATGTTCCTTGCTGCAATGGCGACAAAAGAAAGCAGTTTCTATTATTGTGATGAACATTTTTCTTATATTCAGAGCGATATAGAAAAACGGATTTTCGGTATTATGCTGGATCGTATCGGAGACGATGAACAGTTGATTTTTACAACGCATAATACAGATATGCTGGATTTGAACCTGCCGAAGCATAGCTATGTGTTTTTGCGTAAGCATCTGGAGGAAGGCATATATCAGGTTTCTGCTGTTTCTGCATCGGATGTACTGAAACGAAATACAGACTCTTTACGCTGTGCGGTTGAGAATGATGTGTTTGCCTCGCTTCCGCAGGATTCGCTTTTGGACGAGTTGGAAATGGGGTGGGAAGATGAACAATAAGTGCATCTATTATGTAGAGGGCCCCTGTGAACAACAACTGATCGCGGCCTTAAAAGAAGCACCGGAAAGATTGATTCCAGGGAAGATAAAGGTCTTCAATGTGGTGCAGAATTTGATTCCCAAGTCACAGATGCTGTCTATTCAGGCGGGAACGACTGTCGTTTTGGTATTTGATACCGATGTACCACAGACATCAAACCTAAAAAAGAACTTGGAACTTCTCACCCGGTATTGCGGAAAGCTGAGAATCATTTTTCTTCCACAAGTTCTGAATTTGGAGGATGAGTTAGTTCGGTGTACAGATGTGCGAACTGCGATGGAACTGACCAAAAGTGGAAGCGTTAAAAATTTCAAGACGGACTTTTGTAAGATGAAAACAAAAGATTGTCGTTCCATGCTTGAGCGTCATAAGCTGGATTATGCACGTTTGTGGATGACAAAAACGCCTGAAGCATTTAATTTTGTGGAGAATAATAGTTTTCAAATTAAAACATTATAATCTTTGATGCCTCGTTGGGAAACCAACGGGGTATTTTTTTGCCCTAAGCTGGTTGTATAGAACACTGAAAAATCAAAACGAACCGTATGTAGTCCTGCAAGGACAACCAAAGTGCGCCTACGAGGCCAACGCGAAACCGGAGGATTCTTGTTAAACTTACTTTGTAAGGACGAAAGTCCGGATGTCCCTTGAAAACTGCATACTCATTCTTCAGGTACATTCCTGTTTGGTCGAGCCTTCGACTGCACGCCATGAAGCCCATCGGGGCGATAGCGGTTTCGCAGAAGCAAATGCCGGATTGCAACCGGCGGCGGTGTTAAAGCCAGACAGGGACAATGATACTTCCGTAATTCGCGGTCCGGCCATAAGGAAGGCGGGATGGTTAAATTCCAATGGAGCAGTGAAGCACACTGCCGCCTGTGAGAAATCCTACATCTCTGGGGTGATAAGAAAAAGTACAGAGAAACCATATTTTCAGAAAGCGCTGCCGGGTGCTGTATCAGCATGATACCTGGCAGGCTTTATCCATATCAGTGTATGGAGATTGGAGACAACAGCATATGAAAGAAAACTGGGTTTATCGGCGAGGTGATTTATATCTCGCCAATCTCGGTGTTCCGGTCGGATCAAAGCAGGGCGGTGTTCGTCCTGTTGTGGTTCTTCAGAATGATGTCGGCAATTATTATGCGCCGACGATCACGATTGCTCCGCTGACATCGAAAATTGAGAAGAAGCGAAAACAGCCAACGCATTTCTTTCTCCGTAAAGCAAAGGGACTGGCAAAACCGTCTATGGTATTGGCAGAACAGCTCGACACCTGCGACAAGATATGCGTGATTCGCTATCTTGGGCGGGTAAGTAAGGGGCAGATGCGTGGGATTGATGAAGCTGTAAGGATTCAACTTGGATATTACATTCCGGAACAAGCAGAGAAAAAAAGGCAGGGCAAATGCCGAAAGGATGGCGAAGAAGGCGATGGATAAACTGATTACAAGGAAAGAAGCAGCCAGTATACTGGGAATCAGCGTAAAAACACTGGATGCTGCAAGAACAGACGGTTTGATCTCCTATGTTCAGTATGTGGAAAACGGCTGCGTTTATTTCACGGAAGTGGGGATTCAGGAGTACATTGCAAAATGTACGCACCGTGCAAAACCGATGGAACGTGCTGCGACATATCGCAAACCTCGAAGCTTTCGGCGGTGAAAATCGACATCGTTGAGTATGGAAGATGAATCCGCAATAATGAAAGCATCAACAGGATTGGAGGTAATGATATGGCGGCAAGAAGAATGATGCTTCCCGATTATGGTACGGTGAGTATGAAGGGAACGCAATATTATCGAACCCGTGTAACAGATCAGCAGGGACGGCGGGTTTCCTTATATGCAAGAACGAGAGAGGAACTGTACCAGAAGGAACAGGAAGCGATCCAGCAGATTGAGAACAAGACGTATCGCCGCAGTACACCTACAGTGGAGGAGTATTGCGAGAAATGGCTGCTGATGCAGTCGGCACAGATTAGGATGACAACGCTGATTGACTATACATCGAAAGTGAAGAACTACATCATCAAGCCATTGGGCGATATTCATATGGGAGATGTAACAGCAGATGACATTCGCCTGGCACTGTTGGCGGCATCGAAAAAGTCGGCATCCGTGTACAAATCAGTGAACGTTCTATATAAGTGTATTTTCACGGCAGCAATGGAGAGTAAGATCATTGATGAGAATCCGACCATCTATCTGAAGAAGAATGTGGGCGGGATTCCCCAGAAGGACCGCCTCCCGCTTACGGATGAGCAGGTGGATAAGCTGCTGGATGCCATTTACGGCTTACCGCCGTATGTGTTCGTGATGCTGGGGCTGTACGCAGGATTGCGGAGAGAAGAAATCCTCGGACTTCAATGGGATTCGGTGTATCTTGATTGCGAGGCTCCGTACCTTACCGTTCGGAGAGCCTGGCATACGGAGCATAATCGTCCGGTGATTCTGACAGAGCTGAAAACAAAGGCAGCGCATCGGAATGTCCCTCTGCCGGACAATCTTCTGGAATGTCTGAAAGAGGCGAAGAAGACATCGACATCGGATTTTGTGGTTGCAAACCGGGATGGAGACCCGTTGTCCTATACGCAGTTCAAGAGATTATGGCAGTATATCGTAACTCGTACCACCAAGGAACGCTGCTATTACCGCTATGAAGATGGCAAGAGGGTGAAGCATACGGTGAAGCCGGTTCTGGGGCAAAAGGCAGCACACAATGGAAATGTGGTTTACAGTCTGGACTTTGAGGTGACTCCGCATCAGCTGCGGCACACCTACATTACGAATCTGATTCATGCTTCGGTTGATCCGAAGACGGTTCAGTATCTTGCCGGTCATGAAAGCAGCAAGATCACCATGGATATTTACGCCAAGGTGAAATATAATCGCCCAGAGCAGCTCGCAGGAGTGCTGGAAGATGCTTTTGCATCGTGGGATTAAGAGTAAATCAGAAAGAAATTAGGGCAGGGATGGTCAAAAATCCCTGCCTTTTTACATACATTCGACATCCTTGAAGGAAGTGCTGTACGCCATGATAATAAAAGTGACAACACGCAATGTATGAAGATAGATAGGAGGAGAACACATGGCTAAAGGGAAAAAGCGTCCTGCTGAACTTCCGGAATACGGAACAGTGATGATGAAAGGGGTACAGTATTACCGCACCCGGATTACAGATGCAGACGGAAAGAGAGTGGCGATTTACGGGATGACACGCGAAGAATTGTATGACCGGGTGGAAGATGCCCAGAAGAAAATCGCGGAAGTGGTTTTCCATAGAGAGAATCCGACCGTGGAAGAGTACTGTGAAAAATGGTTGCTGATGCGGTCTGGAACGGTAAGAACTAATACGTTGGAAGGATACGCACGGATGGTGAATCGGTACATCGTGGGTCCGATTGGACAGATGTATATGGACGAGGTGACCACAGATGACCTGCGGCTGCTGATGGTTCCGTTATCAAAAGGTTCTTCCGGAATGTATGGTCAGCTCAATATGCTGATTAAGAACATTTTTAATTCAGCAGAAGAGAGCAAGGTGATTAAAGAGAATCCATCCAAAACGATTTGCGCAAGAGGCGGAAAGCCAGCGAAACGGCGCGAGGCTTTGACGGATGAACAGACTGCCATTTTGCTGGATAGCATTCGTGAGCTTCCACCGTATGTCTTCGTGATGATCGGTTTGTACGCGGGATTGCGTAGAGAAGAGATCCTTGGATTAAAATGGGACTGCGTATTCCTGGATGAAAAAACGCCGTACATTTCGGTAAGGCGTGCATGGCATGTGGAAGGCGGTGAGCCGGTAGTCAACACGCTATTGAAGACACCGGCAGCAAAACGAGATGTTCCGATTCCAAAATGCCTGGTAGCCTGTCTCAAGGAAGAAAGGGAAAAATCAGAATCGGAATATGTGATCTCGAATTCGAAGGGAACTGTTTTGACGGAAACACAGTTTGTGAGAGTCTGGAAGTACATAACAGTCCGTTCTACTGCAGAACGCTGTTATTACACTTATGTAAATGGACAGTCCATCAAGCATAGAATAAAGCCAAGGCTTGGTGAGCATCAGCCGAATAATCCCAAACTGGTGTATACGATGGACTTCAAGGTGACTCCGCACATGCTGCGGCACACCTACATCACCAATCTGATTTACAAAGGTGTTGATCCTAAGACGGTGCAGTATCTGGCAGGCCATGAGAACAGCAAAACGACTATGGACATCTATGCGAAAGTCAAGTATAATAAACCTGAGGAATTAAGCAGCGTTGTGAATGCTGCATTCGGGCTGCGTTAAACTGCACCAAAAATTTCGCGATTTCGTGGGTTTACCTATGGGTTTACTGAGAGAGGAAAGCCCGAAAAACCGCATGAATACTGGTCTTTTTGGATCAAGGTCAGGTGAGTACGGCTTAAAGGCTGCACGTCGTGCTCCACAGTTCAGCAAGAGATAATAAATGCTGCTTGCAGGCATTGCTATCTGATGGACGAGGAAGCCTGCTTCCGAGTTTGGCAAGAGACCATTGGTTCTCGGCAAACAGAATATGGTTATCAAAAAGCCCATGGATTTGCGTCCAATGGGCTTTTTTGTGTGTGCCCGGTGGGCGCACGCTTTCTTGTAGGCTTCTCTTTCTCTATATCCATCCCCCATCCATCCCGATCACCTGGCCTGTAAGGTAAGACTCCTTATAGCCCAGATGGTATACGAAGTCAGCCACCTCCTCGGCCCGTCCCAGCCTTCCGGCGGGGATCTCCTCCACCAGGGAGATGAGCTCGTCCTCCTCCAGCCACTGGTTCATCTCCGTGTCAATGGCGCCGCAGGCCACGGCATTGACCTGGATGCCTGAGGGGGCAAGTTCCTTTGCAAGAGCTTTTGTGAGGGCATTGATACCGCCTTTGGTGGCAGAGTAGGCAGCTTCGCAGGAAGCTCCCACAACGCCCCAGACAGAGGAAATATTGATGATCTTGCCCTGCTTCTGCTGGACCATGTAGGGAATGGCCAGCTTGCAGCAGTTGAAAACAGAGGTCAGGTTCACATGGAGCATCCGCTCCCAGTCCTCCGATGACATATCCTGTAAAAGGCCGATGTAGGAGATACCGGCATTGTTCACCAGCACATCTACGCCGCCGAATTGTTTTCTGATCCTTTCAAACAGCTCTTCACAGCATGTCATATCTCCCATATCACCCAGATAAGCCAGACAGGGAACCTGAAAGGACTCGATCTCCTTTTTGGTCTGAAGAAGCCTGTCCTCGCTGCGGATGCAGCTGATGGCTACATTATACCCCTTTTTGGCGAATTTCACTGCAATGGCTTTTCCGATCCCACGGGATGCTCCGGTTACAAGTACGGTCTTTCTTGACATGTATAGCACTTCCTTTCTGTGTGATGTTATGATGCTTCTATGGGATGTCTATATTCTAGCACAGCCGGACAGAGAATTGTAAGAAAATAAATTGTAATATAAGAATCAATTGTGATATAATGATTACAATTCGTTTAAAATATGTTATGAAAAGCTTAAACGTAGAATCTCACAGAAAGTTGGATAAATATGACCCATATATACGATTTGATTATTATTGGTTCCGGCCCTGCCGGCCTTTCCGCAGCTATTTATGCCCAGCGCGCCCGTCTGGATACCCTTGTGATCGAAAAAGCCATGGTGAGCGGCGGCCAGGTCCTGACTACCTATGAGGTGGATAACTACCCGGGCCTTCCGGGAATCGGTGGATATGACCTGGGACTGAAGCTTCGGGAGCATGCTGATAAGCTGGGAGCCCGGTTTGCAGAGGATGAAGTGCAGTCTGTGGAGGACAAAGGTCCTGGTCAGACAAAGGTGGTCCATGGCTTTGGGGGAACCTATGAAGCCAAAGCCCTGATACTGGCAACAGGAGCCATCCACAGAAAGCTGGGGATTCCAGGTGAAGAGACTTTGGCCGGAGCCGGCGTTTCTTACTGCGCCACCTGTGACGGAGCCTTTTTCCGCAACAAGGTGACAGCTGTGATTGGCGGAGGAGATGTGGCTGTGGAGGATGCGATCTTTTTAGCCCGCATGTGCAGCAAGGTCTATGTCATCCACCGCAGAGATGAGCTGAGGGCAGCAAAGAGCCTTCAGGAAAGCCTGTTTGCTCTGGACAACGTGGAGATCGTCTGGGATACGGTAGCCGATGCTGTCTGCGGCGAGGGAATGGTAAACGGCCTGGAGGTTACCAATGTAAAAACAGGAGAAAAGAGAAAACTGGAAGTACAGGGCGTCTTTATTGCAGTGGGCATTTCCCCGGAGAGCAAGCCCTTTGAAGGCCTTGCAGAGATGGAGCACGGATATATCAAGGCAGGAGAAGACGGAGTTACCTCAGCTGAAGGCATTTTTGCAGCAGGTGATGTGAGGACGAAGCAGCTGCGTCAGATCATTACAGCAGCAGCGGACGGAGCCAATGCAGTCACCAGTGCAGAGCGCTTCCTGAGCAGAGGCTAGGAGGGACCAGATTCGGATGAACAATTGGCAAAAAATACTGATGCTGGGCGCAATGTGCAGCTGCGCCTGGTCTATACCGGCAGCAGCATCTACCAATCTGGAAACAGGATCCTCCCTGGCAGGTATTTCCGTGGCGCTGAACAATTATTATGCAGGGACTACGGAACCGGAACAGAAGCTGGCAGATTCTTATCGGGATATGGAAAACCAGGCTGCGGCTTCCGGCAGCAGCGGTGGTGCGGCTGCCGGAAGCGGACAGTCTGCCGGTGGCCGGAGCGGAGAGAACAGCCAGGGCGCGGGAAACAGCGCACAGGCTGCCCAGGGTGGTTCCGGCGGCGGACAGGCCGTAGCACAGAAGCCCAAGACATCGGCCTATGACAATATTGCTGTGTCAAAGGTGAGCGGATCCGTCAATATCCGTACCGAGGCAAACACGAACAGCAATGTCACAGGCAAGATATACAATGACTGCGCAGCCACCATCCTTGACACGGTGGAGGGCGAAGGCGGAAAGTGGTATAAGATACAGTCCGGCTCTGTTACCGGCTACATAAAGGCAGAATACTTTGTCACAGGCGAAAAGGCAGAGGCAAAAGCAAAGAAAGTGGGTACGACCTACGGAACGGTTGTGGATACGCCCAGCCTGCGGCTGAGAGAGAATCCGGACCTCACCAGCAAGACACTGACCCTGTTAGCCGAGGGCGCCCATTATACGGTGCTGGAGGAGCAGGGGGACTTCCTGAAGGTGGCAGTGGATACAGACCTGGAAGGCTATGTATTCAAGGACTATATGAAGACCAATGTGGAGTTCAAAAAGGCCGTTTCCCTGGAAGAGGAGCAGGCAAAGGAAGCTGCAGATGCCAAGCGCAAGGAAGAAGCAGAAAAGGCCCTGAAGGAGCTGGAGGAGGCAAAGAAGGCTCAGGCAGCCAAGAAGACTACGGCAGCCACCACAGCTGCAGAGAAAAAGACAGAGGCAGCTACCACAGCATCCACAAAGGCGGCCAATACGGAAGCAGTGATCCAGACCATCGCTGCAAATCCGGAAAACGGAAACAGCGCTACAGTGGCAGCTCCCCAGACAGAGGGGGCGACAGAAAAGCCAACAGAGAAGCCGACAGAAAAGGAAACCGTGCAGATCACAGAAAAACCGACAGAGAACAATTCCAAGGGTCCCGGCAGCCCGGATTCCGGCTCCGGCAATTCCTCTGAGGTCACAGCAGCCACCAGAAATGCCATTGTGGCTTATGCAAAGCAGTTCCTGGGCAATCCCTATGTCTATGGCGGGACGAGCCTTACAAATGGCGCAGACTGCTCCGGCTTTGTTATGAGCGTATACTCACACTTTGGGATCAGTACAGGACGAAGCTCCAGAGACCAGGCAGCCAAAGGAAAGGCCATCCCTGTCAGCGATGTGAAGCCGGGAGACCTGCTGTTCTACGCAAGCGGCAACTATATCAACCACGTGGGCATTTATATCGGCGGCGGACAGATCATTCATGCCAGCACGCCGGCAACAGGCATCTGCTATGCTCCGTCTAATTACAGGACACCGTGTAAGGCAGTGACCTTCCTGGATTGACCATAATGGCCTTACGGGCAGCAGAACCTGTTAAATCCATGAAAAGCATCAAAAGCATCAAAAAGCCTGCAGCCGATTCCGGCTGCAGGCTTGTCTTATCTTTTATTAAAATTCCGGTTCGATCAGTCCGTAAGTGCCATTCTTGCGCTTATAAACCACATTGACCTGATCTGTCTCCGAGTTGAGGAATACGTAGAAATTGTGTCCCAGCATCTCCATCTGGAGGCAGGCTTCCTCAGGGATCGTTGGCTTGATTGCGAATTTCTTTGTTTTTACGATCTGGATCTCATCATCCTGCACCTCATCCTCTTCCTCGATAAAAGCCTGGGAGAAGGAGATGGCAGCTTGCTTCTTGTCGATCAATTTTTTTCTATATCTGCGGATCTGGCGTTCAATGACCTCCTCTACCAGATCAATGGATACATACATATCGGTGCTGGACTCCTCAGCACGAATGGTATTGCCCTTGACAGGAATTGTTACCTCGATCTTCTGCCTGTCCTTCTGGGCGCTCATAGCTACAATTACTTCGGTTTCGGGAGTGAAGAAATGTTCCAGCTTGCCGATCTTCTTTTCAACGGCTGCTCTTAAACCTGGAGTTACCTCGATGTTTCGTCCTGTGATAGTATAACGCATATAATCAACTCCTTTTCTTGAGATGAGCTTATTATACCATATTTATTGTAAAATTACAACGAAAACAAGAAAATTGCCAAACAATTTATATTAATTTTTTATAAAAAATTGCCATTATATATACATATTTGAGAGTGACTGTTAATAATATCTTTTAGGAAATGTCAAGAGAAATTCCTGTTTTTTCTTCCGTAATTCCAAAGTTTATCAGAAATTCACAAAAATAAAATTTTTGTCAGGAAGGGGAGAAGTTTTATGTAAAAGACTTATAAACTTGTGGATAATGTGGATAAATCGGTGTATAACTAAAAATTGCCGTAAAATGGACAAACTTGGATGTGGATAACTTTGTGGGCAATGTGTATAAACCTCTGTGGATAATGTGGATGTGTAAAAAATCGAACACATTTTTTGTGCAACCTGCTTAGTTGACAATAAGTGTGGACAAAATGTTAATTTTTTATTAACTCGTTGAATTAATGACCTTCAAGTGCTACAATAAATAAGATTGTACCATGTTTTTTCAGACATAGTACCCATCGGCGGCGCTGAAAAAATGGCGGCAGGATAAGAAGAATAGACTGGAACCGGCAGACAGATAATAAAAGCAAAGGCTGCCTGGAGAGCACCGGCGGAAATGTGATTTTATTTATATAAGGAAGAAGTTAGGAGAGTATACCATGAACGTATTTGAAAAAGTGTTCGGGACTCACAGCGAAAGAGAACTGAAGATGATACGGCCGATCGTGGCAAAGATCGAGAGCCTGCGGGATGAGATGTCGGCTAAATCAGATGAAGAGCTGCGCGACCAGACCAGGATTTTTAAGGAAAGACTGGCAAATGGTGAGACTCTGGACGATATATTGCCGGAGGCATTTGCCACTGTACGTGAGGCAGCCAAGAGAACACTGAACATGGAGCATTTCCCAGTACAGCTGATCGGCGGCATTGTGCTCCACCAGGGCCGTATTGCAGAGATGCGTACAGGTGAAGGTAAGACACTGGTCTCCACCTGTCCGGCTTATCTGAATGCCCTTCGCGGAAAAGGCGTGCAGATCGTTACAGTCAATGACTATCTGGCAAAGCGTGATGCTGAGTGGATGGGACAGGTACACCGCTTCCTGGGACTGACAGTAGGCGTTGTATTAAATGAGATGACAAGCGAGCAGCGCAAGGAGGCATATGCCTGTGATATTACCTATGTTACCAACAATGAGCTGGGCTTTGACTACCTGCGTGACAATATGGCGATCTATAAGGAGCAGCTGGTGCTCCGTGATCTTGATTACTGCATCATCGATGAGGTGGACTCTGTCCTGATCGATGAGGCCAGAACGCCTCTGATCATTTCCGGTCAGAGCGGAAAGTCAACAAAGCTTTATGAGGTCTGCGATATCCTGGCGCGTCAGCTGGAGCGCGGTACGGTCTCAAAGGAATTTTCCAAGATCGATGCCATTATGGGTGAGGAGATCGAGGAGACCGGGGACTTCGTTGTTGATGAAAAGGATAAGGTTGTAAACCTGACAGAGCAGGGTGTAAAGAAGGTGGAGGAATTCTTCCACATCGAGAACCTGGCAGACCCGGAGAACCTGGAGATCCAGCACAACATCATCCTGGCCTTAAGAGCCAATAACCTGATGTTCAGGGATAAGGACTATGTGGTAAAGGATGACGAGGTCCTGATCGTAGACGAGTTTACAGGACGTATCATGCCGGGACGCCGTTATTCCGACGGCCTTCACCAGGCCATTGAGGCAAAGGAGCATGTAAATGTGCGCCGTGAGAGCCGCACCCTTGCGACCATCACCTTCCAGAATTTCTTCAACAAGTTCAACAAGAAGGCTGGTATGACAGGTACTGCTCTGACAGAGGAGAAGGAGTTCCGCAACATTTACGGAATGGATGTTATTGCCATCCCGACCAACCGTCCAATGATCCGTAAGGATCTGGAGGATGCTGTATACAAGACAAAGAAGGAAAAATTCAAAGCTGTTGTAGATGAGGTGGAGAGAGCCCATGAAAAGGGACAGCCGGTGCTGGTAGGCACCATTGCCATCGAGACCTCAGAGCTTTTAAGCAAGATGCTCACAAGGAGAGGCATCCAGCACAAGGTGTTGAATGCGAAGTTCCATGAGCTGGAGGCTGAGATCGTTGCAGATGCAGGTATCCACGGCTCTGTCACCATTGCCACCAACATGGCTGGACGTGGTACAGATATCAAGCTGGACGCAGAGTCTAAGGAACTGGGCGGCTTAAAGATCATCGGCACAGAGCGCCATGAGTCCCGCCGTATTGATAACCAGCTGCGCGGACGTTCCGGACGTCAGGGAGATCCCGGTGAGTCCCGCTTCTATCTGTCCTTAGAGGACGACCTGTTAAGGCTCTTTGGCTCAGATCGGCTGATGTCCATGTTTGAGGCTATGGGCGTGCCGGAGGGCGAGCAGATCGAGCACAAGATGCTGACAAATGCCATCGAGAAGGCCCAGATGAAGATCGAAGGCAACAACTACGGCATCCGTGAGCAGCTGCTGAAATTTGACGAAGTGAATAACGAACAGCGTGAGGTCATTTACGCAGAGCGCCGCAAGGTACTGGATGGCGACAACATGCGTGACCTGGTGCTGAAGATGATCACGGATATTGTGGAAAATGCAGTGGATATGTCCATTTCCGATGACCAGACTGCGGACAAGTGGGAATTAAAGGAGCTTAACAGCCTGCTGCTTCCGATCATCCCCTTAAAGCCGATCGTCCTGACAGATGAGCAGAAGAAGTCCATGAAGAAGAACGAACTGAAGCACAATCTGAAGGAAGAGGCTATTAAGCTTTACGAGACAAAGGAGGCAGAGTTCCCTGAGACAGAGCAGATCCGTGAGATCGAGCGCGTTGTCCTTCTGAAGGTCATTGACAATAAATGGATGGCTCATCTGGATGATATGGATGCCCTGAGAGAGAGCATCGGACTCCAGGCCTATGGCCAGAAGGATCCGGTGGTAGAGTACAAGATGCAGGGCTATGACATGTACGAGGCCATGATGGCATCCATCCAGGAGGAGACCGTACGTATCCTCTTCCACATCCGCGTAGAGCAGAAGGTAGAGCGTGAGCCGGCGGCAAAGGTGACAGGCACCAACAAGGATACCTCCCTTGCCAGCGCTCCGAAGAAGCGTGTGGAACAGAAGATCTATCCGAATGATCCATGCCCCTGCGGTTCCGGCAAGAAATACAAGCAGTGCTGTGGAAGAATCAAATAAATGACGCCGGAGAATAAAAATATAAAAAAGAAAGCGGGTGAAGCTGTGGTTGAGTTAGATAATTTCAAATATACGTTATCAACGTATGACAAACCATTAGTGGAAGTGAGGGATTCACTTTGACCTGGATAACAAGGTCAGACGAATCGATGAGTTAGATAAATCCATGGAGGAGCCGGGCTTCTGGGACAATCCTGAGACCTCCACCAAGCTGGTGCGGGAGGCAAAGCATCTGAAGGACGAGGTGGAGACCTACAGGGAGCTGGAGCAGGAGTACGAGGATATTCAGGTGATGATCCAGATGGGCTATGAGGAAAATGATCCCTCATTGATCCCTGAGATCCAGGAAATGCTGGATCATTTTACAGAGACCTTAGATAAAATGCGCATGAAGCTCCTTTTGTCAGGAGAGTACGATGGCTATGATGCCATTTTGAGGCTGAATGCAGGCGCAGGAGGCACAGAGTCCTGCGACTGGTGCAGCATGCTCTACCGGATGTACTGCCGCTGGGCGGAGAAAAAGGGCTTCAAGACAGAGGTGCTGGACTATCTGGATGGAGACGAGGCAGGCATCAAATCCGTGACTGTACAGATCAGTGGGGACAATGCCTACGGCTATCTGCGCTCAGAGCACGGCGTACACCGCCTTGTGCGCATTTCGCCCTTTAATGCCGCGGGAAAGCGTCAGACATCCTTTGTGTCCTGCGACATCATGCCGGATATTAAGGAGGATATTGACATTGAGATCAATCCGGATGATATCCGCATTGATACCTACCGTTCCAGCGGTGCAGGCGGTCAGCACATCAACAAGACCTCCTCTGCCATCCGCATCACTCATTATCCCACTGGAATTGTGGTAACCTGCCAGAATGAGCGTTCCCAGTTCCAGAATAAGGATAAGGCTATGCAGATGCTGAAAGCAAAGCTCTACATGTTGAAGCAGGAGGAGCAGGCAGCCAAGGCAGCCGGCATCCGCGGCGATGTCAAGGACAATGGCTGGGGAAGCCAGATCCGCTCCTATGTGCTGCAGCCCTACACCATGGCAAAGGATCTTCGCACCGGCGAGGAGACAGGCAATGTAGATGCAGTGCTGGACGGAGCACTGGATCCCTTTATGAGCGCCTACCTGCGCTGGATGAGCCTGGGCTGTCCGGACAGGAATGCGCGGGCGGAGGATTAAAGAAATATATTACAATATACGAAGAAGGGCGCTGCTGTCTGGCAGCGTCCTTTTCTATGTTTTATGTAAAAAACAGTTGCATTTACCCGGAAAATGTGCTAATATCTTCCACATGACTACATATGTTTTTCCAATACGGACAAACATTGGGCGAAAGGACAGTGGCATGGAGGATAAGAGCAAGTATTTTGTGGTAAAGCAGAAGGCGGTTCCTGAGGTGCTTTTAAAGGTGGTGGAGGCGAAAAAACTGCTGGAGACAGAACGGGCCATCACTGTTCAGGAAGCAGCAGACAAGGTGGGGATCAGCCGCAGTTCGTTTTATAAATATAAAGATGACATTTTCCCCTTCTATGACAATACAAAGGGCAAGACCATCACTCTGGTGGTGCAGATGGATGATGAGCAGGGGCTTTTAAGTGATCTTCTCCATGTGGTGGCTGTGTACAGGGCGAATATCCTCACGATCCACCAGAGCATTCCGGTCAACGGCGTAGCGACGCTGACATTGAGTGTGGAGGTCAGGGAGAATACGGGAAATGTCTCCAGCATGATCGAAGAACTGGAGGTGCTGGAGGGCATCCATTATGTGAAGATACTGGCCAGGGAGTGATCATTCGCCAGCCAGAGGAATGAAGGCAAAGAAAGGTAACAGACAGGGAGCAGAGGACTATGATTAAGACAGCAGTTATGGGATATGGAACCATCGGTTCCGGCGTAGTGGAGATTTTGGAGCAGAATAAGGATGTGATCGCAAAGCGGGCAGGACAGGAGGTAGAGCTGAAGTATGTTCTGGACCTGCGCGAGTTCCCGGACAGTCCGGTGGCGGACAAGATCATCCACGATTTTAAGACCATTGAGACAGACGAAGAGGTGAAGATCGTGGTGGAGGCCATGGGCGGCTTGAACCCGGCCTACCCCTTTGTGAAGGCTTGTCTCTTAGGAGGAAAGCATGTAGTGACCTCCAACAAGGCGCTGGTGGCTGCCTACGGTACGGAGCTGCTTGAGATCGCACGTGAGAAAAAGGTGAATTTCTTCTTTGAAGCCAGCGTGGGAGGCGGCATTCCGATCATCCGCCCGCTGTACCGCTGCCTGATGGGAGAGCGGATCGAGGAAATCTCCGGTATCCTAAACGGTACGACCAACTATATTCTCACAAAGATGGATAAGGAAGGAGAATCCTTTGAAAATGCCTTAAAGGAGGCGCAGAACCTGGGCTATGCAGAGCGTAATCCGGAGGCGGACGTAGAGGGCCACGACACCTGCCGCAAGATCGCCATCCTCACAGCAATGGCTACCGGAAAGGAAGTCAATTATGAGGACATCTATACTGAGGGTATCACAAAGATCACAGACATTGATTTTAAATATGCAGAGAAAATGGGTGCTTCCGTGAAGCTTCTGGGAACCAGCCGCATGAAGGACGGCAGGGTGAATGCCTATGTGGCTCCTGTCATGCTGGATAAGACGAATCCCCTGTATGCTGTGAATGACGTGTTTAACGGCATTATGGTGAAGGGCAATATGCTGGGCACTTCCATGTTTTATGGAAGCGGAGCAGGAAAGCTTCCAACAGCCAGTGCAGTGGTTGCTGATATCATTGAGGCGGCCCAGAATCTGGAGGATCATGTGGAAATTGGCTGGACAGAGGAAAAGCAGGCCATTGAACCAATGGACCAGGCTTCCTTCCGCTATTTTGTCCGCATTGCAGGCTCCTACCGCAACAAAGAGCAGGATGTGAAGAGTCTTTTCGGTAAGGTAGAGGTGTATGAGCTTTACGGCATGGATGAATTTGCGATCCTCACTCAGGAAATGAAGGAAGGGGAGTTCAAAGCTGCAGCGATTGCCTTTGATACAAAGGAGCAGGCACAGTCTGATTTTGGGATCAAGCAGATGATACGTGCAATGCTGTAAGAAATCAAAAGAAAAACGGTCGATGATACAGATAATGCGGCAGAATGTGCAGGACACATATTCTGCCGCATTTGCAGTGTGCAAGGTTTGCTGGGCTAGGGCCCGGTAAAGTATTCTGCAAATAACAGGGAGCCCCCTGCCGTAGACTAGATGCGGAAAAACAGAGCCGCTGCCGAGCCGCCTGGAGCGAGTGAAGGCTGCTGTTCATTGAGCTGCTCCTGGAACTGCTGCTGCAGCCGGTTCAAGAGCTCATTGATCTGTGGTCCCATGACCGGATCCTTCAGCGCATCATAATAATTGATCAGCGCATAGAAAAAGAAAAAGGTCAGACCAATTGCAATGCAGCCAAACACGATCCCCGCAATGGCTCTGCCGCGGAAGGCCTTTTTGGGCCGCTCATCCGCCCTGCGTGACATCACTGCCAGCAAAATGCCCATAACGCCGCAGATCAGGCCAGTAGGATAATTGCCGCCGCTCATAAGGGAGATCGGAAGATAAAAAAAGCTGCAGATCACCCCTGCAAGACCGCAGATAAGGGCACAGGTAGCCAGACGGTCGGCGGAGGTGGAGATTTTCTTTTTATTGTTGGAATTCATCATTCTGATAATCAATGCCTTTCTTTTGCTGCTTCCACATTTTCGTTTCTGTCCCGCTTATTTTATCACGAAATATCCCTACTGTCCAGATGCAGAACTTGCATAAGGCCATTGAATGAACTATAATAAAAAGACTGAACAAGAATAAACAACAGGTGAGGATTTTTCATGGATATTATTAAGACACTGGCGGAGGAACTGGGAATTGGCCGCCATCAGGCTGGGGCCGCTGTAAAATTGATCGATGAGGGAAATACCATCCCTTTTATTGCCAGATACAGAAAGGAAGCCACCGGTTCCTTAAATGACGAGGTACTGCGCGGTCTGGATGAGAGGCTGAAGTACCTGCGGAATCTGGAGGAGCGGAAGGAACAGGTCATTGCGTCTGTCAGAGAGCAGGAGAAGCTGACGCCGGAGCTGGAAAAGCAGATACGGGAGGCAAAGACTCTTGTGGCTGTAGAGGACCTTTACAGGCCTTATAAGCCAAAACGCCGCACCAGGGCTATGATTGCTAAGGAAAAGGGCTTGGAGCCCTTAGCGGACCTTATAAGCCTTCAGATGATAAAAGAACCCCTTGAGAAGGCGGCAGAAAGCTTCCTTTCCCAGGATAAGGGTGTTGGGACGGTGGCAGAGGCCATCCAGGGGGCCATGGACATTCTGGCAGAGCGCATTTCCGACAATGCAGAATACCGTACCTATATCAGAAATACTACGGTGAACAAGGGCCTTCTCCAGTCCTCGGCAAAGGATGGGACAGTGAAGTCTGTCTATGAGATGTATTACAACTATGAGGAGCCGGTGAAAAAGGCGGCGGGCCACAGGATACTTGCCTTAAACAGGGGAGAGAACGAGAAGATCCTGACAGTTAAGATCGCTGCACCGGAGGAGCAGATATTCCAGTACCTTGAAAAAAAGACCATTTTGCGGGACAACCCCTACACCACGCCCGTGCTGAAAGAGACGGTAAAGGACAGCTACGGACGGCTCATCGGACCGGCCATTGAGCGTGAGATCAGAAATGAGCTGACCGAGAAGGCGGAGGAGGGAGCAATAAAGGTCTTTGGAAAGAATTTAGAGCAGCTTCTCATGCAGCCTCCCATTGTGGGCCGTGTGGTCCTGGGCTGGGATCCGGCCTTCCGCACAGGCTGCAAGCTGGCTGTGGTGGACAGCACGGGCAAGGTCCTGGATACAGTGGTGATCTATCCCACAGCTCCCCAGAATAAGGTGGCAGAGTCTAAGAAGATCCTGAAGGACATGATAGGCAAGTACGGCATTTCCCTGATCTCTGTGGGAAATGGCACCGCCTCCAGGGAATCGGAGCAGATCATTGTGGAGCTTTTAAAGGAGATCAAGGAGCCGGTACAGTACGTGATCGTGAACGAGGCCGGGGCCTCTGTCTATTCCGCCAGCAAGCTGGCAACAGAGGAATTTCCGTCCTTTGACGTGGGCCAGAGGAGCGCGGTGTCCATTGCAAGGCGGCTGCAGGATCCTCTGTCAGAACTGGTAAAGATCGATCCCAAATCCATCGGTGTGGGCCAGTACCAGCACGATATGAACCAGAAGCATTTGGGCGAAGCCCTGGAGGGCGTGGTGGAGGACTGTGTGAACAAGGTGGGCGTGGACTTAAATACAGCCTCCGCATCCCTTCTGGAGTACGTATCCGGCATCAACAAGACCCTGGCAAAGAACATTGTGGCCTACCGTGAGGAAAACGGGGCCTTTCATAACAGAAAGCAGCTTTTAAAGGTGGCAAAGCTGGGGCCGAAGGCATTTGAACAGTGCGCAGGCTTTATGAGGATCTCCGGCGGGGAGAACCCCTTAGACGGGACAAGCGTCCATCCTGAAAGCTATGAGGCGGCAGGAAAGCTTCTGGAACGTCTGGGATATGCAACCTCAGAGCTGGCCCAGGGCGGCCTCAAGGGGATCAGCCGGAAGATAAAGGACTATAAGCGGATGGCAGAGGAGATCGGCGTGGGTGAGATCACCCTGCGTGACATTGCCGGGGAGCTGGAAAAGCCTGCCAGGGATCCGAGAGATGAGATGCCCAGGCCCATTCTGCGCAGTGATATCCTGGAAATGAAGGACCTAAAGCCGGGCATGGTATTAAAGGGAACCGTGCGCAATGTCATCGACTTCGGGGCATTTGTGGATATCGGCGTCCATCAGGACGGGCTGGTCCACATTTCCCAGATGACAGACCGCTATATCAAGCATCCTCTGGAGGCTGTGAGCGTAGGGGATGTGGTGCAGGTGAAGATACTCAGCGTAGATCTGGAAAAGAAACGGATCTCGCTTACCATGAAAGGGGTAAATGATGGTAATTGAGACAACAAAGCCGGAAGAGACATTTGAACTGGGCAGAAAAATGGGACTTCAGGCAGTGCCCGGCCAGATCATCTGCCTGGAAGGGGATCTGGGAGTGGGAAAGACGGTGTTCACCCAGGGGTTTGCCAAGGGCTTAGGCATTACTGGGCCTGTGAACAGTCCTACCTTTACCATCCTTCAGCAGTACGAGGAGGGCCGCCTGCCCCTTTACCATTTTGATGTATACCGCATCGGCGATATCAGTGAGATGGATGAGATCGGATATGAGGACTGCTTTTTTGGCGAGGGCGTGACGCTGATCGAATGGCCCCAGCTCATAGAGGAGATCCTGCCGGAGCATGTCACAAGGGTCTTGATCGAAAAAGACCTGGAAAAGGGCTTTGACTACAGGCGTATCTGTGTGGAGGAGAGAATATGAGGATTTTAGGAATAGAGAGCTCGTCCCTTGTGGCCAGCGTGGCTCTGGTGACAGACGACATTGTGACAGCAGAATATACGGTGGATTTTAAGAAGACCCATTCCCAGACGCTGCTGCCGATGCTGGATGAGATCGCAAAGCTTTTGGATCTGGATTTAAATACCATTGACGCCATCGCCACAGCAGGGGGGCCTGGCTCCTTTACAGGCCTGCGCATTGGGGCTGCTACGGCAAAGGGGCTGGGGCTGGCTTTAAAAAAGCCGCTGATCCATGTGCCCACAGTGGATGCCATGGCATATAATCTATGGGGGGCCTCCGGGCTCATATGCCCTATTATGGATGCCAGGAGAAGCCAGGTGTATACGGGACTGTACCATCTGGAAAAGGGCTTGGAGATCGTGATGGAGCAGTGCCCCATGGATATGAGGGAGCTGGCCGGGCAGCTTAATGAACGGGGAGAGGCAGTGATCTTCTTGGGAGACGGAGTGCCCGTATATAAGGAGATCATCAGGAAGGAAGTAAAGGTTCCCTGCCGTTTTGCGCCTGCCCATATGAACCGGCAGAGGGCTTCCAGTGTGGCTGCCTTGGGAATGCTTGCTTTTGAGGCCTGGCAGAACGGAGCACAAGGCGGGGAAAATGCCGGAAGCGGATATAAAGGTGCATTTGTGACGGACGCCGGAGATTTTAATCCGGATTATCTGCGCAAGTCCCAGGCAGAGCGCCAGAGGGAGGCCGAACTGTCGCCGGAGGGTGCTGCGGGAAAGCTTCCCGGAGATTATTGATCCGGAATATCACTGTCAAGTCCCTGGTATCAGAAGCAGAGGGAGGAGCATGAGAGTATGGAACATTTTACAGGGATACGCCTTATGGAGGGCCGGGATGTCAAACCGGTGGCAGACCTGGAGAAGGCCTGTTTTTCCGAAGCATGGTCGGAGAATCTGATAAGCTCAGGCCTGGGAAGCCGCCTGGATACCTATTTTGTCTATGAGGCTTCAGGCGAGGTCAAGGGGTATGCGGTGCTGCGCATCCTGGGAGATGAGGGAGAGCTGCAGCGGATCGCAGTATCTCCGGACATGAGACGGCAGGGGATCGCCAGGAAACTGATGGATGCCATGACAGCACTTTCCAGGAGAAGATGCGTGACAGCCATTGCCCTGGAGGTGCGGGAGAGCAACGTAGGAGCAAGAAACCTTTATGAATCCTATGGTTTCAAGCAGGAGGCAGTCCGCAAGGGGTATTACCATAATCCTGTGGAGGATGCCGTCATCATGTGGAAACGCAGGATATGAAACAATTTCCACTTAAATTATGAATAATTTGTGTATATAATGGGGAGGAACCGGACATTCCTCCCCATTTCTCTTTATAGGGGCAGGGCCTTGCAAATGCAGCCAGGCGGGAGGGGTGGCGAGATACTAGGAGAGAGAAAGGCGAGGGATAAATTATGAAAAAATACAATAAGAACGGACAGGTGGAAGCGGTCATCTGCAATTGCTGCGGGAAAAGGCTGGTAGTAGATAAGGGGATCGTGCGCGAGGGGGTGATCGGTATTGACCATGCATGGGATTATTTTTCGGAGAAGGATGGACAGATCCATCATTTTGACCTGTGTGAGGAATGCTATGATGAGCTTGTAGGAGGCTTTAAGATCCCTGTGGATATCGAGGAACAGGTAGAGCTGCTGTAATCCGCTGCCGCGAGGGTTGCATACCCCGCTGCTTGCCGCGGGGTTGTTGACTATTAGGAGGGAAGTGTGATATGATTTTGTGAGTTAAAGATGGAAAAGATGAGGAATAAGATATGTTGGATATATGTTTGCTGGGCACCGGAGGGATGATGCCCCTTCCCTACAGATGGCTCACCTCCATGATGGCCAGGTGCGGCGGAAGCAATCTTTTGATCGACTGCGGTGAAGGCACCCAGATCGCCCTGAAGGAAAAGGGCTGGAGCCCAAAGCCCATTGATGTGATCTGTTTTACCCATTATCATGCAGATCATATCAGCGGACTTCCCGGCCTGCTGCTCACAATGGGAAATGCCGAGCGGACCGAGCCTCTCACCCTGATCGGGCCAAAGGGCTTAGAGCGGGTGGTAGGAGCCCTGCGCATGATCGCACCGGAACTGCCCTTTGAGCTTCAGTTTATCGAGCTTGCGGAAAACAGGGAGACCATAGAAATGGAGCCCTACATCATTGACGCTTACAGGGTAAACCATAACGTGCTCTGCTATGGTTATTCAGTCAGAATACCGAGAAAAGGCAAATTTGATGTGGAACGGGCCAGGGCAAGTGAGATACCGCAGAGGTTCTGGAGCAGGCTCCAGAAAGGGGAGGAGATCGAACACGAGGGGCGCCTCCTCACGCCTGATATGGTGCTGGGACCGGACAGAAGAGGACTCAAGGTAACCTACTGTACAGATACAAGGCCCCTTCCTGTGATCGCCGAGTATGCAGAGGGTGCGGACCTGTTCATCTGTGAGGGGATGTACGGCGAAAAGGAGAAGGCGGCAAAGGCCAGGGAGTACAAGCATATGACATTTTATGAGGCTGCGGCCCTGGCAAAGGAGGCACAGCCAAAGCAGATGTGGCTGACACACTACAGTCCGTCCCTAAACAGACCGGAGGATTATATGGACGAGGTCCGCAAGATCTTCCCAAGGGCAAAGGCAGCCAGGGATGGCTGGACGGCGGAGCTGGAATTTGATGAAGATTGATAAGTATGGGAGACAGGATCATGAGTGAAAATACATCCGATGTTTTAATATTGGCAATTGAAAGCTCCTGCGACGAGACGGCTGCTTCTGTTGTGAAGAACGGGAGGACCGTTCTTTCCAATGTTATTTCCTCACAGATCGCAACGCACACAGTCTACGGAGGCGTGGTACCGGAGATTGCCTCCAGAGAGCATGTGAAGGCCATTAATTATGTGATCGAGAGGGCGTTGGCAGAGGCCCAGGTGAGCTTAGAGGATATTACGGCTGTGGGCGTGACCTATGGCCCGGGACTGGTAGGAGCCCTTTTGGTGGGAGTGGCAGAGGCCAAGGCGATCGCCTATGCGGCGAAAAAGCCTCTGATCGGCGTTCACCATATTGAAGGCCATGTTTCTGCTAACTTCATCGAAAATCCGGATCTGGAGCCTCCCTTTGTATGCCTCATCGTATCGGGAGGCCATACTCATCTCGTGATCGTGAAGGATTATGGAGAGTTTGAGATCATTGGCCGCACCAGGGATGATGCCGCAGGAGAGGCATTTGACAAGGTGGCAAGAGCAGTAGGGCTGGGATATCCGGGGGGCCCCAAGGTGGACAAGGCTGCCAGGGACGGCAATCCCCATGCAATCGAATTTCCCAGGGGCAAGGTAGAAGGATCCCCCTATGATTTCAGCTTCAGCGGCCTCAAGTCAGCAGTGCTCAACTACATTAATCATAAAAAGATGACAGGAGAAGAGATCAATGTTCCTGATCTGGTTGCCTCCTTCCAGAATTCTGTTGTGGATTCACTGGTAAGCAGGGCGATCCTGGCTGCAAAGGAATATGGCTACAAAAAGCTTGCCATTGCAGGAGGCGTGGCCTCCAATTCGGCCTTGAGGGCGGCCATGAAAGAGAGCTGCGAAAAGAATGGCATCCAGTTCTACTATCCGTCTCCCATTTTCTGTACAGATAATGCAGCTATGATCGGGGCAGCCGCCTACTATGAATACAGGAAGGGAAACCTTGCAGGCTGGGATCTGAATGCAGTTCCCAGTTTGAAGCTGGGAGAGCGTTAAGGGGAAGTTACAGATGAAAAAATATTGCACAGCAGTTGTTCTGGCAGCAGGAAAGGGAAGCCGTATGGGCGGCCCCATTGCAAAGCAATACCTGGAGATCGGAGGGAAGCCGGTGGCAGTCCATGCCCTGGAGGCCTTCCAGAAGTCGGCTCTGATCGATGAGATCATCCTGATGACCGATGAGGCACATGTGGAGTACTGCACAGATGAATTTGTGAAAAAATACAGACTGACTAAGGTGTCCTCGGTGAAAGCGGGGGGAAAAGAACGCTATGAGAGCGTATGGAAAGCCCTCTGTACCCTTATGGAGGAGGACTCCGGCTTTGGCTGCAAAAAAGAGCGTCAGGAGGGCTATGTGTTCATCCACGACGGAGCCCGTCCTTTTGTGAGCGGAGAAATGATAGAAAGGGCCTATGAGGCTGTAGAAAAATATGGTGCATGTGTTGTGGGAATGCCGGTGAAGGATACCATTAAGCTGGTGGATGAGGAAGGCTGCATTACAGGAAGCCCGGATAGAAGGCTTTTATGGCAGGCACAGACCCCCCAGGTGTTTTCTGTACCCTTGATTGTGGAGGCCTTCAAACGGCAGCTGCTGCAGGACTGCAGCAAGGTGACAGACGATGCCATGGTGGCAGAGCAGCAGATGGGGATCAAGGTCCACATGGTGGAGGGCGGCTATGAAAATATAAAAATCACAACGCCGGAGGATCTGTACATTGCGGAGGCTTTCTTGAAGAAAAAGGGCTGAGAGGGGTATCGATAGACCTTGTTTGCAACGAGAAAAAAGTTTGAAAAAACTGTTGACATATGTCGAAAGATATGATAGTATAAACAAGTTGCCGCTGGAGACAACGGTACAAAAAAAGGTCAAAACGGCCTGGAAAAATCTTAAAAAAGTACTTGACAAATTTGCAAAGTTTCTGTAAAATAGAAAAGCACGTTTGGAGAGGTATCGAAGTGGTCATAACGAGGCGGTCTTGAAAACCGTTTGTCCGCAAGGGCGCATGGGTTCGAATCCCATCCTCTCCGTTGCAGACATTTTTAGGACATGCCTGTACACAAATAAATATGAAATCAGATTCAACCAAGCAGAAGTACCCAAGTGGTTGAAGGGGCTCCCCTGGAAAGGGAGTAGGTCGTTAGTAGCGGCGCGAGGGTTCAAATCCCTCCTTCTGCGTTAACGTTGAGTGCTTAGCAAAGCCTTTTGCGGGTTTGGCTAAGGACGCTTCGTTGTTCCTTGAAAATTGAAGATTAAACAGTATGTAAAACCCTGAAAATTCTAAAAAA
>NZ_JAJCIC010000025.1 GCF_020554865.1 Lacrimispora sp. 210928-DFI.3.58
TGTCTTAGTGCTTCTTATGTCCGAAACCGGAGCGCCAGCCGCCCTCCCGGCAGCCAGAGCGCAAAATGAGGAAACTCAAGACCAGCAAAAATAACGAAAGGCCCGGCCCCTTCATCGCCCCTCCGGTGACAACTTTGTTAAAAATGTTCATATATGTTTGACACCCTATTTTCGCCATGTTATACTTTTTCCAGCAAACGTAAGGAGATATCTCATGGAAAATTCCTATATGATAACATGCAGTTCTACTGTTGATATGCCAGCCGCCTATCTCTCCCAGCGGCAGATACCATATGCCTGCTTCCACTTCCGTATGGATGGCAGGGATTATGACGATGATCTCGGAAAGTCCATTTCGATTGAGGATTTTTATCAAAAGATCCGTGAGGGTGCCATGCCCACCACCTCCCAGGTAAACCCGGAGCAGTATGAGGCCATGTTTGAGCCCATATTAAAAGAAGGAAAGGATATCATTCATCTGACCCTTTCCTCTGGTATTTCCGGCACCTATAATTCTGCCGTGATCGCCCGCGAGGAGATGCAGGAGCGCTTTCCCGACCGCAGGATCACTGTGATCGATACCTTGGACGCCTCCATCGGCTACGGCCTGCTTCTGGACAGCGCCTGGGAACACATGCAGGCAGGTATGAGCTATGATGACCTTGTGGATTGGATCGAGAAAAATAAGCTGAAGATCCACCACTGGTTTTTCACCTCCGACCTAAGCCATCTGCGCAGAGGCGGGCGTATCTCTGCCTCCGCTGCCTTCTTCGGCAATATGCTGAACATCTGTCCCATGATGGATCTGAACGCAGAGGGCAAGCTGGTTCCCCGCGATAAGTGCAGAGGCAAGAAAAAGGCCTTAAAGGAGCTGGTGAACCGCATGAAGCTTCACGCAGAAGACGGCACAGGCTACAGCGGCAAATGCTTCATCGCCCACTCCTCCTGTCCGGAGGACGCTGCCCAGCTCCTGGCCATGGTGGAGGAAGCCTTCCCTCATTTAAAGGAGAGGCCCCTCATCACAAACTTCGGCACGGTCATCGGTTCCCATACAGGCCCCGGTACCGTGGCTCTGGTATTCTGGGGAGATAAGCGGATGTAGCAGGCGCTCACCAAAACATCTGCTGCCAGGCCTTAGCCCTTTGATGACATCCAAAAGAGCACCCAAAACCCGGCCGCTGCCGCTGCCCCGCTGCCCATAAGCCCCGCCCCGGCAGGAATGCCTGGATAGAGCTCCGGCAGGCTTCCCAGCATAAATCCCAATATGATCAGATAGGCAGGCTGTGGATACCGCTTTAATAAGCCCTCCAGCAGACTTGCCACAAGGAAGGTCCCTCCCGCCACTCCGATCCCCAATGGGATCAGAGGCAGGATATCCAGGGAGCTGATGCTTTTCATGATGGATTCATACATCCCCAGCATATAGAGCATTTGTGAAACACTGATCCCCGGAAGCACCAGGCCTGCGGCAATGATAACACCTCCCAGGAGCGGGAGTATCAAGTTCCTTCCGCCCGTCATTTCTGCCTGCAGAAATACTCCGGCAGGCAGAAATGAGAGAAGGACTACCGCAAGGATGCCGATGGCAGGATAGGCCACAGTCTCCCATCCCAGCCGCCTGATCCCGGCCTTTCTGTAGATCATGGGGATCCCCCCCGCCACTGCCCCCAGAAAGAAAAACCGCAGAGGCACATTGGCCCTGGTCGTCAGCAGCCATGTGATAAGCCTTGAAAAGAGCACCATTCCCAGGGCTGCTCCTGCCAAAAAACGGAAAAGGATTCCCATACTCTCAGCCGGAGTCCTGAAAAAACGGCTGACTGCCTGTATCAGCTTATCATAGATCCCCAATATCATTGCCATGGAGCCTCCGCTGACTCCGGGAACCGTCATAGTCCCTCCTATCCACATTCCTTTTGCAAAGAACTCCATCTGACCTTTTCCCAATCCATTTCCTCCTTCTCTCTCCCGTTTCAGGCAAATGCCCCCTTTGTATATCCTATGTAGATCTCTTGATTTCTATTTCACAAACAGAAAGAAGCCTGGCCCTGAGCAGTCAATCAGACTGACACAGATAGGACCAGGCTTACCAGGCTCTTCTCTATTTTTCCTTACATTCCTCCAAAACGCTGCTCTGCAAAATGAACCGATGCCATGGCGTCCCTGCAGTAGGCGTCAGCCCCAATGGTCCGGGCATAATCCTCTGTCAGCACAGCTCCGCCTACCATGACTTTTACCTCCGGCGCTTCCTTTCTGAGCTGGCGGATGGTCTCCTCCATGTTTGGCACCGTGGTCGTCATAAGGGCGCTTAAGCCCACCAGAGGCACCTGCTGTTTCAGCGCCTCCTCCACGATCCTCTCAGGAGGCACGTCCTTGCCCAGGTCGATCACATCATAGCTGTAGTTTTCTAAAAGGACCTTCACAATATTTTTTCCGATATCGTGGATATCTCCCTTTACCGTGGCAAGGATGATCTTCCCCTTTTTCTCCTGGACCTGGCCGCTGCCTTCCATGCTGGACTTGATCACCTCAAAGGCCGCCTTTGCCGCCTCTGCACTCATGAGCAGCTGGGGCAGGAACACAGTGCCCTTCTCAAAGCCCTTTCCCACATGGTCCAGGGCCGGGATCATCACCTCATTGATGATCACCAAGGCTTCCTTCTCCTTTAGAAGCTCAGAGACAGCCTCATGGGCCTTCTCCTTCAGTCCGCGCTCAATGGAGCTCATCAAAGCCTGGCTGTTATCCCCGGCTCCCGGACCTCCGGCAGCTCCTGCGCTCCCGGCTCCGCTCATTCCGGCATTTCCCGACCCATTTCCTCCTTTTGAAAATGTCTGGCCCAGCCCTGCCGTCTGGCCGCTGTAGATGCCGATATACTGGCTGCACTGGGGATCCAGATCCATCAGCGCATTGAAGCTGTAAAATGCACGCATCATGGCTTCCGAGTTTGGGTTGATGATCGCTCCGTTCAGACCGCACTCCATTGCCATGGTGAAGAAGGCGCTGTTGATGATCTCCCGCTGCGGAAGACCAAAGGAAATGTTGGAAACACCCAGAATAGACTTTCCTCCCAGCTCATCCCGTATACGCCGCAGGGTCTCCAAGGTCGTAAGGGCCCCCTTGCTGTCGGAGCTGACCGTCATGCACAGGCCGTCCAGGATAATGTCCTCAGGCCCGATCCCATACTGTGCCGCCCTGTCAATGATCTTTCGTCCCACTGCGATACGCCCGTCTGCTGTCTCCGGTATACCTGCTTCATCCAGGCAGAGTCCTACCACCACGCCTCCGTACTTTGCCACCAGCGGAAATACCTGGCTCATGACCTCCTCTTTTCCGTTGGCGGAGTTGATCAGGGGCTTTCCGTTGTAGCACCTCATGGCCCGCTCCATGGCCTCGATGTTGGAGGTGTCGATCTGCAGCGGCAGGTCAATGACGCTCTGCAGCTCCCTTATGGTCTCCTCCATCATGGATGGCTCGTCGATCTCAGGGAGACCCACATTGACATCCAGCACATGGGCTCCGTTGTCCTGCTGGGCCACGCCTTCTCTTAAGATATATTCCAGATTATGATCCCGCAGGGCCTGCTTGAATTTCGATTTTCCTGTAGGGTTAATGCGCTCCCCTATGATCACAGTCCTCCTGTCAAAGAGCACTGCCTGGGAGTAGGAGGAAATGATCGTGCGCCCTTTCTTTTCCGGCCATACCACCGGCATGTCCTTGCAGCGATCCACCGTCTCTCTGATGTGCTCCAGCGTGGTCCCGCAGCAGCCGCCCACTATGACGGCTCCCATGGAAACGATCTCCTCCATAACCTTGGCAAATTGGGCCGCATTGATGTCGTAGACCGTTTTCCCGCCCTCGCTTCTGGGAAGGCCCGCGTTAGGATTTACCAGCACCGGAGTGGAGGATACCTTTAGGATCTCCTCCAGGATCCCCTTCATCTGCACAGGTCCCAGGCCGCAGTTGATGCCCAGCACATCCACCTTCAGTCCCTCTAAGAGAGCCACCGTGGACTCCACATTGCCTCCTGTAAGGAGCTTGCCCTTCTCATCATAGATCACAGTCGCAAAGATGGGGAGGCGTTTTCCATCCGGGCCAAAGCCTGCCTCCTTTGCTGCCAGGACAGCCGCCTTCAGTTCATAGCTGTCGCTCATGGTCTCGATCAGCACCAGATCAGCTCCGGCTGCCGCACCGGCTGCCACGACCTCCCTGTACAGGTCCACGGCAGCCTCAAACTCCAGATCTCCCAGAGGCTTTAAGAGCTTTCCTGTGGGGCCCAGGTCCAGGGCCACGTATCCGTGTCCCTCCTCCTCCACAGCCGCCTTTGCATTGCGGACAGCCGCTGTCACCACATCCTCCAGGTTCTCCTTATATTTCAGTCTGTTGGCACCAAAGGTATTGGTAGTCATGATATCGGCTCCGGCCTTCAGGTACTCTCTGTGTATCTCCTTTATAACCTCCGGGTGAGTCAGGTTCCACAGCTCCGGCAGCTCTCCTGCCTTTAAGCCCTGGGCCTGCAACAGACTTCCCATGCCGCCGTCACAGAACAGGCGGCGTGCCTTCATTTCCTCTAAAATATTCATCTTTCCCTCCGATCGAGGTTCCGGCTCATCCCTCATTGATGTCATTTACCAGCTCCTTCACCTGCTTCTCACTGGTGATCCAGCTGGTGCAGATGCGGATGGCGCTGTGTTCTTCGTCCACCCGGCCCTGGTATGTAAATACGTATTTTTCTCTCAACTTTTCCAGTACACTGTCAGGCACCACCGGAAATATCTGGTTGGTGGTATTTGGTACCAGGAAGGGGTATCCCTTTTTCACAAAGGCCTCTCTGATCCTGTCTGCCAGCCTATCTGCGTGCGCTCCCAGCTCAAAATACAGCCCGTCCTTTAAAAGCTCCGTAAACTGGATGCCTAAGAGACGGCCCTTTGCCAGCATTCCGCCTCTCTGCTTGATGTGATACCGGAAATCCGGCTTCAGCTGGTCATTCGTGATCACCACTGCCTCGCCGAACAGTGCTCCCACCTTTGTCCCCCCGATATAGAACACATCGCAGTTGGCAGCCAGCGTGGGCAGATCCACATCATTTCCCTGGGCAGCCAGGCCATAGGCCAGCCGCGCGCCGTCTACAAAGAGGTACAGGCCGTACTTTTTACAAACGCTATACAGCGCTTCCAGCTCCGCCTTTGTGTAAATGGTCCCCAGCTCTGTGGGATTGGAGATATAGACCATTTTGGGCTGCACCATGTGCTCAAAGCTGTCATCTGAAATATGATCCAGCCACAGCTTTTCCACCTGTCCGGCCGTTACCTTTCCATCCTTTGAGGGAAGGGCGATCACCTTATGGCCTGTGGCCTCGATGGCTCCTGTCTCATGGACATTCACATGGGCGCTTTCCGCTCCCACTACTCCCTGATGAGGACGGAGGGCAGAGCTGATCACAGTCAGGTTTGCCTGGGTTCCTCCCACCAGGAAATGAACGTCTGCATCCTTTCTCCCGCAAAGCCCTTTTATGATTCCGGCAGCCTCCTTACAGTAGCTGTCCTCCCCGTACCCCGGAGTCTGCTCCAGGTTTGTCTCTGCAAGCCTCCTTAAAATGCGCTCATGGGCTCCTTCATTGTAATCACAGTTAAAACGTATCATTTTACTACAACCTCTCTTATATTTTCTCAGTCCTGTTGTCCATATATTCTAATGTGCCGGCACGGTGCCCCCTGCCTTTATCTGCGGTACATACAGTCCGTTTTCCCGCAGGCCTCACAGCCCCTGACATCACAGCGGTAGGGCTTCCGTGAAAGTCCCATAACGGCAGTTACGGATTTGGAGGGCATCATAAGCGAGCTGTCCGTCAGCTTGATGCCGATCCGTTTTCCCGCCTCCAGACCGTCCAGGATCGCCCCCTGACAGCTTAAAGGGAAATCCCCAT
This sequence comes from Lacrimispora sp. 210928-DFI.3.58, assembly GCF_020554865.1. GTDB lineage: Bacteria > Bacillota > Clostridia > Lachnospirales > Lachnospiraceae > Enterocloster. The sequence goes on from NZ_JAJCIC010000025.1 coordinate 5,921, forward strand.
AGCCCGGGCTGAATCTGGGGCGCAGATACCAGCCCTGTTCCTCATACTGTGCTTTTAGCGCCTTACAGGTCTCATCGCAGTACTCCTCGATCATAGCAGCGGCGGCAGCCTGCAGGATCACGGCACGGCTCATCTGGAGGCGGCTGTATTTCTGGATCAGATGATCCGCCCCGAGCCCTAAGGTGGCCGCAAACACCAGTATTTGTTCACAGTCCTTTAGATTTTTTGATAAATTTCTGCTCTCTGCCTGAAAGCAGCCCCCATCGATCTTCCCCTCACCGTCCATAGAGAGTGGGAACAGCCTGCACAGATATTTGGGAGACGCAGCCTCCCCCAGCTGCATGATAGACTCCTCCACCATGGCACTTACTGCCTCGTCTGCCTCCTGGCCCTTATAGCCCAGATAGCGCAGCACTTCCCTCCGCTCAATTGATGCTGTATCCAAAACGCTGCCTCCTGTACATTTCAAACGGTGTAACTGTTCAGTACCCTCACAGTTACGAGCAAAAATCCATTTAAAATCGGCTCCGCCGATGGGATTTTTGCCTTCTGGCCCAGTTTATCTTACGGTCACTTTAAAATTTCCGATAAATTCTCTTTGATCTTCCTTGCCACATCCGGCTTATTCATGGAATATACATGGATCCCCTTGATGCCGTTTGCGATCAGGTCAATGATCTGGTCCGTCGCATAGGCGATGCCCGCCTGCTTCATGGCAACCGGCTTATCTCCAAACTTGTCCACCAGGGACATGAACCTGGCCGGCATATAGCAGCCTGACATCTGAACGCTCCTGCTTACCTGGCTTGCGCTGGTAATGGGCATGATACCGGCAATGATGGGAACTGTGATCCCTTTTTCCCTGATACGGTACAAATAACTGTAGAACACGCTGTTGTCAAAGAACATCTGTGTGGTGGCAAAATCACAGCCAGCTTCCACCTTCTGCTTCAGATAATCCATATCAATGGATTTGTTGGCAGATTCCACATGGCCTTCCGGATAGCAGGCTGCGCCGATGCAGAAATCTCCCGAATCCTTGATCTCCCGGATAAGCTCCGAGGCATAGTGATATACCTCCGGTGTTCTGCCGTCCTTTGGGATATCTCCCCGGAGAGCCAGTACATTTTCAATCCCCTTTTCCTTCAGCTGGTCCAGCACATGGTGAACCTTTTCCTTTGTAGAGGACACACAGGTCAGATGGGCCAGAGGCGTTACACCGTATGTATCCTTGATGGTGGAGGCAATATCCACCGTATAGTCGCTGGTCCCGCCGCCTGCTCCATAGGTGATGCTCATGAAATCCGGCTTTAATGTTGCAATCTCTGCTGCTGCTCTCTCCACGGAATCATAGGCATCCTCTGTCTTTGGAGGAAACACCTCGAATGAAATAGTAATTTTGTCCTGTGCCAATATGTCGCGAATCTTCATTTTTCTTCCTCCGTACAATATAAGGTTGCGCTCCCGCAATACCAAAATACTCCGGCCACCCTGTTTCAGATAGCCGGAGCCTGCCAGGATGGCCCTGGCTTTTAAATCTCCACTGTCACCTTTTTCAGATGCCAGATATCTCTCACGTATTCCTCAATGGTTCTGTCAGAGGTGAACTTGCCGCTGTTTGCCACATTGATGATGGCAGCCTTTGCCCACCAGGACTCATCCCTGTAGGCAGCGTCAATGCGCTCATGAGCCTCTGCATAGGACCGGAAATCCTTCAGGATAAAGTAGGTATCCGCCCTGTCGCTGCTCTTTGTGTTCAGCAGGGAATCATAGATATCCCTGAACAGCTCTGGGTTGTCCGGTGCATAGTAGCCGTTGATCAGCTGCATCAGCACACGGCGGATCTGCTGGTCGTTGTTGAAGATATCCATTGGATAGTACCCGCCGTGGTTCTCATAGTTAATAACCTCATCAGAGGACATGCCGAAGATAAATGCATTGTCTGCGCCTACCTCCTCTACGATCTCCACATTGGCGCCGTCCATGGTTCCTAAGGTCAGCGCACCGTTTAACATGAACTTCATGTTGCCTGTACCGGATGCCTCCTTGCTGGCTGTGGATATCTGCTCGCTGACATCAGCAGCTGCAAAGATCAGCTCAGCATTGGAAACGCGGTAATCCTCGATAAATACTACTTTGATCTTACCGTTGATGGAACGGTCATTGTTGATCACATCAGCAACAGAGTTGATCAGCTTAATGGTAAGCTTTGCTCTCTTGTAGCCTGCTGCAGCCTTTGCGCCGAAGATAAAGGTTCTTGGAACCATATCCATATTCGGGTTATCCTTTAACTGATTGTACAGGTACATTACATGGAGGATGTTCATAAGCTGTCTCTTGTACTCATGAAGCCTCTTGACCTGCACATCAAAGATAGAGCGCGGATCCACGTCAATTCCATTGTGCTCCTTGATGTATTTTGCAAGGCGCACCTTGTTCTGGTACTTAATGTTTAAGAACTCCTGCTGGCACTTCTCGTCGTCTGCATAGATCTCCAGCTTCTTGATGTGCGGAAGATCAGTGATCCACTCATTGCCGATCTTGGAGGTTACCCAGTCAGCCAGAAGCGGGTTGCCGTGAAGCAGGAATCTTCTCTGGGTGATACCGTTTGTCTTGTTGTTGAACTTCTCAGGCATCATCTCATAGAAGTCCCTTAACTCCTGGTGCTTTAAGATCTCTGTGTGGAGCCTTGCAACACCGTTAACAGAGAAGCTTGCTGCGATCGCCATATAAGCCATCTTCACCTGTCCGTCGTAGATGATAGCCATCTTGCGCACCTTCTCCTGGTTGCCCGGATACATGCACTGAATCTGGTTCATGAAGCGGCGGTTGATCTCCTCCACGATCTGGTAGATACGCGGAAGCAGGCGGGAGAACAGCTCGATCGGCCATTTCTCCAGAGCCTCTGACATGATGGTATGGTTGGTGTAAGCACATGTCTTTGTGGTAACCTCCCATGCCTCGTCCCAGGTCAGGCCCTCTTCATCCAGAAGGATACGCATAAGCTCCGGGATCGCAACGGTCGGATGGGTATCATTTAACTGGAATACCACCTTCTCGTGGAACTTGCGGATATCGTCATGTGTCTCCTTGTACTTCTGAACAGCTCTCTGAACACTGGCGGAGATAAAGAAGTACTGCTGCTTTAAGCGCAGCTCCTTGCCTGCATAGTGGTTGTCATTGGGATAAAGCACCTCTACGATGGTCTTTGCCAGGTTCTCCTGCTCCACTGCCTTCTGATAATCGCCCCGGTCAAAGGAATCCAGGTTAAAGGTATTGATAGGCTCTGCATCCCAGATACGCAGGGTATTTACCACGTTATTGCCATAGCCGATCACCGGCAGGTCGTAGGGCACGGCACGGACGCTCTGATAACCGTCCTGTACAAAATGGTTTGCGCCGTTTCTGTTTTCAATACGCACATAGCCGCCGAATTTTACCTCCACAGCATACTCCGGGCGGCGGATCTCAAATGGATTGCCATCCTTTAACCAGTTGTCCGGCACCTCTACCTGGAAGCCGTTCTCGATCTTCTGCTTAAACATGCCGTAGCGGTAGCGGATGCCGCAGCCGTAAGCCGGATAGCCCAGGGTTGCCAGGGAATCCAGGAAGCAGGCAGCCAGACGTCCCAAGCCGCCGTTTCCTAATGCCGCATCCGGCTCCTGGTCCTCAATGAGGTTCAGATCAAAGCCCAGCTCATCTAACGCCTCCTTGATCTCCTCCCGTGCGCAGATATTGATGATATTGTTGCCCAGAGCGCGTCCCATAAGGAACTCCATGGACAGATAGTATACGGTCTTTACATCCTTTTTCTCATATTCCTTGTGGGTAGCGATCCACTCGTCAATAATAACATCCTTCACAGCGTAAGCCACTGCCTGGAACACCTGCTGGGGTGTTGCCTCATCGATGGTCTTGCGGAACATGTTCTTTACATTGTAAATGACACTGTGCTTAAATGTGGCCTTATCAAAGCCTGATTTATTCATTGGCCCGTCCTCCTATTTTGTTTTTCAGGTATCTGTTCAGTACCCTTACAGCTACGTCAAAAATCCATTTAAAACCGGCTTCGCCGATGGGATTCTGCCTGCTGGCCCAGGTTATCTTACGGTCAGCGCAGTAACTGTGCAGGCCTGTTGAACAGTTACTTTTCTCAGTTCTTTATTTAATCCCCCGCCGTTCATATTACCATTATTTCATGGTCTTTTCAACACCGAGCATTACATTTTCGCCGTTAATATTCCACTCCTTAGCATGACCCTTGATCTGACCGATCGTGATATAGTCCGCCATCACCTCTGCCTTGATCTCGTCCGCATGTGCCTTTAACAGCTCTGCGATCCTGTCGTTGGCATCCTGATACACATTGATATGGTCCATTACCTCAAAGCCGGCTTCCTTTCTCATGGTCTGGATCTTGCTGATGAGCTCTCTCACAAAGCCCTCCTCGATCAGCTCCGGAGTCAGGTTGGTATCCAGCACAACAGTGACATAGTTGTCCTCCTCTGTCACATAGCCGTCCTTTTGGGCCACATCGATCAGCAGATCCTCCTTTGTGAGGGAAACCTCCTGGCCGTCAAAGTCAAAGGTCAGGGCGCCCTTTTCATTCAGAGTATCCATGGCTGCGCTTCCGTCCACCTCTGTGAGGGCCTGGCGGATCTTGTTTAAGAGCTTGCCGTACTTTGGCCCTACGGTCTTGAGCTGGGGCTTGAAGGTATAGGAGGTAAATGCACGCACATCGTCTGTAAAGGTTACCTTCTTCACATTCAGCTCATCCTCAATGATCTCAATATAGAACTCTGACAGAGGATGGTCAGCCTTTACATACATCTGTGCAATGGGCTGGCGGTTCTTGATGTTGGCAGTATTTCTGGCAGCGCGTCCCATTACTACAGTCTTAAGCACCTCGTCCATATCGGACTCCAGCTTCTCATCAATCCACTCTTCCTTTACGGCCGGGAAGTCGCACAGATGAATGCTCTCTAAGGCATCCTTGTCAATCTTTCTCACGATATTCTGGTAGATCTGCTCTGTCATGAATGGGATCATGGGAGCAGCAGCCTTTGCCACGGTCACAAGGGCGGTGTAGAGCGTCATGTAAGCATTGATCTTATCCTGCTCCATGCCCTTTGCCCAGAAACGCTCACGGCTTCTGCGCACATACCAGTTGCTCATGTCATCTACGAACTCCTGGAGAGCTCTTGCAGCCTCCGGGATCTGGTAATTCATCAGGCTGTTGTCCACGGCCTTCACCATGGAGTTCATCTTTGACAAAAGCCACTTGTCCATAACCGGAAGCTTGTCATACTCCAGAGCGTACTTTGTGGCGTCAAAGTCGTCAATGTTTGCGTAGAGCACCCAGAAGGCATAAGTATTCCACAGGGTTCCCATGAACTTTCTCTGTCCCTCTGTCACAGCCTTATCCTGATAACGCTTCGGGATCCACGGAGCGCTGCAGGTGTAGAAGAACCAGCGGATCGCGTCTGCGCCATGGGCAGCCAGCGTCTCAAAGGGATCTACCGCATTTCCCTTTGACTTGCTCATCTTCTGCCCGTTCTCATCCAGCACAAGTCCCATAACGATAACATTCTCATAAGGAGCCTTGTTGAACAGCAATGTGGACTCTGCTAACAGGGAATAGAACCAGCCTCTTGTCTGGTCTACCGCCTCGGAGATGAACTGTGCCGGGAACTGGGATTCAAACAGTTCCTTATTCTCAAATGGATAATGGTGCTGTGCAAATGGCATTGCTCCTGAGTCAAACCAGCAGTCGATGACCTCTGGCACACGCTTCATGGTGCCGCCGCACTTCGGGCACTTGATATTGACATTGTCAATGTATGGGCGGTGGAGCTCAATGTCGTCCGGGCAGTTGTCGGACATGCTCTTTAATTCCTCGATGCTTCCGATGGAATGCTGGCAGCCGCACTCGCACTCCCAGATGTTGAGCGGTGTGCCCCAATATCTATTTCTGGATATGCCCCAATCCTGGATATTCTCCAGCCAATCGCCGAAACGGCCCTTGCCGATGGAATCAGGGATCCAGTTGATGGTGTTGTTGTTGCGGATCAGGTCATCCTTCACTGCGGTCATCTTGATGAACCAGGACTCTCTTGCATAGTAGATCAGAGGAGTGCCGCATCTCCAGCAGTGGGGATAGCTGTGCTCAAAGTTAGGCGCAGAGAACAGAAGGCCTCTTGCATCCAGATCCTTTAATACCAGGGGATCCGCATCCTTTACGAACTTGCCTGCAAACGGGGTGTCCGCTGTCATATGGCCCTGTGCATCTACCAGCTGTACAAAGGGCAGGTCGTACTTACGTCCCACATTGGCATCGTCCTCACCAAAGGCAGGAGCGATATGAACGATACCTGTACCATCTGTCAGTGTTACATAGGTATCGCATACAACATAGTGGCCCTTCTTATGCTGCTTTACGCCGTAGGGAACGGAGCAGTCATAGAGAGGCTCGTACTCCTTGTACTCCAGATCCTTGCCCTTATAGGTTTCAAGAATCTCGTAGCTTCCCTCTCCCAGAACCGTGTCAAGTAGGGCCTGGGCCATATAGTAGGTATAGCCGTCATTTGTCTTTACCTTTGCATACTCCTCATTTGGGTTTACGCAGAGTGCCACGTTGCTGGGAAGAGTCCAGGGTGTGGTGGTCCATGCCAGGATGTAGGCCTCCTCTCCCTTTACCTTGAACCTTGCAATGGCGGAGCGCTCCTTCACATCCTTATAGCCCTGGGCCACCTCGTGGGATGACAGGGGGGTACCGCAGCGCGGGCAGTAAGGCACAACCTTAAAGCCCTTGTACAAAAGGCCCTTGTCCCAGATCTGCTTCAATGCCCACCACTCAGACTCAATGAAATCGTTGTGGTAGGTTACGTAGGGATCCTCCATATCAGCCCAGAAGCCAACGGTGTTGGAGAAATCCTCCCACATGCCCTTGTACTTCCAGACACTCTCCTTACACTCCTTGATAAATGGCTCCAGACCATATTTTTCGATCTGGTCCTTGCCGTCAAGGCCCAGCTTCTTCTCCACCTCCAGCTCTACCGGAAGTCCATGGGTATCCCAGCCGGCCTTACGCGGAACCATGTAGCCCTTCATGGCGCGGTATCTTGGGATCATGTCCTTGATCACGCGTGTCTCCACATGTCCGATGTGGGGCTTTCCGTTGGCTGTGGGCGGGCCATCATAGAATACATAGGGTTCGCAGCCCTCGCGCATCTTGATGCTCTTCTCGAAAATGTGATGTTCTTCCCAGAACTTTTCGATCTCTTTTTCCCGTTCCACAAATTTCAGATCTGTAGAAACTTTGTCATACATCTTCCTATTCCTCCGTTTGATCGATGCTTAAGGCCTCTGCGCTTTATTTCCATTTCCTGTAAATATAAAATGAAATAGAATCCTGCCCGGAGGGCTTTTTGTATCATAGGAGACTCCGGAGGAGTTTCCTATGATACAAAAAAGCCCCCGCCCTGTAATAGGACGGGAGCCTGACTTCGCGCAAAAGCCCCGTTTCACCACCTGTTACTGCATACTGTCATATGCGCTCCCCTTAACGCCGGGAAAACGGCCTAGCTTAGTACCCTGCAGAGGGATTCAGCCGGCAGCTCCGGAGTGATCTTCGCTCCAATCCCTCCTGCGCCGGATTCTCACCGCCACCGGCTCTCTTTGGCTTCAGGAAAGGGCTACTGTCTCCTTCATTGCTTTTCATAATGAACTTCTTTATTATAATAATGGGACCAGGAAATGTCAACCTAATCTATGTAAAAAAAGATTGACATCCTCTTTTGCCTGTTTTATACTTGTTTCTGTAAATTGAATTGCGGGGAGCTTGTGTACCAGGCTGAGAGGAAGCAGAGAGCTTCGACCCATATACCTGATTTGGATAATGCCAACGTAGGGACGTGCCATTTGTAATAAGAAATTATGGGGACCGCTGTTGGCGGTCCCTTTTTTGTGGGATATCCAAACTTTTGATTTACAACCTTATTAACATCAGAGACAGCTGAATATTGGAATAGCTGAGATTGGACCAAAGAGTTCATGAAGGGGCGCACCACCGCGGGTACGTTTCTTTGTGGACTCTTTTCTATTTTCCAAACAGCTGCCGCAGAAAGGAGGCCTGCATAAAATGATACGGATTACCGTAAACGGCGTGCCAACCCGCCTTGACTGCCCCATGTCAGTGGCCAACTACCTGGAAGACAGGGGCTACAATACTGCCAGAATTGCTGTGGAGCTAAACGGCGCCATTCTCCCGAAGGCCCGCTACTCCTCCACCGCGCTGACGGAGGCCGACACCATGGAAGTTGTAAGCTTTGTAGGAGGAGGGTGATCTTAATGCCATTATTCACGAAAGATGAAATCTACACTGCCCTCAACACCCGCCACTCCCCTGAAACCCAGGCCCTTCTCACAGAGGGACGCGTTGCCATTGCAGGTCTGGGGGGCCTGGGCTCCAACACGGCCTTTTATCTGGCCCGCATCGGCGTGGGCCATCTGCACCTCATCGATTTTGATGTTGTAGACCTGACCAATTTAAACCGCCAGCAGTATTTTATGGAACATGTGGGGATGTATAAGACAGAGGCCTTACAATCCCTGCTCTTTCGCATCAATCCCTATCTGGACATCACCACGGACACTGTCCGGGTTACAGAGGAGAATGTAAAGGAGCTGTTTTCCGGGGACGACATTATCTGTGAGGCCTTTGATGTGCCGGAGGCCAAAGCTGTCCTGGTAAATGGCATCCTGGAGCATTTTCCGGAAAAGAAGCTGGTCTGTGCTTCCGGGATGGCAGGCGCGGCCAGCAGCAACCTCATCCGAACCCGCAGGATCAGTCCCAACTTCTACCTATGCGGTGATGAGGTCACGGAGGCTGTGCACGGCCGCGGGCTCATGGCCCCCAGAGTGGCCGTCTGCGCTGCCCATGAGGCCAACATGATCACCCGGCTGCTGTTGGGAGAGGAAGAACCCTAGTGCCATCATTGTAACTGTTCAGAACGGGGCATCTTCTTGCCCGGCTGATTTCCCACCGTCCTGAATAGTTACACATCATTTATGAAAGAAAGAAGGAACAATACAATGAATCAGAAAAATGACAATTTCATCCTGGGAGGCCATGAATTTACCTCCCGCTTCATCCTGGGCTCCGGCAAATTTTCCCTTGACCTGGTAACTGCTTGTGTGGAAAAGGCCGGGGCGCAGATCATTACCCTGGCTCTGCGCCGTGCAAATGAGGGCGGCCTTGCAAATATCCTGGACTATATCCCGGACACCGTCACCCTCCTTCCCAACACCTCCGGCGCCAGAAATGCTGAGGAGGCCGTGCGGATCGCCCGCCTCTCCCGCGAAGTCTGCGGCAGTAATTTTGTAAAGATCGAGGTCATCCACGACTCCAAATATCTCCTTCCGGACAACTACGAGACCATCAAGGCCACGGAGATCCTGGCCAAAGAGGGCTTTGTGGTAATGCCCTATATGTACCCTGATCTGAATGCTGCCAGGGATCTTGCAAATGCAGGAGCTGCCTGCATTATGCCTCTGGGCTCTCCCATCGGCTCCAACAAGGGGCTCTGCACCAAAACCTTTATCCAGATCCTGATCGACGAGATCGACCTGCCCATCATTGTAGATGCCGGCATTGGCCGCCCTTCTCAGGCATGTGAAGCCATGGAAATGGGAGCTGCCGCAGTGATGGCAAATACAGCCATCGCCACTGCCGGGGATATTCCTGCTATGGCGGAGGCCTTTAAGAAGGCAATCGAAGCAGGAAGGGCCGCTTATCTCTCCGGCCTTGGAAGGACCATTGACAAGGGTGCCAGCCCATCCTCTCCTTTGACGGGATATTTGCAGGATTAGATTACCAGGAGGAATAGGAAAATGGAACAGGAGCATTTTAACGAAAGTATTTATAATGAAGAAATTCTGGAGGACTTAAAGAAAAACAGGATCGATCATATGACCTATCTTCCGGGCATGGAGGTTCTCCGGTCTGACATCATGGACAGAGTGGTCACAGCAGCCAAAAATTATGACTGCGGCAGATATACAGAAGGGGATGTGCGCCGCGCCCTGGCACATGACAACCGCACTCCGGAGGATTTTGCCGCCCTTCTCTCCCCTGCCGCCCTTCCTCTTCTGGAGGAGATCGCCCAGGAGGCCCGCAGGGAGACGCGCAAGCATTTCGGCAACAGCGTCAACATGTTCACTCCCCTTTACATTGCCAACTACTGCGCCAATTACTGCATCTACTGCGGCTTTAACTGCCACAACAAGATCAACCGCGCAAAGCTGACGCCGGATCAGATCCGCCTGGAAATGGAAGCCATCGCCAAAACAGGGCTCCAGGAGATTCTGATCCTGACAGGGGAAAGCCGTGAGAAATCGGATGTGGCCTACATTGGAGAAGCATGTAAGATCGCAAGAGAGTATTTTAAGGTCATCGGGCTGGAGATCTATCCCATGAATTCCGATGAGTATGCCTACCTCCATAAATGCGGTGCGGACTACGTTACCGTCTTCCAGGAGACCTACAACTCCGACAAATATGAATCACTGCACCTTGCCGGGCACAAACGGATCTTTCCCTACCGCATCAATGCTCAGGAGCGCGCTCTCATGGGCGGCATGAGGGGCGTGGGCTTCGGCGCCCTGCTGGGCCTGGACGACTTCCGGAAAGATGCATTTGCCACGGGTATCCACGCCTATCTGCTGCAGCGCAAATATCCCCATGCCGAGATCGCATTTTCCTGCCCCAGACTGCGCCCCATCATCAACAATGACAGGATCAATCCCATGGATGTCCACGAGCCCCAGCTTCTGCAGGTAGTCTGCGCCTACCGCCTGTTCATGCCCTTTGCCTCCATCACGGTTTCCACAAGGGAATGCGCCCGTGTCCGTGACAATCTGGTAAATATCGCTGCCACCAAAATTTCTGCCGGTGTCAGCACCGGGATCGGCGAGCACTCCGATGAAATCAAGACGAAAGGAGACGACCAGTTTGAGATCTCAGACGGAAGATCCGTGGATGAGGTCTATCACGCTCTCTTAGAGCATGAGCTCCAGCCGGTCATGAACGATTATGTGTATGTCTGATATCATTGCAGTCACGAACCGCCAGCTCTGCACCCGCCCCTTTTTGGAGCAGATGGAGCGCGTCTGCCTCTCCCGTCCAAAGGCAGTGATCCTGCGCGAAAAGGATCTGCCGGAAGACCAGTATGAAAAACTTGCAAAGGAGGTACTGGCAATATGCAGGGCCCGCCAGGTGCCCTGTATCCTCCACACCTATCCGGAGGCTGCAAGGCATCTTGGCTGCAGGGCCATTCATCTTCCGCTGCCCCTGCTGCGGGAGTACGCCGGCAGACTGGACGGCTTTCCTGTCATCGGAACCTCTGTCCACTCTGTGGAGGATGCCCTGGAAGCCCAAGGCTTAGGGGCCACCTACATGACCGCCGGACACATTTACGCTACGGACTGCAAGAAGGGCCTTCCCCCCAGAGGCACTGAGTTCCTCCGCCAGGTGTGCGGACAGGTTCACATTCCCGTTTATGCCATCGGCGGTATTAAACCGGATAAGAGGCAGATCCATGAGGTGATGGCCTGCGGCGCGGCAGGGGGATGTGTGATGTCGGGGATGATGACGCTCTAAAAAGCCTGCACTTCCACCCCCGCCTTCTCCAGTGCCCCGCGTATCCTCTGTACAAACGCCAAAGCCTTGGGGCTGTCACCGTGGACGCATACGGAATCCGCCTGTATGGAGATCTCGGTTCCGTCTACCGCGGTAACAGTCCCCTCCTTCGCCATGCGGATCACACGGCCCACGGCATAGTCCTCATCCTCGATCATAGCCCCCGGCATAGTCCTGGGGACCAGGGAGCCGTCAGCCTGGTAGCCCCGGTCGGCAAACACCTCGCTGGCATAGGGCAGACCGGTATCCTCTGCCGCGCGTATCATCTGGCTTCCGCTCAGAGCCAGCAGCACCAGTGTCTTGTCCACTGCCCTCACTGCCTCGCAGACAGCTCTTGCCAGGTCATAATCCTTTCCTGCCATGTTATAGAGGGCGCCGTGGGGCTTTACATGGTTCAGCCTGAGGCCTGCTCCGTCACAGAAGGCCTTTAAGGCGCCGATCTGATACTGGACATATGCCTTTGCCTCCTCCGGCTTCAAAGTCATATTCCGGCGGCCAAAGCCCATAAGGTCCGGCAGGCCCGGATGGGCTCCTATGTGGACACGGTTTTCGCGGCACAGCTTTACAGTCCTTGCCATTACCATGGGATCGCCGCCGTGAAAGCCGCAGGCCACATTGGCCGAGGTAACATAAGGGATGACCTCCTCATCCATGCCGATCCGGTATGCCCCAAAGCTTTCTCCCAGATCGCAGTTCAAATCAATTTTTGACATATATCCCAGCTCCTTTTTCTTTCCACATGCAGTTTGCCTTTTTTACAGCTTCAGCTGCACATTTTTCACATCCGTAATAAACATATGCCCTGGGGCATGGGTGATGGCAAATGGGGGCTTTGAGCTCATAAGCACTGCCTGGGGCGTCACGCCGCAGGGCCAGAACACCGGAGCCTCCCCCTCATGGATCGTGACCATGTCGCCAAAATCAGGGTGCTCCAGATCCGTGATCCCGATCGCCTCCGGGGCCCCGATATGCACCGGGGCTCCATGGACCCTGGGCATGGCTGCCGTGATCGCCACAGCCGCCGGTATCTGGCGGTATGGAATGGGCCGCATGCTGACGACCATGTTCCCTGAAAATATGCCTGCAGGGGCACAGGGGATGTTGGTCTTATACATAGGCACATTGACCCCCTCCTCTATCTGCCTTACGGGGATCCCTGCCTCCAAAAGCTCTGACTCAAAGGAAAAGCTGCACCCGATCAGAAAGCTTACAAGCTCCCTATGAGGATCCTCAAAATACCGGGAGACATCGGTGCATTCCTCTGTCAGTTTTCCGTACTCATATACCCGGTATCCGGGGATATCCCTGGCAATATCGCTTCCCCTGCCAAATTCTGCAAAGGTCCTGCTCCCTCCGTCTGCCACCTCCAGAAGGGGGCAGGCCTTGGGATTTCTCTGGCAGAACAGCAAAAAGTCCCATGCCAGCTCCTTTGGGAGCACCACCAGGTTTCCCTGGGCATAGCCGCTGCACATTCCCGTTGTGGGCGATGTGATCCTGCCCTCCCGTATCAGCCTGCGAACCTCTGACGGTTTCCAATCTCCATATCCGGCCATCTTTTCTTCCTCCTCGCGCAGTTCGTCTTTTCATAGATCTTGAGTTTCCATATTTTGTACTATGTCTTTCTCACCTCTGTTTACGCCCTTCTGCACTCCCAAACCGGCTGCGGATCCATTCAAGCTTTTCTGCCTCCCGTCTGCAGGCGGCGATCCCCTCCTCCGGGGTCACAAACTTGAAGGCTGCCTGCTCCCCCGGCCTCAGCTGCGCCAGGGCCGGGATATCTGTGCTGATAACGGTACCGATCTTCGCATAGCCCCCTGTTGTCTGGTGGTCTGCCAGCATCACTATAGGCATTCCGTCCGAGGATATCTGGACAGAACCCTCCACAATGCCGTCCGATATGATGTCGGAGCCATGAAATGTACCCACAGCCGGACCGGAAAACCTGCAGGCCATCCTGTTGGAATCCGTTGTCAGCCTGTAAAAGCTCCTCTCAAAGGTATGAAGCCCTTCCTCTGTAAATGCCTCTGCCTGCGGTCCCGGCACTGCCCGCACCAGCACGGTACGCTGGGCTCCCATGATCCTGTATGGGTTGGAGGGCAGACGCAGCCATTCATTCTCCGGATCTGCAAGGGATAGAGGAGCTGTCTTTTTCTCCTTAAGCCCTCCGGCCGTCTCCAGCACATCTCCTGCCTGAAGTGCCCGTCCCTCAAGCCCGCCAATGCGGCATTTCAGGTTGGTGGAGCGGCTTCCCATCACCAGGGGGACCCGGATGCCTCCATATACAGCCAGATATCCCCGAAGTCCCCTGACAGCCGTTCCCATAGACAGCACATCTCCCGGTTCTGCTGTGACAGCGCAGTACATGGGAATAGGACTGCCGTTGAGCCTGGGATCCATATCGGCCCCGGTGAGGGCGATCACCTCCCTGGTGGTAAAGCCGATCTTTCCGCCCTTTAGGGTAAACTCCAGCACTGCCTGACCACTGTCTCCTGTTTTCTCATTTCCCGCCAGGATATTTCCCAGTTCCATTGCATATTTGTCACATGCGCCGCTTTCCTGATATCCAAAGGCCGCAAAGCCCCTTCTTCCCCGGTCCTGGACCGTAGTCAGCGGGCCCGCTTCCATGATCTCCAATGCCATCCGGCCTCACCTCTTTTCCTTCGGGCGTACGCTCCAGCTTCCGGGATCGCGGCTGACCGTCTCGTATTCTTCCGGCCCCACTGGCACAAAGCGGATGGTATCCCCTGCTTCATAGAGCATGTTTCCCTCCCTCCCCGGAGCAAACAGCGTAAGCGGCGTCCGGCCGATCAGCTGCCAGCCTCCCGGAGACTCCATGGGATAGATGCCGGTCTGCTCCCCGCCGATCCCTACCGAGCCTGCGGGGATCCTGGTTCTGGGGCTTGTAAGCCTGGGAGTGGCAATGCGCTCATCCAATCCGCCCAGATAGGGGAAGCCGGGCAAAAAGCCCAGCATATAGATCCGGTAATCGCGTCCGCTGTGGATCCCTATGACCTCCTCCTCTGTCAGCCCTGCATGCTCTGCCACAAAGCTTAAGTCCTCGCCAAAGGCACCGCCGTAGCAGACCGGGATCTCCACCAGCTTTCCTGCTGTCTGCTCATCCTGCTCCATCCCGGTCTCCAGCCTCTGCACAGCCTCTGAGACCCTCCTGTAATCCGTTACCAGGGGATCATAGCAGACCAAAAGGGAGGTAAATGCGGGTACCAGCTCCACAATACCCTCTATGCCCGCCCTGCGGATCCTCCTTTCCCAGCTCATCACACGGCAATTCACCGCCTCCTCGATCCGGCTGCCAAACTCCAGGAGAACCGCCCGGTCGCCCACAGGCTTCCGTTTTATTTCTGCCTTCCTCTCTGCCGCTATTTCCACGTTTTTTCCTCCCTCCTCTCCTGTTTTTGGCTCTGCCGTGTCTTCCTATGAAAAGAAGCCCTTTTCCAGCACCGGTCCAAACCAGTGGTCAGAATTGTGGGAGTAGCGGAGCGCATAGGCGGTACACTGCCGCATCAGGCTCACCACACCCGTATTCATCCTGGTGTTAAAGCCGTCAATGCCTGGGATCAGGGAGCCCGTCATATCGATCATGCCGCTGCGGGAAGCCACCCGCATGAGCTCTGCCTCCAGCTCCTCCCTGTGCAGGATCTCCATATCCTTTTTCAGATAGGCAAGGGCTGCTATCATGCCATAGCAGCCCCAGTCTGAGCAGGTGGCTGTTATGATATGGTCAGCGGTGCTGGCAGCCAGTATTCCTCCGCCGCAGCCGCAGCAGCACTCTCCCGGCGCTGTAAAGGGCACGTATGTCCGGATGTGCTCCCCGATGGTGCCCATGCCGATCTCATTTCCCAGATCTCCTATTGCAATGCTCAGGATTTCCAGACTCCGCAGCTTATTCCACAGCACATCCGTCTTGGCCTCCAGTTCTGTAACATCCATGCCCGCCGCATTGTGGTAATGGCCCCCTTCATTGGCTCCCGGCGCTTCCACGGAGATCACAGCCGCCGGGGTCAGCTCTGCCAGGATCGCCTCTGCCTGACGTTGGGCTTCCTTCCTGTCCTTTGTGAAGCTTAAAACGCCCATGCTCAAGGGCAGCTCCATCACGGTCTTCATATCCTCATATATATGGAGCCCCACCACGCTGGCACATTTTTTTACTGCCTCCACACTGTCCGGAGGGCACAGGATGATGGGCTTTGCGTCAAAAGCCAGCACCAGCGCCCTGGCAAGCAGCATGGAGCTTACCATGCCGTCCATCTCCGGCACCCTGTGGGGCAGCAGCACAAACCCGGTCAGAATGAACACCGGATCACCCTTTCCCACTCTTTTGCAGAGAGCTTCCGCCGCCCTCATGGTAAGGGGCTCACCGGCCCAGGCCCTGCTCCCCGCATACAGGATACGGCACACGCCGTAGCCTCTGGGATCCAGATTCATCAGAGAATCCAGATTTTCCCCCACATTCCGCTTTTCCAATCCTTCCCGATCCATAGAAAGCTCCTTTCCGACCGTCCTTTCACAACCTCAAAAAATGCTGGTTTTTCCGGTATATTCCAGATATTCTCCGATGACAGCATCCTGAATGGCCTTTAACGTCCCCCGATCCTTCCCTCCGGCCTCCCTGCCGTCCACCTGGCAGGCGTGAAGGCAGAAGTTGGAGGAGGAGGTGACAATGATCTCGTCTGCATCCATCAGCTCATCCAGGGTAAATGCCCGCTCCATCACCTGGATCCCCAGACGGTAGCAGGCAGCGATCATATGGGTTTTGGATATTCCCCGCAGGATCAGATTGTCATTGGGATGAGAGAAAAACACTCCGTCCTTCAGGATGGACACATTGCTATGGGCGCACTCTGTCACCAGGTTTCCCCTGTGGAACACGGTCTCATCCACTCCCGCCCTCTTGGCCTCCTGGGCTGCCATAACCGACGGCAGCAGGTTCAGGGTCTTGATATTGCAGTGGTAAAACCTGGTATCCTCCTTTGTCATCAGCTTGATGGGCACATCCGGGTCCCGCAGCTTATTTGGACGGATCATCACCCACAGCTTCCCCTTTATCTCCTCGTCGTACACATGGTTGCGGGAGGCTGCTCCCCTGGTCACCTGCCAATAGACAAAATGGGTATCTCCCTCCACCTTAGCCAGGAGGGAGGTCAGGAGCTCTCCCAGCTCCTCCTTTTCCATGGGGACCTTCATATCCAATGCCCTGGCACTAGAATAGAAGCGGTCCAGATGATCCTTCAACAGATACACCTTGTGGTTTCCGCCCACCGTGGCATCGTAGACACCGTCTCCGAAAAAGTGTACCCGGTCATTAAACGGCACCTGCAGCTCATCCGGGGTTCCCACTGCACCGTCATAATAAGCAAGCTCCTTCATATTCTATTACCTCCAATCTTTTTGTGGTCCCTCAGAATCTCCCTGCTCCAGGAAGGTTATCTTCCGGCCACCACTCCGAATTTCAGCCGCACATATTCCTTAATCAATGCCACGCTATTGTCCAATCCCAGACTTGCCGTATCCAGGCACAGATCGTAATTCTCCGGGTTTTTCCATTTTTTTCCTGTATGGTACACATAATATTCATTCCTGTACTTATCCAGGCGTTTAATATATTTTTCTGCCGCATCGCGCTTTATGCCCTGGCGCTCCATCTCCCGCTTTACCCGGCTCTCATAAGGAGCGTCCAGATAAACCGTAAGCACATTGGGCTTATCCCGGAGCACAAAATCTGCTGCCCGGCCAATGCAGACATAGGATTCCTGCTCTAAAAGCTCCCGCAGCACCTTTGCCTGGTAGTTGAACAGATTCTGGTCCGACACAAAGTTTCCGCTCTCCGGCGGGATGATCTCACCATTATAGATGCGCTTGGACACCCGGTACAGCAGCGTCTTTCTGGTGTTCTCATCGGCATTGGCAAAAATGGTCTCGTTGATGCCGCTGTTCTCCGAAGCCAGCCGCAAAAGCTTTCTGTCATACACATCAATGCCGTAATCTGCCGCCAGCTTCTTACCGATATAGCTTCCCCCGCCGCTTCCGCAGGTCCTTGTGATCGCAATTGCAAAATAGTTCTGCTCTGACATATCCATTTCCTCCTATTGTCCCAGATAGGCCTTTTTCACACGGGCATCATCCAAAAGCTCCTTTGCGCTTCCCTCGATGGAGATCCTTCCTGTCTCCAGCACATAGGCCCTGTTGGAGATGGCCAAGGCCATTTTCGCGTTCTGCTCCACCAGAAGGATGGTGATCCCCTTTTTATTTACTTCCTTAATAATGGAAAATATTTCCTTTACCAACAGAGGAGACAAGCCCATGGACGGCTCATCCATCAGGATCATCTTCGGCTTTGACATCAGGGCCCGGCCTACTGCCAGCATCTGCTGCTCACCGCCGGAGAGAGTGCCCGCCAGCTGCCTGCGCCGCTCCCGAAGCCTTGGGAAACGCTCATACACATCTGCCATGGCAGCCTCCATGCCGCTTCCGTCTGCAAAGGCCCCCATTTCCAGGTTTTCCTCCACTGTCATCTGTGCAAAAATGTGGCGCCCCTCCGGCACATGGGCCAGCTTCAGGTTAATGATCCTGCTGGGCTCCGTTTTTCTCAAATCTGCCCCGTCAAAGCGTATCTCCCCGCTGTCCGCCTTTTTCAGCCCCGAAATGGTCCGAAGGATCGTGGTCTTTCCTGCGCCGTTGGCACCGATGAGGGACACGATCTCCCCGTCATTTACCTTCAGGGAGACACCGTGGATGGCATGGACTGCGCCATAGGACACCTCCAGATGATTGATCTCAAGCATTGGCCTGCACCTCCTCGTCCTCCTTGCCCAGGTATGCCTCGATTACCTTTGGGTTATTTGCGATCTCCTCCGGTGTGCCGGAGGCAATGGTGGTGCCGAAATCCAGCACCTGGATCCTCTGGCAGATCTTCATCACTAGGCTCATGTCATGCTCGATCAAAAGCACGGATATCTTAAACTGGTCACGGATATAGTTGATGATCTCTAACAGCTCCTCTGTCTCCGTAGGATTCATGCCTGCCGCAGGCTCATCTAACAAAAGCAGCTTCATATCCGTTGCCAATGCCCTGGCGATCTCTAAGCGGCGCTGCTGCCCGTAGGGGAGATTCGCTGCATCGTAGTCCTCCTTGCCGGACAGATGGACGATATCAAGGAGCTCCCTGGCCCGCTCTGTCAGCTTTTCCTCCTCCCTCCAGTACAGAGGGGTGCGCAGGATCGCATGGGGCAGCTTGTAGGTCAGATCCTGCTGCATGGCCGCCTTCACATTGTCGATCACAGACATTTTCTTAAACAGCCTGATATTCTGAAAGGTTCTGGCAATGCCTGCCTGGACGATCTGATGGGTCTTCTTTCCGTTCATGCATTCCCCATTCAGGTAAAAGGAGCCCTCGGTGGGCTTATACACACCCGTGATCAGATTGAATACCGTGGTCTTACCGGCGCCGTTTGGCCCGATGAGACCCACCAGCTCCGACTCTCCGATCTCCATATTAAAGCTGTCCACGGCCTTTAAGCCGCCGAACTGGATCCCCAGATTCTGTGCCCGTAAGACAGGTACTTTTTCCTTTTCTGTTCCTGCCATGTCATACACCTGCCTTTCCCTGGCTGTCTGCCTGTTTTGGCGTTTCTTTCCTCACAGACGCCTTCCCGGTCCCTGCCTTCAGAAGCCGCGACAGGGAAAACTCCCAGGAGCCGAAGATACCGCCCGGTTTAAAGATCATTACCAGCACCAGCACCACCGAGTAGGCCAGCATTCTGTACTGGGAGAACTGCCGCATCATCTCCGGCAGGGAGGACAGAAAGGCCGCACCGAGAATGGAGCCCGTGAGGGAGCCCGTTCCGCCGATAATGACCTCGGACAGAAGCTCTGCGGAGTACATAAAGTTGAAATTGGTGGGGATCATGGCTGTCATATAGTGGGCATAGATACCGCCGCCGATCCCTGCAAAAAATGCTGCCACCGCAAAGGTCAGCACCTTGTAGTAGGTCACATTGATGCCGGAGGAGGCCGCTGCAATATAATCCTCCCGGATGGCCTTTACGGTGCGCCCGTACCGGCTCCTCACATACATATACATCACAGTCACGCACACCACCATGATCCAGTAGCACCAGTAGAAATCCGCCAGCTTCAGGATGCCGCTCATCGTCTTTCCGCCTCCGGTGATCTCGAAGTTGCAGAAAGCTACGCGGATGATCTCGGCAAAAGCCACGGTAACAATGGCCAAATAGTCCCCCCGCAGGCGCAGGGCCGGAATACCCACCAGCACTCCCGCCGCCGCTGAGGCAAGTCCCCCGGCCAGCAGAGCCAACAGCAGCAGTCCCAGGTCCGGAAGACCCTTCCCTGCCAGCGCACCCGACACAATGGCGGAGGCATAGGCTCCCACAGATACAAAACCTGCATGGCCTAAGGAAAATTCTCCCATGCAGCCCACGATCAGATTCAGAGAGGCCACCATGATGATCGTATAGCAGGCAGTTGTGCAGATTCCCTTGATATACTGTGTTTTTGTGCCGAATATCTGTGTCTCAAACAGGAAGACAAACAGAAGGAATATCGCCAGTACCCCCAGTACATTCAGGAGGTAGGATATTTTATAAGCCTTTTTCATTGTATTCCACCTCCATCAGACTTTCTCTCCCACATTCTTGCCCAGAATGCCGGAGGGTTTTACGAGCAGGATCACGATCAGCAGGCTATAGGTCACTGCCTCATACCAGCCCGGTGCAAACAGCTTCACAAAGATCTCCACCAAACCTACCAGGACACCGCCCAGCATGGCTCCCGGAATAATGCCGATCCCGCCCAGCACAGCGGCGATAAACGCCTTTAAACCCATCATGGAGCCCATGTCATTGGTGACGCGGGGATAATTGGCACAGTACATCAGCGCTGCCACTGCCGCCAGGCCGGAGCCGATGGCAAAGGTGATGGTGATGATCCTGTTTACGTTGATGCCTGTCAGGACGGAGGCATCCCTGTCCTGGGGCACTGCCCGCATGGCCTTTCCAAGCTTTGTCTTCTTGATGAAAAGCTGCAGGGAGACCATCATCACCAAACCGATGATAATAGACAGCAGCACGTTCATGGGCAGCGTCACTCCCATGACCTTTACGGCAGGCAGGGAAAATATCTTCGGCACATTGTGCGGCTTTGCTCCGAACAGCACCATAGCCAGGTTCTCCAAAAACAGGCTCATGGCCATGGCAGTGATCAGCGCCGACATGGAGCCGGCCTTCCGCACCGGCTTGTAGGCCACTGTCTCTACCAGCACGCCCACAAGGGAGCATACCACCACTGCCAGAAATACAGAAAGCCATACCGGCATTCCTGCGTTTGCCATCAGCGGTATGGTATAGAATAAGGTATATGCGCCGATCATGATAAAATCACCATGGGCAAAGTTGATCATTCGGATGATACCATAAACCATGGTGTAGCCCAGGGCGATCAGCGCATAGATGGCGCCCTGGTTCAGTCCATTTATCAGATTCTGAATGAAAAGCGAGAATGTCATAAGCAAAATCCTTTCAGGAAAAGACAAGATGTGCATATCAGCCGATTGAGAAGACTTCTATGCACATCTGTCAGCTTCTTATTTCATGATCACAACGTTCATTATTCCTTTGCACCGGTAGGAGAAAGGGTCATCATCCATTTTACCTGTCCATCCTCGTAGGTGTTGATGGCTACGGATTTCTCAGGATCACCGTTGGCATCCAGAGTAAAGGTTCCGCCCACGCCGGTGAAGGTCATTCCGGTCATGCCCTTTATAAGGGAGGCCGTATCGCTGCCGCCGCCGTTCTTTGCAGCCTCCTCCAGCATGTAAATGGCATCATAGTACAGCGCTGCGCAGGCATTTAAGCTCTCTGTTCCGTAGGTCTCTGTATATTTGGATACGAAGTTGGCAACTGCAGGAGCCGTGTCCTCAGAAGAATAGTGGTTGGTGAAATAGCAGTTTGCAAACTCAGCCTCCAGGCCGGAGGTATCGGAGCCGTCCCAGCCATCGCCGCCCATGATCGCTCCCTCAAAGCCGGCATTTCTGGCTGCACCTACTAACAGCGGTACGGTGTCTAAGAAGCAGGGATAGAACAGGAAGTCTGCTCCGTTGGCAACCACCTGGGAGGCCTGAGCGGAAAAGTCGGTATCCTTTGTGGTGCACTCACCTGTATAAACCACCTCAATGCCGTTGGCCTCTGCATTTTCAATGAATGCATCCTTCAGGCCGTTGGAGTAATCGTCATCCTTTGCATAGATCACAGCAGCCTTAGTCCAGCCCTGCTCCTTTGCAAACTGTGCAGCCATCTTGCCCTGATAGGGGTCAATAAAGCAGTTCCGGAAAATGGCGTCGCCCTTTAAGGTGACATCCTTGTTGGTAGCGCCTGTTGCCAGCAGGAGCATGCCGTCCTTTGACGCCTGTTCTGCAATCGGTAAGGTAACAGAGGAGAAGAAGCAGCCAACGATCGCCTCCGGTCCCTGGGCCATCAGGCCATTATAGGCATTGATCGCCTGCTTTGCATCTGTTGCATCATCCATCAGCTTTCCGTTGTTGACGATCTCGATCTTGTACTCCGGATCCGATGCGTTGATCTCCTCTGCCGCCATGGTAACAGCGTTCTGTGCGCCCTCGCCGTAGATGGCGGAACCACCTGTCAGGGAACAGATCACACCGATCTTAATGACCTTATCCTCCTCTCCTGCTGCCCCGGCAGGAGCGGCCTCGGTGGCTGCGGTTTCCCCGGCGGCGGATGCAGCCTCAGTGGATCCGGCAGCTGCTGCAGCCGTCGTGCTGCCTCCTGCAGCCGCCTGCTGTGCAGAGGAACCGCACCCTGCAAGAAGTCCTGCGGTCATTGCCGCGGTGAGAGCTACTGACAACCATTTCTTTTTCATAATCATTTCCTCCTCATTCTCAGCTTCATACAGGACAATCCGGCTTCGTAAACAAAAGAGGCCCCTCGCCTTCCGGCTGAGACCTCTTTGTTCTCCTGCTCTGTATGTTAGGTGGATTATAGCATCCTGATTTTCAAAACACAAGCGATTTCTGGTTTTCCTTTTTTTCTAAATGGTTTACCGTAATTTTCTGTTTTTTCCTGCGTAAAGTTCTTTTATTCTTCCATATGAAAGTATTATCAATAAAGGCTGTCCTTCAAAGATGCCCCTCCTGTCAGGCAGGCAATGGACTCGTTATTTTTTTATCAACCTATTTGCCTTTTGTAAAATCTATGCTATACTTCTGTCAATAAAACGAGCCACCTCGCTAAGTGCTCACAACTAGGAGGAACTATCATGGACCAAAGAAATCTCACGTTACTCACTGACCTGTACGAGCTCACTATGATGCAGGGCTATTTTAAGGAAAAGGACGCCAACGAAACCGTGATCTTTGACGCGTTTTTCCGCACTAATCCACACGGCAACGGCTTTTCCATCTGCGCAGGTCTTGAACAGGCCATCGAATATATCCGTGACCTGCATTTCGATGACAGCGACATCGAATATTTGAGAGGCCTCCATCTCTTTGAGGAAGATTTCCTGGAATATCTCCATGAGTTCAAATTCACCGGTGATATCTATGCCATTCCTGAGGGCACTGTGATCTTCCCCAGGGAGCCCATTGTAAAGGTCATCGCTCCCATCATGCAGGCCCAGCTCATCGAGACGGCTCTCTTAAATATCATCAACCACCAGAGCCTGATCGCCACGAAGACAGAGCGCATTGTCCATGCTGCCAAGGGGGACGGTGTCATGGAGTTCGGACTCCGGCGTGCCCAGGGACCGGACGCAGGCACCTACGGCGCAAGGGCTGCCATGATCGCAGGCTGCATCGGCACCTCCAATGTGCTCTGCGGCAAAATGTTCGATGTGCCTGTAAAGGGAACCCATGCCCACAGCTGGATCATGAGCTTTCCCGATGAGCTCACTGCCTTCCGCACCTATGCAAAGCTGTATCCCACTGCCTGCATTCTGTTAGTAGACACCTATGACACCTTAAACTCCGGCATCCCCAATGCCATCAAGGTATTTACGGAAATGCGGGAGGCCGACATCCCTCTTACCTTTTACGGCATCCGCTTAGACAGCGGCGACTTAGCTTACCTCTCCAAAAAGGCCAAAAAGATGCTGGATGAGGCCGGGTTCTCCGATGCTGTCATCTCTGCCTCCAATGATCTGGATGAATACCTGATCGACAGCCTGAAGATGCAGGGAGCCACCATCAACTCCTGGGGTGTGGGAACCAATCTTATCACCTCAAAGGACTGCCCCTCCTTTGGCGGCGTCTACAAGCTGGCTGCTATAAAGGACAAGGCAAGCGGAAAGTTTATCCCAAAGATCAAGCTCTCTGAAAATGCAGAAAAGATCACCAACCCAGGCAACAAGACCATCCAGCGTATATACGACAAGGCCACAGGAAAGATCATCGCTGACCTGATCTGCTTAGTCGGCGAGAAGTTTGATACCAACAACTCCCTGCTTCTCTTTGATCCCATTGAGACCTGGAAAAAGACCCTGCTGGCTCCGGGAAGCTACACCGTGAGGGAGCTCCTTGTTCCTGTATTCTTAAATGGAACCTGCGTATATAAGTCCCCGAAGGTAATGGATATCCAGGCCTACTGCAAGAGGGAGCTGGATACCCTGTGGGATGAGTCCAAGCGTCTGATGAACCCTCACGAGGTCCATGTGGACCTGTCCAATGAGCTGTGGCATATGAAGAACCAGCTCCTGGAATCCTATCACAAGAACAGCTGATATCCAGCGAAACCAACAAGCGCCTGCACTGCCCCGGACTCTTTTGTCCGTGGACAGCGCAGGCGCTTATTTGATATTTGATCTGTCTGATCCTGTTTAAGACTCCAGGGTGCAGAGCCTCAGCCTTTCCATGGAATCAAACTGCAGCTTTCCGGTCAAACCGTAGACCGCATTGCTGATCACATATTCTCCCTGATTGATAAATACCTCGACGATATTGGAGCTGACATAAATATCCAGATGACAGCCTGATCTCAGCTCCGGGGTCTCAAAGGCAAGCCTGTATTCCTTATGGCCGCCGAACACGGCGCTTCTGTCCGTATGGATCCTGTTTCCTTCCCGGAAGATCTGATAACCGCCTATATCCAGGCGCTCTCCCTCCTCCATATCAAGGCTTACCCGGTAGCCGGCCTCATCGGCCTCCGAGGGTGCTGTGATCTGTCTTGTGTAGCGGCTTTCCACATTGGGATGGGGCCTGAAATAGACAAAGCCTTCCTTCACCTCGATCACCCGCGGCATACAGAGCATGCCGATCCATTCCCCGTCCACAGCCTCCGGCATACGCAGCCAGGCAACCATGATCTGCCGTCCTTCCTCATCCTTTATGCTCTGGGTGGCATAAAGATCCAGTCCATGATCTGCGTACTGGAAGGTATCCGGCAGACTCATGACACAGCCCTTCTCCTCAAAGTCCACTGCCGCACAGATGATCTGATTCTCCTCCCTCTTTCCATCCTTTATGATGCCCATGGAGGAGAGCAGCAGCACATTCCCGCCCTCTGTCTCCAGGTATTCCGGGCATTCCCACATCCAGCCCCAGTGGGGCTCATGGGATACGCTGTTTACATAGCTCCAGCTGGCCAGGTCATTGCTCTTGTAGAATAAGAGCTTTCCTCTGCCATCCTCTGTCGTGCTTCCTAAGACCAGGTACCAGCCGTTTCTTCCACGCCACACCTTCGGATCCCTGGTATGTGTCCTGTCTCCCACACGCTTATCCTCTATGGGCGGGATAATAACCTGCTTCCCTTTAAAATTATCAAAATGCTTCCCGTCCTCTGAGCACAGCATGAGCTGGGCAGAGTCAAACTGTTCATCCAGACAATGGTGGATGTCCTTCGGATCGGGCTTATGATAGTGTACTCCCGTATAAAACAGATACATTTTCCCATCATACTCCAGGGCGCTTCCTGAGAAGCAGCCGTTCTGATCCTCGCAAATAGTGGGGAAAAGGGCAACTCCTCTGTGCTCCCAGACCACCAGGTCCCTGCTCACTGCATGGCCCCAGCGCATGGTCCCCCACCGTGTATCATATGGGAAATATTGGTAAAACAAATGATATTCTCCTTTATAATATATGAAGCCGTTCGGATCATTCATCCAGCCCCCCGGGGCTTTTACATGTATCTTATTCACTGTCATATTTCATGCATTCCTTATACGAAAAGTCTTGCCGCCCATAGGCGGTATAAGTTAACTACTTTACTGCACCGGCAACCACACCTCCGATGATCTGCTTCTGGAGCACGATATACAGAATGAGGATCGGGATCACGCACAGCAGCAGCCCTGCCATGATTGTACCATAGTCTGCGGAATATGTCCCGTAAAAACTGTAGGTAGAAAGAGGCAGCGTCAGAAGCTTCTTGTCTGTCAGCACCAGGGATGGCAGCAGGAAGTCATTCCAGAAGGCCAGGGAGTTTAAGATCACCATGGTGGAGATAATGGGCTTCAAAAGAGGAAGCACGATCTTAAAAAATGTCTCCGCGTGGGTACAGCCGTCAATGCAGCTGGCCTCCTCCAAAGCAATCGGCACATTCCCCCGGATAAAGCCGTGGAACATGAACACGGACATTGCCATGGAAAAGCCTGTATGCATGAAGATCAGAGTGATCCTGTGGTTCAATACGTTCAGCGTGCCGCCGTAGATGCTCACCAATGGGATCATGATGGCCTGGAAGGGGATGATCATGGAGGCTACCATCAACGCAAAGGTGATATTGGAGATCATGTTGCTGTGGCGCACAATATAGTATGCCAGCATGGATGCCAAAAGGGTTACCAGCACAGTGGCACAGCCTGTCACGATCAGGGAATTCTTAAAGGCATTTAAGAAGTCCATCTGTGTAAATGCCTTCACAAAGTTGTCAAAGGACAGTCCCTTGATGGTGAACAGCCAGGAAAAGGGGCTCTTGATGATATCCCGCTTCTGCTTTAGGGAATTGATGACCACCATCAGAAAGGGAAACATATAGGCAATAAAAACAATGACCAGTAATCCGATAAAAAGGGCGTTTGTCACCTTCCGCTTATTTCCTCCAACCGTTGTCTGCTTCATTATGCTTCTACCTCCTGTCTCTTTGTCAGATATACCTGGATACCGCTGATACATGCAACAACAATAAATAAGATGAGGGCTTCTGCCTGGCCTACACCGAACTGTCTGGAGGTAAAGGCCTTCTCATACACATGCATGGCCGCCATCTGTGTGGAGCCGTAGGGGCCTCCTGCTGTCAGGGACAGGTTCACATCGTAGACCATGAATGCCCTTGACAGGGTAAGGAAAAGGCAGATTGTAACGGATGACATCATAAGAGGCATTATGATATTCTTTAATTTCACCCAGCCGGCAGCTCCGTCAATGCTGGCTGCCTCCATCACATCCTCGCTGAGGCCCATAAAGCCCGCCACGTAGATCAGGATCATATAACCTGACAGCTGCCACACAGACACCAGCACCAGGGCGGCAAATGCCTTGCCCGGCGTGGAGAGCCAGGAGGCCGCAAACAGTTCCCAGCCAGTGGCCTCTCCGATGCTGACAAAGGCTCTGGAGAATACGAACTGCCAGATATAGCCCAGGACGATACCTCCGATCAGGTTGGGGGTAAAGAAGCCTGCCCGGAAGAAATCCTGTCCCTTAATGCCTCTTGTGAGGAGATAGGCAATGCCGAAGGCAAGGACATTTACCAGGATCACCACTGCGATCACGTACTGGAAGGTCAGTCCTAAGGAAGTCCAGAACTGGCTGTCGCGCACAACGCCTCCAAAATTTTCAAATCCAATAAAATTCTTTACCTTGGAGACTCCGTTCCAGTCTGTCAGGGTAAGATAAACGCCGTAAACAAAGGGAATTATCACAACTGCAAAGAAGCAGAACATTCCCGGTAATGCAAACATACAGAAATCTTTTCCATTATTTTTTGACTTCATAATCCGAACCTCTCCTATTTCTGTTCTGCCCAATAAGCTTCGATTTCCCTGATCAGCTCTGCCCTGTCGCATCTTCCTGCCAGATACTTCTGCATGGATGCTCCCAGTATGGACCAGTGGTCGTTGGGAACAATGGCTGAGGCGTTAAATGCATTGCCAGAGTGGACCTTCTCGTAAATATCGCGGCTCAAAGGATCTGCCGGCTCATATGGGTTATTTTGAAATGGCGGAATGATGCTGCAGCTGTTTACCACCATCTGCTGTCCGATTTCGCTGTATACCATCCAGTTTAAGAACTCCTTTGCAGCGGCCTTCTGCTTATCCGTTGCGATCTGCCCGTCCATCATGACCTGCTTGGAAGGGGATCCCTGGATATTGCTGTTTGCAAAGTCACTCTCGTCATCGCTCACAAAATATGGAAGGAAGCCGTATTCGTCCTGTGTATCCGCACCTGCCTCCTCCAGGTTGGGCCATGCCCAGTTGCCGTTGAACCAGAAGGCCGTCTTGCCGTCAGCCAGGTCAATGGCCATCTCGTCATAGTCAGCTCCCAGGGGATCGGCCTTTGCCACATTGTACTCCTTCAGCACATCGAACATATCCAGAAACTGGGAAAGCCTGTCATATGTACTGAGATCCAGGGTTCCTGCCTTGATCTTCCCAATCACCTCCTGAGCTCCCTCTGAGGTTCCGTCGTAGAGCTCATAAGCGTACTGCAGGTGATGGGCTCCTAAGGACCAGTCCTCCTTTGCCAGGGAGATGGGACGCTCCATGCCTGCCGCCCGGAGCTCCTCCAGGATCCCCTTGAAATCACTTAAGGTCTTGATGGAGGCGGGATCAAACTCTCTTCCCAGGGTATCCTCGATCACGGCCTTGTGGTATATGATGCCGCGTCCCTCGATACAGAGAGGAAGGCTGTACACCTTGTCATTCACTCTTGTCAGATACTCCTCTGCCTCTGCTGTCCATGGCTCCGCTGTCAGATCCTCTGCCTTTTCCTCTGCAAGGGCGATCACGTCCGTCGTATCAAGGATGGACAGCGTAGGGGGATTTCCAGAGTTGTAAAGGCTTACTACCTTTGTGTAGGGAGAATCACCATCTGTGACCGGCATGACCTCCACATGTACTCCTGACCTTTCCTCAAATACTTCACTCATCTTATTCAGTGCCACCTGGATCTCAGCCTTTGAATTCAGAAGGGTGATGCTGGTTCCCTTCAGGCTTTCATCGTATGCAAAGGTATCCACAGACATATTGATCGGTATCTCCGTCTTCACCTCATTCGGATCATCCGGATCACTGGCAAAACCAAATCTGCACCCTGTCAGCGCGGCGGGCAACAGAAGCGCCGTCAGTGCCAGCGCTGTGACTCTCGTCAATCTCTTCCTTTTCATGCATCCTTTCCTCCTTGATATAGCCTCGTCTCATTTTTATAATCGGTTACGTTATCGGTAAAGTAACCGGTTACTTTACATGTCTTTATATTACCATATTGTCAACTGTGCGTCAATAAGGCAATCTTAATTTTGTAACATATGCATGTTTTTGATAGGCCATCTTTATGCACATGTTACAAAACCGGTTACTTAACCCATTACTTACTGTTTTTCTTTTCGTCTTTGTGCTATACTTGTCATAATTCGAAATTTCAGGAGCAGCCTTCTGCAGGCGGCAAAAGGATGTGATTTACATGGCACAGAAAAAGAATCCGACCTTCAGCGATATTGCACAGTACACGAATTTTTCAAAGACCACCATATCCAGGTACTTTAATAACCCGGATTCTCTTACCCTGGAGAACCAGGAGATCATTGCCAATGCGCTGAAGGAACTCAATTACAAGGAAAATAAGGTGGCCCGCATTCTGGCAAACGGCAAGACCGAATTTGTGGGCATCATCATTCCTGATCTGTTCAACAACTATTACTCCGAGATGCTGAACCAGATCTTGTCCACCTATGCGGAATACGGCTACAAATTCCTTGTTTTCATCGGCAATGAAAACGGGGATATCGAACGTCAGTATATCAAGGAGCTTATGGCCTACAAGATCGAGGGCCTGATCATCTTAAGCCATACCATTCCCTCCAAGGAGCTGGCAGAGCTCCAGCTTCCCATTGTCACCATTGAGAGGGAAGACAGGTACGTATGCAGCGTCAACACAGACAATTACATGGGCGCCATCCAGGCCACCAGCCTTCTGGCAAAACATGACTGTGATATCCTGATACACATCAATTCTCCCACCGCACCGGAGGTTCCTGCCTATGGAAGGATACAGGGCTTTCTGGATATCTGTGAGGAAAAGCATTTAAAGCACCAGATCATATACAAGAGCTTCGGCAATACCTATGAGGAGGCCAGAAACAAGCTGGGAGAGGCCCTGAAGGAGATCAGTGAGAATTATCCCGGTCTCAAAAAGGGCATCTTTGTCTCCAATGACACTCATGCCAATATCCTTTTAAATCTTTTGTTCCAGAAATACGGTACTCTGCCTGAAGATTACCTTATTGTGGGCTTTGACAACTCCCCCATCTCCACCGAGTCTGTGATCCCCATCAGCACTGTGGGACAGCAGATCGACAGGATCGCCCACGAGGCAGTGAGTCTTCTGGTGGAGCAGATGAATGAGCGCAAGAAAAGGCGCCCCGTCCCCCTGAAGGAGCCGATCCACAAGATCATAACTCCCGTCCTGCTGCGCAGAAGCACTACGGAGAGATAAAAAAACAGGGATGCTGCACACAGCTGCCTGACATGGCGGGCTGATGGGAAGCATCCCTGTTTTATCGGTCAAGTATATAGATCAAAGCAGATCATTGATGCATACGGCGCCGTAGGGGCGGATGCTCATCCTGTAAGCGCTGTCCTTTCCGGTAGCCTTTTCAATATACTCTATGTATTCGTCTACCAGGTCATTTGGCAGCATTGCCATGATAACCCCGGCAAATCCGCCTCCATGAACACGGCAGGCACCTCTCTTTTTCTCGGCAATGAACATCTCTGTGAGAGCCAGGGTCACAGTAATGCCCTGCTCCTGGTAGCTTGAGTTGGTAAAGCAGTTCTGGAGCCATTTCCAGGAGGAGTTGCCGGAAGCAGTGATATTTGTGAGGAAGGAAGCAAAATCGTTCTCCTTTAATGCTTTTACCTCTGCCTCTACCCTCTTATTCTCCTCAAAGAAATGAAGGGCGCGGAGCACGGAGCGGTCTCCTGCAAATGCTCTCACCTCAGAAAGGTGATCGATCACATCCTTCTCTGTGATCTGGGCCAGCACCTCTTTTCCAAAGAACTGTGCTACCTTCTTCATCTCATTCGGAACAGAGGAGTAATCTGCGCTTAAGTCCGCATGTCCCTTTCCCGTCTGTACAATGATCAGGCTGTGGTCCTGGGAGCCGAAATCAAAATCAATCTTCTCCACTGCAGGAGCCTGGGGATCTACAAAATCAATGGTGATCAGTCCGCCTACTGCGCAGGCCATCTGATCCAGCAGGCCGGATGCCTTATCCCAGTAATGGTTCTCGGAGTATTTGCCAATGTGGGCATAGGCCACGGTGTCCATACGTCCCTCATTAAAGAAGGTATTTAACATGGAGCAGAGAAGCATCTCAAAGGCTGCGGAGGAGCTGACGCCCGCTGCACTGATCACATTGCTGGTGATATAGGCATTAAAACCGCCCACCAGGTAGCCTGCCTCCGTAAAGCCCTTCAGCAGTCCCTTTACCAGATCAATGGTCCCGGCTTTTTTTGCGCTGGGCTCCAGATGGTTTAAGTCGATGGTGAAATCCTGGTTATATGTCTCGCTGACGATCCGCACGCTGTCCGTTCCGTTCTTTGCAGCCACACCCACACAGTCCAGGTTGATGCTTCCGGCTAACACCTTGCCGTGATTGTGGTCCGTATGGTTTCCGCTGATCTCCGTACGTCCGGGTGATGAGAACAGCAGCACATCCTGATCCTCCCCAAAGGTCTTGCCATACCCCTTTAACAGCTCTTCGTAGCGCCTAACATTTTCCTTCACTGCTGATTCCCCGTAAAGCTTTGCAAACAGGGCATCGGCTTTTCCACTTTTAAGCAGCTCGATCATGTCATTTCCCTTCATAATTTTCCCTCTCCTTTTCCACAGATAAACTAGTGTCCAGAGGGCAACGCCCTCTTTGTTATTAGTTTATCACAAACCCATTGAGAACTACAATACAATATTCTATGATGAGATATAAAAAAAATAGAAAGAACGTGATATAATGGTAAGATCATAACATACACTGCAGAAAGGAGCGCTCTCTGTGAGCCTGACCTGGAACAATACTCCCTACCATTCCCTGGATTATGAATTGAAGACCACCTTTGGCCGCAAAATATACAAGCTGTCCTTAGACGGAGGCATGACCTGCCCTAACCGCGATGGAACTCTGGGCACAAGAGGCTGTATTTTCTGCAGCGAAGGCGGCTCCGGCGACTTTGCTGCTCCGGCCTCCATGGATATCCGTGACCAGATCGGGGCGGCGAAGGAGCGCGTGATGAAAAAAATGCCGTTCCAGTCAGAGGGACCGGGCTTTATCGCCTACTTTCAGTCCTTTACCAACACCTATGCCCCTGTTCCCTATCTGCGCTCCCTGTTTACCCAGGCCATTCTCCACCCGGATATTGCAGGCCTTTCCATCGGCACAAGGCCTGACTGCTTAGATGGTGATGTTCTCGCCCTCTTAAGGGAACTAAATGCCATAAAGCCTGTCTGGGTCGAATTGGGACTTCAGACCATCCATGAGGAGTCTGCCCGTTTTATACGGAGGGGCTACGGGCTCCCTGTATTTGAGGCTGCCCTTGCCGGTCTAAAGGAAGCAGGCATCACTGTGATCGTCCATGTGATCCTGGGCCTTCCCGGAGAATCCCGGGACATGATGAGGGAAACGGCTGCCTATCTGGCCTCACGTCCCATAGATGGGATCAAGCTCCAGCTCCTCCACATATTAAAAGGGACGGATCTGGCAGATATCTACCAAACCCATCCCTTCCCTGTTTTCACAATGGATTCCTATATTGACCTTGTCATTGACTGTGTGGAGCTTCTGCCCCCTTCTATCACCATCCACAGGCTCACAGGCGACGGCCCCAAGAGCCTTCTCATCGCTCCCCTCTGGAGTGCCAACAAGCGCCAGGTGCTGAACGGCTTTGCAAAGCGTTTTAAAGAGAGGCAGACCTGGCAGTCACGGCTCTGGAACGGTCATACGTTATAGCGCCGGCACATGCGATTCATTTACAGGCATGATCACCCCGTCTGCCGACACAGCTGCCCCATAGGAGAGACCGGTGATATACTGGTAAAAGTCCTGCTTTTCCTGCTCTCCTGTCAGCGCCCTTGTATATCCGGCAGAGGAGGTGCCCGGCGTAAGCGACAGGGTGGTCTCCTCCCCGTCCCACTCCGCTGTCAGGAGGGCGGTCTTCGGTATGCTGCTCCCGAACACGAAATTCCCCAGGCTGTACACGATGGGCTTTCCCTTATAATATTCCATTCCCTGGAGCACATGGGGATGGCTGCCGATCACAAGGTCGGCTCCTGCATCAATGTACTGCTTCCCCAGACCCCTCTGATACTCCTCCGGCCTGTCCCTGCGCTCAATCCCCCAGTGCACATATACTACCACATAATCACAGCTCTCCCGGACCTTCCGGATATCCTCCAGAAGAAGGGTGGGATCATAGGTGGTGAGCATGCCCGGCGTTGTGGCTGTTGCATTCCAGGAGCCCACGGGGATCACCCTGGAAGCCCCCAAAAAGCCGATCCTTTTGCCCTTTACCTCAAGGATCACCGGCTTTCTGGCTTCCTCCAGATCCCTTCCGGCGCCCACCCGGTATATTCCCGCTTCATCCAGAACATCACAGGTATCCACCAGGGCATCTGTGCCGAAATCCAGGGCATGGTTGTTTGCAAGGGTCACTATGTCGATGCCCATTTCGTGGAACAGGGATACCTTTTCCGGCGCCAGGCGGAAGGTAAACTGCTTGTCCTCCGCCGCCTTTCCTCTGCTGCTGAAGGGAAATTCCTCATTGACCATGAACAGGTCACTGCTGTCGATCACTGTCTGAAGCCCCTCATCCACCACGCCGCGGATGCCTCCGCCCCGCTCATAGGCTGCCAGCACGTGGTCTGAGAGAAGGACATCACCTGCAAAGACAAGGCGGATAGGGCCATTATCCTCTTCGAGCGTCTCCTCCGCCCGGCTCTCAAAAAGCTGCGCATCTGCCCCCTCACGGCTGCCATCCTCACTGCCCTCAGCGCCTTTGTTTCCGCCCAGATTGATCTCTCCCTCCGGGGATCCTGCGTTCCCGCCTCTTCCCGCCTCTCTGTTTTGGAAGCTTCCGTTTTCATTGCTTCCGGCATTTTCCCCTAAAAATGCCTCCTGCTCCATCTGCTTCGAGCTCACATAGGAGGTCCTTGACCCATGCCAGATAAAAAAGCCTGCTATAACTGCAAGCAGCAGCCCCATAAAGCAGGCCGCTGCCAACATCCATTTTTTTCCTCTCATAACCTGATATTTCCTTTGATCTATCGTAACAGTTCAGACGGTCTTCTTGCCCGGCTAGGCCGGACAAGAAGCATCGGATGTCCATCCGATGTGGAAATCTATGAAAAAATGGCCTTACAAGCAAGCTTGACGGCTATTTTTTCATAGATTCCCCCGCCGTCTGAACTGTTACGATCTATTCTCCGATTGCCAGTACGATGCCGCCGTCATTGGCGTATACGGTTGCCACTCCTGCGGCGTTGGTGATAACGATTTCCTTAAAGGAAGCCCGCTTTTCCAGCTCTCCCTTGACATACATCGCACGCTGGGGATTATTCACATGACATACCACTGCGCGCTTATCTGCCGTATTCCCGGCCTCCTTCACTGCAATGTCACACATGCGCTGCAGGCCCTTGTTGATGCCCCTTGCCTGGTCCAGCTTGATGATGGTGCCGCTGTCTGCCCCCATCACCGGCTTGATATTCAGGGCTGTGGCAAAAAATGCCTGAAGTCCTGAGAGCCTTCCGTTCTTGCGGAGAGTTTCCAGGCTTTCCAGGACGAAATAGGTCTTCATCCTGTCTCTGAATACAAGTGTCTTGTCCACGACCTCCTCAAAGGAAAGTCCGGCCTCACAGAGTGACTGGATCTGCAGGGCAATGTTCAGCTCTCCTGCTGATGCGGAAAGGGAATCGATCACCTCCACCTTCTTCATCTCTTCCTGCCTTCCGCTCTCCGCCATCTCTTCCTCGTAAAGCTTCTTTGCCAGCAGGGCAGAATTGTAACTGCCGCTGAGATGATTAGAGATCGTGATAACAAAAATGCTCTCCGCCTCCGCCTCCTCATATGCCTTCTTAAAAATCTCCGGTGACGGGCAGGCAGTCTTCGGACTCTCCGGACATGCGTTTACCAACTGAATAAATGACTTCTGGTCAAAGGTCTCATCATCTACTACCTGGGTATTCCCCACCTGCAGGGTCAGAGGGATCATCTGATACCTGGGATCCTTTTTCATCTCTTCTGTCAGGTCAAGGCAGCTGTCTCCAATGATCTTATAAGTCATAATAATGTCCTCCGGTTTTTCTATCCGTGCATTTTAACACGTAGTTTTAATTACTACTTATTATAACAGTATGTATCATAAAATGCAATCACTATTCATCTCCAGTTTCGGCATGCTGCTCCGCGGCTGCCGGGAGGACGGCCGGTGCGGCTTTGCTAAGCCCCCAATTCTTCCTACTCTGCCGGAGAGATACTTGCAAACACGCTGTCCGCCTGCGCTCTCAGCTCGTCAAAATAGTCAAAATGCAGCTCCAGCATCACTCCATCCAGCATTCTCACATATTTGTCAGAGTGGTGGGCCGTGCCGTCGCTGAAGGCCAGGGATGTTCTGCAGGCCTTATACTCATAGCCTCCGATGGAGATGGGGCCTGCAAAGTCCATCTTGTACTCATACTTTCCCTGCTCTGCCGCAAACTGCCCCAGATAGGTGTCCATATCGGTCTCCGGCTGCAGGAAATCCAGTGTAATGCGGTAGCTCAGCTCCGGATCATCCTCCTCCACATGTTCTCCTCCTGCCAGGGGATAGGTGCCCTTACTGCCGTCTCCCAGCTTCATGACCGCAGCCTCCGGGAAGGTCATACGGATGTCCGCCCAGCGGTTTCTATATGTTTTTCCCTCAATCCTTCCCAATTCCAGCTCCACTGCCTGGCGTTCCTTTCCCTCCAGCCAGAACCCGTCGGCTCCAAAG
Organism: Lacrimispora sp. 210928-DFI.3.58; assembly: GCF_020554865.1. Classification (GTDB taxonomy): domain Bacteria; phylum Bacillota; class Clostridia; order Lachnospirales; family Lachnospiraceae; genus Enterocloster. The sequence continues at coordinate 41,841 of NZ_JAJCIC010000025.1, forward strand.
GTATACTGGATGCCGTCAATGGTCTTCGTGGCAGACAATATCATATGCCCCTCTTCATCCACATATTTCCATCTTCCGCCCTCCTCGATCCAGGCGCTGTGCTGAAGCTGGCCGTTTTCATCTGTATGGCAGAACCGGCCGCTCTCGTCCAGCACCCATGTCCCCGGCGCTCCGGCTGCCTGGGTTCCCTGATCTGCCCATGTACACATGGCTCCTGCCATCCACACTGCTGTTCCCAATGCAAAGGCCGTGATATATTTTCTCATCTGATTTTTCTTCATCGTCCATCCCTCCATTTTCTGTATTCCCCCTATCCTTTGTAAACAGATGCTTCCAGCATATAATAACCTTTGGAAATAGTCAACACCCTCGTTGCCCGCGGGAAGCAGGCTGTTTCTGCCCTATATCTCCGGACAGCCAAACGTAAAAAGGACCGGACAATGCTGCCCGGCCCCTTGGCACCGACTACCTGTTTTCCTGATCTATTCTGCCTTCTGTCCGGCCATGATCATCATGATCTCATTGCTGCGGCTTACAAATTTTGTCATCCGTTCCGGTGACAGCTGGCCGTGGCTTAAGCTTGCAAGGTCATAGAGCTGTTCGCAGATGACCTGGGTGTTCTCCCCCTCCTTGTTCTCCAGCACATATTTTACCAGAGGATGGTTGGCATTCAGAACCAGAGTCTCTCCCATACCTCCGAACATGCTCATGTCCATGGAGCCGCCCATGCTGTACATCTTCATCATATCCTGCATGCGGCGTGTTTCCTCTGATACAGTGATCATGGAGGCAACTCCGGCAGACTTCATTTTCTCCACCTTGATATCCAGCTTGTCATTATTCAAAGCTTTCTTGAATACCTCTGTCAGCTCCTCGGAGGACTTCTTGAACTCCTCGTCATCCTCCTTTACCTCTTCCTTGAAGGCGGCATTTAAGTCTGTGTCAATGCGCAGGAACTTCACGCCCTCCTTCTTCTGCTCCACGTGGCTGATAAATGGATTGTCAATGGCAGCAGGCATGATCACTGCGTCAATGTTCTCCTCCTTGAACAGGTTGATATACTGGCTCTGCTCCTTCTCATCTGTCACGTAGAAGATGGTATTCTCATGCTTTTCTTTGTTCTCATCCAGGCAGTCCTGAAGGGTCAGATACTTGCCCTCTAAGTTCTTGTACAGGATGTAATCGCCCATTTTTTCTGAGAACTTTTCATCCTTAATGTAGCCGAACTTGATGAAGGGAGCGATATCGTCCCAGTATTTCTCATAGTTTTCCCTGTCTGTCTTGCACATGCCGGAGAGCTTGTCTGCTACCTTCTTTGTAATGTAATCAGATATCTTCTTCACAAAGCCGTCATTCTGAAGGGCGCTTCTTGATACGTTAAGAGGCAGATCCGGGCAGTCGATGACACCCTTTAACAGCATCAGGAACTCCGGAATGACCTCCTTGATATTATCTGCAATAAATACCTGATTATTGTACAGCTTGATGGTTCCCTCCAGGCTGTCGTACTCCATATTGATCTTCGGGAAGTACAGGATTCCCTTTAAGTTGAAGGGATAATCCATGTTCAGGTGGATCCAGAACAGCGGCTCCTTGTAATCTCTGAATACCTTGCGGTAGAAGTCCTTGTACTCCTCCTCACTGCACTCATTTGGATGCTTGTTCCACAGGGGATGGATGTCATTTAAGGCAACAGGGCGCTTTAAGATCTTATATTTCTCTCTGGAGGGCTCTACCTCAACAGTCTCCTTTGTGCCGTCCTCCTTCTCCTTTTCCTCTGTCTTAGCCGGCTCAATGACGGTTTCCACAACGGTGTCCTTCTCAGTGAGCTCGTCCTTCTCTATGGTCTCATACTGTGGCTCTGCTGTCTCGTTCTTTAAGAAGATCTCCACCGGCATAAAGGCACAATATTTCTCAATGACCTCTCTTGCCCTGTACTCGTTGCAGAACTCTGTGCTGTCCTCGTTGAGGTACAGGGTGATGCTGGTTCCTGTCTCAGCCTTCTCCCCTTCTGTCATCTCAAAGTCAATACCGCCCTCAGATTCCCAGTGCACAGGCTTTGCATCCTTCTGGTAGGACAGAGAATCGATGGTCACCTTGTCGGCTACCATGAAAGCGGAATAGAAGCCCAGGCCGAAGTGACCGATGATCTGGTCCTCGTTGGCCTTGTCCTTATACTTCTCCATAAAGTCCTGGACGCCGGAAAATGCGATCTGGTTGATGTATTTATCGATCTCTTCCTCTGTCATGCCCAGGCCGTTATCTGTGATCGTAATGGTCTTGTCGTTCTGGTTCACACTTACCTGGACCTTATAATCCACATCCTCCGGCTTCTCATATTCGCCCATGAGCTCCAGCTTTTTCAGCTTTGTGATCGCGTCACAGCCATTGCTGATAAGCTCTCTGTAGAAAATGTCGTGGTCAGAATACAGCCACTTTTTGATCACAGGGAAAATGTTCTCGCTTGTAATTGATAAACTGCCTTTCTTTGCCATAATTCATGCGCCTCTTTCTTATATCATTTATCATTTCACCGTATGACGGCGTACTTGCCCTTTCGCTTTCCTGCCTGACATACATTTTGACCGAACAGTTTGTTCACAAGGTACATTTTAGTACCTGAATCAGAAAATGTCAATATAAAATTAGCACTCATTTAAAATGAGTGCTAATAAATTTGCTTTTTATACAGTCATTATGGCAGGAAATCCCTGATCTTTTTACTTTTTGAGGGATTGCGCAGCTTCCTAAGGGCCGCTGTCTCTATCTGACGAATGCGCTCTCTTGTGACATTGAACCGCTTGCCCACTTCCTCTAGGGTCATCGGATGGCCGGTCTTCAGGCCAAAGCGCAGGGTGATCACCTCACGCTCCCTGGGGCTTAGGCCCTGGAGCATGGCTTCAATCTCCTCCCTCAGGAAAATGCTCTCTGCTTTTTCCTCTGTGGAGGCATTGGTGTCATCTGCCACAAAATCTCCCAGGTTGGAGCCATCCTCATCGCCCACTGGCGTTTCCAGGGAAACCGTATCGCCGGATGCCTGCAAAAGCTCTGTCACCCTCTTTTCCGGCATCTGCACCGCCTTTGCGACCTCACCGTTGGTAGGCTCCCTGCCCAGCTCCACGGAAAGAGCCCGCTGGGCCCGGCGGATCTTATTCACGGCCTCCACCATATGCACGGGAAGGCGGATGGTCCTGGACTGGTCAGCCAGGGAACGGGTGATGGACTGCTTTACCCACCAGGTGGCATAGGTACTCAGACGGTAGCCCTTGGTGTAGTCAAACTTCTCCACTGCCTTGATAAGGCCGATATTGCCCTCCTGGACCAGATCCAAAAAGCTCATTCCCCGTCCTGCATAGCGCTTTGCGATGCTGACTACCAGCCTTAGGTTTGCCTCCACCAGCTGGTTTGCTGCCTCCTCATCTCCGGCAGTTTTCCGCTTTGCAAGCTCCAGCTCTTGTTCAGGGGACAGGAGAGGAATCGAACCGATCTCTTTTAAATATTCCCTGATAGGATCTGAGCTGCGCACGCCGTCAAGCAGATCCCCTGTTTCCCGCTCCTCCTCTTCCTCGGAAAATCCTGGTGAAAAGCCTTCCCCATTGTCCTCATCCATGCTGTCCATATTCCAGCGAAAGCCCTCCCGGACCATATTGGCGGCGGTATCATGGCTGTCTTCTGTGTCTTCCTCCAGAAAGGCCTCCTCTCCGCCGGAACCGTCCTGTTCTCCACCTTCCTCTGCCAATATCTGGATCTTTTTCTTCTCCAGACGGCTGTATATATCCTCCATCTCCTCAGGTGTCACCTGTTCTCCCGCAAAGGCGTCCAGCACCTGTGTCATTTCCAGCTTGTTTTCCTTTGATGCAGCCTGGGCAGTAAGTTTTTTCAGTTTTTCCTCCAGCTTATGTTTGTCCATGTTACATCCCTCCCTTCCTGTGTGATATCATGAAAACTGGCTTCCGGTCCTTCTCTATTGGCCGGCTCATGAATCCTCTGTGCAGACGATCCCATGTGAACGCATAAAATTTCTCACAGCCTGATCCCATTCCAGTTCCAGTGTCTTGTCCATTGTAAAAAAGTTCAGTGAAGTACCTGTTATGCAGTATAATGCGCCGTCTTCGTAACGGATATTCAGATACAGCCCCTGTATCTGGCTGCCATCAATTCCAGCGCCTGCGCTCTTTGCAAATTTTTCCACATTCTGCGGTGGAAGCTGCAGCACAATGCGAAAGCTTCCCGGCAGCTTTTTTCCTTTGATCAGGGAAAAGCAGACAGGACGCAGCATACTCCAGGAGGAAAATTCTTCGATCCGCTTCTCCTCCAGCTCTTCCTCTGTATAATATCCCTGCCGGATATGTCCGTCAATGGAAAAAACATTGTATGTAACAATAGTTACTTCTTTTACCAAAAAGGAATCAAATTCCTCCTTTACGAACAATTTGGATGTAAATGCCTTTACATCTTCTACTTTTAGTGCGGTCATTGCTGCTCTCCTTGAATCTTTCCTCTTTTTCTCCCTTCTGCTCTCCTAAGATCATAAGGGCTGCTGTTGTTTCTATATCTATTCATTCTATCCATCTTTTTTAAGTTTTCACGATGGGATTTTATGTAGCTGTAAAGACGCTTTTTTATCTGTATTATATTTTAACATGGCAAAAATGTGTTGTAAACATGTTCGGAATAGTTATGGTTTCGGGATGTTGCCTCCATATATGAGATTTTTTTATAATCTGGGAAATCGCTTTTTCGCTTTTCTGATAGAGGCGGATGAATGCCAGGTGCTGATCGGCCTGGGAGCTTATGGGGTTAGGATAGCATATTTTTTGGGGGAGGGCAAGGTTTTTTGAGAGATTGTTTTTGGGGGGATTGAGGGATTTGGATTAGGGGGCCCGGCGGGGGAAAGTTTGTTGGACGCCTCCCGCGGGAACGCAGTGCTCCCATCTCGATTCCGCTTCGCTACATCTCGATGGACGGCTGGCGCCGTATGCTCGCGCTTGCAAAAGGGCCGGAGAGAAAAGCGAAAAGCTGCCTTTCTCTCCGGCCCTTTTGCAAGCGCGAGCGCACTGCTTGTAGCTATGCCAAGTTTGTATACCCCATCAGGCTTTCGTCTACTGACTTTGCTACTTCTCTTCCTTCTCTGATGGCCCATACTACCAGGGACTGTCCACGGTGCATGTCTCCGGCTACGAATACTTTTTCTACATTTGTCTGATACTCTCCGGCCTCTGTTGCCACATTTGTACGGCTGTTCAGCTCTACCCCAAAGGCGTCTGCTACATATGCCTGTGTGCCTAAGAATCCGGCTGCGATCAGTACCAGGTCTGCAGGGACCTCCTTTTCGCTACCTTCTACGGGCACCATCATGACTCTTCCTGTCTCATTGTCCTTCTGGGCTGCCAGGCTTACCAGGATGGCTTTGCAGACCTTGCCCTCGGCATCCTTGATGAATTCCTTGACAGTGGTCTGGTAGATCCTGGGGTCGGAGCCGAAGACGCTTATGGCTTCTTCCTGGCCGTAGTCTGTTTTCAGGATCCTGGGCCATTCGGGCCAGGTGTTGTTGTCGGCTCTCTTTACAGGAGGCTTTGGCATCATCTCCAGCTGGGTCACGGAGGCGCAGCCCTGGCGGATGGAGGTGCCTACACAGTCGTTTCCAGTGTCGCCGCCGCCTATGACGATGACGTTCTTATCCTTGGCAGAGATATAATTTCCATCCTCTAAATTGGAATCTAAAAGGCTCTTTGTGGTGGCCTTTAGGAAATCCACTGCAAAATAGATCCCCTGGGCATCTCTTCCTGTTACATCGATATTTCTGGGATTGGAGGCGCCGCAGGCTAAAATCACGCGGTCAAAATCCCTCATGACTTTGGCTGCCTTGTAGTTTTTGCCCACGTCCGCATTTGTCACGAAGGTGACGCCCTCCTGCTTCATTACCTCCACCTTGCGGTCGATCACCCATTTTTCCAGCTTCATATTGGGAATGCCGTACATCAGAAGGCCTCCCACCCGGTCGCTGCGCTCAAATACGGTGACGCTGTGGCCCCGCTTATTTAACTGGTCTGCGGCAGCCAGGCCCGCAGGGCCGGAGCCGATGACGGCAACCCGCTTTCCGGTGCGGACCGTTGGCGGCTTTACCTTTGCAAAGCCCTCTGCATAGGCCTTCTCAATAATGGCGCGCTCATTCTCCTTCACAGTCACCGGGTCACCGTTTAAGCCGCAGGTACATGCAGCCTCACAGGGAGCCGGGCAGACTCTGGATGTGAACTCCGGGAAGCTGTTGGTCTTTTTCAGCCTGTTAAAGGCCTGATGCCAGTTGCCTGTATATACAAGGTCATTCCACTCAGGGATCAGGTTGTTTAAGGGACAGCCGCTTACCATGCCGCCGATCATCATACCTGACTGGCAGAAGGGGACGCCGCAGTCCATGCAGCGGGCTCCCTGGCACCGCTGCTCTGCCTCCTTTAAGGGGAGGTGGAATTCCTTCCAATTCTTTATGCGCTCCTTTGGAGCAACCTCTTTACTGGTCTCACGCTCATACTCTAAAAATCCTGTCATTTTACCCATTTTCCTGCACCTCCTTAGCCTCTGATGTTGGCGTAAAATGCTTCAATCTGCGCCTGCTCGCTGTTCAATCCCTTTTCCTCCATCTGCACGATGGCATTCATCATGCGCCGGTAATCATGAGGAACGATCTTCTTAAATTTCGGCAGGTACTCGCTGAAGTTGTCCAGGATCCTCTTGCCCTTCTCGGAGTTGGTGTAAGCCACATGCTCCTGGATCAGGCCCTTGAGCTCCAGTACATCGTATTTATTTGTTACCTCCTCAAAGGAGACAAGCTCCTTGTTGAGGCGTTTGTAAAGGCTTCTGTCCTCGTCCAGCACGTAGGCAATGCCGCCGCTCATGCCGGCTGCGAAATTCTTGCCTGTGGGACCTAATACTACCACGCAGCCGCCTGTCATGTACTCGCAGCCGTGGTCTCCCACGCCCTCCACAACAGCCGTTGCACCGGAGTTGCGGACACAGAAGCGCTCGCCTGCAATACCGCTTATGAAGGCCTTTCCGCTGGTAGCTCCATACAGTGCCACATTTCCAATTACAATATTATCCTCTGCCTTAAACTGCACACCCTGAGGCGGGTATACGATCAGTTTGCCTCCGGAAAGACCCTTGCCGAAGTAATCGTTGGAATCACCCACCAGCTCCAGTGTCAGGCCCTTGGGGATAAATGCGCCAAAGCTCTGGCCGCCGCTTCCGTTGCAGCCTATGGTAAAGGTATCCTCCGGCAGCCCCTCCGGGTACTTTCTTGTGATCTCCGCTCCGAAAATAGTTCCCAAGGTACGGTTCACATTGGACACATCCACCTGAATGCTCTTTTTCTGCCCATTGCTTAAGGCGCTCTTGAACTTCTTTAAGAATACGCTCTCGTCAATGGTTTCATCCAGCTTAAAGTCATAGACTTGTTTTTCATTGTAGCCGGCCAGCTTCTGTCCCGCATACGGGTTATCCAGGATCCTGCTTAAATTCACTTCCTTTGCGCGGCTGAATGGGATCTCATCGCTATTCTTGCGCCTTAAGAGATCGGTGCGTCCCACAAGCTCATCCACTGTGCGCACGCCCAGCTTTGCCATGTACTCCCGAAGCTCTTCGGCGATAAATTTCATGAAATTCACCACATACTCCGGTTTGCCCTTAAAGCGCTTGCGCAGCTCCGGATTCTGGGTGGCAATGCCCATCGGGCAGGTATCCAGGTTGCAGACACGCATCATAACGCAGCCCATGGTAACAAGGGGAGCTGTGGCAAAGCCGAACTCCTCTGCGCCCAGCATACAGGCAATGGCAACATCGCGGCCTGTCATCAGCTTTCCGTCTGTCTCCAGCACCACTCTGTCACGGAGGCCGTTCATGATCAGGGACTGGTGAGCCTCAGCCACACCCAGCTCCCATGGAAGGCCTGCATTGTAGATAGAGTTTCTGGGAGCCGCACCTGTACCGCCGTCATAGGAGGAGATCAGGATAACCTGGGCTCCGGCTTTTGCAACACCGGCGGAAACGGTTCCCACTCCTGCCTCAGACACCAGCTTGACAGAGATCCTGGCCCTTGTGTTGGAGTTCTTTAAATCATAGATCAGCTGTGCCAGATCCTCGATGGAATAAATATCGTGGTGAGGCGGCGGTGAGATCAGGGTAACGCCTGTGGTTGAATGCCTGGTCCTTGCCACCCACGGGTAAACCTTCTTGCCCGGAAGCTGTCCGCCCTCACCGGGCTTTGCGCCCTGGGCCATCTTGATCTGGATCTCCTGGGCACTTACAAGGTAGCGGCTGGTAACGCCGAAACGACCGGATGCCACCTGCTTGATGGCGGAACAGCGGTTGTTGTTCGCCGGTCCCGGAACCAGCCTGTCTAAGCTCTCGCCGCCTTCACCTGTGTTGGACTTGCCGTGGAGACGGTTCATGGCAATGGCTAAGGTCTCATGTGCTTCCTGGGAAATGGAGCCGTAGGACATAGCGCCTGTCTTAAAGCGCTTTACAATGGAATCCACACTCTCCACCTGGTCCAAGGGGATGCCTCCGTCCTCCGGGAAATGAAAATCGATCAGGGAACGCAGGTGATAGGTCTTGTCATTCCGGTCAACCTCTGCGGTATACTGCTTAAATATGCTGTAATCCCCTGTCCTTGCAGCCTCCTGAAGGAGATGGATGGTGAGAGGATTGTATAAATGCTCCTCCTGGCCGGAACGTGACTTGTGGCTTCCCACGCTGTCTAAGGTCAGGTCCACATCCAGCCCCAGAGGATCAAAAGCGGCTGAATGGAGCACATCCACGTCATTTGCAATATCCTTTAAGGTAACGCCCTCCACACGGCTGACCGTATCGGTAAAATACTTATCCACCACTTCCTTGCAGATACCGATAGCCTCGAAGATCTGAGCGCCCTGGTAGGACTGGATGGTGGAAATACCCATCTTGGAAGCGATCTTTACAATGCCGTGGAGCACTGCCAGGTCATAGTCGATCACAGCTGCGTAATAATCCTTATCCAGCATCTTTGTCTCGATCAGATACCGGATGGACTCATGGGCAAGATAGGGATTGATGGCACATGCGCCGTAGCCTAAGAGGGTGGCAAAATGATGGACCTCTCTGGGCTCGCCGCTCTCCAGGATCAGAGCCATACTGGTACGCTTCTTCGTCCGTACCAGATGCTGGTGGACAGCGGACACAGCAAGGAGGGATGGAATCGGCACATGGTTTTCATCGATATCGCGGTCGGAAAGGATGATGATATTTCCGCCGTCCTTATGGGCTCTGTCAACCTCCAAAAACAGGCGGTCAAGGGCCTTCTCAAGAGAGGTATTCTTGTAGTAGGTGATCGGGATCACCTCTACCTTAAATCCCTCCTTTTTCATACTTTTGATCTTCAGAAGATCGGTCTCCGTAAGGATCGGGTTGGATACCTTCAGGATCTTGCAGTTCTCTGCCGTTTCCTCTAAAATATTGCCCTCCTCTCCCACATATACCGTGGTGGACGTGACGATCTCCTCGCGGATGGCGTCAATGGGCGGGTTCGTTACCTGGGCAAACATCTGCTTAAAATAGTTGAACAGCGGCTGGTGCTTCTTTGAAAGCACTGCCAGAGGACTGTCTGCACCCATGGCGGAAACAGCCTCTGCACCATTGAGAGCCATAGGAAGAATCATGGTCTTGTACTGTTCATAGGTATAGCCATAGGTCTTCTGGAGCTTTGAGCGCTGCTCCTTTTCCATGGCCGGAACGCCCTTATTCGGAACAGGCAGATCCTTGATATCGATCAGGTTGGAATCCAGCCATTCGCCGTAGGGCTGTCTGGTGGCATAGCGTTTTTTCAGCTCCTCATCACTGATCAGGCGTCCCTGTACCGTGTCGACCAGGAGCATTTTTCCGGGACGGAGACGGTCCTTTTTCACGACCCTTGTCTGGTCAATATCAATGGCTCCTACCTCGGAGGCCAGGATCATATAGCCGTTATCCGTGATGTAATATCTGGATGGACGCAGTCCGTTTCTGTCAAGGACAGCTCCCACCACGTCACCGTCTGTAAACAGGATGGAGGCCGGACCGTCCCAGGGCTCCATCATGGTAGCATAGTAGCGGTAGAAATCCTTGATCTCGGAGTCCATGTATTTGTCATTTTCCCATGGTGCAGGGATGGTCACCATCACGGCCAGGGGAAGCTCCATGCCGCTCATGACCATAAATTCCAGGGCATTGTCAAGCATGGCGGAGTCGGAACCCTCTTCATTGATGATGGGAAGCACCTTGTGCATATCGTACTTAAAGTACTCGGACTCCATATTTTCCTCGCGGGCGATCATCTTATCTACGTTGCCGCGGATGGTGTTGATCTCACCGTTATGTACGATGAAACGGTAGGGATGGGCACGCATCCAGCTTGGATTTGTATTGGTGCTGAAACGCGAGTGGACAATGGCAATGGCCGACTCATAATCCTTATCCTGGAGATCCTGGAAGAAAAGCCTCAGCTCTCCCACAAGGAACATTCCTTTATATACAATGGTGCGGCTGCTTAAGGATACCACGTAGGTGTCCTCATTACTCTGCTCAAACACGCGGCGCACCACATACAGCTTTCTGTCAAAATCAATACCGGCCTTTACGCCCTCCGGCTTTGCCACAAAGCCCTGGGCAATGTAGGGCATCACATCTACGGCCTTCTTGCCTAAGACCTCAGGGGCAGTGGGGACTACCCTCCAGCCTAAGAAGGTAAGGCCTTCCTTTTTCACAATGATCTCAAACATCTTCATGGCCTGGTTCCTGGCAAGCTCATCCTGCGGGAAAAAGAACATACCGATACCATACTCCCGCTCTCCGCCTAATGCAATACCGGAGGCAGCAGCAGCCTTTTTAAAGAACTTATGGGAAATCTGCAGCATGATGCCTACACCGTCACCGGTCTTTCCTTCTGCATCCTTACCTGCTCTGTGTTCCAGATTTTCCACGATGTGGAGTGCCTGATCGACTGTCTCGTGCGTTTTTATTCCCTTAATATTGGCAACAGCACCGATACCGCAGTTGTCATGCTCAAAACGCGGATCGTACAGTCCTGGCAGTTTCTGTTTGGGGTCCATAACTTTTCTCATCCTTTCTTTTTGCCTTCCGGGAAATATGTGGGGTGGGGGATTTCCGGCGGCTTTTATTGATTTCCTATTTTTTATAGCTATGAGCACTTAGAGCCTGTCTTTTGGGCTCTTACGTGCGATGCATGAAAAATAGTTCGCAAGGTCTCTCACGAGCGTTACTATTTTTTATAGTTGAGATGATACTACATTTTTTCTCGTTTGTAAACAATTTTTTCAATTAAATTTTCAGATAATTAGATAATTATTATTTTAAACAAATAATTATCTGCATATATAATATTTTATCTGCTATTTTTTCGTTTTTTTCATTAATCCCAACACAAAAGAGCAGGACTTCCTCCATTTTGGCGGCTGTCCTGCTCTTCTGATACCTCTGATCGATACTCTTCTATTTATTTATCGTCCTCTTTCTTCTCCTCTTCCTTCATCTCCTTGGCTCTGAACGGAAGTCCTGCCAGCTTCTTCTCTTTCTCCTTTGCCCCTGTCTTTCTCTTGATCCTGCGCACCAGCCTCCAGACGATCAGTGCTGCCAGCACAAGAGGAAGCCAGAAGGGCGCTGATGTGAGGATGCCGATGAGCGCGTTGGTGAGCATGAGAGAAAGTGCCTCCAGATTATCCTCAAAGCCCTTTTGGATCCTGGCTGAGGTGGTCTCAGGGGCTGCCGGGGTCAGATCCTTTACCTCGGATATGGAAAGCCTCACTGTGCTGTACTCTACCTGATTGTCATAAAGGCGCAGCCTGGAGCCCAGGGATTCCAGCTCATAGCGTATCTCTGACAGGCGCTCCTCCAGAGCGATCACGGAATCCAGGGAATCTGCCTTTTCAAGCAGGGCCCAGATGCGTTCCTGCTCGATCTCCAGAGACTTTTTCCGGCTCTCCACATCGCTGTACTGCAGGGTCACATCCTCTGTGGACTCTGACCTGCTCGTGACATTCCCGCTGGCCTCCACCTCTGCCACAAAGGAATCAAGGCGTTCAGAAGGGATCCTTGCCGTAATGGAGGCATATCTGGGAATCGCTTCTCCCAGATAATTTAAACGGCTTCCTGACATCTCCGACTGCTCTACATAGCCTCCCAGCTCTGTGATCTTCCCTGTCACAGACTGTACCAGCGTCTCAAACTCCTTTGTCTCCACATCCATGCTGACATTGCGTATCAGCTTCCGGGCTGTACTTACAGCCTGCAGGCTTCCTGACTCCGAGGACAGCTTCGTATCCCCCAGGCTATCGTTGGCCGGGATCTCTCCCTCAAACGCCGCTTCTTCCGGCGCTGCATCCATGGCAGCCATATAAATGCCTCTTTCCGGCATTCCCATAGCGGCTGCCGCAGTTTCTGCCGCCACTACGGAGCTCTTGCTGGAACCAGCACCGCAGCCCGCCAGTACCAGGGCCGAGAGCAGGAACGCTGTTCCCCATACTCTCACCTGCGGGATTTTTGTCCTTCTGCGTGTCCCGGCTCCCTCTTCCATTTTTTTCCATCCTTTCATATTCTCTCCTCCTCACTTTTCTTCTTTCATAATACCTGTATTTACCATAACATATCTTTTTTCTCTTCTCAACGGAAGTAAGGAAGGATTAAGAATTGCAAACAAAGAATTAAAAAATAGGAACGCTCGTGAAAGACCTCGCGAACTATTTGCTGCGCAAACGAAGCAAAGCTGAGTTCGCGGTTCCCGTAAGTTTTTATGAAGCGAGGAACGAGCGTAATAAAAAACAGGAACGCTCGTAAAAAAAGGGATGCATCCTTATGGATACATCCCCAGCCAGTCCTATAAGACGTTTGATTACATCTCGCCCAGTCCGCCCTCGATCGCTTCGGTCAGAGTCTGCATAGCAGCTTCCTCATCCTCGCCATCGCAGATCAAATTGATCTCAGTTCCGCACTTGATGCCTGCTGCCATTACGTTCAGCACGCTCTTTGCGATGATCTTCTTCTCCCCGCACTCAATCGTAACATCGCTCTTGAACTTCATAGCTGTCTGAGACAGCACACCTGCTGGTCTTAAGTGTAAACCGGAAGGATTTACAATAGTTAATGTTTTGCTGATCATACTACACTCTCCTTATTCACTGTTTTATACTCTCGAACACAGTTGGCAACCATGTCCCTCATAAATGATTCTATTACATCCGACTTCCCATGTCAAGTTAATCGGCAAAATCCTGAGCGATTTTTTCACAAGCAAAACTTCTCAATGACCGCTTGATTTTCTCGCTTTTGCTTCCTCCATGGAATATACACAGCCACAGTAATCCTGTCTGTAAAGTCCGTATTCCGATGATAATTCCACGGAACGCTTATAGCCGTTTTTCTTTTTAAAATCAGACACCAGATAGGGGATGCCTGTTTCCTCGGAAAGAGCCAGGCCGATCTCATTGAGCTTTGCCGCATTTTTAAGGGGACTGATGGATAAGGTGGTGGTAAAATAGTCAAATCCGCCCTCTTTTGCTGCCTTTGCCGCTTCCCGAAGCCTCAGCTCATAGCAGAGGAAACAGCGCTCTCCTCCCTCCCTGTCCTTTTCATGTCCCTTTGCCATGCGGTAAAATGCTTCCGTGTCATAGCTTCCCTCCAGAAAATGCACAGGCCGCGCAAGCTTCATCTCCGCGATCAGGCGCTTCTGCTCCGCTACCCGCTCTCCGTACTCTGACGGGGGATAGATATTGGGATTATAATAGAAAAGAGTAATATCAAAATACCTGCTCAGATATTCCAGCACATAGCTGCTGCAGGGCGCACAGCAGCTGTGGAGGAGCAGGGAAGGCCGCTTTTCTTTTCCCTCAAGGCCCTCTAGTATCTTATCCAGCTCTCTCTGGTAATTCCTCTTGCTTGCCTGACAGGCCATCTGACCCTTCCTTTCTTTTGTTCTCGATAAATCGTCCATATTCTTAAAAAGGATACTGCAGAAACACAAGCTTCTGCAGCATCCTCTTTATCCTTCACAGTTTCGCCTACAGGAAATCCCTGATGCGCTTGCTCCTTACAGGGTTTCTCAGCTTTCTCAAAGCCTTTGCCTCGATCTGCCGGATACGCTCCCTGGTGACATTGAACTCCTTGCCAACCTCCTCCAAGGTCCTGGGATGGCCGTCCTCCAGGCCAAACCGGAGCACGATCACCTGGCGCTCCCTCTCCTTCAGATCGCCCAACAGTGCATCAATATGCTCTCTGAGCATAACAGATTCCACATTTCCCTCCGGGGTGACAACATTGTTGTCCGCCACGAAATCGCCTAAGTTGGAGTCGTCCTCCTCACCGATTGGCGTCTCCAGGGAAGCCGGCTCTCTGGCGATCTGCATGATCTCCATGACCTTGTCCTCTGTCATGTCCAGTGCCTCTGCCAGTTCTGTCACTGATGGCTCATAACCCAGCTCCAGAGTAAGCTTTCTCTGCATTTTTGACATCTTATTGATCGTCTCAACCATATGCACCGGCACCCGGATGGTCCTTGCCTGGTCTGCCAGGGCTCTTGTCACGGACTGGCGGATCCACCATGTTGCATATGTACTTAACTTATAACCCTTTGTATAGTCGAATTTCTCTACGCCTTTAATCAGTCCCAGGTTTCCTTCCTGTACCAGATCCAAAAAGCTCATTCCTCTGCCCGTATAACGCTTCGCAATGCTGACTACAAGACGGAGATTGGCCTCGATCAGCCGTTCTTTTGCAGACTCATCGCCATCAGCCTTGCGCTGGGCCAGTTCTAACTCCTCATCTGCCGTAAGAAGGGGTACGGTGCCGATTTCCTTCAGATACATGCGGACCGGATCCTCTGTGCCGATCCCCTCTAACAGGTCCACTGCATCCAGGTCGATTTCTTCTTCCTCTGCGTCCTTCATGAAGCTGTCATCGTCTAAATCCAGGTCCAGATCAATCTCCTCCATGAGCGCCGGATCACCGCTTAACATCGCCTCGTCCAGTACGGGAACCACATCGATATTGCGGTTCTCCAGGTAACTGTAAATCTGATCCATCTGCTCCGGTGACAGATTATCCCCGGTAAAAAAATCATTGATCTCGCCAGCGTCCAGCGTATTGTGCTTTTTCTTCGCCTGCTCGACCAGCTTTTCCAGCTTCTTTAAAAAATCGTCCTTTTCCACTGATAAACGTCCTTTCGCTTAAAGGTAAATGTGGGTAGTTCCACAACTTATCATTATATACTAACTTTATCCGTATTTCAACATTTTTCGACAGTTTTCTTCTGTTTTTCCGCTATGGCGGCCATCCATTTATTCACTTCCCAGCATGATCTTCACCTTTTCTCTCAGGTTTGCGATCTCCACCTCTGTCCTGGCTCCTCCGTACTCCCCGTCCAGAACCCAGTCCACTTCTTTCTCAGAGGTAATGCGCAGGGAGGAGGTCTTGAACTTGTACACATATTCGTTGGGCTCTTCTTTTAAGAACATGTAGGAGATGATGTTGCTTAGATCCCCCGGCGTCCTGGGCATCCTGATCAGGAGCACCTCAAAGAGTCCGTCATTTAAGGCAACCGACTGGTTCACCAGCCCCCTAAAGCCGCCTACGCTCAAGGTATTCGTCACCATGCCAAAGGCAAACTCCTCCTCCAGTACCTTGTCCTCCCACTCCACCCTCATGGGAATCGGCTTAATATCTGACAAGCTCTTCACCGCCTCCAGCATATAGGCCTGGTGTCCCAGAAGATTCTTCCTGTCCTGAGGTGTCAGATAGGATACCCCTGTAAATGCCCCAAAGGCCGCAATATACATGAAATACCGCTCACTGCAGAAGGTTCCCACATCAATGGCGCAGGCACGTCCCTCCACAATGTCCGATGCCGCCTTCTCCATCTTCTTCGGTATCCGGAGGCTGGAAGCAAAATCATTGGTGGAGCCTGCCGGAATGTAGCCCAGAAGGGGCAGCTTCTTAAGGCCCATCATCCCCGTGATGGCTTCATTCAAGGTCCCATCTCCTCCGCTGCACACGATCAGGTCCATATGCTCTCCCAGCTTTCTCACAACCTCTGTTGCATCCAAGGGCCTCTGGGTCACATGGACATGGATATCATAGCCTGCCTTTGTGAAAATATCCAATATTTCCAACAAATATCCCCTGATCTGCTCCTTACCGGAACGGGGATTGAATACAAACAGCATGCTTTTCATTCAGTATCCCTCCCTTTCCATTGTATCCATTTTTTACAAACTTATCCAACCCTGTAGGCCCGAAAGGCATTGGGAAGGGCATAGGAGCTTTTCAGCAATTCCTTTTCCACCATAAAGCAGGCCTGGGATTTCAGCTTCCCGGATAAGTCCTCCTCTGCTCCAAGAACCACCCGGTAGCCGATCATATGCCATTCTACATGGGAGAAAATATGCTTGGCCTTTGGAAGAGCCTCTATCTTTGCCACCTGCTCCTCCTGAAAGCCTAAGGCTTTGCAGATCTCACCGGCCTTCAGTATCCCCTCCACATTGGGCAGCTCATAGAGTGATGCCAGAAGGCCCGTGGACGGCCGCTTTCCTATGGCTACCTCGTCTCCCCTCTCTATTATAAAGACGGTTTTCTCCTCAATCTTCCTGGCCTTTTTTGGCGATTTATAAGGAATTTCCTTCCACCAGCCGTTTTTGCCTGTAAGGCACAGGGAGGAGAGGGGACACTCTGCGCATTTGGGCTCTCCCACAGGGATACACACCAGGGCTCCCACCTCGATCAGGCCCTGGTTGTAGCTGCTGGCCTCATCCTTTGGCATGATACCTTTCAGCTCCTCCTCCATTCTGGCCTTCACCGAGGCCTTCCTGATATCCTCACGGTCTCCCAGGAGCCTCGATATCACGCGAAGCACATTTCCGTCCACTGCCGGCATGGGAAGACCGAAGGCAATGGAGGCAATAGCTCCCGCTGTGTAGCTTCCGATCCCCGGAAGCTTTAAAAGCTCATCATAGGCAGAGGGAAGGCAGCCGCCGTATTCTTCCATCATCATCCGGGCTGCTGCCTTCAAATTCCGGGCCCGGTTGTAATAGCCTAGGCCCTCCCACATTTTCATAAGATGATCATCATCGGCCTCCGCCAGCTCCCTGATACCCGGAAATGCTGTCATAAACCGTTCAAAATAAGGCTTTACTGCCTCCACCCTGGTCTGCTGGAGCATGATCTCCGATATCCACACCCGATAGGGCTCCGGCTTGTCACGCCATGGAAGGGCTCTGGCCCTGGAAGCATACCAGGCGAGAAGGGGACGCTCTATGGCAGCCAGCCTTTCTGCCCGCTTAAGGGGCTTGTCCTCTGACTCCAGAACCTGAAGCTTATCATAAAAATGTGATGTACTATACATAGCCATAGATTCCCCTTACTGAAACCTCGCCGGATATCACGGAGACAATATGCCCGTCCTCCCGCTCCACCAAAAGGCTTCCCTCGCTGTCAATACCCAGGGCTCTTCCACGGTACTCTCCCTTGGGATCCAGCACACAGACCTGGCAGTCTCTATTCGCCAGAACCTGGTCATACTCTTCCTTCAGGCCGGACATATCACAGGTTTTGGTGAAAATTTCATAATATTCTTCAAAGGCCTCTGCCACTGCGGCGATGATAGGGCTCCTTTTTACATTTTCTCCCATCTCAAGCTTCAAAGAGGTCGCCGTGGATGCGATCTCCGGCGGGAAACTTTCCGTATTGACATTGATGCCGATCCCCGTCACAACATAACGGATACAGTCATCCTCCGTGCTCATCTCTGTCAGGATGCCGCAGATCTTCCTTCCCCTCAGCACTGCGTCATTGGGCCACTTGATCATAGGTTCAAGGCCTGTGGCCATGCGGATCCCCTTTACCACAGCCATCCCGGCGACCAAAGTCAGCATGGAAGCATGGGCAGGGGAAAAAGCCGGCCTTAACACCATGCTCATCCAGATGCCTGTGCCGTGAGGTGATACCCAGCTCCTGCCGCGCCGGCCCTTGCCTGCTGTCTGGCAGTCCGCCACCACCAAGGTGCCGTGAGGAGCGCCATTCTCAGCCAGCCTTCTGGCCTGGATGTTGGTAGAGTCCGTCTCGTCAAAGTATTCCAGTCCGGCTCCCATCCATTTGGTGCAGAGCATGGTCCGAAGTTCCGCCGTTGTCATGACATCGGCGGTCTCCACCAGGCGGTAGCCCCGGTTTCTCACAGCCTCGATCTGGTAGCCCTCCTCCTTTAACTGGCCCATGGCCTTCCACACAGCGGTGCGGGATACCCCCAGGCTCTCGCACAGCTGCTGCCCCGACAGGTATCCCTTATTCTCCTTTAGCACTTTTAAAATCTCTGCCTTCATCTCTTACCTCACCTTTACGCCTTTTGCACGGCTTGAAGCCCTGGTGTCTTGTCCCTCACCAGATCCTTAAAACCACAGGCTCACTGCGCTCAAAATGCCCAGGAAGCCCAAAAAGACGGCTAAAAGCAGCTGGAATACTCCTACCCGGAATTTCCGCTTATCCCTTCCTCTTGTCTTAAGCTGGAAAACGCAGCTGATCCCATTTAAAACTGCTGACAGCAAAAATACCAGAGGGAAAAGCATCAGATTTCCCTCCGGATTGATAAATGACAGCACTGCCAAGATCACAATGGCGGTTCCCAGAATCAGGTGGGCCACATCCAGGAATACCCCGGCGTGGCGCACACTCCGTCCCTTATGTCCATGCATATATCTTATTCTCCTAAATCTTCATGCTGCCAAGCAGCACACGCGCCGCCGCATTTTAAAAATCTGACGGCAGACTCTTACTGTAATGTTGCAAGCATGACAGCCTTGATGGTATGCATTCTGTTCTCAGCCTCATCAAATACAACAGACTGGCTGGACTCGAATACCTCGTCTGTCACCTCAAGCTCTGATACGTGGAAGCGCTCGCCCATTTCCTTACCGATCTTTGTCTTCAGATCGTGGAAGGATGGCAGGCAGTGAAGGAAGATCGCCTGGGGGCCTGCGCAGTCCATAACAGCCTTTGTAACCTTATATGGGCTCAGATCATGGATCCGCTCCTCCCAGATCTCATCCGGCTCACCCATAGATACCCACACGTCTGTGTCGATCACGTCAGCTCCCTTTACCGCTGTCATCACATCCTCTGTCAGGGTGATGGAGCCGCCGCTAGCCGCTGCATATGCCTGGCACTGCTCTACCAGGGCCTTATCGGGGAAGTACTTTTCCGGCGCACAGGCGACGAAATGCATCCCCATCTTTGCGCAGGCAACCATCAGGGAGTTACCCATATTATAACGCGCATCGCCCATATAAACAAGCTTTACTCCCTTTAAATGTCCCAAATGCTCGCGGATGGTCAGAAGGTCTGCCAGCATCTGGGTGGGATGGTACTCATTTGTCAGGCCGTTCCATACAGGCACGCCTGCATATTTTGCCAGCTCCTCCACGATCTCCTGTCCAAAGCCTCTGTACTCAATTCCCTCATACATCCGTCCAAGAACCCTTGCAGTGTCTGCAATGCTCTCCTTCTTGCCGATCTGGGAGCCAGAAGGATCCAGATAGGTGGTTCCCATTCCCAGGTCATGGGCAGCTACCTCAAAAGCACAGCGTGTTCTGGTGCTGGTCTTCTCAAAGATCAGGGCCACATTTTTGCCCCTTAAGGAATCCACCAGGATGCCTTTTTTCTTCTTCTCCTTCAGGTCAGCAGCAAGATCCAGAAGGTATGTAATCTCCTCTGGTGTATAATCTTTCAGTGTTAAAAAATGTCTTCCCTTTAAATTCATAGTTTCCTCCGTATTCTGCCATATATCATGGCGTAAATTTTTTATAATTATTAATAATTATGCAACTTTATGCATAATATACTACATCATAGGTGAGATGTCAAGCAGAGTCTTCCTGAAGCTTTTGCATATTGCGCCGCGGCTGCTGAGAGGAAGGTCGGAGCGACTTTGCAGGACATAAGAAGCACTTAGGCAGCTGGCTTTTCCGTTCAGAGCAGCATCAATGATTGTTTGAGCGCAGCGAGTTGCGCCCGTGCTGCTCTGGTTCTTAGGAAAAATCAGGTGTCTTAGTGCTTCTTATATCCGAAACCGGAGCGTCGGCCGTCCTCTCAGCAGCCGCGGTGCAGCATGCAAAAGCTCCGAGCTTCTTCCTTTCTTCTGCCGCCCTTCTTCTGCATATGAGGCCCAACAGGGAATCAGGCGTATAGATCTTAAAACGGCTGATGCGGTACTGTTTTGCAAGCTCCTCTAAAACAGCCAGATAGAGCGCCTTGTAATCCCAGCCCTCCTTCAGCTTAAGCTCCTTTGCAATGCGCGGGAATATCTCCTCTGTGTACAGCCGGTAGCCTGACCGTTCTTCCCCATAAGGGGCCAGCTTCTCCTCCGGCTTCAGCCATGAGAGGATCTGGTGGGTCTCCGTCATCATGCGGTCAAAGTAATAGGCCTCTCCCTCCGGGGCATCCAAGTAGTAGCTGCGCCCCTCAAGTCCATACAGCATCCGGCTGGCATCCATATAGCCCAGGAGCATGTTTCTCCTGGCCCTCTTCCTGTCAAATTCCAAAATGCCGCCCAGCTCCTGGCGGGGCGCCACATGATAGAGATTCACATCCTCCGGCACCGCAAAACGCCTCTCTGTGTCCACTCCGTAGCCGTAAATGCGCAGCACGATGATATCCTTATATCCTCTCTCTGCCAGCACGTCCACAGGCACATTGTTGATGCCGCCTCCGTCCATATAATACTTTCCGCCCAGCCTCTCCTGGCGGAAGCCGATGAGATAGGCGCTGGCCATAAGGATATCCGGTATTTCCCCCTCCGGTACCTCCTTCACATTGACAGAAAGGGGCTGACGGTCAGAGAGGGAGTATGTGACTACGTAGAGCTCCCTGCCGGATCCCCGTATCTTCTCCTCATCCACGGCCTCCCCGATCAGCTGTCTCAAGGGGGCAATATCAAAGCCTCTGTCCTTTAAGATACGCTTTGCGGTCCCTATGACCTCGCTTATGTTCAGTCCGGAAAGATTCTTGAAGGTAACATTTTTAAGCCTCTCCACCAGAGCGTCATCCACATCCATCACTCTGGAATAGCGGATGGTCTCCCAGATGTGCTCTGCCCTGTCAAATTCGTCCATGCAGATAAGGGCGCCGTTTAAGGCTCCCACAGAGGTTCCTGCGATCCCCTTTATCCGTATCCCCGCTTCCCGAAGGGCACGCCAGGCGCCTATCTGGTAGGCTCCCCTGGCTCCGCCGCCCTCCAGCACAAGTCCGTATTCCCGTTCCCTGTCAATCTGCAGCCTCATGGTGCCTGCCAGCCCTCCCTCTTCCCGCAAACAGAAATGCTGCCGGACGCAGGAGTATCAGAGTCAGAAAGGACACTGCCAGAAATACTGCCAGCTGCCCCTCCATGGATAGTCCTGCCTGACACCCGATCCAGGCCCCCACGGAGCCTGCTGCAAACCACAGCGACACAAAGCAGCCGCACAAAAGCTCCAGACCTAAAAACGCCAAAAATGTCAAAAGCCATCCGATCGACGCCATCCTATGCTCCTCTCTGCGGCTTTTTATTTTGACCTCCTCTGCCTTGCTGCCTCAAACATGAGGACAGAGGCAGCCACGGCTGCATTTAAGGATTCCACCTTTCCGGCCATTGGTATCCTGATATAGCAGTCTGCCAGGGCCGCTGTTTCCTCCGTTAAGCCGTTTGCTTCATTTCCGATCAAAAAGCCTACACTGCCAGTATAATCCTCTTTGTCATAATTATTCGTTCCTTTTAAATGTGCTGCAAACAGGCGCACCCCATGGGCTTTCATCTCCCGGCAGGCCTCCTCCAGGGAATCCACATACACGAAGGGGACACGGAAGATGGAGCCCATGGTGGAGCGTATCACCTTTGGGTTGTAAATGTCTGCTGTCTCCTTATTCATCACCACGCCTGTGATGCCTGCGCCCTCTCCTGCCCGGATGATAGTGCCCAGGTTTCCGGGGTCCTGAAGTGTCTCCAGTATCATGATGGTATGAGGCTTTTCCTGGGATGGGGCGGACGCAAGACCTGCCTTTCCAGCCAGAATATCCTCCAGCCGGTATCTTCTCTGTCTCATCACCGCCAGTACTCCCTGGGGCGTCTTCGTATCTGCCATGGTGTTCATCACTGCCTCGGTCACCAGCTCATACCGATAGGAGGACAGCCATCTGCGGTTCTCCTCCTCTGCCAGGAAGGGCTCTGTGACATACAGGGAATCCACCTCCTCTTTCCGGCATTCCCTGCACATGCGCAGTCCCTCTGCCACATACATGCCCTCCTCACGGCGGGCCTTTGCCTTTGTGCGCAGGTTTACCACCCGCTTGACCTGCTTATTTGATGTGCTGTTTATCATAGTCTCTTCTCCTTACCCATGCGTTCAGGGCCGGGACTCCTGCAAGCTTATCCCAGCCGCTCCAGCTCCTCCAGCCAGAGTCTGCTTGAGCCGTCGCTGGGCATCCTGAGATCCCCTCTGGGCGATACGGCTACGGAACCCACCTTTGGCCCGTCAGGCAGGCAGGAGCGCTTAAACTGCTGGCTGAAGAACCTTCTGTAGAATACCTTCAGCCATTTTAAAATGACCTCTCTGCCGTACTGCCCCTCGAAGGCCTGGAGAGCCATACGGTATATCTTTGAAGGCCTGTAGCCGAAACGCAGCACATAATAGAGGTAAAAATCGTGCAGCTCGTAGGGGCCTACCAGGTCCTCTGTCTTCTGGGATATCTTTCCATCCTCAGGGGGCAGAAGCTCCGGGCTTACCGGGGTATCAAGCACGTCCAGAAGCACCTCAGAAAGCTCCTTCTCCCCGCAGGTATCGGCATAATAGCGCACCAGATGGCGGACCAGCGTCTTAGGCACAGAGGCGTTGACGCCGTACATGGACATGTGGTCTCCGTTGTAGGTGGCCCAGCCCAGGGCCAGCTCTGACATATCTCCTGTGCCGATCACAAGGCCTCCTGTCTGGTTGGAAATGTCCATAAGGATCTGCGTACGCTCCCTGGCCTGCCCATTTTCATAGGTGACATCATGGTTGTCCATGCTGTGGCCGATGTCTGCAAAGTGCTGGGCCACAGACTGCCTGATATTGATCTCCCTGAGCTCGGCCCCTACCTTTCTCGCCATGGTGCAGGCATTGGTATAAGTCCTGTCCGTGGTGCCGAAGCACGGCATGGTGATGCAGTGGATGCTGCTCCTGGGGATTTTTAACATGTCAAAGGCGCGGACGGTCACCAGAAGGGCCAGGGTGGAGTCCAGGCCGCCGGATAAGCCGATCACCGCATTTTGGCAGCCTGTGTGCTCCAGGCGTTTTTTCAGGCCCATGGCCTGGATGGAAAGGATCTCCTCGCACCGGCGGTTCCTCTGGGCCGGATCATGGGGAACAAAGGGAGCCGGGTCAATGTAGCGGAGAATCCTGCTGGTTTGGCTGGTTTGGCTGCTCTGACCGCCCTGGCTGCCGGGACCGCTTTGGCTGCTCTGACCGGCCTGTACGGCCATTGCCTCCTGACCTGCGCCCCTCTCAAAGGAAAACTCCACCACCATATATCCTCCTGCCTCCCTGGCCGTCTCCGGGGCCGGGAAGGTAGTCATGCGGCGGCGCTCACTGTCAAGGCGTTCAAGATCCATGTCCGCGCAGATGCTTTCGTTTACAAAGCGCCTGGACTCCACCAGACAGGTGCCGTTCTCCGCAATGATATTCTGTCCTCCGAATACCAGATCCTGGGTGGACTCCCCATCTCCTGCATTTGCATAAACATAACCGCAGACCAGCCTTGCCGACTGGCTGCAGATGAGCTCGTGGCGGTATGCGTCCTTTCCGGTGGTCTCATCGCTGGCAGAGCAGTTGACGACCACCGTGGCTCCTGCCATTGCGTGGGAAATGCTGGGCGGGCAGGGCACCCACACGTCCTCGCAGATCTCCACTGCCACGGTAAGCCCCGGCATATTGGTGCAGCAAAACAGCAGGTTCATGCCCATAGGCACATTTTCTCCCTCCCATTCCACCATAACAGGGCGCTCATTGCCGGGACAGAAATGGCGCGCCTCATAGAACTCAGAGTAGTTGGGCAGATTCTTCTTCGGCACAAGTCCCAAAAGCCTGCCGTTCTTTATAACTGCTGCTGCATTGTAGAGCTTTCCCTCTCTCTCCCAGGGAAGTCCCACAAATACCAGCATGTCCTTTCCCTCTGTGGCCTTCAGGATATCCTTCAATCCTGCCTTTGCCTCCCTTAACAGGGAGGACTGCAGAAATAAGTCGCTGCAGGTATAGGCCGTGAGACACAGCTCCGGAAATGCCATGAGCTTTACGCCATGCCGGTTTCCCTCCTCTATCAGGTTTATGATCTGCTCACTGTTGTACTTCGGGTCTGCCACATGAATCTTCGGGGTGGCCGCAGCTGCTCTTAAAAAACCATCTTTCATTTACTGCCTCCATTTGTATCATTCTATTATATTCTTATATTATTTTCCCTTTTTTGACCTCAATTGTATCATAAAACAGAGAAAAATCATAGAGGAAACGAAAAGTAGCCGGTTTTAAAAGACTTTTTGTCTTTTTATAAAAACCCCCTTGACTAATTGTAGAATTTGCTGTATACTTGTTATGTTCAGAACATGCGTTCTGTACATTATGTAAAGCCCTGCACCACTACTACCACACTTGTCAGGGCTTTATTTTTATGTCTGAAAGCAAATCCCATATAAAAGGAGTGGTTTCCATGATACATGAATTTTCCAGAACAGAAATGCTCATCGGCAAGGAGGGGCTTGATGCCTTACAGGAGGCCTCTGTTGCCGTCTTCGGCATTGGCGGCGTTGGCTCCCATGCGGTGGATGCCCTGGCACGCTGCGGTGTGGGCCGCCTCATCCTGGTCGACAACGACACCGTATCCCTCACAAATGTAAACCGCCAGAGCATTGCCTTCCACAGCACCATAGGACGCTATAAGACCCAGGTCATGAAGGAGCGCATCGCGGATATCTGCCCTCACATCCAGGTCACTACCTTTGAGGAATTTGTGCTCCCACAGAATCTGGAACCCCTTTTTGAGACCATAGGAAATGCGATTGGCTCCGAAAGGCAGGTTGATTATATTCTGGATGCCATTGATACGGTCTCCGCAAAGCTGGCCCTCGCAGCCTATGCCTATGAGCATCACATCCCCCTGATCTCCTCCATGGGCACAGGCAACAAGCTCCACGGTGAGATGTTCCGGATCTCCGACATTTCCCAGACCTCTGTCTGCCCTCTGTGCAGGGTGATGCGCAAGGAGCTGAAGGTGCGCCATATCCCTTCCTTAAAGGTATGCTGGTCCCCGGAGCAGCCCCTTACCCCCGCTCCGACCTCAGAGGACACAGGAAAAAGGCGCGCCACACCGGGGAGCATTTCCTTTGTTCCCCCTGTGGCGGGCCTTCTCATTGCGGGTGAGATCATCCGGGATCTTATGCCCCCATCCCATCACTCTAAGGGCGCACGGTAGAAGCTTCCTACAAACTGCTGCGTCCTCAGCACATTGATGATGATATGCTCATCTGCTGCCTGCATCACATGGACCGCATCGCTGACCTCATAGGAGGATATCACCGTATTCAGCAGATACATTTTCTTTTTGCTGTAGCCTCCGATGGCCTCCACGCAGGAGATCCCGTGCTTGAAACGCCCAATATAAGCGTCCACCACTTCAGGCCCCTTCATGGTCGTGACCTGGAGCGTCACAAGCTCATAGCGGTGATGGAAAGCCGATATCATCCTTGTGGAAATGAACTGGAAAATAATGGAATATCCTGCATACTTCCAGCCAAAAATAGAGCCGTAAAAGCAGTACATCACAGCATTTCCGAAAAATACATAGCTCCATATGGAATGCCCTGTCTTGTTGGACACAAAGAGGGCGATGAAATCCGTGCCTCCGGTGGAGGCATTTCCCCGCAGGGCAATGACGATGGATGCCCCCATCACAACACCGCCGAATATCACATTGAGAAATTCATCCTGAAAAATGGGCCTAAAGGAGCAGACCTGCAAAAACAAGCTGCTGAGCATGACCTGTATCAGGGAAAATGCCGTAAAGCGGATGCCGATCCCCTTGCAGCACAAAAGGGCTACCGGAATGTTTAACAGGAGCATGGTAAGCTGCATGGGGATATTGATGCCCACAAGCTCTCCCAGACGCTCCACCAGCATGGAAAGACCCGTAAAGCCGCCGGAAATGATACCTGCCGGACGCACAAACACCTGGATGGCATAGGCCTGGACAAGGGCAGCCGCGATCACTGCCACTGCTGTCATTCCCAAACGCACCCTTGTATCCTTCCTCCATTTTTGAATATTTGCTGTTATCTGTCTGATCTGTTTCATATCTGATCTGTAACCTTCCCTATTTTTCAATCATTGCGGCTGCCGTCCCGATGTGAGCATCCGCCTGACACGGGCTTGCGCAGGCACAGGCCGCCGAAAAGCTTATTATATCACATAGTGATCCTTCATCTCATTCTGCCACTGCACCAGATCCTCCAGCGTATACCGGTCCACTACCCCGGAGATCGCTGCATCCAGCTCCCGCCACAGCCTCAGGGTAACGCAGCCCTCCTGGCGCGTACAGGGATTTTTTCCGGTACTCAGGCAGTCCACCGGGGCAAGGTTCCCCTCTGTCACCCGCAGGATCATCCCTACCGTATACTCCCCGGCCTGGCGGGACAGATAGTAGCCCCCCTGGTTTCCCCGTATGCTGCGCACAAACCCGGCTCTTGAGAGAATGGCAATGATCTGCTCCAGATATTTTCCCGAAATCCCCTGCCTGCTTGCAATGTCCTTTATCTTCACCGGCTCCCCATCCCCGTGAACAGCCAGGTCCACCATGGTCCTTAAGGCATACCGCCCTTTTGTCGATACCAGCATACAGCCTCACATCCTTTTTGTATTATTCTTTCGTTGGATTTACAAAAATATACCTCCTTTATCATACTATTCCCCTAGGAAATATGTCAATGGGTATTTACCTTAAGTTTCCGCAGGCTGCACCGCGGCGGTTACCGTTTGGGCGGCTGCAGGGAGGGCGGCTGGAGCGACTTTGCAGGATATTAGAAGCACTTAGGCAGCTGGTTTTTCCGTTCAGAGCAGCATCAATGATTGTTTGAGCGCAGAGAGTTGCATTGATGCTGCTCTGGCTTTTCGGAAAAATCAGGTGCCTTAGTGCTTCTTATGTCCGAAACCGGAGCGAGAGCCGCCCTCCCTGCAGCCGCCCAAACGGTAACCGCCGCGGTGCAGCCTGCGGAAATTCAAGGTATCTGCACAAAACAAGGAGCCCGGCCAAAACCAGACTCCCGATCCTGTTATTCACTCTATTTATCAGACCACAGCTCTCTCTGCATATGCCGGTCCGCATAATCCATAATGCAGTCCCAGTCATATTCATCCAGATCATGGTTTCCTGTCTTGTGGTGATGGCCGATCCTTCCCTCGTGGAGCGGGTGTTCCGGCAGGGGCTTTTCTCTCTCAGGCATTCCTGTGAGGCCTAGCAGCTGGTAGACAGGATCTGCCTGGACACAGGACTCAAACTGTCCTGCCGGGTCTGCCCAACTGTCAAAGGTCTTTGAGGTTGTGTACACAAGCCTGGGGGCGATAAGAGCCAGGAGCATGTGCTGGTCAAAGGGAAGAGCCTCCTCGTTGTCCTTGTACTTCTGGTAATTGCGGCAGAACCAGTAGGGGAAGCGGTTTGCAATATCCCTTATGGTCTCGCCCTTTGATCCCCTTGCAATGGCATCTCCGCTGTTTCCGGCGCAGCTGCTGACAGCCATAGCGAAGCGCTCATCCTGGGCAGTGCACCACAAAGCCGTCTTTCCTCCTCTGGAATGGCCCACCACAGCCACCCTTTTCTCATCGATCAAAGGCTCTGACTCAAAAAAGTCCATGATCCGGCTGGCAGCCCAAGCCCATACCGTCAGGGCTCCCCAGGCGTCATCCGGCCTGTTTTCCTGATATTCCGGGAACAGCTTGTGAAAGCCTGTGGAAAATCCCTCGTCATAATCCGGGGCAACCTCCTGGGTGCGGAAGGCCGCACAGGCATAGCCCCTGGAGATGATGGTCTCTGCAGGATAAAACGGACTTAAAAAATGGCGGGCCGGATCGCTGTCCCGGATGCCCCTGTTGCAGATGGTGATAAAGGCCGGCACAGGCTTTTCGAGGCCTGCCGGGATAAACACCACAAAGGTAAAGCTGAAATGGATCCCCTTTCTCACCGCCTCCACCTCAACGGTCTTTCGGATGGCGCGTCCCTCCATGACATCCTTTGACTGTCTGGAATCTGCCACTCTGAAGCTCACATCCACATCGCTCATGTCGGGCAGACGGCCATATTCCTCTTTTCGAAAGAGCTCCAGGATCTCCGGACGCCTCTTTTCAAACCAGGTCTCCCTGTCCGTTACCTCTGTCCCGTCCAGACAGGTAAAAAGGGACGGCACATTTCTTTTATTTTCTGGCATCTCTATCATGTTCCTTGTCCTCCTTGTCCTTTTTTACATTTGTTTTAATGTCGCTGGGAGCATAGCCGAACTGCTTTTTAAACACCTGGAAAAAGTAGGCATAATCATGATACCCCAGCATGCGGGCCACCTCGTTCACACGGTTCTGAGGATTGCGCAGGAGGATCCTGGCATTCTGCATTTTTACCATGCTCACATAGGCGGCAAAGCCCACTCCCGTCTCCCGCTTAAAGCATTTGCTGAAATGCCCGGTGGAAACAAGCAGCTCCCCGCACACATCCGCAAGATTGATATTTTTCTGGAGATTCCGGTCCACATAGTCGATGGCCTGGGATACCATAGAGGAATACCCAGGCTTTCCTGAACGGATGGCATAAAGCTGTGTTTCCAGCTCATCCATAGGCTCCATACCAGCTTCCAGCTTTTTCTTCTTTATCGCACCTGTCACATGGAGCAGGGCCTGCTCCATCTCCTCCGTCATAATAGGCTTTAACAGATAGTCGCTGACGCCGTACCGTATGGCCTGACGGGCATATTCAAACTGGCTGTAGCCTGAAATGATGATGAACTGGATCTCCTTCTGTTCTTCCTTTACCTTCTTGATAATGTCCAAACCGTTAAATCCCGGCATCTGTATATCAATGATCACAATGGCCGGAGACAGCTCCTGTATTGCCTTCAGTCCCGCTATGCCGTCATATGCGGTGCCTACCAGCCTGCATCCGCATTTTCTCCAGTCCGTGGATCTGGCTATGGCCTCCACCGCAATTTTATTATCATCAATAATTACCACAGGGCACATATTGATTCCCCCCTTTTCCCTCTGTCAGAGCAGAGGCAGCATGATCCTGACCTCCGTATAATGATGGTACTCCGAATCAATGGAAAGGCCGTATTCCTCTCCGTAAAACATCCGTATTCTGTCCTGAACATTGCGGATCCCTACCCGTTTTGATACTCCTTTTCCCTCCTTCAGCTCACAGAGCTTATCCGGATCAATCCCACCGCCGTTGTCCCACACGGAGATCACCAGCTTATCTTCTTCCTCATAGACGGAGAT
The DNA here is from genome assembly GCF_020554865.1 of Lacrimispora sp. 210928-DFI.3.58. GTDB lineage: Bacteria > Bacillota > Clostridia > Lachnospirales > Lachnospiraceae > Enterocloster. The sequence goes on from NZ_JAJCIC010000025.1 coordinate 71,435, forward strand.
CCGTATGGTGCAGGTTCCGATCATAGGTTCCATGCCGTGGACAAGGGAATTTTCCACAATGGGCTGCAGGATATAGGTGGGTATCCTCACCCTCATAAACGCATCATCCACCTCCCACCGGATATTCAGCCGGTCAGGATAGATCTCCCTGTAAAGCTCCATATAGTTTTCTGCATATTCAAGCTCCTCCGAAAGCTCACAGGAGGTATTCCGCCTGTCGACATTTCCCCGGAAAAATTTGGAAAGCATGCAGATAAGACGGCTCACCTGCTTATCTCCATTGATCTGGGCAATGCCGTTGATAGACTGCAGGATATTAAACAAAAAATGGGGATTTACCTGAGCCTGAAGCTCATGGTAGCGCGCCTCTAAAAGGGCATACCGGTTCTTCTGCTGAAGCTCCTGATTCTTTACCACCTGCTCCATAAGCCCCTTGATGCGCACGGACATCTCCTGTATGCTGAGAGCCAGCACGTCCAGCTCATCCCCCCTGGCGAACAGAACAGGCTCCAGTTCAAACTCTCCTCTGGATATACGGTGAAGATTCTCCAGAAGGACTTTTAGCTTCTTTGCCATTTTGCCAAACAGCAGCCACAAAAGCAGGATCGCAGCTCCAAAAGCAAACACGCCCACCACGGATATCAGGTAAAGGAGATCGGAAAAACGCCGGTTCTTTTCCTTTAAGTCCACCACATGGACAAGCTTAAGCTTTACCCTGCTGATGGGGTATTCTGTCTGTAAAATGCTTCCCCTTTTCTCTGTCCCGTTGTTCCCGTCATAGGCCTCCTCCGCCTGCGCAGGACTGGTGGAATAAAGGGGTTCTCCATTTCTGTCATAGATCGTAAAATATCCGATCTTTGTGCTGTCGATATCATTAAAAATTTCCCTGATCGAGGTATCCTGCACCTCTGCCATGATACAGCCGCAAAAACGCATGGTATAGAAATCAAAGATGGAACGCATCAAAATGATTCCCTCCGGGTTCGTGCTGCTGATCCATACCGTATTGCCCGGCCTGGCACCCAGGTTCTCTTCATTTTCAAGATACAGCTTTGTCAGCTCCGTCTTAACGGGCACAGAGCCCGCCGGCATGGAGACTCTGCGGGCCAGATACGCCTCCTCACAGCTGTCGATCACCGCCACCCAGTTGATATCATCGTTCATACTCAGGATCTCATCCAGGTAGTAGTGCACGCGCGCGCGCAGGAAAAGCCCATTTCTTCCGTCCCCATCCTCCATCTGTATGAGCAGAGGACCAAAACGCTCATTGGTCAGCGTAAGAGGCACCGTATCCTCCGAAAGCTCCTTCAGGGACACATCCACATTCCGGCATATCTGCTCTGTCAAAGTATCTGAGTGGTAGGTGAGCTCCTCCTCAAACCTTCTGCAGCTCATCTCATAGATGCATAAAAGCGCTCCTAAAAAGATAATGCCCAGAAAAAGGAGAACCATGATCATCTTAAAATGCAGTGTTTTTCTGAAATGGATCCTGTTGTCCTGCTGCTCCACCTTTCCACCTCCGCTGTTACGCCCATTCCTGTTACCGCTGAAAAATACGCTGCTATTTTTTTAGCTATGAGCACTTAGAGCACGTCTTTGGGGCTCTTACGTGCGATGCATGAAAAATAGTTCGCAAGGTCTTTCACGAGCGTTACTATTTTTTTAAGATATAGCAATCAGCTGCGGTCTTGTCAAGCATTATCCTTTCACTGCGCCGGATGTGATCCCCCCAATGATATACTTCTGCAGAGCAAGATATAAGATCAGGATCGGTATCATGGACAGAATGAAAAGTGCAAATGCCAGCCCCAGCTCAATGCTGTTTTCTCCAAAGAAAAAGTATTGGGTCAGCGGCACATTTCTCACCGGCTTTTTCTGCAAAAGAGTGAGGGACATCTGGAAATCATTCCATACGTTTAAGGTATTCAGCACCACAGAGGTGAGGATGATCGGCTTCATGAGCGGGAACACGATTCTGAAAAATACAGAGTAGAGCCCTGCTCCGTCTATGGCGGCCGCCTCCTCCAGCTCTTTTGGTATGCTCTTCACAAAGCCCGACACTAAGAGCACCGTAAATGCGATCTGAAAGCCGATCTTTGCCATCACAAAGCCGTGAAGGGTGTTTAAAAGCTTCCAGCGGGTCATATCAATGTACAGGGGCGTCATAATGGACTGAAAGGGAATGATCATTGCGCCCACGAAAATATAGTAGATGGTATTATAAAACCGGTTATTCTTTCTGGCAATGATATAAGCTGCCATGGTACAGATCAGGGTAATGATGATAACTGCCCATGCCGTTGTCACCAGGCTGTTTTTCATAGCCAGTCCAAAATTTGAGGTCTCCACTGCCCTGCTAAAGTTGTCCCAATGGATCACCTTTGGAAAGGCAAGGCGGTTCTTCACCATCTCCGGCTTTGACTTCACGGAATAAATAATGGCGATATAAAACGGACTGATAACAAGGAGAGCTACCAGGATCCTGAATAAAAGGAATGCAATTTTCTGAGGCCTGTGCTTCACTATATCTCCACCTCCCTTGCTCTGAGACTCTTAGAAACCAGCGTGCTTACCGCAAAAATAGCAATGGTGAATACCACCGCAATAGCCTGCCCGTAGCCTGCCCTGAAATAGGTGAACAGATTGTTGTAGATCAGCATCGCCACTGTCTCAGATGCCCGTCCCGGACCTCCTGCAGTCGCTGCCATAGGATAATCAAACACCTTCATGCCCCAGGCTAAGAGCAGCGTAAAATTAGCGGTCACTGCGGGACCGATCATGGGAAAGGTAATGAATTTAAATTTCTGCCAGGCTGTAGCTCCTTCCAGGTTTGCCGCTTCATAATAGTCCGTGGACACTCCCTGAATAGCAGCGATGTAAACTACCATACAGTATCCGGCATCTCTCCACACAGAGATCACCGCCAGTCCCAGCATGACCCAGGTCGTGCTCCCTAAAGGGCTTGGAATGCCGAAAATGTCATAAAATACATCGCTGTACACATACCGCCATATGTAGGATGACAGCACCAGGCTGAGGCAGTAGGGCACGAAAATACAGGTTCTGAGCACGTTGTTGAGTTTTGACACCTTTGCGATCATAAGGGCAAAGAGAAGCCCGAACAGGTTTGAAAATACCATGGTAAGAGCTGTGAAAATCAGCGTATTTTTGGTGGCATTGATCACATTTGCATCCTGGAAAATACGCAGATAGTTGCTGAGACCCACAAATGCCTTATTGGGACTCATGCCGTCCCATTTTGTAAAGGAAATGGGAAAGCCCTGCAAAAACGGATACGCCACAAAGACGGAAAACATGATGATCGCAGGTAAAATAAAGGTAAATTCCTGGAGTCTTTTTTTCATCTTTTGGTTCATTGCTGCCTCCATTCTGTTGTTACTATAAAAGTCCTGCCGCCGAATAGGCGGCATGTATTCAGGTATGCCAAATGCGCCCACCAGACTCTTATGGTGCGGTAGTGCGTC
>NZ_JAJCIC010000026.1 GCF_020554865.1 Lacrimispora sp. 210928-DFI.3.58
ACTGCCAGCTGCTGAACGGCAGGAATTAAATTTGCGAAAAACTATTGACACTATCTGAAATCCACTGATGTACGGCGGATAATGCCATGTACGTCATAGCCCTTTTCCAGTAAAAACTCAGATAAATAGGAGCCATCCTGTCCGGTGACTCCTGTAATTAATGCTTTCTTATTCATTTGTGATTCCTCCGTAATTTTTTTCTTAACAAAAATGTCAGTCTCTTCTATATATGTCCCTTGTATAAACTTTTTCTTTTACATCATCCAGACAGCTATCATAGCGATTTGCAATAATTGCCTGACTCTTTTCCTTAAATTTGTTTAAGTCATTCACTACTTTGCTGCCAAAAAATGTAACTCCATCCTCCAGTGTCGGTTCATAAATAATCAGTATCGCTCTTTTCGCTTTTATCCGTTTCATAACCCCTTGGATAGAGCTCTGACGGAAATTATCTGAATTACTCTTCATTGTCAAGCGATAAATGCCAATTACAATTTCTTTCTCCTTGCCCACACTCCAGCTGTCATTCGCCTCATAGGCACCCGCAAGCTCCAGCACTCGTTCCGCAATGAAATCTTTCCTCGTTCTATTGCTCTCTACAATAGCTTCGATCAGATTTTCCGGCACATCTGCATAGTTTGCCAAAAGCTGCTTTGTGTCCTTTGGCAGGCAGTAGCCTCCATAGCCAAAGGACGGATTATTATAATGAGAACCGATACGCGGATCCAGACATACGCCGTTAATGATATCCTGTGTATTCAGGCCTTTCATTTCCGCATAGGTGTCCAGCTCATTAAAATAGGATACACGTAGCGCAAGGTAGGTATTGGCAAACAGCTTTACCGCCTCCGCTTCTGTGAATCCCATGAAGAGTGTATCAATATTCTCTTTTATTGCGCCCTCCTGCAACAACTCCGCAAATATATGTGCCGCCTCTTCCGTATTCTCATCACATCCGACAATAATGCGGCTTGGATACAAATTATCATACAATGCCCTGGACTCCCGGAGAAATTCCGGACTGAAAATGATATTTTTGCTATGAAATTTTTCTCTTATCATCTTAGTGTATCCCACAGGGATCGTGGATTTAATAATCATAAGAGCATCTGGATTAACTTCCATCACAAGCTCAATAACAGCTTCCACTGCACTGGTATTGAAATAATTCTTTTTACTGTCATAATTTGTAGGCGCCGCAATAATGACAAGCTCTGCATCCCTGTAAGCAGCTTTGCCATCGGTAGTAGCGATTAGATCAAGTTCCTTCTCGGCCAGATACCGTTCAATATACTCATCCTGGATAGGAGATTTTCTATGATTGATCTGTTCTACCTTTTCTGGAATAATATCCACAGCGATGACATGGTTATGCTGTGCTAAGAGCACCGCTAGCGATAAGCCTACATAGCCGGTTCCTGCTACTGCTATTCTCTTTTTCATAATGCACTTTTCTCCCTTGCATGTAATAAAATACACCTCTATTTTTGCCCAAATTGCTCCTAATTCAAATGCAAGTATCACTCCGAATTAATAAAGGCTGCATATACTATTTCACCTATTTTACATCTTTTAACAAGATAGCCTCAAACATGAGTTTTGCATTAGATTTCAATTCTTTCATAAATAATGGCAATATTAGACTAGTTATAATTTGAGTAACCAACGATGCAAATGCAGCACCTGTGGCTCCCCATAATGGAATAAAAATTGCGTTCATCATTACGTTTATAATTGCTGCACCTATATAAATATATTTTAGATATTTTTGTTTATTCTCGCACACTATCCATGCATTTCTTGCAGTACCCAAATAGGAAAAGGCGGTATACCATGAAACCACTTTCAAAGGCATTATCGCTGGAATATAGGCATCTCCATATAGAATTTTTATAACAAATCCGCCAAAAAAGTAAAAAAGAACCGAAACAAACATAGATACATAAAAAACAATGGCATATAATTGCCTATTTTTACGTTCAAAAGCTTTTTTGTTTCCATCATTATATAAGCGAATAATCGTTGGATATAAAGAATCTATTATTGCTGCCAGGATAAAAACCCACATGCTACAAATAGCTGTTGCCGTTGAATAGTATCCAACTGATGTTTCATCAAGCATTTGTTTTAACATTAACTTATCAGTTTGTCCATAAATTGAAACCATCATCCCAGCTAAAATATAATGATAACTTTGAGATAATAATGATCTTGCTTTAGCTATTGAAATCTTAAAGCATTGTCCGCCATGTTTCCTGTATACAAGTAATAATAATATTGCTACAACTATATAATCTACAGATGTGGAAAAAGCAAACCATTGGACATCTTTGCCTAAAATCAAAAGTGCAATCTTATATGCAGAAACAACTGAATATGCCGCCAAAGCTACCATTGCTGTCACTTTAGATTCATATCGAAACTGGAACCAATAATTTATTGTATCAAAAATGTGAAAAAGAAGCGCAACGCTACATAATGCTGTTACTAAAATTGTTAGTGATTCATTTCGATCAATTACACTAACTATTACAATAATCATTGCCGCAGAAAATACTGCTGCAATTGCTCGCAAAAAAATTGCTGTTCCTAATGCTGTTCCCTGCTCATCTGGATTATCTGCAAATTCTTTTATAATTACTGAATTAATACCAAGGGTACAGATAGATGAAAATAGCGCAACATAAGATGCGCCATAATTAACAAGCCCGTAATTACTCGGTCCTAAGTATCTTGCTGTCAATAATCCAACAATCAAAGATAATACCATTTGAAAGATTCTTCCGCTTATTATCCATCCTGCATTTTTAATCTCTTTATTATTTAGAAGCCTCTTTTTCAAATCGTAAAAGGTTTTATTCATTATATATCCTCTTTACTGTCCTTAATTGGAAAAATTTTAGCTGGAATACCAAGTGCTTTGCAATTATCAGGAACATCATGTGTAACTACAGCACCTGCTCCAATTATACAACCATTTCCAATATTAATATTAGGCAAAATGATACTACGCGCTCCAACCCAACATCCATTTCCAATTCTCACATCTGCGGTAATTCCCTTTCCTGCCCGTTTCTCAGATGTTCCAATTTCATGTGTTCCCGTTAAAATGGTCACTTGTGGCGCAATGTCACAATTACTCCCTATATAAACATTCCCCCTTCCTTCACAACGGAATTCCGTTCCTATAAATGTATTATCGCCTATTGTCAAACGACAATAGGAATGCAATGGACCCATAACACGAACGTTATTACCTATAGAATTTCCCATTTTTCGCAAATATTTATTTTTTTTATTTATAGCAATCTTTGACGTTTGGTTGTCATATATATGATTAAGCAAAAGGAAACAATAACGCCTTTTTAAATATCCAAACATTATATCCTCCACATATGTCCACTGTTACAGTTCTTCATTTTCAATTGATCTATTCATACTCATGGCTAATAAAATACACCCTATCATCCCTGCATAAACAGTTCCACCCGTGAAAAACGATGTTTCTGTGCATCCATGTAACATAAGCACACTAAAACAAAACCTCGATAAATTTTTAGAAAAGCCAGAATCGCAATTATCTAGGAATTCACTACTAAAAAAACGAATATAATAAAACCAGCATAAACCAATCCCCATGACTCCAAGAGTATTTAGCACAGCTTGAACATAATTTAAACCTGCAAACTGTCCTAATGCATAATTTCCGAATGCAGAAATAGATTGTGCCTCTGCAATGAACGTATATTGTCGTCCACTATAAATTGTTCTACCTAAAATTGTTGTATGCAATAACCAACCTTGTCTATATATAAATACATACAAAATCAGAAACGCTGCAGGAAATAAAATACAAAATATCGAAAATTTCTTACCTATCTGGGGTGCCCTGGAGATTACCGAATATAACAAACAAGCCAGTGCTATTAAAAATGCTGTTCTACTCTGAGTCAAAATCATCAAATACATAAGACTAACTTCAACCATCCAGATACTCACTTTAATCCAACGTTTTTCTTCCCTGGAAAACAAAATAATCATTAAGACTACTGTAAGAAGTATATACGCGCCAGTTCTGTTAGAATTTGAATATCCCAGCATCAAAGCATTTGTCCCTTTTCTGTAGGTAGGTCTCAAAAATCCACAATATATAAAAAACAGAGCATAGAATAAGCTAATTCCTTTAAACCAGTTACGCAAACTATCTGTAGTATCTATTTCTGGTATCACCAGTATATAAATTGGCACTGCCAAATAACCCGCCAGCAAAATAATAAAATCCATTCTGGATCCATACGGATGCATTAAAAATGAAAAGTACGCAGCGAAAATCATCAGAATCAATAAAACTAATGTATAAAACACCCTGCATTCAAAAATTCGCTTTGTTACTAAACACATAAAGATCAACATATTAACAATCAAAAGCATTCGAGCTGATAAGGAAAAAAATCCCAAATTATAGAAATTATCAGATGAAAATATGAATATAGCCAAATTTAGCACACTCACTATACATATCAATATTTTTATTATTTCATTCCTTGCCATGACTCGCTTCATCATTTTCATCTCTTTACTCCATAAGTCTCATAGGACCGCTTGTATATACAGGCCATTCTTTCCCATTAACCATTGCCTCTGCAACTGCACTAAATCTTTTTGCTGCAATTGATGAGTTTTGTTCTTTTAATATTGTGCGATACGCTTCAATTCCCAATCGATTCATTGCATCCTTATCAGCTATTAATGAAATTATCTTTCTCTGCAATTCATCACTAGAATCATGCTTATAAATCAAGCCGTTTATACCATCTTTAACAAGCAAATTCGTAGCGCCAGCTGTCTCACTTGCAACAACTGCACATCCACTATTCATTGCTTCCGTTAATACCGCTCCAAATCCTTCTTCTCGATTAGACGTAAATAAATAAATGTTGGCTTTCTCCATGTACCTGCGCACATTCTCTGGCTGCATGGATCCAAGCGCTGATACATACTCTGATAATTTCCGTTTTTCTATTTCTTCGTGTATCATGTCTAAAAGCGGCCCATTTCCTGCCATATCTATATGAAAACTCTGTTTTTCTTTTACAAGCTTTTCTGCCACATCGAGAACATATTCTGGATGTTTCCACTCCAGCATTCTTCCAGCCCAAAAAATATAAATTACACTATTTTTTTTGTTTTTTACTATCTGTTCTTCCGTATATTGAATCATTGGAGGGAAATATCCCCAAGCAAAGGATTTACCTTTAAATACACCTAATGAAGCATAATCTACCGATGCAAATGCGCTCGCTGCCAACATATAAAATGCTTTTTTTCTATGTGGCCAATACTCCCGCATAACAAACAACTGGCATCGAATTTTCCAATATTGAGACGGCTTTTCTTTGAATAATCTCTCTTTATAAAGGAATGTTATTTTATTCGCTTTCAGTCTCTTCTGAAGCCATTCTTCCAAAAAAACCCCCACTATAACAACATCTGCGTTCTGAAATAATTCTTCTGCTTGTTCTTTTAAATTTGAGGACGTATGCATCATCAGATTGTAGGGACGATCATATAATTTATATCCAAGATCTATGCGTTGCTGTTCAATGTCCATTGTCGATACAAATACAAAATCGACTCCATGAAGCTTGTACAAACAATCACATAATTCTATTTGATGATGATTTAGAACACTTGAAAAATATGCTATTCTCATTTAGTTACTCCAATTCAGTAATCTTTGATAAAGATTAATATACTTTTCAATGTTAGTATCCTTATCAAAATTCTCTTTTGCATGTTTTAAACACGCTTCTTTATAGTAAGCTTTTTCTTTTAAAAAAATTTTTTGTAATGCACTAAGAATTGTCTGCGGATTCGTGTTGTCTATAACAATACCTGCCCCAGGTGGCACAATTTCAGGATTTGCAGTTGCATTAAAAGCAACAACAGGTGTTCCACAAGATATAGCTTCTGCTGAAACCTTCCCAAAGGTTTCTCCAACGGCCAGATTCAAATATACATCTGCCATTGAATAGTACTCTGCCAACTGCGCCACACTATTGGTTCTTGGTAAAGAATATATATTTTCTGGCAAAATACCGTCATAATGAATATTTCCAACTAAAATGATTATGTAATTTGATGGAAGTATTTTTGCCAAATCTAAATAATTGTCAAACCCTTTTCTATCATTTTGAGCCCAGTTAGCAGAAATTCCTAGAATTATCTTCTTAAAGCCTAATTTCAACTGCTTTCTAAGCAATGTGCCATCACAGGGATGAAAGTCTTGAAAGTCAATCCAATTATATATTGGTTCGATAATTTTCGCACATTTTAATATGGAGCGCCGTGATTCATTCGCAGTCCACTTAGAATTTCCTACAACTGCCAACCTTGGTATATTATTTAACCACTTTTTCTTGTCATTCCACATCTTAAAAGATTTATCAAACCATTTTTTTCTTTTATCTTCTTTCATAGAAGGACAATCATGGCAGCCAGACTCCCACCGATAACAAGGAATATGGTTATAAAAACAGCATTTACCTGTCATAAACCAAAAATCATGTAATGTAATAACTGTTGCAACATCATTTTCACCTAAATATTCTAGAAGCAGCTTTAGGTTTAAAAACGAATTGTGCACTACTCTCAAATGAACAATATCTGGCTTTATTTGCTTAAGATAATAAATTAATTTTTTTGTTTTTCCTCTTGAATGATATGCCTCTAATCCTGTTACCATCGTAAGAAATGAATCTACATGCATGGCCCTCATATTAGAAACAGCATAAGCATCATCACAATCAGAATTGCATGCTGTAATGATATAGCTTTCGATCCCCATACTAAGGAAATAGTTATGCATCTCCCTAGTAGTTCTGCCTGTACTTAACGTTGCACCCAACGCATTAATCTGAACAACTTTCATTTAATAAATCCTGTCTGTTTTATTTTATCATTACCGAATTTTTATCGCAGGGTTTCCTGCCCATATTTCGTCTGCCAGAATATCTTTTGTAACAACTGCTCCTGCCCCTACAACTGCTCTATCTCCAATTGTCACACCTTTCAAAATAGTTACTCCAGCTCCAATAAAAACATCATTTCCAATATTTACCGATTCACTGCAAGCATGCAATTTATCTTCTACAGTTCCACGCCAAATATGCTCAATTGAGTGAAAATCTGTATCATATATTTTTACCCCGCCTCCAAGTAAGACTCTATCCCCTATGCATATTGATGCCCTGGAATAAATAGCCGCATTAGAAATCCCACATTTAGAACCTATACAGATATTTCCATTCTTCTCTGTCACTAATGTACATCCCTCACCACAACCAATAGGATCATATTTATTTCGTCCGTTAATTATGCAATTATCACCTATTGTAATTTTCCCTTTATTTACAATATATATTTTCCCTTTAACAACTGATCCAATGCCAATGCTTACCCCATGTATTCTAAGCCGTATTTTGTTAAAAAATGCAGATGGAAATGCTATGATATTTCTCACAAGATCTTTAACCATATTTTACCAATAACATCCTTCCTCAACAGTATCAAATCTTTTTGGAATATAATTAGAATCTGGACTAACCCAATACTTATTATATAAAGCTGCCGCCTTTGGCTCCTTATCCCAGCGCTTTCCCTTAATGCCAAACAACATTTGGATCACTCCTCCCATATAAATAACTTTTTTACCGTCCTTCTTCAATTTTGCGGCTAAAGGCATACCATAAGCACCACATCCCAAAATAGCCACATCAAAATCATATTTTTGAGTTTCATCATACATATAGTCCAAAGCTTCAAACCAAGTAGCAAACCGCGGATCGCGATTTCCTGCGATTGTTTGAACGGCTGGCATTGCATCTAGCTTAAACTCCGGGAGAACTTTGGGATTATTAAACAATAGTTTTCTTTTTTTATATTGCTCTTTAATTTGCTCAGCAAGATAATGAACTACTAAAACTTTCTGTCCTTTTAATGCATACGTGAACGGCTCCTCGTATCTCCAAAAATCCATTGTATTGGTATGGGTAAGTTTCGCATTTTTTCTTAAAAAATGTTTTATATAATAATCTTCCCCTATCTGTCTAAACGTACCATATAAATCACTTTGGCTGGTAGCCTCCATAATTAAATCGTTAAATTTAATTAATGCTTCATCCGTCACAGGAAAAAAACCAGAGTGTTCGCAACAAGCTTCAAGATAATCCGCTGTAACAACTTTATCTGTAATCCCCTTTTTAAACGCTAATGCATGTAAAGACATTAATATTTCATTACTACCATGTCTACCAAACATAAAAGGTTCTTCTTTATACAATGCCCCCTTTAGCCATTCGTTCGCTTGATTTTGAGATAAAACATGATGGCCACCGTAATAAGGTGATCGAAGTTTCTTTCCTGTAACTTTCCACACTGCCATTCTGGTGAGTGCCGCTGGATAAAACTTCCAGAACATATCAAAATCCTTCGTAGCCATTTGTAATGGATTTATTCCATCCCAATACATACTCTTTCTCCTCCTAATATATAAGTGTAGGGTTTCAGTACCCAGCAGCCAGTTGAGACTTAATCCTTTAAAGTTTATTTAAAAACTCTACAATTCGTTTGGCTTGCTCCGAATAATTCTTCTTTTCAGTCACAAATGTTTTTGCTCTATTACCAATCAAAGTCAATTCCTCAATCGGTATATTCAATGTTTTTTCAATGCTTTTTGCTATCCCGTCTATACTTTCATCATTTATAGTATATACATAGTCAAAGTATTCTTCTGGGATTCCTCCTACACGAGTGGTAAGCACTGCAGTTCCAGATGTCATATATTCAAGTATCTTCGATGGGAATGCAAAATTTGTATGACGATCATCTGTTGATTTTGCACTTACAAGCACATGTGCCCTTTTCTGTGCATGGAGCATTTCATTCCTAGACACTTTTCCGAAATATCTAATCCTCTTGTCCTTTGATGCAGCTTCACATACATATTCTTGCTGGTCACCTCCACCAAAAATCCAAAACTCAGCATCAATATCGGTTCTTAAAAATGCATCAACTAAAGTCCTAATATTATGTACCGTTGAGAGTGCGCCTGCATACATCAATGTCTTTTTTGCATTTTTTTTCTCATCAAAATCATAAGCAGCAGGATCTGAAAAGCCTTCTACAATTACAACCGGTTTATTTTCTATACGCATCTCTTTTTGCATGTACTTTGTCAACAAAATATATGCATCAAACTGATCAAAATTCCTTATTCTATCCCGATCCATGCGATTCATCATCCATGTATAAGGATTACTTTTATGCTCATAAAGAGAAAAGGTAGGCAAATCCGTCATCAGAAGTACACAGGATGCCTTATCATCTCTAGCACATGCCTTGCGGCAGGCATCTGCATAAGGAGGATAATCTGAATATGAAATAACTATTTTTTTATCATCATTAGTGTTTCTAAGCCAGTCTCTAACATATCTATACGCATGGTGCGAAATCGATCTTTGTTTAAATCCTTGAATATTAATCATTGGAGCAGAAACAATCTCAATATCACTACCAATAGTATATTTTTTTTCTTGTAAAAATAGTTCTGGACCTTTCGGATAAGGTGCCATGGTAGGAAAGGAAATAGCTGTTAAATAGTCCATTTGCTCTGACAATCCTTTTGCCAACATTAACTGAAAATTTTCAGGAGCGTTTGATGGTTTATATTTACTTTTTCTTACAATATCATCAAAAATTTTTGTTGGCAGTAATGAGCCAACTAAGCATATCTTCATAATATCTCCCTCTTATGCCTTGCTTAATGGTCCACTCTTAAAATAATATTCCACTTGAGATAATTCTTGCATTCTTTCTATCAAAGTTAAAAATCGACTTGCAGCAATTTTTGCATTCCACAATTCAATTGTTTTGCATGCATTGGTTCTTAACATGCTATAATTACTCTTAACTTTTTTTAGGCAAGTGACCACTGACTTAATATCATTTTCACGACAAATATAACCATTAAAGCCATCAACAATAATATAATGACATGCACCAATCATTTCAAATGCTACCACAGGTGTTCCAGCACTTAAAGCCTCATTGGCAACTGCTCCCCAACCTTCTTGCCGATTACTTGTCATCAGAAGGACATCTGATTGTTCCATATATTTTCGCACTTCATCATTAGGCAGCATCTTTAATAAATGAACAGCATTCCTGTCATTAAGCAGTTCACATTTTTGTCTCACTCTATCAAATAGTGGTCCATCACCTATCATATTAATTTCAAAATTTATTTTATTTTTTTCCAATTCTTTTGCAACTTCAATTACTATTTCTGGTTGTTTCCAGCCTATCATTCTGCCTACCCAAATAATTCGTATTTTTTCACTTTCTGTATATACTGCTCCCTTCGACTCTTCTGGAAAATATCCAAATTTAAAGCTTTTACCGGATTCAAAACCAATACTTTCAAAATCCTTGCACACAAAATTTCCCAAACATAGTAAATATGTGTTTTTTCCATGCGCCTTCTGATTAAGGAAAAACTGTTTCCACAATTTAGGATCAGCAAATTTAACGATCCCCTTTTTGAAGAGTCTTTCATTACAAAAGAATGTCAGCTTATTCTCAATAATTCTTCGTTTAACAATATTGGAATCCGCTGAACCTGTATTAATAATCACACAATCTGCTTCCTCTGCCATTTTATACTGTTGTTTTTTATTTGAAGAAAGGTCTATTAGATAAGGTATCTTTTCAGCGTAATCATATCCCATTCGACGTCTTTCTTCTGATAGTACCATTGTCTGAACATATACAAAATCAACTTCTTCTCTCTTATACAAACAATCACAAAACGGTTTTACATGCGGACTGATAAATGCCGAAAAAAACACTATCCTCATAATCACTATTTCTTCTTTCTTATACCTACAAGATCCAAACCTCTTACTATAACAGCTTGGGCAATTTGTACATTATTTTTACATCCGTATCTTTCCTGCATCCACTGTTTATTGGGATATAATGTGTGCAGCATATCGTTTTTGCTGTCATACAGCGCCATCTGGAATCTCAGGAACTGTAATTTGCTAAACTTTCTTTCCTGAGGATGGGGCAACCCCACTTTTCCAAGCATCACTAACAATTTGTCTGTGCTTTTCGATTTAAGCTCATCAAATACCCATTGTGGAACCTTTGTTCCAAATAATACAGTTGGAATAAAAAGACTCAAATAAGTAGATTTACAAACATGGGTATTTTTTACCTTTTTAATAAAAAGTTTCCAATCAATATCATTATGGGCAACAATTCTGTCCACATCCATATGGAGCCTGAGACCAGGCGCACGTACATAAGAATGCTTTGCCGTATGGATGCAAACCTGAAGTAAATTATCTTCCTTAGAAAGAACATGCACTTTAGTCCCCTCTGGGACAAATGATCTGTCAATAAAACCATCTGTGTCCGGCTCCACATCGGGACGAATCCATCGTCCATCTATAGCTCTCCAAGACAATTCAAACCACATTTTATCTCCATCCGGCATGGTAAAATAATATTCTGAGGATCCATGACGATAGGCATCATCCAACTTTTCTGCCTCAAAAGCACTTCTAAACTTAAACACAAATCCGTTCTTTACTAGAACCTCATGGGCCTTATAAAAGTGTTTTTTCTTAATAAGAGAATCTATATCCTCCATCGGACATTTAACAGCTTCGCTTACCATGCTGATCATTATACCACCATTTTTTAAAACGACCATGGGAATCCCTTGGTCATCCATAATTGTGCATATTTCTTTCGCCTTTTCTTTTAAAAATTCCTGTCGGTACTTCTGTTTCTCATACTCTTTCTTCCATTCATCCGGCAAATTAAGCCCTAATGAATAGGCATATGCGCCAACTACACCATCTAATTCATGCTCATGGCATACATTAAAAAAGGCATTTTTATCTACTTTATTGAATCTATTTATAATTTGTTGTGCTTCATCTTGTCCATGGACTTCTTTCGCCATGTCAAGCATCAACTTAAATTTTTCATCACTAAGAAAATCAAATAATTTATAATTCATAGTCTTACATTCCTTCAATGTGTATATTTAATTACAGCAAATATGCTTCAGCCAACATGCCAACCATAATTTTCCCTTTTGCTTTTGCTTATCCATTAATTTCTCCTTTTTCTTTACGGATACATTTATAACCTCTCAAGTCCCCATTCTTTCAATATATTTATTCAATTGCAATAGGTATTTCTCAAACTGTTCTTCTCCAAAATTCCCAGGCAAATTATTCAATTCAGTTAGTTGAAATATCAAATCTTCAAACAAAACAACTACTCGTTCAGTGATGTCTATCTTATTTTTAAAATAAGCATCTAAACCGCCAGGACGTAAATTGTCATAAAGAACCGCCTTATCATACCAACAGCTCCTGACTCCCCATGACTCCCAATCTATGATAAATACTTTCTCCGTCTTATTTTCAACCCATATGTTGCCTGCTTGCAGATCCCCATGTGAAAAGGATATTGGAATCTCATCCTCTATTTTGATTTTTTCAAATGTGGAAATAATTTTTTGCAAACATTCTTTATCTTTTACTTTATCAGTAGCCAGCTCCTCTGTTTTTCTTTTCAGTTTTCTTACATACGTTTTACTATCAATTACATCCGCCTGTGATGCCATATAGGCACAAAGCTGATTATAAGCCATGTCTCTATATTTCTGAAATCCATCACCTATTCTCGCCAATGGCCTTCCATCAATAATTATCTCCTTGTATCCTTTTTCCGAAAAACTAAGCAATCTTGGAACAAAAGAGGGCAATGAATCCTTTCCTCTAAACTCAATTTCATGCCTCAAATCCGAAGCGCAAAAACCGTCTTTTATGATGACATCTACTGTCTGCTTCTTAAAATCAAAAATCCTATATTTTTTGTTACATGGATAAATTAATATATCATTATTGATTTTTCCTCTGACTTCTATCGCTCTGTCAGATAAAATCCCCCTACTTAACATACAAAGATTGACATACATTAGAACAATTATTTTCTTAAATATATTGGATCGAACAGAATACTCACAAAGAAGGTATCCTTTCACATTTGAAGATGGCTTTTGGGAAACAATGGCATTCAATTTAGGATATATGTACAGCTTAGTCGTTTCAGTTCCATCTGCATAGAAGGAGCTTAATGTCTTTCTATTAATTTCATAGAAATTCTCTCTTTTTAGCATTTCTGATATTTTCACAGCTTTTCCACCTTATGATTTCGGATATTCAATATCTTTAATATTGGCCTGACTTTGTCAATAACTGACTTCCGAATTCTTATAATATTGGCCATAATTGGATTTGCACCATACTTAATTGAAATATTTTTAACTTCGGTTATCGTTCTCTTTCGATATTTCATATTTGTACCGCCCAGGCGATACACAGCCAGGGCTTTATCAATGTATTTAACTCTTGCTCCTCCTCTATAAAAACGAAGCAACAGTTCATAATCCATTGAACATTTATAATTCTTATCGAATATACCGTAGCGATTGTAAGCAGCCTTTGTAACAAATGTAGAAGGATGAACCATAACCAATCCGTACTTCATTCCATGCAAGTCTTTCTGTGCGCGAAGTATATGTTGATTTACTCCCTTTTCATCACATACGATGGCATGTCCATAATAAACATTATGTTTCCCATCCCATTCGCTCCTTAATAACAGAAAAAACAGTATCAATGGATGATGTCGCATCAATCACATAATCCCACCTATTGTTTTTTAGTTCCTTCATATACCAATTAATGCGCTCTTGACGGACTTCGATTTTTTCGGGAAAAGGTTCTTCTTTTAGCGTGCTTCTGTACATGGATTCCTCGGCTGGGATAAACAAACAAAGCGCTGGCCTCGGTTTTACCATCGTTTTTAATGTCAGCTTCCACCAGACGCCTTTTTCAAAATCATATTCTGGATATTTCATTTTAAAATCAATATAGGTATCCCATATATAGCGGTCGCATATTATGGTTCTTCCGATTCCCATCAGCCTCAAGCCGATGGAATAAAATAGCCATAAATCCATTAACGATCCTAAAAACAATATTTTTCTTTTCATTGGGTTTTCATTTACTTTGGCTGAATGCGCAAGATGTTTCTCCTTGCTTGTTTCCCTTCCGCCTCTGATTATTTTTTTTACAAATTCAATTCCCGGAGTATATCCTCCTCTGCTCCACACAACCTTATAATTTTTCCCTTTTCGTTCCAGTTCTTTGCAAAGCAGCTCAATCTGTGTAGATTTTCCGCTGCAGTCTATCCCGCTAAAGCTAATCATTTTACCAATTCCTCATAGAATGCAATATACTTTTCAAAACAAATTCCCTTTTCATATTTCGCTGCCTGTGCTAAACATGCCTCTTTTTCTTTATATTTTGCTGTGTTGATATCGTCCAGCATAGTATGCTCGTCAAATGCCTTTAAAACAACTCCGCATGAATCATTCACACACTCTGCTATTGCCGTTCTGTCGATCACCAGAACAGGAGTCCCACATGCCAAAGCTTCCACAGTAGTCAATCCTTGCGTTTCTTCGCATGAAAAATTGAGATATACATCGGACTCCGTATAGATTTCGGCAAGCTCTTGCTGGTTATTTGTATGTTCAATATGCAATGTATTTTGGGGAAGAGCTTCCCCACGCAAGTTGCCTACCATTACCAACTGGTAAGAATCATCCAGCATTTCTGACAATTTATAATACTCTGCCAACCCCTTTCTATCTGACCATGCATTAGCGACAGATAACAGCACTGTTTTATTTTCCAGATGATACTTTCCTCTAAAATTTCCCTGTGATGGCTTAAAAGTCCTAAGATCTATACCACTCTCGATAACTCTTACCGGATACTCGTATAAAAAAGAAGCCTCAACCTGGCCTTTCAGCCATATGGATGGGGTTACTATGTATAAATTTGGTATCTTTGTAAATAACTCTTTTTTCTTTTTAAAATTCCCCCTTGAATTATCCACCAAATTGCATGTCGGATAATTTGTTTTTTGCGGACACCTAAAGCAACCTGTTTTCCACTTATCACAGCCAATGTAGTCAGAGCATGTGCAATGTCCGGTAAACGGCCAGCAATCGTGCAACGTCCATATAATTGGTTTTCCGCAAGTTTTGAAATATTCAAAAAGCAGTTTGATATTAATGTAATATCCGTGAAGATTATGTAAATGAATAATATCCGGGTTAAACTCCTCGACTTTGTGAATAAATTCTTTTGTTGCTCCCGCCGAATAGAATCCCGTATTGTCAAATACTCTTGACCCCAGGACATGAATATAAATATCAAAAGAGTTTCCTATCCTTATGGCATATTTCTGATAATTATCAGGCACGGTATCCCTACCATATCCAATTTTACATTGTCCACCATTTTCTGTGATTATATCTGCTATATCTGTACAGATTCGTCCGTGGCTTCCTCTGCCACAGGTTTCATTAATAAATAGAACTTTCATCATCCTATTACCTTCTGAAAGAGTTCTTTATATTTCTTTTCAATCACTGTAAAAGCATAGTGTTCTTCAGCCACTTTTCTTGCTTTTTCTTGATATTTTTTCAATTTATTGTTATCTTCATAAAGTCCCAATATTTTCTCAGCCAGTTCTTCTTTTTTCCCAGTAATGACAGTTTCACCTATCTCATATTTCGTAATTAACTCATATAAATCATCGTGTTCGGTTCCTATTCCAATAATCGCTTGACCGCATGCCATCATACTATATGTCTTACTCGGCATAAATAAATGCGCCATAGAACCTTCTTGGGATACAATGGCAACATCACCACATGCTATAGAATGGGGAAACATTTCCTCTGACTGAAGTGGGAAAAGCTTTATATTTTGACAATTATTCTTTTCGATAAAAGCTTCTATTACTTCAAATTTTGATCCCTCTCCTATAAACACAAAGCAAATATTCTTTCTATTTTCTAAACTTTTCGCAGCATCAAGAATAAGTTCTATATTATGCCCCATTCCCATCTTACCAGAATACAGAACAATAAACTTATCTGTTAAGCCGTGTGCAATTGCAAACTTGTTATTCCATTTACTTATTGGCTTTAATCTATTAATATCAGCCGCTATTGGTATTACTTTAATATTAATCGGACTTTTCAGCCCGGCGTTCATGGATTTTGCAACTACATTCCCAATTGTAAGTACCTGATCAATTTTTTTGTAATTTCTGCTGTTCCATCCGTTCCAAATATCGCATATAAATCTGGCCATGGGATCATGCAGTGCTGATTCAATCACTTGCGGGTACAAATCCCAATTCATATAAATAAACGGTGCATGAAATGTCTTTTTTAATTTAAGTCCCACATAGGAATTAATTGGCGGATTAGAAATAGCAAAAATCATATCATATTTATTTGATTTGTTATTTTTCATCCATTTTCTCATAAATAGATAATGCTTTGCCCAGCAGATTAACCTGGATTTAAGGCTTCTTGAATCATGTCCTGGTGAATGGATTACATTCCCCTTTACCTCGCTTCCTGTTATGATATCAATATACACATCTTTTCCCAATGCGTTTGTTAATGTATCTACATACCATTGTGGAATTACTTGTGCAACAATAAGAACTTTTTTTGTCATGCTTTCACCTTTATTTAGCCATTGCTTTCTCATACACATCTAATATGTGACTGGTCATTACATCGACAGTGAATTTTTTTTTGGTAGTTTCATATGCATGCTCAATCAATTCACTATAATCCTTTCCATCCAGATAATTTTCTATTTCTTTTGCCAATGCAACATCGTCTCCGATATCTATTCCTATGCAGCAATCATCCATATCACTGTATCCCGCAGTCTTTGTTCTAATATGTAACCTTTTCATTAAAAAACTTTCAATTGCACATATCGCAAACCCCTCTTTTTCAGAAGGCAATACCGTTACCTCACAAAGGGATAATGCTTGTTCTGGTTTGACGAATTTTTCAAATATAAAATAATTGTCCAGCCTTTTTTCATGAATGGCCATCTTTACCTTTTTTATGTAGTTATTTTCACCCCCCCCCAATCCCCAGCACAACTAACAACACAATCAACAGACATCCTACACAACGGCTCCTGCACCATTGATGCACCAAACATAACTATAACATGTTGATTCATTTTTTCTCTTGGGATAAAAGAGATCGCATTTACTAAATTCAAATGTCCCTTGATGGGAGACATTCTTGCGAGTAAACCAATTACTTTTTTATCTCCTATTTGATGTTCTTTTCTAAATTCATCAACATACTCTGCATCATATTTGTATCTTTCAGGGTGGATTCCATTATAAACAACGGATATCTTCTTTTCCGGAATATGCAATTTGCTCATACAAAACTTTTTTAAATCTGTGGAAACGCATATTGCTTGTTTGCCATAAAATGTTGTTTTTCTATGATAAAATCACTAGGAATATTATCTAAATGATTAGACCACACATATGGCACTCCTGTAAATCTGCTTAAAATGTTCATATAAAATGCACAGCTTCTGTGATGGCAATGTACTATATCAATCCTATGTTTTTTAATGAATTTACAAATAATGTCTATATTTTTGATGATATTGAGAGGAGTCATGGAAAAATCTATGTATGTAAAATTGATTTTCTTTTCACAACAAAATTCTTCATGATCGTTTGTACCGGACATAAGATATACTGTATGCCCTCGTTCCACAAGATTCTCAGAGAGATCCATAATATGAGAACCAACTCCTGAATTAGCAAAAATTTTTGACATAATTAATATATTCATTTAGTTACACTCCCATCGTAGTCATCTGCTCAATTGAATCTACTGTTATTACATTCTGCACATTTTCATATGAATACAATCCATCTTCGTTTTTAAAATAAAGACTCCGCATTCCAAGCTGCCTGGGGGCCTGAAAGTCTTTGTTTGGATTGTCTCCGATATAAAGAATCTGCTCAAACGGAAGTCTCCATCTATTCTGCATAATACGGAAAGAAATATCATTCGGCTTTCTGAATTGCATGCCACCTAACTCATCTGTAATAATAATGTCATCCACTGCGTCTTCAAGACCAAGAGCCTTTATTTTATTTTTCTGCCCCTCTACTCTTCCATCCGTGATAATTCCGACCTTCACGCCTTTTAATCTCAAGCCGTCAATAAACTCCTTTATTCCTCCATAAAGTGTGATATCCGGTACCTGCTTCCTATAAATATCAAGGCATTGATTCTTTCTGTCTTCCGCTCCAATTTCAGCGAGATAGGCATCAATGGCAGGTTTGCCCTCCAAAAAATAATTCCAGAGTTTTTCTTCTGCCTTTTTATCTCCAAAATAATCGGCTATCTTCTTATATCCGCTTTTTATATACTGTTTTTCACTATAGAGGGTATCGTCAAGATCAAAAATCACTCCCTTAACCGGCTGCGTATCATCTCCTTCTGAAATGCAGACGCTCTGATCATAACGGCTATAAACAGCGCCGTTGCAGCTGCAATTCTCCTGGTATTCTATTCTTTCACCACAAAGCAATCTAAGAACAGCCTCTGCCGACCTTGCTCCTGATTTCATACTAAGCGGAGCACCTCCGCCATAACGCGGATTGATTTCGATATAATAATTATCTCCTGTATTCTTATCCTGAATAAGCTGAACAGTCATCGGACCACATGGCTTGAAACCTTCAATCAGCTTTTTACTTTCCTCTATCATGGTTTCATTCATATGAATTTTGGTCTTTAAGACTTCCCCAGCTCTTACCTGTACTCTTTCCCGTGGGGTTATATAAACAGGATTGCCGTCAAAATCGCAAAAAATATCTACCGTAAATTCTTTTCCATCTATAAACGGCTGGATGATATAATCCTCTATCTGCTGCGCATATACTGCTAATTCTATTTCATCTTCAGCTTTAAAAGCATTAATAGAACTGCTGCCATCCTTTGGCTTAATGAAGCAGGGATAAGGCCCTTTATATTTTTTATAATCATTATAGGATCCCGGTGCCTTTAAACCGCATGATTCAAAGAACTTACCTGTATTATTTTTATCTCTGCAAATGGCAATCCTATCTGGCTTACTGATAAGTACTTTCGTCCCAATTTTCTCAAAAGCTTCTATACTGTGAGACAGAACCAACAGATCTGTATCTATCGTAGGCATAACAAGATCGATCCTGTCTTTCATGCAAATATCTACCAGTTGCTGAATATATTGCGGTTCTTTCATACCACAGACTTTTCTTGTAAAATCGCAGTATGTTAACGCCGGAGCAGTACCAGCCATATCAGCGCCATACAATTTAAGCTGGATATTCAATCTGAGCGCTGCTTGCCGGAACGCCTGAATAAGCTCAACACGTCTTCCGACACCAGTTACCAAAATGCGTATTTCTTTCATTTATTTATTCCCCATAAATTCTTCCATTGTTGCAGATGTTTCTGAAGAGATTCCCTCTCGCTTAATAAAGGCTTTTTCAACCGTTTGAAAAATGATTTTCAGATCTCCCAGAAATGTAATATGATTTACATACTCCACATCCAGCCGGAACTTGTCCTCCCAGCTGACGCCGTTTCGTCCATTCACCTGTGCATAACCGGAAAGTCCTGGCCTCACATCATGCCTATGACGCTGTTCTTCATTATATCGTTCCAAATATCTCACAAGAAGTGGCCTGGGGCCAACTACACTCATATCCCCTTTAATAATGTTAAAGGCCTCTGGCAGTTCATCTAAACTGGTTGAACGCAGCAATTTTCCGAATTTTGTAAGCCTCACATCATCCGGCAATAGTTCACCCTTTTCATCTCGCTTATCAGTCATAGTACGGAATTTATAAAGCTTAAATATTTTCTCATCTCTTCCTGGTCTCTCCTGTGTAAATAAAACAGGACTTCCCAGTTTCACTCTCACAAGAATCGCCAAAATGATATATAACCATGAAAACACAATTACCGCAGCCAATCCACACAATAGATCCAGAGGGCGCTTCAAATATTTTTCATACGGGCCATAGGGTATATGTCTTTTTTCCATTTCACTTCTCCATTATGCAAAGCATTCCTTAATCAGCTCTATAATGATATCCTGCTGCTCCGCTGTCATCTTATTATCACTGGGAAGGCATAAGCCTCTATGGAAAATATCCATTCCCACGTCTGTACAGCCGCCCTCAATATAAGCATTCGTCCTGCCTCTCCCATTTCCATCTCTGGTAATAAACCCATTCATCCGATAAATCGGCTGCATATGCATGGGCTTCCAGATAGGGCGGCCCTCCGCATTATGCTTTGCCAATACCTCCAGTATCTCCGTAGGGCAGCTTTTTCCTTTCTCACTTATGTAAAGAGCCTCCTGCTCCCCTCTCACCTGCCGGCACATGGCATCCTCATTGATCAGCAGGCAGGACAGCCAAAAGTTTGGCTCACTGTTTTCTGCGTCATAGGGGTTCATGGATACAGCAAGCCCCTTCAGGCCTTTCCTGTACCGTTCATAAATGGCCTTTTTCTGGCTTATATGCTCCTCCAGATAGGGAAGCTGGCCTCTTACTACTCCGGCTATGACATTGCTCATGCGGTAGTTATATCCCAGCTCCTCATGCTGATACCAGGCCGCGTTTTCACGGCTCTGGGTGGACCATTTGCGAACCTTATTGGCCGCTTCCAGGCTGTCAGTCAGGAACATTCCTCCGCTGGAGCCTGTGATGATCTTGTTTCCATTGAAGCTGATGCAGTTAAAGCTGCCGAAATTCCCTGTTTGAACTCCCTTGTAGGAGGCACCGAAGGATTCCGCCGCATCCTCGATGATCAGCGCCCCGTGCTTCTTCGCTATGACTCTGATTTCATCAATCTTTCCAGGAGTCCCGTAGAGATGGGCGATTACGATTAATTTCACATCGGGATATATCTCAAAGGCCTTCTCCAAGGCTATGGGATCCATGTTCCAGGTGTCTCTCTCCGTGTCTATGAATACGGGAACGCCGCCTTCATAGACTACCGGATTCACTGTTGCATCGAAGGTCATATCGGAGCAGAATACCTGCTTTCCCTGTAAGGCTCCTTTTCCTGTTTCCGCTGGCCCGTAAATGGCTTCTCCCGCCAGCCTGGCAGCAAGATGAAGAGCTGCTGTACCGCAGGATAAGGCTACTGCATAGCGGCAGCCGATTTTTTCTGCTGTCATCCGCTCGGCTTCATTGATGTTCTTCCCCACTGTAGACATCCAGTTGGTCTCATAGGCCTCCTGCATATAGATCATCTCTTCTCCATGCATGGTGGGAGATGAAAGCCATACCTTTTCCTTAAAAGGCTCGAATATTCCCTCGTTCGTGAACATGTTTTTCTCCTACTGTTTTTATATTTTTGCGCACAAAAATAAGAGTCCGCTATGGCTCCTATTTTTATCGCTTCTATTCTCTTTTCATCATTCCTGTTATTTACGATAAATAATCCTTTTCTACCTTTACTAGGCACATTTTTTCAAAGAATGCCGCCCCATAGCAAAGGATCCTTTCATATCCTTTTAATAGCTTCCTGCCATGTTGCTTTTCTCTGATCTGCAGCAATGCCGCTCTTTCACATAGCAGCTCCCGAATAAAGCCAGTCTTGTCAATATAATAACAGTCGCTGGTGCGGAGCTTCTCGAATTGGTCTATTCCCAATGGCAGCCTTACTTCCATGCAGATTTCCCTCCGAAGCATTGACAATTCTTCTTTCATTATACTATTTTAAAGTGGAATCTGCGACCTTCATCGCCACCTCCAGCCCCATCTTTACCTCCACCATTCGGCCGAACATATCTACTGTCACCTTTGCGATCCGCTTATGCCGGTCTATATAGGTAATCTGACCTTCCATTCCTTTTAAGGGACCAGATATGATTTGGATCTGACCGCCTATGATATTTCCTGTAGATATCTCCGTAAAATGGCTGTTTCCTCCTATACGGAGCAGGAATTCCTTCTCTTCTTCCCGAAGAGAGATAAATTCCGTTCCATCTCCCAGGATCTTTGTAAGCTCCGGAAGCTGCTTTAATTCGTAGAACAGCTTTTCTACTTCATCGGTAATCAGAAAGACATAACCCGGAAACATGGGATGCGGCTCCTTATGCCATGTCCCCTGATAACGCTTCATGCGCTCGCATTGGGCTATGAAGCATTCCGATAGTATTCTTCTATCTATCACCTTTCTGCACAGATTAAGGATCAAGTCTTCTTTTCCAGTCCTCACCTGGACTGCATACCATTTTTCCTTTTCCATACTCTGTCCTCCCCTGGTAATGATCCTCCCTGGAAATGGGTAGGCTTCGCCATCCCGTGGAACCAAACCTCAAAAGGCTAGATATTCCACAGGCGGAAATAAGCCATTATTACAGGTATCCTTACAGAATGCGGCAAAGCGACAATTCTGTCCTGATACCATTTGTGGTGATATTACTCCTGCTGTCCCTGCTTTTCATTACTCCACACGCTGTACATGGCAAGCCGCCTATGCAGCGCAAGACGTTCCCCGGAGGCCACCTCTAGGCCCGGATCCAGGCCTGCGGCAGCCTCTGCAGCTGCTTCCTCTGCGGCTTCTCCCTTTCCCGGATCAGTGGGCTTATAGTGATACTCCGGTACCAGCTCGTGGACCATCTCACGGATACTCCCGCGTTCTCTCCAGGCTGCTTCCTCTAAGCGGAACAGACCCTTTTCAAATTTTCCATAGTCCATATCTATGGGATGGCCGATGAAGATCCTTTCATTCTCTGTTTTCTGCAGCCCTTCCTCGTCCATCAGGAGCTCCTCATACAGCTTTTCTCCCGGCCTCAGGCCTGTGAACTGGATATCGATATCCTTGTAGGGCTCGTACCCTGACAGACGGATCAGCTTTTCCGCCATATCCAGGATCCTCACCGGCTTTCCCATGTCCAGCACAAAGATTTCTCCGCCCTTTGCAAAGGCTCCTGCCTGGATCACCAGGCTCACTGCCTCCGGTATGGTCATGAAGTAACGGATAATGTCCTTGTGGGTCACCGTTACCGGGCCGCCCTTTTCTATCTGGCTTTTGAACAGCGGGATTACGCTCCCGTTGCTCCCCAGCACGTTTCCGAAACGCACAGCCACAAACTCGGTCGCGCTCTTCTCGTTGCACATCTGTATGACCATCTCGCACAGCCTCTTGCTGGCTCCCATGATGTTGGTCGGGTTGACCGCCTTGTCTGTGGAGATCAGGATGAAGCGCTTTACCCCGTATTTGATGGCTGCTTTCGCTGTCTTATAGGTCCCCAGCACGTTGTTCTTGATGGCCTCGTTGGGGCTATCCTCCATGAGGGGCACGTGCTTGTGGGCTGCTGCGTGGTATACAATGTCCGGGCGGTACTGATGGAATAAGGAATCCAGACGGTTTGTGTTCCTGACGGAGCCGATCAGAACCACCAGATTCAAATCTGGATATTTCCTCTTAAGCTCCTGCTGGATCTCATAGGCATTGTTCTCATACATTTCAAAAATGATGAGTTGCTTTACCTTATGGCCTGCCAGCTGGCGGCACAGCTCGCTTCCTATAGAGCCTCCGCCTCCTGTCACCAGGACTACCTTATCTTTCACGTAGCCCATGATCTCATCTAAGTCTACCTGGATCGGTTTTCTTCCCAGCAGGTCCTCGATCTGCACATTCCGCAGCTTTGAAATGCTTACCTCATCGTTCATGATCTGGTACACGCCCGGAAGGGTTTTCACGTGGCAGCCTGTATGCTGGCAGATATCCAGGATGTCCTTTAAGGCTTCCGCCGGGGCTGTGGGCATGGCTACGAAGATCTCATTGATCCCCTTTTCCCTTACCAGCCTGGGGATGTCCTCACGCTTTCCTGCCACCAGTACCCCGTCGATCATCCTCCCCTGCTTGTCCGGATCATCGTCCACGATGCAGGCCGGATAACCATGGACTTTTTCACTGCTCTTCATTTCCCGCAGGATCAATGTACCTGCCCTTCCGCCGCCTACAATCATTACATGGGGAATGGTTTCCTTTTCTTTTATCCGTATAAGCCGGTTGAGGATCCTCGGGACCACCTGGTAGCTGATGCGCCCGCACACAGCAGCGATTGTCATGAGGATGAGCCACAGCACAAAGTAGCTCCTGGGCATCCTCTCTCCTAAAAAGGTCATTGCCAATGGCTGGGCGATGGCCGCTGCCATACAGGAAAGGGATACCTCCAGCATTTCCCGGATCCCTGCGGCTCCCCACAGGATGGTATAGAGATGGCTTATGTAAAATACAAAGGTTACAACGCCTGTCTGCATAAGGCCGTATTTCCACAGTGCTCCCATGTATTCCGCAGGTATGGCGCTGATATCAAAATCAAACCGGATAACGAGGGAAAGAAGGGAGCATAGCCAGACCATAGCCATATCGTATATCCAGAGAATGCCCATCCTCACCTTTTTGCTGTGAGGAATGTACTCCTCCAACCTGATCTTATCTTTGTTCTTCACTTTCATACTCCCCTCACTACGCTGCTTCCGCTTCCCGGTTGGGGGAAGCGGATGTCTGGTTGATTTCTTTTATCTCTTATATACAACAGAAATGGTTCCGGAGTTTGGAACTGTCACCCACAGGGTTTTTGCCGCGGTATCAATCCTGTTGGGGGTGATCAGTCTCCACTGACCCAGGAAGTTGTCATAGAACAGTACCTGTACTGTTCCCAGGCCGTCCATCAGGTTTGGCACATAGAGCGGGAACTCTACATTCCCTGTCTTCTCTGCGTTTGTTGCGTTATCCCTTGTCATCAGTGCATGGGTGCCGATCAGGGCATTATAGCCTGTCAGATCCACTCCCGGCACCACCTGGCTTAAGGTGCTTCCGCTGTTGATACCGTTAATGGATGATACTACGGAAGCCGGAAGGCCCATTACTGCGTGGTCGCTGCCCTGTACAAACTCCAGTGCGGTACCTCCTATTACGGCCTGGCCCCTGCTGTTTGTTTCTACTGTCCCGGCAGTTCCGGTGGTATGTTCTGCGCCATTCTGTCCTACATTGATACGCACAGTATCATTCAGTGCGCTTGTGCTGGATACGGCAGATGCTCCGGCGGAAGAACCTCCGCTACTGCTTCCCCCTCCGCTGCTGCTTCCGCCAAGGCCTATGGTCCCATCGCTTCCGCTGTCACTGATCACCGGCCTCGTGCTGGGGCTGTTTGCTGCAAATACGCTCACGCTCTGTCCTACTGCCAGTGCTGCTACTAACGCGATTGTTGTGATTCTCTTTTTCATGGTCTTCACCATTCCTTTCTTTTATTTATGAACTGCTTTGATTGGGTTACCTTATCTTATTTTCTGCCTCTGGCCCTTCCCGTCACTCCGGGATCTCCTTCAGCTCCAGGCCGGCCACGATCTTTTCCCTCGTTGCCGCGCTGTTGTTCCTCCCGGCGATCACATCGCACAGCGTTGTCTCCGCTATCCCTATGCTTTTCGCAAAATCCCGGCTTGTCATCCCCCTGCGGATCAGCTCCATCTTGATCTCTATCCCAAAGGGCGTCCTTTTGATATTCCGCGCAGACATCCTACCATCTCCTTTCCTTTGTTTAACCTTCCTCCCTGTAAAACATCTCCAGAATGATCGGAAGGATCTTCTCTTTTTCCGGATAGTATTCATCGTATAGATTGGTCTCCACTGCCGTCCCTGGAAGGGTGAGCATGTCCTCCTGCCCAAAGCTCTGGCTGCTTCCCAGGAATGCCAGCGCCATATCCATGTACTGCCCTTTCTCCATATCCGTTACCATGTAGCTCTGGACCTCCTCTGCCATTCTGGCCACCAGGCCTTCGTCCTTCCTGGCTTTTTCCCTGGCCGCCTGGGCAAAGCCCTGGATGTAGGATTTCTGGCGCTCTGTCCTTACAAGGGCGCTCTGGGCCTTTCCCGTATCCCTGTAACGGATATAGGACTCAGCCTGCTTTCCTTTTAATAAGACAGTCTCACCTAAAGGGAATTCAGGATTGGACTCTGCCAGGCTCTCATCCGTGATCGTGACCGTAACTCCTCCCACCGCATCGTTAAATACAGGCAGGGCCTCCATACTGACCGCCATGTAGCCGTCAATCTCCAGGCCCTCCAGCAGGTTTGTCACTGCCTCCTTCATGTACTGGCAGCTCTTCTCCCGGCCATCCCCGTAGGCATAGGCCAGGGTCAGGTGCTGGATATCCTGGCCCAGCACATTCCCGCTTAGGTCCGTCAGTGTGATGGGGGTCATGGTGTCTCTGGGGATCAGAAGGAGCTTCACTTTATCCCTCGCCGTATCCTGGGCGATCAGGAAAATGCCGTCCGCCTGTCCCCCGGAGCCTGCCACCTTTGTCTCCTCCAGGGTCTCCGGACGGTCGATCCCCATGAGCAGGATGGCTTTCACATAGGTGTTCCTCTGGTAGGTCTTTCCCTGATACTCAATCACATTCCGCTCTTTGGCAAAGGAGGCCTTCTGCTCCTCCTGCTGCCTCTGCCTCCATTCCTCCGTCTTCTGGTTTGATACCGTCTTTTCCCGGTACAGGCGGATGGTCTGGGCAGCGAACAGAAGCGCAAGGACGGCGGCGGCCAGCGCCAGGCAGTTCCATATTCGGTTGCGGCTATTGTGCCTACTGCTTTTCTTTCTTTTTCCTGGAGGCCTTCTCATGCTTCACCTGCGTCTGTCCGTCCGGCTGCGTCTGTCCCTTCCCCTGGGCCCTGCCTGCCCCGGAGGGGTCATCGTACCCGTATGGGCCGCCGTATTTTTTGTAATACTTCCCGTAATATTTCCCGTAGTATCTTCCATAATATTTTTTGTAATAGCCGTTTTCATACTCGGAGCCCACACGGTTTAATACGGCTCCCAGGATGCGGCAGCCGCTTTTTTCCAGCTGGGCCTTCACCTTCTGGGCCAGACGGTAGCTGATGACACCGCTTTCGATCACCAGCACCGCCCCGTCACACTGGCTGGCCACGATGGCCCCATCGATCAGGTTTGCCATGGGCGGGGTGTCTATGATGATATAGTCATACTCTCCCCTGGCTTTCTCCAGCATGGTGTGGAAGAGCGTATCCTCTAACAGCTCCGCCGGGTTAGGGGAGTAGGGGCCGGAAAGGATGAGGTCCAGGTTTTCAATATCCGTCCCGTACAGCACCTCCTCCAGCGTTTTCTGGCCGCTTAAATATTGGGACAGGCCGTTGGGGTTCCCCTTGATCTCATGCCGTTTTACCATCACAGACTTGCGGATATCGCAGTCCACCAGCAGAACCTTCTTCCCTATGCTTGCCAGGGAGGCGGCCAGTGCGAAGGTCGTCTCGCTCTTTCCCTCGTTCGGCATGGAGCTGGTAAACATGATGGCCTTTAAGCTGCTCCCGCAGAACTGGATGTTTGTCCGGAGGGTCTTGATGGCTTCCTCATAGTAATAGTCCTTGCGGCCTGTATTTTTCAGTTCAAGTGTCTCTTTCCTGTTTGTTTCTTCCATCTTTTACGCCTCCTTCCTCTTCTGCTTCTTCCGCCTGCCCTTGTGCTGCTTTTCTTCCTCCTGGCTGCTGTCATCCGGAACCGAGGCAAGGACAGTCAGGTTCAGATATTTCTCTACATCCTCCTCCGAACGCACCGTATCGTTCATGATCACCTGGAGGGTGATGACTCCGCACACAGCTGCTGCAAAGGCCATTCCTCCCAGGACGGCGTTCCTTTTGATATTGGGTGATGTGGGCGACAATGCGACCACGCCTTCCTCAATGATCTTCGGGGGTACCATTTCCATAATGTCGCCTATGTAGTCTGAGGATACCTTTGCCACCTCATCCGCCACTGCCTTCGCCCTCACCGGGTCTGAATCTGACACCGTCAGGGACAGGATGCGGGTGTCCGCCGGGTTGGAAATGCTGATCTTACCCTTCAGTTGGCCATAGGACATATCCAGCCCCTGGTTCTCGATCACCTGCTGCAGCACCGGACGGCTGGTGACGATGACCTGATAGTCCTTTGTCAGCTGGCTTCCGATCTGCAGGTCTGCCAGGGAGGTCAGGGTGGTTTCCTTTGACAGTACGTAGACCATGGCTGTGGAGGTATAGATCGGCGTCAGCACCACCTTGCTGTAAATCCCGGCCCCCAGGCCCCCTATCACCATTGCCAGGACGATCATCCACAGCTTTTTCCTGAAGGCGAATAACAGCTCCAGCAGATCGATCTGCAGTTCTTCATTGTTCTCTCGTAACTTTTCCATGCTTACCTTTTCCTTCATTTTTCTTTTTTGGATACCTAGAGCACGGTATCCCCCAATATATGCTCCTGATTCCTCTGCAGCAGTTTTTCTGCAAGTCTCCTGCCCCCGTGCTTTTCCAGCCAGATCTCTGCCTGTCCCAGATTCGGGGGGCGCCTGCTTATATCATGCATGTCTGTTGCCAGAAAGTGGACCTCTCCCTTTGACACTGCCCTCCTGCACCAGGCTGCCCTCTTATCCAGAAAGCCTCCCTTCAGGCTTCCTGCATTCATCTGGATATATCCGCCGTCATGGATGAGTCCCGCCATCTTTTCCGGCTCCAGGAGGCAGGCGTAGCGTTCCGCGTGGGCGATTACCGGCAGATAGGAGGCCTGCAAAAGCTGACGTACTACCCTGGACAGCTTCCCATAGCTGTCGCTCGGACGGAATTCTACTAAAACGTATCTGCTGTCCGCCAGAGTCAAGGCCCTTCCTGTCGCCAGATGCTCCGGCAGCTCTTCAAAGTACATGATCTCCTGGCCCAGCAGGATATGTAGGTCTTCGAAAATCTCTTTTGCTCTTTCATTCAGCCTCTCACATGTCTCCCTCAGTCTTCCCACATCCTGGGACGGTGAGTAATGAGGGGTTGCAATGATCGTGCGGACTCCCTGGGCATAGGACATTTCCAGCATGTTCTGTGCAATGTCCCAATCTGCAGCCCCGTCATCTGTCTTTGGCAGAATGTGCCCGTGGATATCTGTCCAGCCATGGCTGGGGCTGTGCTTTTCCGGCTGTATGTTTTCCGCGTTTTTCATATTCAGGAGTCCACCTCCCTTTCCTTACATAAAAATAGGAGGTTTTATTGCCCCCCCCCCCAGTAAAAACACACTTTTTGACGGTCTTCTTTGATGTCTGCTCTTATATTGGTTTTCGAAAGGAGTCATGCATCATTTCTTTCCCGCGGATGTCTTCGGGTCATACAAGCTGCTGTCCTGTCAAATCCTGTTTCTTATTTTTGACAAAAGATACCACATAATATAGATTATGTGGTATCTTTTGCCAGGCAATCCACCATTTGGAAGCTCTTGCCGTGTGATTTGGCGAGATTTATGGAAATTTTATGAAGTTTGTGTGAAATCTTATACATAAAAAGCATTGAAAATTAGACTGTAAGATGGTAGAATGGGATTGTTAATTCTTAAAGGGCAATTTCAATATGACATAATCTATATTATGTCATACCATGGTTCCCCGCCTCTCGGCAGGCCCCTGATCATAAAACAGCAGCCCCAGCTCTAACTGCTTTAAGCAAGCCTCCACACTGCTTATCATGGTGTATCTTCTTGTTGTCTCCACACTGCTGTGCCCCAGGAAATCCGCAAGACGTACCAGATCCTTTTCTTTTTCGTAATAGCTTGCTGCAAATAGATGTCTTAGATTGTGTGGAAATACCTTGCTTTCCTGTACACCTGACAGCTTACAGAGCTTTTTCATCTCTCCCCACACATTTCGCCTGTCTACAGGCTGTCCCCCCGCAGTGATAAATATGCAGCCCTTTTGAATATTTCTCTTCCGGCAGTAGTCCTGCAGCATTTCTGCCAATGTCCTGGGCAGGAGGATCACACGTTCTTTTCCTTTGAAATGGATATGTACCATATGTTTTGCCAAAGCCTCCACCGTGATGTATTTCAGCTCTCCGATCCGGATCCCTGTGCTGCCTATGGTCTGTAAAATATAGCTCAGCCGCTGATTTCCCATATCTTCTGCAGCTTGTACCAGGCGCTTGTATTCGCTGCGGCTTAACTCCTTCTCCTCCTCGCGGAATATCCGGCGCTGCTGCCGGAAGGTCTGGACACAGCAGTCCCTTCTTCCCTGATATTTCAGAAAGCAGTTTAAGGAGGCCAGCATGGAATTGGCGCTGCTCACCTTATAGTGTTCTCTCAGATACTCCTTATATTGGAGCACTTGCTCCCGCTCCCAGCTTTCCTCCCTCACGTAACTCAAGAAATGTTTTACATCACGGACATACTTTTCGATGGTATTCTGGCTTTTCTCCTCGCTTCGCAAATATGCCTCAAATCGTGTGATTGTCGTTTTGTATTCCATATGATCTCTTTCCCTTATCCTTTGCTTCTCTTTCTTCTATAATATATTTGGGGGTTAATACGTAAATTTTCGTATTTCTGTTAAAAAAAGAAAGGGCCCGTCCCCTTCTGCACCATATCCTTGCAGCATTTGTTTTTGAGTTTCCGCGTTTTGCACCGCACCAGCCGTCCTCCCGGCAGGCGCGGTGCAAAACGCGGAAACTCAAGATTTGGCATATAGACATCCTGCCTGACATCATTTATACTGAATAAATATCCAGGCACCTCCCTGATATATTTTTATCATCATTATGACAGCATTTGCTTTATTTTTCAAGAGGTGAAGATAAGAAAGGTGGTTTTCCATGACACATACATATGAAATCTCCTGTTTTAACCTGCAGCAGATCGCCCAGTCAGGCCAATGCTTCCGCATGAGTCCGATCCCCTGTGACAAGCTGCCTGAACATGCGGATTCCGGCTACCGTATCATAAGCGGCGGGCGCCTTCTTTCTGTTTTCCAGAACGGATTCCATGTCTCCTTTCAATGTCCCAAAGAGGATTTGGACGATTGGCTGGCTTATTTTGACTGGGATCTGGATTATGAAAATGTCATAGGTTCTATTGATCCGAAAGATACCTACCTTTTTGCTGCCGCTGAGGCCGGACAAGGGATCCGTATCCTCCGCCAGGATCCCTGGGAAATGATCATTACCTTTCTTATTTCCCAGCAAAAAACGATCCCGAAAATCAGGGAATTGGTGGAGGCCTTAAGCCGCGCTTATGGAAGTCCCATAACGGCTGAGGGAACGTCTGCATCTGCCAACGCAGCTGCTGCCTATTATGCCTTTCCCACTCCAGAGCAGCTATCCCAGGCCGGCTTAGATGACCTTCTCGCCCTGAAGCTCGGCTACCGCGCAAAGTATATCCACCGTGTCTGCCAGGACGCGGTAAATGGCAGGCTGGATCTGGAGAAGTTAAAAAGGATGGATTATAAGGATGCCATGGAGTATCTCACAGGCTTCTACGGCATCGGCAAAAAGGTGGCTAACTGCGTCTGCCTCTTTGGTCTTCATCATATTGACGCTTTTCCTGTGGACACCTGGATAGAGAAGATACTCATGGAGCATTATTACCAGGCAAAAAAATACCGCCGTACCCCCAAAGCCCTCCTTTTTGATAAGATCATCAAGGATTCCTTTGGGCAGTATGGCGGATATGCCGGGATCATGCAGCAGTATATTTTTTATTATGAGAGATTGAGAAATGGCAAATTGGGATAAGATCAGGCTTGATAGAAAGACTCTTTTCGCATATAATATAAGTGAAAGAAGAGCTTTCTTCTCTCCTTCGCTAAATGATGACGAGTGACGGTTCTGACTCGTCGATAAAATAAAAATTGACCGAGCGAAGATGATGTGTGACGGTTCTGACACATCGGTAAAATAAAAATTGACCGAGCGAAGAAAATTCAGGCGAGGTTGACTCTAACTAGTTGACCTCGCCCTTTTTACATTGTGAGGTACTAAAATGGAATATTACTTAAAATTATCTCTTCTATCTTGGAAATTTATCCAGGATTATCCTCCTGCCACATATCCTGAACTGATGCATAAACATGGGCGTCCTTATACTTGTTTATTAATTGATTCTCATGATGATTATTTTATTTGTGTTCCCTTTCGTTCAGCCATTGGACATAAAAATGCATTCATGTTTACTGGCACCACTCGCTCCTTAAAAACAAGATCCGGCCTGGACTATTCAAAAATCGCAATCATCAAAGATATTGATTACTTTGACTCAAACGCCCCTGCAATTGTCGACCAGGATGAATACACTGAAATGATGAAAAACCTTCCATCCATCATTAAGGAAGTAAACAACTATGTGAATACATATATCAGCCATGTTAATGGTACAATGCCTCTTCATCCGAGGGCATTCTCCCGAAAATATCAGTATTCTACGTTACCTTATTTTCATAATCTTATGGGAATTTAATTTCACATCATCCCAACCTCAAATATCTTCCACTTCCCCCGCAGTCCTCTCTCCTTCCCCACTGCAAAGTTTCTTGTATACTCGCCGTCTCCCCACTGGGGAGCACCTTTTAAGGCTTCTTCAGACCATTTCTGGCTGAAGGTGACGCGGACGATGCGGTACTCTTTGAATTTGAGCTGTTTGGCAAGGTCGTCGCAGCCGGAGCCGGGAAGGGTTTCAAAGCTGTGGACGATGTATTCTTTGATGTAGCGGCCCTCTGAGAAGTCTGCAGCCTGCTGGGGAAAGTTCATGGAGGCGGACTGTTTCCCCGCTACGATGCTTTCGCAGAGCTCATATTGGGCCATGCCCTGGTATTTGAAGAAAAAGCCTACGGCCTGCTGGGGCAGGTCTGCCGGCATGGTCTCGAATTTGACGTGTCTGGGAAGACTGTCGTCTATGGTGTATTCCTGGATCAGGTACTCCGGAGACCGGGATTTGTTCACTGCGGCTACTCCTAACATAAGGGCAAAGCAGATGAGCGTCATGCCCAGAATGCGGAGGCCCTGCTTGGAGACGCCCGCCCCGGACTTTGCTGTGTCGGAGTACTGTTTCTTTGTATGCCCTTGATTCACATCTTTCTGTCTCTTATTGCCGCTCTCCGCCATCGCCCATACCTCCGTTCCAACTTGCATTGTCTCTAGTTCCCAATTTTTCCATATTCTTCCAGACAGAGCTTCAGGCCTTCTGCCGTATCCGAAAATAAAATTCCCTGCCCCCTGATCTTCTCTGTATTCATCGCCAGATTCCTGGGGCTGGCGGCAAAGCGTTCCATGTCTTTCTTGATCAGGCCTCCGTTTCCGGCCGCCGCCCCGGCAAACATAACAGCCGTATCATAGGCGTTCATCCGGTTTTCGCTGCCGAAATTGTAGATGCCTCCGGGAAGCTCCATGGCCTTTTCCATGTTTTTTACCACTTCCCATACATAGGTAATGCCGCGGTAGTCGTTGACAGGAAAGGACAGGCTGGCCCCCTCTTTTGCTGCCTTTAAAATATTGGCAAGCAGATTGGAGCTTCCCACCCGGTTTTCAGTGGGATAGTCGTACATCCAGCTAAGCCTCAGGGCAATGCCGTCTTTCATGCAGGTGAGCATGGCATTTTCTGCCCGCTTTTTGTCCTTTCCATATACATTTTGGGGACGGTGCTCCTCTCCCTCTCTGTTAGGCTCCAGGCTGTCTGCTCCTGTGTAGATCTGGTCGGAGCTCATGAATACCATTCGGCTTCCGTTTTCCCGGCAGGCCTTGGCCACATTGGCTGTGCCGCGGACATTGACTGCATCGGAAAGCTTGGGGTTCTCCTCACAGTGTCCTGTGTTGGAGATCGCTGCACAATGCAGCACTACATTTGGTTAGATCGCTTTTATAAATGCGGATACTGCCAGGGAATCTACAATATCTAACTCCCTGTGGGTGACGCCTATGGCTTCCACCCCTTCTCTATCTTTAAAATATTCAAAAAGCCGGGAGCCTAAGAAGCCTCCCGCGCCTGTTATTAATATACGTTTTGCCATGTTAATACATAATACCTTTCAAAATCTCCGTAACTACACAGCTGTAGGCTGAGTAGTTACAAATCTCCATGCGCCCAGCGGACAGCATGGTAACATTATATCCCCTGTATGTCCTCTTTTTTTTACAATTTTCTTAAGATTTTCTTCCACGAATATTTAATAATTTTGAAAAGGTATCTACATCAAAATGTAATAAAGAGGCCGAAAAAGCCTGTGACAGCTCTTTACAGCCCCCTTATCTATACCTGTTTTTTATTCTGGTTTACTTAAAAAGCCCTTTTTTCTTAGGCTTCTCCTCCTCGGAGGTGATCCCGTTCATCGCATCGTCAAACCGGCGCAGGGCATCCTTCTGTGCCTGAGTCATGCGCTCCGGTACCTGTACCACCAGTGTGACGTAATGGTCGCCTCTGACATTTCTGTTGCGGAGGGAGGGAACGCCCTTGCCTTTTAAGCGCACTTTGGTATCTGTCTGGGTTCCCGGACGGACCTCGTACTCCACCTCGCCGTCCACTGTCTTGATGCGGATGGTTCCGCCCAGTGCTGCCCTTGCAAAGGAGATCGGTACGGTGGAATAAATGCTGGTGTCCTGACGCTTGAAGATCGGGTGCTGGGAGACAACTGCCTCAACCAGCAGATCCCCCCTCTCGCCGCCATTACTTCCCGGCTCGCCGCCTCCGGCCATGCGGATGCTCTGGCCGTTGTCAATGCCTGCAGGGATGCTGACTTTGAATTTCTTGCGCACGGTCTTGTAGCCTGTGCCGTAGCAGTCCGGACATTTTTCCTTGATGACCTTACCTGTACCGGAGCAGTCCGGGCAGGTCTGGACATTCTGTACCTGACCGAAGAAGGACTGCTGTGTATACATGATCTTTCCTTTGCCGTTACACTTTGTACAGGTCTGCGGGGTTGTTCCCGGCTTTGCGCCTGTGCCGTGACAGCTTGAGCAGGTTTCCTTAAAATTGATCTCGATCTCCTTCTCGCAGCCAAATACGGCTTCCTCAAAGGTGATCCGCACAGATGTCCTCAGATTCGCGCCACGCGCAGGACCGCTCCTTGACCTGGAGGATCTGCCTCCTCCGAAAATATCCCCGAAAATGTCTCCAAAGATATCTCCCATATCTCCGCCAAAGTCGAAACCGCCAAAACCGCCGTAGCCACCGGCACCGCCAGCGCCCTGTTCAAAGGCAGCATGGCCGAACTGGTCATACTGCTGACGCTTCTGGGGATCGCTCAAAACGCTGTAGGCCTCAGATGCCTCCTTGAACTTTGCCTCTGCCTCCTTGTCGCCTGGGTTGGCATCGGGATGGTATTTTTTGGCAAGCTTCCGGTATGCTTTTTTCAGCGCATCATCGTCTGCGTCCTTTGGAACACCCAGAACTTCATAGTAATCTCTCTTACTCTCTGCCATGTTGTTTACCTCTTAATCTTCTGAACGCCGAAAAGCCGCTCTTTATCAGTCATAAAGGGGTTAGGTGCCGGATACCCGGCTCCTAATCCCCAATGCAGTTATCTTACATTAAACTTCCTTGAAATCAGCGTCTACCACATCATCAGCCGGGCCTGCACCTGCTGCAGCGCCCATGTCAGGGCCTGCCTGGCCTGCGCCTGCTGCCTGTGCCTGCTCATATACCTTTGCAAACAGCTTCTGAGCACTGTTCATCAGCTT
This sequence comes from Lacrimispora sp. 210928-DFI.3.58, assembly GCF_020554865.1. Classification (GTDB taxonomy): domain Bacteria; phylum Bacillota; class Clostridia; order Lachnospirales; family Lachnospiraceae; genus Enterocloster. The sequence goes on from NZ_JAJCIC010000026.1 coordinate 35,549, forward strand.
CTCTTTGCCGGCCTTGATGTCCTCGACCTGTGCATCTGTCATCTCATCTACCGGAGCGCGGTTGATGGCTTCCTTTAAGGCATTTAAGTCAGCTTCCACCTCTGCCTTGTCACTCGCAGCGATCTTGTCGCCAACCTCCTCCAGGGCCTTCTCTGTCTGGAATACCATGGAGTCTGCGTCATTTCTTGCATCAATGGCTTCCTTGCGCTTCTTATCCTGCGCCTCGTATTCAGCTGCTTCCTTTACAGCCTTCTCGATATCGGAATCAGACATGTTGGAGCCGGATGTGATGGTGATGTGCTGCTCCTTGCCTGTACCCAGATCCTTTGCGGATACATTTACAATACCGTTGGCATCGATATCAAAGGTAACCTCGATCTGCGGGATACCTCTTCTTGCTGGCGGGATCCCATCCAGACGGAACTGGCCTAAGGTCTTGTTGTCTCTTGCAAACTGGCGCTCACCCTGTACTACATGGATATCAACAGCTGTCTGGTTGTCAGCAGCAGTGGAGAAGATCTGGCTCTTCTTTGTCGGAATGGTGGTGTTGCGCTCGATCAGTCTGGTTGCCACGCCGCCCATGGTCTCGATGGACAGGGACAGCGGGGTAACGTCCAGAAGGAGGATATCTCCTGCGCCTGCATCGCCTGCCAGCTTACCGCCCTGGATCGCTGCGCCGATGGCTACGCACTCATCCGGGTTAAGGGACTTGCTGGGCTCCTTGCCGGTCAGCTGCTTTACCTTCTCCTGTGCGGAGATCATACGTGTGGAACCGCCTACTAACAGTACCTTGCCAAGCTCAGAAGCAGTGATGCCTGCATCTCTTAATGCGTTCTGTACCGGGATAGCGGTGCGCTCGATCAGGTCATGGGTCAGCTCGTCGAACTTTGCTCTTGTCAGGTTCATGTCAAGATGCTTTGGTCCCTCTGCAGTTGCTGTGATGAAGGGCAGGTTGATGTTGGTGGTGGTAGCTGTGGACAGCTCCTTCTTTGCCTTCTCAGCTGCCTCTTTTAATCTCTGGAGAGCCATCTTGTCGTTGGACAGGTCTACGCCCTCTGCCTTCTTAAACTCGGAGATCATCCAGTTCGTGATCGCATTGTCGAAATCATCGCCGCCCAGATGTGTATCGCCGTTGGTGGAAAGAACCTCGATAACGCCGTCGCCGATCTCAATGATGGACACATCGAAGGTACCGCCGCCTAAGTCGTATACCATGATCTTCTGCTCTTTTTCATTGTCAAGGCCGTATGCCAGGGCAGCGGCTGTGGGCTCGTTGATGATACGCTTTACATCCAGGCCTGCGATCTTGCCTGCGTCCTTTGTTGCCTGACGCTGTGCGTCATTGAAGTATGCAGGAACCGTGATAACGGCCTCTGTCACGGACTCGCCTAAGTAGCTCTCTGCGTCTGCCTTCAGCTTCTGAAGGATCATAGCGGAGATCTCCTGTGGTGTGTACTTCTTGCCGTCAATGTCTACCTTGTAGTCGGTGCCCATGTGACGCTTGATGGAGGAGATGGTCTTATCTGCATTGGTTACTGCCTGACGCTTTGCAGGCTCACCGATCAGCCTCTCTCCTGTCTTTGTGAATGCTACGATGGATGGTGTGGTCCTCACACCCTCTGCATTGGCGATAACGGTTGGCTTTCCGCCTTCCATAACGGCAACGCAGCTATTTGTTGTACCTAAGTCAATACCAATGATCTTGCTCATAATGAATTCCTCCTGATTTATTTGAAAATGTGTGAATTTCTATATGTGAAATGCCAATTGCCCTATGTCAATTTGCAACCTTTACCATGCTGTGCCTTACAACGCTGTCTCTGTACATGTAGCCCTTCTGGAGCTCCTCGGCCACTACATTCTCTCCCAGGCTTTCGTCATCCACATGCATGACCGCATTGTGGAAATTGGGATCGAACTCTTTGCCTACGGCTTCGATATTTTTTACGCCTGCGTCCTCCAGGGTTTTCTGGAACTGCCTGCAGATCTTATCCATGCCCTCGGCAAGAGCTGTGCCCTTGTACTCCTCCGGTATGGCGGCAATTCCGCGCTCCAGATTGTCAAGGACCGGAAGCATTTTTTCAATGATATCTCTTGCTCCCATCTCATACATGGTGGACTTTTCTTTCTCGGTGCGCTTGCGGAAGTTCTCAAACTCTGCCATCTGGCGTTTTACCCTGTCCGTAAGCTCCTCGATCTTCTCATCCCTGGGATCCTTCTTTTTCTTGAAGAAGCCCTTTTTCTCCGCAGCTGCCTCACCGGCTGCCTCCTCTGCTGCTTCTTCCTTTGCAGCTTCCTCCGGCTCCTGGGATGCCTCTTCCTTTACGGCTTTCTCGGCCCCGGCCTCTTCTTCCTCTGCCTCGGAGGCTTTTTTTGCCTCCTCCTCCGGGGCTGCCTGTTCTTCTTGTACCTGCTCTTCTCTTATATCTTCACTCACAGCTTATCACCTTTCGTCTTTTTTAAATGCTACATCCAGCTGGTTCATGAGATTCCTTAAGGTATCCAGAACCTTCTCGTAATCCATACGCTTAGGCCCTATGATACCTACGGTTCCCCGCAGGCCTCCGCCCAGATCGTAATTCGCTGTCACTACGCTGCAGTCCTTCATGGACTGAACTGGTGTCTCATCGCCGATATATACCTGGATGCCTGACTCCCCATCGGCGTCTGGGGTTATTTCTGACACAAATTCCTGGAGCATTTCCTTTTGTTCCAATGCTCCTATGAGCTGGCTGGCTTTGCCGCCCTCTGACAGCTCAGGATACTTGAAAATGTTGGTAGCTCCGCTGGTATATATCTGCAGGTCCTCTTCTCCTGCCCGGATGGCCTCAGCCACCTCATTTAAAACCAGCTCCACCACCTGGCTGTGGATGCCTGCCTCGCCCTTCAGCTTGCTGATAATGCCTAAGTTGATCTCCTCAATGGTGAGACCGTTGAGGCTGCTGTTCAATAAAATGTTCAGATTCAGCAGTTCCTCGTCTCCCAGCTCGTCGGCAATGTCGATCATGGTGTTCTTGACGATGTTGCCTTCTGTCACCACCACTACCAGAAGCTTTCCTGCCTCCATTTTCGAAAGCTGGATGAATTTCAGCTTTGTCTTGTGGTAGCTGGGGCCGCTGATCATGGCAGCGTAGTTGGTATTGGATGCAAGGACCTGGGCCATTTTCTTCAGGACAAGCTCCAGCTTGTCGACCTTCTGGACCATCATTTCCTTGAACTCTGTGACCTCGTTTTCCTTCTCCTCCATGATCTGGTCTACATAAAAACGGTAGCCCTTATCGGAAGGAATCCGCCCTGCAGAGGTATGGGGCTGTATGATATATCCCATCTCCTCCAGATCTGACATCTCATTGCGGATAGTGGCCGAACTGAGTTTTAACTCCGAATACTTTGAAATCGTCCTGGAACCTACCGGCTCTCCTGTTTCCAGATATGTTTTGATGATTGCTTTTAATATGGTAATCTTCCGATCATCCAGCCGCTCATCCAAAGACATCCGTCCACCTCCTTATTGATTTTATTAGCACTCAACTCTTTGGAGTGCTAATATCTACATTCCATAATATATTCCTTATTCCGTTATTTGTCAAGAGATATCTTCAAATTTCTTTTATTCCTTTTATTTTCGTGTAGCAGTTCCGTCGGCTGCCGGGAGGGCGGCTGGAGCGACTTTGCAGGACATTAGAAGCACTTGGTCAGCTGGTTTTTCCGTTCAGAGCAGCATCAATGCTTGTTTGAGCGCAGCGAGTTGCTTTGATGCTGCTCTGGCTTTTCGGAAAAATCAGGTGGCTTAGTGCTTCTTATGTCCGAAACCGGAGCGCCAGACGCCCTCCCGGCAGCCGACTGTTACATTTTCGTTCTTGTTCCATATCATGTGATCCTCCCACTTATTACATACTATATATTCGATTTTTTACCCACTTTTTGCCGAAATGTCCCAAAAATCCGGCTTCATTTCTCCACTTTTTATCATTTTGTAACAGTTCATTCATCTTTTTTGCTTGACAATTAACAATTTTGTAATATAATGAAGATAAGATTGTGAGGTAATGATATGCGTAGATCAAAGACTAAGGCGGCAGTTGCCGCGGTTCTGTTTTTTTCCTGCTTTACGGCTTCCTTCCCGGCCTTTGCGAAAGGAGCTGTGGGAACGAGTGAGATTGCAGCAGAGGCAGACGGATATGTCAACGCAGGTCCGGGTGCTGCTCCCGGCAAAGAGGCAGAGACGGATCCCTCCGGGATATCCCTGGGAACCTTTACCATTACCGGCTACTGCGGCTGTACCAAATGCTCCGGCGGCCACAACCTTACATACTCAGGTACTGTTCCCACTCCTAACCATACGCTCTCCGCTGATCTGGAGCTGTATCCCATCGGCACAAAGCTGAAGATCGATGGCATTGTGTATACCGTGGAGGACAAGGGTTCTTCGGTGGATGGAAATCTTGTGGATATTTATTATGCAACCCATGAGGAGGCTCTGGAAAAGGGCACTTATAAGGCAGAGGTATTTTTAGTAGAGGAATAATGGTATTAATTATAGAAGAAACTGCTTTTGCAGTCTGATGAGCCGGATCTATGTGGTCCGGCTTTTTTACGGCCTTTTTAGGAACTTTTTGCATTTTTAGACATACAAAGGTCCCCAAAACCGCGGATTTCCATTTTTTTCCTTGACAAGGTATAAAAAATGTGTTAAAACCTTGCTTATTGCTCATATATTACAAAATTGTTACATATTATTTGTTAAGATATTAAATTTTTATGTTGATTATGAACGGAGCAATAGGAGGAAACAACTTATGAAATTCAGACATGTATTGACCGGATTGGTTTTTACCATGGGCATTCTGGCTGCCACTGCCCTTACCTCACTGGCGGCGATCCCGACAGGGAGGTTTGAGTCCGTAAACAGCACGGCTGTCTGCGGCTGGGCTTACAACAGCAGCGCTCCCAATGATGCACTCACCGTGCGTATTTCCATTACAAATAAGGAGACAGGCGAGGAGGTGTTCAGCCAGCAGGTGTCTGCAGGCGAGTACCGGCAATCTCTTTATAACAAGAATAAGGGCAATGGCTGCCATGGCTTCACCCTTTCCATGGATTGGACAGCCTATCCTGCAGGATCTTATCTCGTGGAGGGCTTTGTGGGTGATGAGGAATTTATCAATCCCATGACCTACAGCAATGGCTCTGACAGTGCACAGAGCGCCCAGGACTCACAGGGCACGCAGAATGCAGATGGTACTCAGTCTGATAAGTCTCAGGAGTCCGGCACAGGGCTTGTGCCCCTGGGAGTATTTAAGACCACAGGCTACTGCCCCTGCAAGGGCTGCTCGGAGGGCTGGGGACGCCATACATGTACGGGCGCGATTGCCAAAGCAGGCCACACCATTGCCGTTGACCCCAGGATCATTCCTTATGGTTCAAAGGTCATGATCAACGGTGTTGTCTACACAGCAGAGGACCGCGGAGGCGCTGTCCGCGGAAACCACATTGATATTTTCTTTGATACGCATGCGGAGACCAGGATGCATGGAACACAGAATGCAGAGGTTTATCTGGTGATGTCATAACGGGAAAGCGCTCTCTCTATTCGGTTTCTGATACTTCCCGCAGTTCTGTCCCCTCGTAGAAAAATTTCAGGATGGACTGGTAGTCTTTGCCATCCTTTGCCATGCCCTGAGCGCCGTTCTGGCTCATGCCCACGCCGTGTCCGAAGCCGCCGCCGTAGAGGTGGAAGCAGATGGCACCGTCCTTTGTCTCCAGCTTTTCAACAGACAGGAAGGCGCTGGGCAGTGTGGCGCTTCCTTCCATGACTGATCCGTCCTTTTTCCTGATCTTCAGATCACGGCTTCCCAGAGAGGAACGGATGGCGCTCTGCCCCTTTATATGGACAGTTCCTTCTGTTCCCGTGATCTCAATGTCATCTGCAATTCCCCCTGCCCCTCTGGATACCACTCTCATATCCGTGATACTTCCTGCACCGCTGATACGTCCTGACAGCTCATCCGCCCGGATATCTGTCTCCCAGCGGAACATGGCAAAGCCGGAATCGTAGGCAGCAGCGTCGCTGCCTCTTATATAGGAATCAAAGGACTCACTGGCCTCATAGCCCAGGTCCCTGCCTCCTGCCTTTATCTCCTTTGCCTTCAGATAAGGAAGCTTTGCCCCCTCGCTGCCCCAGACGCTGCCGTCTGAGGAATAGCCGCAGGAGGTGGAATAATAGAAGGCTTCAATGGGAGAATCCCCGTAAAAGAGCATTTTCCCGTAGGTCTCCTTTACGGCCCTGGCAGTCTTCTCATCCGTATTGGTATTGTTATATACCTGGAAATTGGTGCTGTCGTCCACATGGGCGCCATACTGGCTGTAGCTGTTGCCCTGTATCTGCCGGTAACCGTAGGTCCTGGCGCATACGGCCTGGGCCTTCAAAGCCTCCATCTCGTAGGAGGCAGGCATCTCGCTGGGAACTACCTTTGTCAGGTAGTCCTCCAGATAAAGGTCATTTACCAGCACCAGGCCCTCTGCGCAGGCCTTGAGCTCCAGGCTGCCGCCGTATACCGGCCGCCCCTGGCTGCGTTCAATGGAATCAATGGCAATGCCGTCTGCTCCCTCAGGGGTGATCACCAGCCTTCCATTTGACAGGCGCTTATCCTCCGGAGTGATGTGAAGGACAGTTCCTGCGGCAAGGAACTCTTCCTCTGTGCTGCCTTTCCCATTTTCATACTCCAGGCAGGCGTCAGCAAGCAGGGTAATATCTGCACAGGGATGGAAAATGCTGGTAAATCCAGTGTCCATCAAAAGCACCCGGATGGTCTTTGCGTCAAACTCCCGCTCCAGAAGGGCCGCGCACAGCTCTCCCTCAGCCGCCACAAATTCCTGGAGGTCATAGCCCACCAGGATGTCCTTTGCTTCCAGTATCCGGAAATCCCCGTATATCTTATATACGTGGAAATTTTTTGAGATGGGGATCTCGCCGTAGCCATCGATCTCGATGGCATGATCTGTGACAGCGAGCACCTTTCCGCTTATGCGCTCCCGCTTGACTGTGATCTTTTTTAAGCGGCCGTTTTCCATGGTAAGGTCAGCCAGGTTCTGTGACAGGTCTGCCTCTTCTCCCATGTGCTCTGCTGCCGGAAATTCCCTGCAGGCGGTGCCCAGGTAAACCTGTATGGTTTTGCCGTCTGCCCGGGACAGCCATACATTTTCATACACCACATCACGGCTCACCAGCTCTCTCATGGCGATCATCTCCCTGTCCCTTTCCAGGAAACGGATCTCGCAGTCCAGATAGGCGTCCAGTGCAAGTCCCTGAAAGCCGTAGTTGCCCTGGGTGGTGTAGGCCGTCCAGCTCTCTGCCTGGGGGAGATTGGAGGGCGTGCCGTAGAGTACGGCATCCACTTCCTTTACAGCGCCCTCCTCATCTGTTTTTTCCAGGATCAGGGAATAGAGGTGCCACCACTCTTGCTCCGGGAAGGGATCCTCCCGGTTGTACTTTGTGGAGCCCACTTCGGATTTCAGCTTTGCGGAGATCCTGGCTGCCAGAAAGGCAGCTTCCCCGTATGTAAGGTCTTCCTGGGCGGAAGTGAGAGCAGGCGGCGTCAGGGACTCGTCTAAATAGCCCTCATCGTATAGGTAATCCATATATTTTACAAACCAGTTGTTCTTTTCCCTGCCGGAAAAATGGGAGGCCTGGCGCTCCTTTTCGAGGCGTAAGCAGTCCTCCTTTGAGGTAAGCGCCAGTGCCATTGCCTTATAGGCCTGGGCCCTGGGAATGCCTTCTCCTTTGGGCTCCATGGTCACTATCACGATTATCAGGATAACGATCACTGTGATGACGCCTGTTACCCATGCGATCATTTTACTTTTCATGCTTTTTCTCCTGGTTTTTCCCTTGAATAGTTACCTTAAATGAAGGAAAAGCAGCGGTTTTACCGCTGCTTTTATCATCTGTAAACCCCAGAATGCCGTCTCTTACTTATTGACGCCTAGCAATGCTAGGTGGGCAACCTCACTTAGACTTCTGCCTTCCACTCGAACAGGAGGCCTGACATCCGTCTAAAAATATTGGAATCCCTTGTGTCTAATGTAGGTTCAAAATTGGTAAGAATTACGAACACCCCAGGAAATTACAAGTCCGTTTCATTTATTATGGTGTTATTATAACCTATCGATGCATGATTTTCAAGCTCATTTTTCTGTGAATTACTGGCTATTAGCAGTGAGTTTCTTTTTCCTTTATCTGGATAACTACGAAAAGCAGATTTATAAATGTTTTTTCGATATATGCTTAAGGTAGTTCTTCTTAAAGCAGCGGATATTCTCGAAGAATTCCATTTCCGAAGCTGAAAATGTCCCACTATCCGCTTTTTCCGAGAGCAACTCCAGGGTACATATGAAATCTGCTACTTGGAAAAGTTTATAATCAACAGGTCTTACTTTTCGGAACTCCACATGAGCATAAAGGGTACTGAATACAGAGATCAGTATTTTAGTCAATTCAATCTGACCATTGTCGTAATAAACGATCACACGGTCAAAACTATTCCAAAAAGCTTCATTGACACGCAGGACATTTGCAATCCCCTTTGACAGCTTTGCAGTCATTGCAATAACATCCGGACATTCATTTTTCTTAATTTTAACACAGGTGTAGCGGATATCCAATTTTCGTGAGAAATGAAAAAGGGCATTGAACAACTGCTTGCGGTTTTCCATAAGGTCATTGGCATAAACGGACTCTCGCCGGATAAGAGGCCTGGTATGGACAGCATGCTGCGCATATCCTAAGTTACGCAGATGAGTTTCAAATCCAGCTATATTAGCTGAAATATCTACTGTCTGATCATGTAATACCATCGCGACAAGGTAATACGGAGCATGGACTTCGTATGGGCCAAAGTCACCTGACTCATCTATAAAAACGCTGAGAATTTTTTCTGACATGACATCAATCCCTGATGAAAACAGAACAACAGACTTCTGAAGATACGATATGCGGCAGCCACCAGAGTCAAGTCAGCTTAGCTTTGGTGCGCTGTCCATCGGAAGAAAAATGGCGGGGAAATTCCCCGCCGCTCGGTGGACCAGGATCTTTCGACCAGCCCAATCAGTGGACTCCACTAATTTATCATATGTAAATTATACTAAAAAAATACTGCAGTGTCAAATAAAAGCTCCAATATATCTTAACACTTCCTGCCCAATATGATACCCGTATTCATTTTCTCCACACCTTCCGCCGTCACTCTTGCGTATACCAGCGGCTCCGGCTTTGGGGGAGTCTGGCCAAGGAGGCAGGCGGACAGGAACTTGTCCCGGGCTCCTGTTAAAAGTGCTTCTTTTCCGGCATGAAGTTCTGCCAGGACGTCTCCGGTTTTTACCGGATCCCCATATTTTTTCCTCAGGGTAATTCCGGCGCTGCAGTCGATCTCATCCTCCTTGCGGCTGCGTCCAGCTCCTAAAAGGACGGAGGCGATGCCGATGGCTTCGGTATCCATGTGGGTGATATAGCCGTCTTTTTCTGCTTTTACCTCCAGGGTGTACTCTGCCCTGCGGAAGCGTTTGGGCTCGAAAATGTACGCCTCATCTCCGCCCTGGCTCTTTACCATGGCTGCCAGAGTTCTTAAAGCGCTTCCATCGAGGATGGACTGGCGGGCCATCCGGCGGCATTCTTCCATCCCGCCCTTTCCTGCCATGTAAAGCATGTTGGCGGCCAGCTCTATAGAAATCCCGGCAAGATCCTCTGGCCCTTCTCCCCTTAAGGTGGCAATGGCTTCCTGCATTTCCAGGGAATTTCCGATCTCATGGCCCAGAGGGATATCCATATTGGTGATCAGGGCACAGCACTTGCGGCCCGCCATTGTTCCAATGGATACCATCTTCTCTGCCAGCCGGATGGAGGAGTCCAGATCCTTCATAAATGCGCCGCTTCCTGTCTTTACATCCAGGACAATGGCATCGCTCCCAGCAGCCAGCTTTTTGCTCATAATGGAGGAGGCAATCAGGGGGATGCTGTCCACAGTGGCTGTCACATCCCGGAGAGCATACAGTTTTTTGTCGGCGGGCACCATATTGCCGGACTGCCCAATAACAGCTATCCCTGTCTCATTGACAATATGGAAAAATTCTTCCATGGGGATGGCTGTGCGGAAGCCTGGGATGCTTTCCAGCTTATCTACCGTCCCTCCTGTGTGACCCAGACCACGGCCGCTCATTTTGGCCACCTTTACTCCCAAGGAAGCCACTATAGGGCCAACCACAAGGGTAGTCTTATCTCCCACTCCTCCAGTGCTGTGTTTGTCCACCTTGATCCCCTCTATGGGAGATAAATCTGCCATATCCCCGGAATGAGCCATTTCCAAAGTCAGATCTGTGATCTCCCTGTCCTCCATGCCCTGGAAATAGATTGCCATCAGCATAGCGGACATCTGATAATCAGGAATCTCTCCTTTTACAAACCCCTGCACCATATAGGCGATTTCCTCTTTGGAAAGGGCATTTCCCCGTTTTTTCGATTCAATCAGATCGTACATCCTCATAATACGGTCTCCTTTCTTCGCTGTCTTTTCATGAAGCTGTGGCGGCTGGGCAGTCTGCGGCGCCGGGATGGGCTTCCTCCGGCAGCATCACCGGAAATTGGGCGGGCTTCCTCTGACACCGCCGCCTGATATCAGGAAAGCTTCTCCGGTCCAAAGCTCATGGGCAGCAGCTGCTCCAGGGTATACTCCGCATAATCCTCCCTGCTCTTTGCCAGATAGATCTGAAACTCCTTTGGAGCACAAAACTCCCGCATTACCTGCCGGCAGACGCCGCAGGGCGGGCAGTAATCCGTTATCACGCCATTTTGGCCTCCGCATATGGCGATCGCCTGAAATCTCCTCTTCCCCTCACTTACCGCTTTGAAAAATGCACACCGCTCCGCGCACACGGTGGCGGAATAGGAGGCATTTTCAATGTTGTTCCCGATATAGACAGAGCCGTCCCCGCAGAGGAGGGCGGCTGCCACATGAAAATGGGAATAGGGGGCATAGGAGGCTGGCAGAGCGTCTATGGCTTTCTGTATCAGCTCCCTTTTGTCCATCTACCTTCCCTCCTCTTCCTTTGCAAGCTTCACGATACGGCTGGTTCCCAGGCGCTCGGCCCCCAGACGGATGAATTCCTCTGCATCTTCAAAGGACTTGATGCCTCCTGCGGCCTTCATGCGCACGCCCTCTCCGATGTGCCCGGAGAACAGGCGGATATCCTCAAAGGTAGCTCCTGCCCCGCCAAAGCCTGTGGAGGTCTTGATGAAATCCGCTCCTGCCTTTGTGACAATCTCACACATTCTGATCTTCTCCTCCTCGATGAGAAGGCAGGTCTCGATGATAACCTTCAGAATATGGCTGCCGCAGGCATGCTTTATCCGGCGGATCTCCTCCTCGATCTTGTCATATGCCTTATCCTTCAGGTCGCCGATGTTGATCACCATATCGATCTCATCCGCTCCCTGGGCGATGGCATCCTCTGTCTCAAATACCTTTACGGCAGTGGTATTGTAGCCGTTCGGAAAGCCGATGACCGTACACACAGCCATCTTGTCTCCCAGGTATTCCTTTGCGCGCTTTACATAGGATGGCGGAATGCAGACGCTGGCCGTTCCATAGGCAGCCGCGTCATCGCAGACTGTTTTTATCTCCTCCCAAGTAGCGCCCTGGGCCAGCAGGGTGTGGTCTACTCTCCGGTAAATCTCTCTCCTATCCATTGTCTCTGCTCCTCTCTGTCATGGTTCCTATGCGGATATTTCTGTTTTTAAACACAGCAAGCCCGGCAGCCGCCGGCACAGCTTCCTTTTGCTGTGCCATGGGGCTCCCAGGCCTGTCTTATTCTTTTACCGTTTCTCCCAAAAAGCTGCTTCCATCTGTCACCCCTGATACCTCCAGGTATTCCAAAATCGTCGCCGCAATGTCTGCAAAGGAGGATCTGGTGCCGATGTTGGCGCCCTTTTTCACGGGCTCTCCTGCCATCACCATGGGAGTGTACTCCCTGGAATGGTCCGTGGAGGGCGTGGCCGGATCACAGCCGTGGTCTGCGGTGATCATCAGGATGTCCTCAGGGCCCATGGATGCCAGAAGCTCAGGCAGGCGCTCGTCAAAGTAGGTCAGGGCCTTTGCATAGCCGTCCACATCATTTCTGTGGCCGTAGAGCATGTCATAGTCCACCAGGTTAGTGAAGCATAAGCCGTTAAAATCACGCTTCATGTACTCTAAGGTCTTGTCAATGCCGTCTGCGTTCCCGGTAGTGCGGACAAATTCTGTCACGCCGGAGCCTGCAAAGATGTCGTTGATCTTGCCCACGGCCAGCACGTCCTTGCCCGCCTTCTTCAGGATATCCAGCATGGTATCTCTGGGCGGCGTCAGGGAGAAGTCATGGCGCCTCACGGTGCGCTTAAAGGGATACTCTCCCTCAAAGGGCCTGGCAATGACTCTTCCCACGGCATAGGGACCGGTGCAGAGCCTTCTGGCGATCTCACAGATACGGTACTGCTCCTCAATGGGCACAATGGCTTCATGGGCAGCCACCTGGAACACGCTGTCCGCTGAGGTATAGACGATCAGCTTTCCTGTCTCCATGTGCTCCTTTCCGTAGTCACGGATCACATCCGTGCCGGAATAGGGCTTGTTGCAGAGAACGCCCCGGCCTGTTTCCTTCTCAAATGCGTCCAGCAGCTCCTTCGGGAAGCCCTCCGGGAAGGTGGGCATGGGCTTTGGCGATACCACGCCTGCGATCTCCCAGTGGCCGATGGTAGTGTCCTTTCCCTTTGACACCTCCGTCATCCTGCCGACTGCACCGGTGGTCTCTGATTCCGACGGCCTGCAGTCCACGCCGTCGATATTGAATAATCCCAGCTTTCCCATGTTGGGCATAGAAAAATATGGGCTTTTTGCGCAGGAGCCCAGGGTATTGCTCCCCTCATCTTTAAAATCTGCGGCATCCGGCATTTCACCGATGCCGAAGCTGTCTAATACAAATAGAAAAACCCGCTTCACTCTGTCCTACCTCCTGTCAAATATTGATCCTGGTCCAGCTGTCACTCCTTTACAGCCAAACCCATGTATTTATTATAATACAATCCATGGAAGGGTCAACCGAAACTTTTCTCACTTCACACTTCTTCCCAGAAGGCCGACAAGAGTTCTCTTATGGCCCTGTGGGGATGGACATCCACTGCAAACCTGATGTATTCCGCCTCAAAGGGATGCTCCCTCTGGTCCGTCACCACCATTCCCCGGCAATAGGTTCCGCCGCATTCGATCCTGGCTTTCCGGCACTCTGTCTGTATAAGGCCGGGCTTTAAGGCGCACATAATGGTCAGCGGATCATGGAGGGGGCTGTCATCCACGCAGTAATTCTGTCTCTGGTTGCCTTTTCTGTAATGCACAAGGGCCTTCTGCATATAGCTGACTGCCTTTTTGCAGGACTCCCTGCAGTTTTCCGCCAGCCAGTCAATATGCTCCTTCGTTAACCGCGTCTTCATGGTGACATCAAGTCCCACTATGGTGATATCCATGCCGGAGGTGAATACGCGGTCACAGGCATCGGGATCACCGGCAAAGTTGGCCTCTGCCACAGGAGATACGTTGCCCCTCATGGACAGCGTGCCTCCCATAGACACGACTTTTTTTACCTTCCCTGCAAATTCAGGATATTTTTCCAGTGTGCGGGCAATGTTTGTCATGGGACCCAGAGTGACGACCACCAGCTCCCCCTCGTACTTCCCGGCAAGCTCCATATGGAAATCGCTCACGTCTTTTTCAAGAAGCTTCCGGCTGCTGGCAGGAAGCTCCACATTTCCCAGGCCATTGTCTCCATGGATATAGGAAACGCGGCCCTCCCACTTCTTTCTCAGGGGCGTTTCGGCTCCCTTCACCACCGGGATATCCGGTGCATCTGCCAGATCCAGTATCTTTAAGGTGTTCTCGGCAGCCAGCCAGGCCTCCACATTGCCGCACACAGTGGATATCCCCACAACCTCGATCTCCGGCTTGAATAATGCATACAGTATGGCAATGGAATCATCCACGCCTGTATCTACGTCTAAAAGCAGTTTCATCCTGCCAGACTCCTCTCCTCTGCCGTCATGCTTCTCTCTACGGATACCTCCAGGGCGCAGCATATCATGGCGTCCAGATTCTGTTCCCTTTCTTCGTTTGTCAGGGCTCTTCCATGATGGATGCTGCTTCCCACTGTCAGCATGCTTAAGGCCTTCTTTCCGGCCCTTGCTGCCGTGCAGTAGAGGGATAAGGTCTCCATCTCCTGGACAAGGACTCCCATTTTTTCCCATAAGCCCTTTTCTCCTGCGGTGTCCTCGTAAAATACGTCTGAGCTGTAGACATTTCCTACCCGAAAGGGCGTGCCGCTCCTTCTTACTGAGTGTACGGCCGTCTCCAGCAGTTCAAAATCAGCTATGGGTGCAAAGGTTCCCGGCAGATGATACTGGGAAGAAAAGTTGGAATTGGTGCAGCAGCCCATGGCCAGGATCAGATCCCCCACCTCCACATCACGGTGGATGGCTCCTGCCGTCCCTATGCGGATAATGGCATCCACATCATAATTGTGGAAAAGCTCATAGGCATAGATGCCCATGGAGGGGATGCCCATTCCGCTTCCCTGAACGGAAATCTTGTTTCCCTTGTAATAGCCTGTATAGCCGTTCATTCCTCTGACCCGGTTATAGCAGACCACGTCAGTCAGATAGTTCTCTGCAATATATTTTGCCCGCAGCGGGTCCCCAGGCATCAGCACGACCTTGCCGATCTGCCCGGGCTCCGCTTCATTGTGAAAAGTTTTCATATCTATTTACTCCGATTTCATTCTATCATTCTTCCTGCGAATGCTCAGCTCGTGCTGCTCCGGTCCGAAGAACAGCTTCTGTGACAGCACCGGCGTATCGTACTCAGAATACAGCACCTCTTCCAGGATCAGGATCGGACTTCCCTCTTCGATCTCCAAAATATTGGCAAGGCGCTCCCTGGCCTGGCCCATGCGCAGCTTGCTGTCGCCGTAAATGCCATTGGAAGCGAGAAGCTTTGTATAAAACTGGTACACGGTATTGGTGTCCTCCAGGTTTACATTGCTCTGATCCAGGATCTCATGAGGCATATATATCATGGCAAAGCCTGCCGGCGTGCTGCCGCTGTAATACGTGATATCGATGACGGCCACTACGCTGGAGGGCCGAAGCTTTAACACCTGCTGATGCTTCTGTGTGGCCGGCTGGAAGCCGATGGTGGTCTCCACCCGGTCCACTGGTTCAATACTGAAATCCACGATTGGATTTCCAACTTTTTCCAGTCCGTTTTTGCTTACATCCTGGTTGGAGAGGACAATGTTGCCCTTTCCCTGATGGTTGATGATCAGTCCGTCCTCCTGAAGAAGCAGCATTGCCTGCCGCAGTGTGCCCCTGCTGACCTGGAGCTGCTCGGAAAGAACATTCTCTCCCGGCAGCTTATCCCCCGGCTTGTATTTTCCTTCCTTCAGCCACTGGGTAAGTGTCTCATATACGGTCACATAAAGCGGTATCTTTACATTTTTTTCTTTTATTACAGATTCTTTCACAGGCTAGTCTGCTCCTTTCGCAAAATATCCATTATCTCTTCATTTTACTACTTAAAATGGAGCTAATCAACCAATTTTCCTGCTGCTTCCGGACCTTTTACCTTCTTTCCTACAAACAGGAGGATCACAAGGGTCACAACGTATGGCAGCATCTGGACGATCTGGGAGGGAATGGATAATTCTGTCAGGTAGAACCTGGCTGCCTGGGCTACGGCGAACACCATGCCTGCTCCCAGGGAGCCTAAGGGCTGCCAGCCGCCGAAGATATTGGCAGCCAGGCCCATGAAGCCGCGGCCTGCCGTCATGTCGATGACGAACAGGTTGTTCTGGGACACGGACAGGTAGGAGCCTGCCAGGCCGGCAATGGCGCCTGATATGATCATGGCAATGTAGCGGTAGCGGTTTACATCCACGCCTGCTGTCTGGACAGCGTAGGGCTGGTCTCCCATGGCCCTGTAGCGCAGGCCGAATTTTGTCCTGTAGAAGACCACCCACACAGCTGCCACGATCAGCAGCATTGCATAGAGGTAAGGTGACTGGTCTTTAAAAAATGCTCCCAGCACCGGGATCTTTGAGATACCAGGTACGGTAAAGTTTGGAATGGAGGCAACGGACTCCGACATGCCCTCTTTTCCCCAGATGGCCTTTAGGAGAACTGCCGTAATGCCGCTGGCAAAGAGATTGACGCCAACGCCGACCACAGACTGGTGAGCCTTCCATTTCAGGCAGAACAGGGCGTAGAACCAGCCGATCAGTCCGCCGATCACGATCGACAGCAGCACTCCCACCAGGGCGGAGCCTGTAAAGAAGGAGCCTGCCACTCCTGCAAATGCGCCTACCAGCATCATGCCCTCTACGCCTAAGAGGATCACGCCGCCCCTCTCTGCAATGGTGCCGCAGAGCGCACCTAAAACAATGGGTACGGACAGCTGCAGTGTAAGAGCTAAAAAGTTATTTATCATTTCCATGGCTTAACCTCTCTTTCTTGCCCATTTGATCAGTTCCGGTGCAGCTACGAACAGGATCACCAGGCTCTGGATCACCGTTACCATGTTGGCAGATACCAAGGTCTCACGGCTCATGCGCAGGGAGCCCATGTCCATGATCCCGAAAAGCAGCGAGGTCAGGAGCACGCCTGCAGGATGGTTCCTGCCCAGGATGGCTACTGCGATCCCCGTAAATCCGAAGGATGGAGAGAAGCCCTCGATGAAGCGGTGATATTTTCCAAATACCTCTGTGATGCCTGCCAGGGCTGCAATTCCGCCGCTCAAGGTCATGGACATCACCAGGTAGAAATCCACCCGGATACCTGCAGTCCCTGCAGCAGATGGGTTGGCTCCCACTGCCCGGAGCTTATAGCCTGTGGAGGTCTTCCACAGGAAAACGTACATGGCTGCTGCCACCGCAAGGAGGATGAACAGGGCGTATGTAAGCTGTGTTCTGGGAAGGAGCTTGCCAAACCAGATCCCTTCTGCGATCAGCTCTGTCTGGGCAGTGGAGCCCTCTGTCTTGTAGGGTCCATTTACCAGATAGGAGGTGAACAGGGTGCAGATATAGTTTAACATAATGGCAACGATCACCTCGTTGGTGCTGAATTTCGCCTTAAAGAGTCCCGGAATGCTTCCTACCACCATGCCTGCCAGGATTCCTGCCAGAATGCTCACAAGCAGCAGGATGGGCGCCGGAAGGAAGGACAGGGTAAGGGCAGTGATGACCGATGCCATAGCGCCCACATGGAGCTGTCCCTCTGCTCCGATATTTAACATGCCGCAGCGGGAGCCTAAGGCCACAGCCAGGCCGGTGAAGGCCAGCGGGATGCTCTTACTGATGGTATTGGCAATGGACTGGGGCGTGCCCAGTGCTCCCTTTAACAGGGAGGCGTAGGCTGTCACAGGAGATTCTCCTGTTATCAGGATGAAAAATGCCCCGATGAACAGCGCAAGCACAATGGCTGCCAGTGATTTTGCCAGCTCCGCTGTTTTCTTGTTCATGATCTTATTCATTTCCCTTCACCTCCTGTTTTTTTCCTGCCATGAACAGTCCGATCTCTTCCTTTGTATACTCGCCGTTTACGAACTGGGCGCTTACCTCGCCCTCGTACATAACGGCAATGCGGTCGCTTAAGTTCATGACCTCTGACAATTCCGCAGATATGAGAAGAATGGCCTTACCCTGTCTTTTCAGCTCCAGGAGCGTTTTGTGCACACGCTCGATGGCGCCGATATCCAGTCCTCGGACAGGCTGGGCCACCAGCATAAACCGGGGATCATGGCTGATCTCGCGTCCCAGGATCACCTTCTGCTGGTTTCCTCCGGAGAGCTGTCCGATCTCCTGCTCCACTCCCGCTACTTTGATCTCAAATACCTCTACCTGCTTTTTGGCATCCTGCTCCAGCTTCTTGTAATCAATGAAGCCGTTCCTGCAGTATTCCGGCGCCTCCTGATAGCCTAAAAGGAAATTTTCCGTAATGGAAAAGCTTGATACCATGGCATTCTTGTGGCGGTCAGAGGGGATGTAGCCGATTCCTAAGGCCTTTCTGTCCTTTACGGACATGTGCTCTATGGGGGCATTGTTCATCAGGATGGTGCCCTCCTTGACCTCTCTGTTGCCAATGATCATTTCCTCTAATTCCTGCTGTCCGTTGCCGTCCACACCTGCAATGCCCAGGATCTCCCCTGCCCTTACCTTTAAGCTGACGGTCTCTCCTGCCCGCTCGTGAAGGCGCACATTCTTCAGCTCCAGGACCACTTCGCCTGTCTTTTGTCCCTTTTCTGTTATGATGGATTCCACCTGGCGGCCCACCATCTGGGTTGCCAGCTCCTTCTCATTGGTGTCGCAGGTGTTGCTCTCAAACACCACCTTTCCCTTGCGTATAACAGTGATCCGGTCGGAAAGGGCCATGGTCTCATTCAGCTTGTGGGTGATGAAAATGATGGTCTTACCGCTTTCCTTTAGATGGCGGAGGATCTTGAACAGCTCCTCCACCTCCTGAGGCGTGAGTACGGCCGTGGGCTCATCCAGTATGATGATATCGGCTCCCCTGTACAGGGTCTTTAAAATTTCCACTCTCTGCTTCATGCCTACAGAAAGATTCACAACCTTCTCGTGGAGGTCGATCTTGAAGCCAAAGCGCTCCACCAGCTCCTCCACCTTTTCCTGGCTCTTTTTTCTGTCTAGGAATAATCCTCCGGATTCTTTTCCCAGGATGATGTTTTCTAAGACTGTCAGCTGGTTCACCAGCATAAAATGCTGATGGACCATTCCGATTCCCAGGGCATAGGCGTCATTTGGATTGGAAATAGCCGCCTTTTTCTCGTTGATATAGATCTCACCGCTATCCGGATGATACAGCCCGAACAGAATGTTCATCAAGGTACTTTTTCCGGTTCCGTTCTCACCCAAAAGACAGTGGATCTCCTGGCGCTTCACCGTAAAATTAATTCCGTCATTTGCCCGCACCGGCCCGAAGCATTTGACAATTCCTGTCATTCTGATTGCGTCCATACCTGCCTCCTATTCCTTAGTTCAGTTCAAGAGGAACCTCGATCTCGCCTGCAATGATCCCTGCTCTGATCTCCTCGATCTTTGCCAGGATATCCTCAGAAATCTGGATATTGCTCTCCTCTACTACCACGTCAACACCGCCGTCTGCTAAGCCCAACACCTGCTTTCCGCCTTCGTAGGTTCCCTCTACGATGGTTGTGATCGCATGGTATGCGCTGGAGTCAAGGCGCTTTAACATACTTGCCATGATGTAGTCAGGTGCAAGGCTGTTCTGATTTAAGTTCACGCCGATCGCCACAAAGCCCTTTTCCTCTGCTGCCTGGAACATACCCATACCGGATGCTCCTGCTGCGTGGAAGATCACGTCAGCGCCTTTCTCTGCAAAGGTATTTGCGATGGTCTTTGCTGTGGTGGGATCGCTGAAGCCGCCTGCATAGTCAATGAGCACGTTCATGTCAGGGTTCACATACTGAGCGCCTGCCTTGTAGCCTGCTGCAAAGCGGTTGATCAGCGGGTTGTCCACGCCGCCGATAAAGCCGATGGTGTTTCCGTCATTTAACTTCTCATCGATCTGTCCCTCCTTTGCCAGGGCTGCCAACGCTCCTGCTAAGAAGGATCCCTCCTGCTCCTTACAGGAATAGGATGCCACATTCGGAAGGTCTACTTCTGCGTCTAACAGAGCGAATTTCTGCTCCGGATAGGTTGTTGCCACATTGTTCAAAGCGTCTACCTGCTCTGCTCCCACGCAGATGATCAGGTCATACTCGCCTGTGGATGCCATCTCGTCCTGGATGATCTCCTCATCGGATACGGACTTTGGCTCTACCTGGTCAAAGGTGATGCCGTAGTCCTCTGCTGCCCTCTTTACACCGTCCAGGGCCAGGTCATTAAAGGAGTTTCCGCTTAAGCCTGCCTCTGTGAAGATAATGCCCACATGGACATCCGCCCCATTCTTTGGTGCCTCTGCTGCCTCACCGACTGCCCCTGCCTCTGCTGCTTCTGCCTGGGCTGCTGCGCTTGTCCCGCTGCCTGAGGTGCTGCCTCCTGATGAACCGCAGCCTGCCATCATACTGCCTGCCAATACGGCTGCTGCTGTCACTGCCATCCAACGCTTCATTGTCTTTCTCATGAAATTCTCCTCCTGTTTTTAACTTGTTTGTACTTTTCTTTTCAACTTGTTTAACAAGTTATTTAAAATGTATCACTATTATCTAAATTTGTAAACTCATTTCATCTAAACTCTTGTATTTTCGTTTGTATTCCTAAATTTCCCGTATTGTTTTTGTGCAGTTTTACCATGTTCTCGTCTGTTTTTCTTGACAGGCTGCTCCAAAGCCCTCTGCTGCATGTTCATTACCGCAAAAAAAGAAGCCTTCCGGCGGAACTATGGTTCCGATGAAAAGCTTCGTTTCTTTTACGTTTTTGTTTTGTTTCGCTCCGCACGGCTTCTTAGATCAGCGGCACAAACTGCCCCTCCACATAATCCTTCAGATCCTCCGGCGACAATGTCACCTGCATTCCCCGCTGGCCCGCGCTGACGGTGATGGCATCGTAGAGCTGGGCTGTCTCCTCGATGAAGGTGGGGAATTTCTTCTTCATTCCAATGGGGGAGCATCCGCCGCGGATGTAGCCTGTGATCCCCAGCATATCCTTTACGTGGATCATCTCCACCTTTTTCTCCCCGGCTGCTTTGGCGGCCTTTTTCAGGTCAAGCTCCTCATCCACCGGGATGCAGCACACCAGATAGCCTTTTTTGTCTCCATGGAGGACCAGAGTCTTGTACATGGTATCGTGATCCACTCCCATAAGGTCGGCTGCATGGCTTCCTGAAAGGTCATTTTCGTCTACCTCGTAGGAGCCTGGGCAGTAGGGTATTTTGGCAGCGTCCAGAAGGCGCATTACGTTTGTTTTTTCCATTTTTCTGCTCCTGTATTCTCCGGCGCCGGTTGTGGCGTCTATTATTGTCAGCTTTCTTTGGATTTAGACCTATCATACTCTTTTTCTGTTTTTCCGTCAATGGCGGAAACTCAAGCCGGAATACGAGTAACAGGCGCAAGAAAAGAAAGCAGTTCACAAATCCCTGCTCTCACGTTATAATGGAGGAAGCAAGCTTTGTATACACATATGGAACACAGAAAGGACAGCCTCTATGAAGAAAAATGATATCCTCATGATACATGGGACAAATTATAAGAAGATGACAAAGGAACTTTTGGCGGCGGCCGGGCTGGCTGAGATGATCGGGGATCAGTCAAAGCGGGTGGCCCTAAAGCCCAATCTTGTTACGGCAAAACACCCTTCCCAGGGTGCAACGACCCACAGTGAGCTCCTGGCAGGAACAGTGGAATACCTGAGGGACAATGGTTTTCAGAATGTTGTCATTATGGAGGGCTCCTGGGTGGGAGACCGCACAGGCGAGGCTTTCCGGGCAGCAGGCTATGACCGGGTATGCAGGATGTATGACGTTCCTTTCATTGACCTTCAGAAGGATTCCTGGAAGGAATATGAGGCAAAGGGCATGAGGATCAAGCTCTGCGACCAGGCTGCGGCTGTGGACTTCATGATCAATATGCCGGTACTCAAGGGGCACTGCCAGACCACGGTCACCTGCGCCCTGAAAAATAATAAGGGCGTGATCCCGAACTCGGAAAAACGCCGTTTTCATACTCTGGGGCTCCACAAGCCGATTGCGCATTTAAATACCATTGCACGCAATGATTTTATCCTGGTGGACAATATCTGCGGAGATCTGGATTTTGAGGAGGGAGGGAACCCGGTTGTCATGAACCGTATCCTGGGCTTTCTGGATCCCGTGCTCTGTGACGCCTTTGTCTGTGACTGTATGGGCTATTCCTTAAAGGATGTTCCCTATATCACCATGGCGGAAAAGCTGGGAATCGGAAGCACGGATACGGCCCATGCCAATGTGATCGCCTTAAATTCCCCAACAGAGGCTGACAGCAAATTTACCATGACGGGGCGGGTGAAGCGCCTTGCCTCCTATGCAGCCCCAAAGGATGCCTGCAGCGCCTGCTACGGATCCCTGATCTATGCCTTAGACAGGCTGAATGAGGCTGGGAAGCTGAGGAAAGGTCTTCCTCCTGTTGCCATCGGACAGGGCTATAAGGGACAGGAGGGAGAGATCGGCGTAGGCCAGTGCACCTCCTGCTTTGCAAAAAGCCTTAAGGGCTGCCCGCCTAAGGCAGCGGATATGGCGGCCTTTCTGGCAGAGAACTGGAAATAAATGGGGACGCAGCCTTGTCAAGCCAGCCCCGGATATAAGCCCCGTAGGCCCGCTCCCGCTTTAACAGCGTAAAATGGTCTGCTCCCTTTACAAACACGATCTCTGCTCCCGGTATCTGCCCCGCCATCCACAAGGAATGGCGGGGCCTTATCATGTCATAGCGGCCTGTGAGAAGGAGTACCGGAGCCTTTATCTTTCTCAGCTCCTTTTTACCCAGTCTGGGCCACAGCGCCATAAGGCCGTTCAGCTGGCGTTCTTTTACTATTTTGGCCTTTTTCTCTCTTGACATGGGAAGCATTTCTGATAAGCACAGTCCCAGATACTTCGCCTGCACCTCCCAAAAGAACCGCCAGCTCACTCCCCAGGGAAGGGCATTTCCGCTGACAGCAGCCACCGCCAGCACCCGGTCAGGATAGCCCAGGGCAGCCTCCAGGGCAATGTTGGCCCCGTCGCTGAAGCCCAGTATGGCAGCCTTTGGTACATTCAGATCGTCCAGAACACGTATCACATCTTCCGCCATCTCTCTTGTGGTAAGGGCCATCCGCTCCTTTCCTGCTTTCAGCTCAGATGCGCCATGGCCGCGGCTGTCCATGAGGATCACTTGGTAATAGGAGCTCATGTACGCTGCCATACGGTCAAAAATGCGGTGGTCCTCCCCGTTTCCATGGAGCATCACAAGGGGCATTCCCTTCCCCAGCTCCTTGTGATACAGGAAAGAACAGGGACTGTCTGTAAAGCCCTCTCTCATCTTCTGTTTCCTCCCAACGTTTTCTTCTCTCTGTGCTTATGCCGCAGCAGCGGCGGGTACGGTCCATATTTATACCGTGGCCAGGCCCCGGATGCTATCTCCTGCTATTGGCCTTCTCCACATGCACATTTTTCCCTTTGATCTTCGCATGGGACATTGCCTTTAACACATCATCTGCATACTGGCAGGGCACATCCACAAAGGTGTAGCCGTCATACATGTCAATGCTTCCCACCAGCCGTCCCGGTATGCCGGTCTCCCCGGCCACGGCTCCCAGGATATCTCCCGGCGTTACCCGCTGGGCCTTGCCGATGTTGATAAAGAGCCTTGCCATGGAGCCTCCTCCGCCCAGTACATAGTCGATCGCCGCCCTGTCTGTGGCTCCCTTCCGGCTGCTCCTGCCACGGCTGCCTCTGTCCCTGTCATAGCCACGGCTGCGGCCATTTCTGCCAAAGGAATCCAGGTCATCTAAGGAACGGGCAGGCAGAAAGCTGTCAATGATATCCTCATTTTCCTCGCCCATGCACATTTTGAGCAATGCCGCCGCAAGATCCAGGGAGGTATAGTCTTCCTCCATCAGCTTCTTTTCCAGGATATTGACCATCTTTGTCAGATCAGCGTCATTTAAGAGCTCCTGTACCTGCTCCAGCACCTTTTCCGCCTTGATCTCCGTAATGTCGTTTAGGGACGGGATCGCCTGGGGGATGATCTTTGTCTTGCAGTAGCGCTGGATATCGCGGAGCTTGTAGACCTCCCTGCCGACTACCAGGCTGAAGGCCTTTCCCTCCCGTCCGGCCCTTCCTGTACGGCCGATCCTGTGGACATAATATTCATCATCCTGGGGGATGTCGTAATTGAACACGGCCTCCACGTCCCCCACGTCAATGCCTCTCGCAGCCACATCCGTGGCCACCAGGATGTCTGTCCGTCCATTGCGGAAGCTGTCCATCACCCGGTCTCTCTGCACCTGCTTTAAATCCCCGTGAAGCCCCTCTGCGAAATATCCCCTTCCCTGAAGGGCCTGCACCAGCTCATCCACCTGCTTTTTCGTGTTGCAGAATACGATGGAAAGCTTCGGCGAATACATATCCAGCAGGCGGCTCATGACCTCCACCTTATTCTTCGGCTTTACCTCGTAATAATACTGTGTGACCTTTGGAACTGTCAGCTCCTTCTTCACCACACGCACCGTCACAGGATCCTTCTGGAATTTCTTTGCAATATCGGCAATGGCCTGGGGCATGGTAGCGGAAAACATCAGTGTCTGCCGCTCCTGGGGCAGCTGGCTTAAGATGGTCTCCATGTCCTCCAAAAAGCCCATGTTCAGCATCTCGTCCGCCTCATCCAGCACAACGGTATGGACATGGTCCATTTTCACGGTCTTGCGCCTCATATGGTCCATCACACGGCCTGGGGTGCCGACCACGATCTGTGTGCCGTCCTTTAGGGAGCGGATCTGCTTTACGATGTCCTGTCCGCCGTAAATGGGCAGCACCTTGATGCCGTGCATGAACTTTGCAAACCGCCTTATCTCCTCTGCCACCTGGATCGCCAGCTCCCTGGTCGGGAGAAGGATAATGGCCTGGAGCTTCTTTGACTTCGGATCCACCTTCTGGAGAAGGGGAATGCCAAAGGCAGCTGTCTTGCCTGTTCCCGTCTGTGCCTGGCCGATGATATCTCTGCCCTCCATCACTGCCGGTATGGCCTGGGCCTGGATGGGCGAGGCTTCCTCAAAGCCCATCTCCGTGACTGCCCTGAGGATCCGCTCATCCAACTGTAACTCTTCAAACTTGATCGTTTCCATTAATTTATCTGCTTTCCTTTCTATCTGTGCTGCCTCTGCTGCTGTGCAAATGCAGTCTCCCGCAGCATGTGTCTTCCTTTCGAATGCCGTCATTTCCTGATAACACAGAAAACGAGAGGCTTTCAGGCACGTCCGGGCCTTTCATCCTCTCGTTTCGTACAGTTATAAACTATAACAAATATTCCGTCCGCTGTCAATGCGGAAACTCAAGGCAAATGGAAAACACGGCAGCCTAAAACTGCACAACGTCCTTGATCTCCTCTGCCCCCTCCACTGCTTCCGCGTAGAGTACAGGCCCTTCGCCGCGGTAGTCCTTCTGATACTCGATCCCTACCTTTGCCCTTACCTTCACCCACTGCTTTGTCTTGAAGCTCTCTGCACCCTGCCACTTGCATAGAAAGCCCAAAAAGGTCATGTCAGCCTCACAGCAGGTCATGGCCATGCGGCCTGGAACAAACTGATCCTTGGGGAACTTGGGGGATTTTAACACCATAGCGGTGAACTCCACCACCCTGCCCTTATACCGCTCCGGCTGGTCCATGCAGTCAATGTACCAGATGCCATAATGCTCCGGCTTGATCTCGATCACCTCAGCATTGATATCATAGGGAAGGTCCTCCTCCAGGGTTGCCTGCTCGATCTCTCCCTCTGCGTCCTCCATCACGATCTCGCTTTCACGGCTCATGGCACGGATGGAGCGGCGGTAGGCCGTCAGCTTTTCATCGGGTATCCCATCGCAGCGGTTCACGATCACAAGCTCAGAACCCCGCAGCATTGCCCCCAGCAGAGGCTTCATGTTCTGGGAGTAGAGCTCAAAGGTGGAACCGTCAATAATGGTGATCTGCTGATAGATGGTCCAGTCCTTTGGAAGGGTGAGCTCGTCCTGGTTCCACATGCCGTTCCACTCCATCAGGACGCGCTCCGGCTGATATATCACCTCCAGCTCATTTAAATACTGGGGAGTCAGCTTAGAAAGCTCATCTACATAGACGACCGCTGTCTTGCTCTTTTTCAGCTTCTTCTCGTCATATTCCGTATCCCCTTCCTCACATACGATCAGAAGAGTCTTGCCCTCTGCCTTGAAATAATCCTGCTCCATGGTAAAATCCAAAAACTGGGTCTTACCCGCCTCCAGGAAGCCGTTTATCAGGAACAGGGGCATTACATTATCATCAATTTCATATGCCATTGTAGTACGCCCTCTTTTTAACCTCTTCCAAATTCACTGTTCAATTCTTCTTCCTTCAAGCTGGCGCCGATAACGCATACCTTTCCGGTGTAGTCCGGCTTGCCTTTTCTGATCTCATACTGTTCAGGCACCAGGTCAAAATACAGCCACTCTCCGGGGGTCTCTGTGGGAAGCATTCCCTTTGCGCGGAGCACATCGCCGAATTCCTTTGTGTAGGCCAGGCGCTTTAACACATCCTCCAGCTGGTCGTAGGTAACAGGAACAATCGTCTCCATGCCCCAGCTGGTGAATACCTCGTCTGCATGGTGGTGGTGATGGTCGTGGCCGCAGCAATCGCCATCATGGTGATGATGATGCTCATGGCCGTGGCAGTCCTCATCGTGGTCGTGATGATGATGCTCGTGATCATGGCAGTCCTCATCGTGGTCATGGTGGTGGTGCTCATGACCGCAGCACTCTTCATCGTGGTCATGGTGATGATGCTCATGATCATGGCATTCCTCATCATGGTCATGGTGATGATGCTCATGATCATGGCACTCCTCATCATGGTCATGATGATGGTGATGCTCATGACCGCAGCATTCCTCATCGTGGTCATGGTGATGATGATGCTCATGACCGCAGCACTCCTCGTCGTGGTCATGGTGATGATGCTCATGATCATGGTGGCGGCTCTCCCTCACCTCTGCCAGCAGGTCGTCCAGCATGGTATCCTTCTTCTCGATGATCTCCAGAAGCTGGCTTCCATCAAGCTGTGCCAGAGGAGTTGTCACAACAGCAGCCTTTCCGTTCTTTTCCCTGATCAGCTCCACATCCTTCTGGATCTTTGCGGCATCTGTAATATCTGTACGGCTCAGCACAATGGTGCCTGCATTTTCAATCTGGTTATTGAAAAATTCGCCGAAATTCTTCATATACATCCTGCACTTTGCAGCGTCCACAATGGTAACTGCGCTGTTGAGCTCCACATCCATATCAGCAGACACATCGATCACAGCCTTCATGACATCGGAAAGCTTGCCTACGCCGGAGGGCTCGATGATGATGCGGTCCGGTTTGTATTTTGTCAGCACCTCTGCAAGGGATGCTCCGAAATCTCCTACCAGAGAGCAGCAGATACAGCCGGAGTTCATCTCCCGGATCTCAATCCCGGCATCCTTTAAAAAGCCTCCGTCAATGCCGATCTCGCCGAACTCATTTTCAATCAGTACTACCTGCTCACCGGAAATCGCCTCTTCCAGAAGCTTCTTGATGAACGTTGTCTTTCCGGCTCCCAGAAAACCGGAAATAATATCAATCTTTGTCATGTTTTTATTTCCCTCTTTCTAAATCTGCCGCGTCCTCCATGGGACCGCGGTCATAAAACCTGTCAATTGAATATTGTGGCACAACCATGGCCTAATGTCAAGATGCCGGGGCCTGGAGTTTCCCTATTTTGCTCCGGGATACCCGGCTGTTTTCATGATAAACCTGCATGCGCCCGGCTGGCCAACGCGCTACCGCACCATGAAAGTCTGGCGGGCGCACTTGGTATACCTGAATCAAGTGCCGCCTTACGGCGGCGGGACTTTCATAGTAATTACAGCCCAAACTCGCGAAACAGCTTCTGTTGATAATCATTATCAGAAGCAGCCCTCACAATATCCTCTGTCCGGTTGCTGCTTGCCAGGAGTTCGATAAGGCGATTTAATCGCTGTATCCCCTCCTGCACTCCATCCTCAAATATCATCTGCCCAATCTGTGTCATGCGCATTTCCTCCTTTATCTTCTCGCGAAATCTCTCATCTATAATCTTATCGGTAAATGTCAGTATCCCCGACAATACCTGCAGGGTCTGGCTGCGCTCCTTCAGGCCTTTGGCCAGGCCCACGGCTGCTGTGATCAGTTTTCGCTTCTCTTCTGCTCCTTTTTGCGTCAGAGGCAGGATCATCAGCTCCACCAGTTCTTCCTCCGTAAGATCCGCCCCTACCTCAAGCTTCGCTTTGATCCTCCCGTAGATCTCCACGGAATCCAGATGGATCAAATAGGCTGGCTCCACCCGGATCACCATACTTCCCAGGTCATACACCAACTCCGCCGCCTCCACATCTGCCGTGTATATGACGATCATCTTCAGTTCTCTCAGCTCTTCCAGCTGCCGGCTCAGGGCGTAGCGCTTCATCACCCGCGCTATGTAATTGGCATACTTTACAAAGTTTTCTTTGCTGAACTTCGATTCATAATCCATCAGCGCCACCGAGCCGTCGCTTAACAAAAACAGGTTATCCAATCTCAGCTCGTTACTTTCCACCATCGGCAGATTTGTCGGCAGAAGCCCTGTAATGCGCAGATGGGGCAGGCCGAAGGGCCTCAGGCTCTTTCCTACCAGCGCCTCCCCTGTTACCTTTGACGCTACATCTTTATTTTGATATACAATATCCCTCAAATATCTTCTCCTTTATATTATACTCTTTTTTCCTTCTTCTCTGCAAGATGTTACCAGTATACAATCAACCGCATCACCTCCGCATTCTCTTATGTTTTCAGCAAATGAATCTTTGGCGGAACCCGCCGACAGAATAAATAGATAATGATATCTTCAGACCTCTCCGGGAAAGAATTTCCCGGAGGAGTTGTATAGAATTACTATAGTTGATTTTTCTTTGTCTGTCAAACCTATTATTTTAACCGTTTCACGATCTTCTCCGCATCCTCCTGCTTTCCGATCACCATCAGATGGATATCCGGTTCCACCACATAATCGGCTCCCGGCATGAACTTCATATGGCCTGACGTTGTCTTGACCGCTATGATGGAAATACCGTACACCCTGCGGATATTCAGATCCTTGATGCTCTTTCCCAGCCACTGGTCCAATGGCTTGATCTCATAGATGGAAATACCGTCCGCCAGCTCCGTATAGTCGAACACATTGTTGGCGCTGTAGCGCACAGCCGCTTTTTCTGCCACATCCCTGTCAGGATATACCACCTCGTCTGCCCCATTTTTCAACAGCAGCCTTGCGTGGATATTCCTGTTGGCCTTGCTGACAACGTATCTGGCGCCCATTTCCTTAATGAGGCTTGTCACCTCCAGGCTGTTCTGGAAATTATCCCCAATACACACAAAGCAAATATCAAAATTATCCACTCCCAGGCTTTCCAGCACAGCCTCATTGGTACAATCTCCGATCTTCGCGCTCACCACATAGGGAAGGATGGGTTCCAGCTTCTCCTCAGAAATGTCCACTGCCATAATCTGGTTGTCATGCTTTGCAAGGTTCTGGCAGAGATGCTGCCCAAACCGTCCGATACCGATCACAAGTATTGATTTCATTTTATATCCTCCTCGTTATGAGCACTTAGCGTCTGTCTTTTAAGACGCTTACGTGCGATACATGTCATACTCACTTAGCGATCGCTATGAGCACTTAGCGGTTGTCTTTTAACCGCTTATGTGCGATGCATGCATATGACTTAGTAAGGTCTCTCACGAACTTAGTCATATGCAGGTCTTTTCGAGCTTAGTGAGTTGGCTATCCAATCGTAATGCGCTCCGCAGGAAGCTGCACCTGGGGCTTGCGGCTGCTTCTGGTAAAAGCCAGAGCAAAGGAAAGGCTTCCTATACGTCCGCAATACATAAGCAGTATCAGCACCAGCCTGGAGCCTGTGCCCAGGGCTCTGGTGATCCCAGTGCTCATGCCCGATGTGCCCATAGCCGAGCAGGTTTCAAAGAAAATATCCGACATGGGCAGATTCTGAAATACCATGATCAGGATCGTTGCCCCGATCATAAGGCTCAGATTGATCGTTAAAATTCCCGCAGACTGACGGATGGACTCCTCCTCCAGGCGTCTTCCGAATATTTCCACTCCATGAGTCTGGCGGATACTGGACCATACGCAGAGGAGCAGGACAGCCAGCGTTGTAGTCTTAATGCCGCCGGCTGTGGAGCCTGGGCTTCCCCCGATGAACATGAGAACAGCTGTCAGGAACTTGCTGCCGTCAGTCAGGGCAGCCGTATCTACGCTGTTAAAGCCTGCTGTCCTGGGCGTTACGGAGCAGAAGAGGCAGGCAAGGAACTGCTCCGGCCCGCTCATTCCCACCAGAAGGTTATCATGCTCTAAGAGATAGAACAGAAGGGTCCCCACAGACAGCATGACAGCAGTTGTCACCAGCACGATTTTTGTATGCAGGAGATAATGGCGCACATGGAAACGTTTTTTGTACAGATCATCCCACACAATAAAGCCAATGCCCCCTGTGATGATAAGGAAGGAAATGGTCCCGATCACCAGCCAGTCGCCCGTATAAGCGCAAAGGGAATTGTAGGGCTCCCTGTGTCCCATCAGGTCAAAGCCTGCATTGCAAAAGGCGGATACCGAATGGAAAATGCTGTACCAAAGCCCCTTTACAAAGCCGTACTGCGGAATAAAACGAAAGGCCAGAAGCACGGCTCCCGCCCCCTCAAACAGAGCGGTTCCCAGTATCATCCGCTTTGCCAGCTTCACCATCCCGCCGATCTGAAGGGTATTGACGCTCTCCTGCATCAGCCCCCGCTCCTTTAAACCGATCTTCCTTCTTAAGACAATGGCCAGGAAAATACCAATGCTGATAAACCCCAGGCCTCCCAGCTGTATCATGACCAGGAGAAACACCTGGCCCAGAAGGCTCCACTGTGTCCAGGTATCCGCCACCACCAGGCCTGTCACGCAGGTGGCGCTGGTGGCCGTAAACAGGCAGTTTAAGAAGGGCTCACTCGCTCCGTCCCGGCTGGAGGCAGGAAGCATGAGGAGAAGACTGCCTGTGATGATGATCAGGAAAAATCCATAGGCAATGAACTGTGTCTGGGAAATGGTTTTCCGCAGACGGGCATACCGTTTCTTTTGTTCTGAAAGAACGTTATTCATAGGTTATCTCTCCTTTTTATTCCCCTTTCATGCATGGTGATGCATCCGCCGCGGGCATATACAGATCTGCTGTCCCCGCAGCCAGGATAGTCAGCGTACCAGAGCCCTCCATGCCAAAAACAGGAGAAAAGCAGCCAGGTTCACCAGCACCACACTGGCCCCCGCAGGAGTAGAAAACTGATAAGAGGCCACCATACCGATAAAAAAGCAGATAATGGACAAAAGCCCTGAGGATACCACCACTCCTCCAAAGCTCTTAAATGCCCTCATGGAAGTCAGGCAAGGGAAAATGATCAGGCTGGAGATCAGCATGGCTCCCATCATCCGCATTCCCAGAACAATGGTAACCGCTGTCAGCACTGCGATCACCACGTTGTAAACTCCTACATTAACACCAGTTGCCTTCGCAAAATTCTCATCAAAGGTCACTGCAAATATCTTGTTGTAGCACAGAAGGAACATGGCAAGGACCACCAGGGACAGCACCACGCTCAAACACACATCCTCCCGGCTCATAGCCAATATGCTGCCGAACATATAGCTGCTCACATCCGTTGTCATACCTGTTGTCATGGAGGTGACAATGATGCCTATGGCAAGGGCGCTGGCCGATATCATGGCAATGGCGGCATCACTCTTGATCCTGCTGTTCTCCGTGATGCGAAGGAGGAAAAATGCTGCCAGAACCACCACCGGGATCGATATCTTAAGAGGGGACCAGCCCATGGCCAGGGCAATGGAAAGCGCCCCAAAGGACACATGGGAGAGCCCGTCTCCGATCATGGAATACCGCTTTAACACCAGGCTGACTCCTAAAAGGGAGGCGCAGAGTGATACCAGCATTCCGCCTGTCAATGCCCTTACAAGGAAGGGATATGACAGCATCTCACTGATTATGTTCATGATATTCACCTCTCTTCCCTGTTTTCTCCTGCTGCTTTAAGGGCATGCACGCCTTCAGCTTTCCGCCATGGCATATGGCAGTCGGCTTGCATATGCCCTGCTCCTTCTCATGGAAGAAATGGCCTGCCGCCTTGCTGTTCATATAGTCGTGGGCCGGTCCGTAGAACATGACCCTCTTTTGCAGATGCAGGATCTTGTTGGCCTCCTCCACCGCATTGCGCAGATCATGGGATACCATGAGGATGGCAACTCCATCCTCCCTGTTGAGCCTGCGTATCATGGCATAAAATTCCTGGATCGCCATGGGATCTAAGCCGGTAATAGGCTCGTCCAGGATCAGAAGATCCGTTGTGGCGCATAAGGCCCTTGCTATGAGCACTCTCTGCTGCTGTCCCCCTGAAAGCTCCCTGTAGCACTGCCCGCTTAAGGGTGTGATGCCCAGCTTTTCCATGTTTTCGCGGGCAACGGCCTTCTCCTTTGCAGAGTAAAAGGGCAGCATTCCCCTGCGGCTTAAGCAGCCGCTCAGCACCACCTCAAACACGGTGGCGGGAAAATCCTTCTGGGCCGCTGTCTGCTGGGGAAGATAGCCGATCCCTGTTTTCTTTAAGCCCTCATCCACTGTAAGCTTTCCGGCAGTAGGCTTAAGCAGCCCTAAAAGCCCCTTCATGAGGGTACTTTTTCCTGAACCGTTTTCCCCCACAATACAGAGGTAATCCCCGGAGACGACCTCCATATTTACATCGATCACGGCATCCTGGTTATCGTATCCGAAATCCACATGCTCGCATGTTATTAATGATCTCATATTTTCTGTATGATTCCTTTCCATGTCCGTATCAAGCGGACATCCGGCCTCTATTGGACTGCGGCGCTCAGTCCGCGGCGCAGATTCTCTACATTTCCTTTCATAAGCTGGAGATAGGTAACTCCCTCGTCAAACTGCCTTCTCGTCACATTGTGGCAGGAATGCAGCAGCAGCGGCACTGCCCCCGTCTCCTCCTCGATGATCTCCGCCGTCCTGTGGCTGGAGAGCTCCAGATAATACACAGCCGGAAGCCCCGTCTCCTTCACCTTGTCGATCAGATAGGCAATGGTCTTAGCGCTGGGCTCTGTATCCGTACTGCACCCTGAAAATGCAGCCCTGTAGGTCAACCCGTACTCATCCGCAAAGTACCGGAAGGGGAACTTGTCCGCTACGATAAACATACGGCGCTCTCCTCCCTCCACTACCTGGCAAAACTCCCTGTCCAGCTGCTCAAGCTCGCTGATATAGGAGGCTGCATTTGCCTCAAAGCGCGCACTGTCCTTGGGAGACTCCTCCGACAGGGCCTCACTGATAACGCCCACGATCTTGATGGCATTGACAGGGGAGGTCCAGATGTGTTCATCGTATTCAATATCCATGGCATGGCCGTCATTGTCATCGAAGGTCTGCTGGCCTGTATGAAGATGGTCTGCATGGCCATGGAACTCAGCTTCGTGGTCGTGGTCCTCGGACTCATGGCCATGCTCTCCGTTCCCATGATCATGCCTTGCATGGTCATGGTCTGCATGGTCATGGTCTGCATCTTCCATGCCCTCCACATGCTCCTCCGCCACCACATCCACATGCTCCATCATGGTGATCACCTTCATGGAGCTGGTGTCAAGGGACTCCAGCACCTGGGCCACCCACTGCTCCATGCCGCCTCCGTTGCAGATCAGGATGTCCGCCTCCTGCATGGCAATCATATCCGCAGGCGTGGGCTCAAAGGAGTGGCTGTCCATTCCAGCCGGGACTACCAGCTTAAGCTTCACCCTGTCTCCCCCCACCTGGCGCACAAAGTCATAGTATGGGAAAATGGTCGTCACCACACAGATCCTGTCATCGCTCTTCTCCGTATATGCCTCTGGCTGCCTTCCGTTTTTTTCCTTCTTCGTGCAGCCGTTTAAAAGCAGCGCACCTGCCAGCACACACAGCAGAGCAAAGACCAAGGGACTCCTTCTTCCCGCTTCCATCCTGTCTCTATTCAATCTTATTCACATCCTTCACATATTGGATCACCTGGGACGGATGGCCTGCGATCAGCTTTGGCTGGTAGGCAGCAAGCTCCTCCCGGTCACGAAAGCCCCAGGTCACTCCCACCGTATCCACCCCGGCATTTCTCCCGGTTTCCATGTCCGTATTCGTATCTCCGAGATACAGGCATTCCTCCCTCCCGGCTCCCAGCTCCCGAAGCATGGCCCAAACACCGTCAGGGGCAGGCTTCTTTCTGATCCCCATATCCTCCCGTTCGCCGTAGGCCAGGTCAAAGAAGTCCTTTCCAAACACACTTTCCACATTGTCAATCGCCCTGAGATGGGGCTTGTTGGACAGAACAGCCGCCTTGATCCCATGGCTCTTTAGAAAATCCAGAAGCTCCATAATACCGTCATAGGCCTCCACGCGGTACAGGCAGCAGCCCTTAAATATCCCGGGATACAGCTTCAGCGCTTCCTCATAATGAGAAAGCTCCCCATCCCCACAGGCCTTTAGCGCCCTTTCCAAAAGCTTCTTATATCCATCGCCTACAAATATCTTTGTCTGTTCCACTGTCACAGGGCCCAGACCCCAGCGGCTGATCGTATCATTTACCGATTTCTGTATCGCATAAATTGAATTTACAAGCGTTCCATCCAAATCAAAAATACAGCATTTATACATATGATAGACGCTCCTTTCTGTCTGTATACATTCTGGCAACAGTCAGCTGTCCTGAACTTAGACTACATCATAGCACAGATTTCTTATATTTACCAGCACTTGAGTTTCCTCATTTTGCGCTCTGGATGCCGGGAGGGCGGCTGGAGCGACTTTGCAGGACATTAGAAGCACTTAGTCAGCT
>NZ_JAJCIC010000027.1 GCF_020554865.1 Lacrimispora sp. 210928-DFI.3.58
ACAGACCCTGGCGTCCCCGCAGACCCTGGCGTTCCCGTAGACCCTGGCGTTCCCGCAGACCTCAGCGTCCCCACAGACCCTGGCGTTCCCGTAGACCTCAGCGTCCCCACAGACCCAGGCGTCCCCACAGACCCAGGCGTCCCCACAGACCCTGGCGTCCCCGCAGACCCTGGCGTTCCCGTAGACCCTGGCGTTCCCGTAGACCCTGGCGTCCCCGTAGACCCAGGCGTTCCCGCCATGGTCAAGATTCTCTTCTTTTTCTACGTATCCGCCTAGCTCACCAGCTTTAACATTGCCGAAAGAGATAAGAGCCTTAATGCGGAATAATGTTTTTCCGAAAAACGTAATAGTCTCTGCTGTTAATTCAAATTTCGTCACCTTGATTTCCTCCTGTTTTTTGTGATACAATATCCATGGTGTTATTTTTCATCTGACCGATCGGAGTTCGTACCTCCCTCGGTCTTTTTCTTGCTTTTCCATTTCCCCATCCATAGGGATTGATCCCTAATACGGATGCAGCCCGGTTCGTTCCATTCTTTCGTCTGCTCATGGGCCTCACCTCCTCTACCTCATAATGTACCCGCTCCAGGTCAGTACCAAAAGCAGCGTGGATGCCGCAGACATTGCCATGCATACCAGGGCAAGGCTCCAGGACATCCTGCAGGACAGCCGGGCCTCCTTTAAGCGACCTTTGAGCTGCCGGTTTTTCTCTTCCAGCTCTTCGTAGCTGGGATCGGTTATTACTTCTATCATTGGGGTGTGCCTCCTTTTCTTACCCTTTGTCTGTTTCTGCTAATTTCAATAAATACGCATCCCACTTGTCCTGGTCTACCTGCCACTCCCGCCCTACCCTATAAGCCGGAGATCCTTTACGCCGGAACAATTTAATGATCGTGTCATAGCTCTTATTGTGCCGCGCCATGCATTTCTTGATAGTCAGAAGTTCTGCCACGCTCTCTCACCTCCCTTCATCCTCCATAACTTCCCATTAACACCTCGCATTATCCCTTCATAAAGTCTGATAACTGTAACTGGATATATTCAGGAACCTTCACGAAATCTGCCGGAAGTTGTATGCCAAACTGCTCACATTCCATCTTGAATGCCTCTGCAATCTTATAGGCTGGTGATCCCTGTTTGTACATGATCCGCTCTGTCACTCGCCCCAGCTCCGCAACGCTGGAAGCGATCTGAGGATTAAGAGGGCAAGGAAGCTTTTCAATCAACTTCTTTGTCCCGTTCTCTACCCCAACAAAGTAGTTCCTGGCTGCTTCTCCCTTCTGGTTCTTTTGCATCATGGAAAGCTTTTTTGCAAAGCTGGCGGTAAGCTTGGCGTCCTGCCTTTCCTTTTCGCCAGTCAGCGACTCGTACTTGAGTACGAATGGGAAATAATCCACATTTTCTTCCGCAAACTCATTTTCAAGAATGTTCTTACGGTACCACTTGGAATAATTGCTAGGATTCAACTCCAGAAAATCATAGAGTTTTGTTGCTGTGGTTCTCCCCTCGTTATCAATACCCAGTGCAATCTCAATAGGGGTTAATTTTGATGTGTCTGTTTTGCCAAACACTTCGTTGAAAATATCATTCATTTTGTGTGTCCTCCTTATTTAGTTCAATATTTTGAACTTTTGATTTAAAAAAAAATGATGGAATATCTTTGTCAGATAGTTTAAGCAAAGCAACCGCTTTGCAAATATCAGGCTGCTTCCATGCTCTAAGACCATTCATTTTTAGAGAGAGCGTTCTTTCTGACCACCCCATTGCAACCGCAAAGCAGGCTTGTGTACCAAAAATTTCCACAATTCTTCCTCGCAGTCTACTATAATCAAATGCCATGTAGATTACCTCCTTTCTAGTTAAATATTTTGAACTATACATATAATAGCACCTCTATTTTGAGCTGTCAATACAAAAGTTTGATATTTTTAACTTTTTCAGTTTTTTATATTGAACTTTTGTTTAATTTATGCTATAGTAGAAAACAGAAAGGCGGATTATTTATGAAAAAGGAAAACACTGCTATTCGATTAAAAAAAATAATGGACGAAAGAGGCATCCGACAAGTTGACATACTGAACTTAGCTGCTCCGTATTGCGAGAAATACAATGTTAAAATGAATAAGTCAGATCTTAGCCAGTATTGTTCTGGAAAAACGGAACCCAATCAGGATAAATTATTTGTTTTGGGAGCTGCACTTAATGTAAATGAGGCATGGCTTATGGGCTATGATGTCCCCATGGAACGGAACGATTACGAGGACCCAAATATTTTAATTCGTGATGCAGAGTTGGAAGAAATAGATAAAATTTTAAAATCAGCCGGGTATTCTCTTTGCTGCGAAAACTATGATGATGATTTCTTTATAATTAAAAATGCTTACGGACAGACTGTAGCCAGTTTTTATAATTATGAATTGTTAGCTCGTTATAGGTCCCTAAAGAAAAAGCATAAATTAACTGCAAAACTATTAATTTCATCTGAGTCAGCATTTTTCAAGTACCTTGAAAGTTTAGGATATTATATTGGAAAAGACGACCCCGAACATAAGCCTTTCATTCACTACGGTAATGGTGCCATACAGATTGGTTCAGATGAGCTTAACAACATCAGAACTCGTATAGACACATACACAAAAGCAACTCTTGATTCCTTCATTCTAAGGCTTAATGAGGATGGCATAAGACGGGAACGCCTTGAAAAAGAAAAAGTCATAAAACAGTTGCAGGCGTCTCAGTTTGAAAAAGATTGGAACAAAGCCCACCTTATTACCCAAGCTGCTCACGAACGTACTGACATAGAAGTCACTGATGAAATGAGAAAACATGATGACGATCTTATGGATAATGATGACTTCTGGAATAAATAGGAGGCTAGTTTTATTTGAGCTACGAGGATTTACTGAATGAAGCTGACCAAAGCGGCCTCACTGTAAAGGAGGCTTCTTTACAATCCAATGACGGCCGCATAAAGGGGAAACGCATCGCAATACGGCGGGATATCCCCACGGTGAAAAAGGCCGATGTCCTAGCCGAAGAGCTGGGACACTACCGCACAACTGCCGGAGACATCCTGGATCAAAGTTCCGCAAACAATCGCAAGCAGGAACGAACCGCCCGGCTGTGGGCCTATAACAAGCGGATCGGACTTTCCGGCATTATTCAAGGTTTCCGCCAGCACTGCCACAGCCGTTATGAATTGGCTGAGTGTCTTGGGGTATCGGAAGAATTTCTTCAAGAAGCCATTGAGTGCTATAGAGAAAAATATGGCTGCATGGTTGAGCTAGATGGGTATATCATCCTTTTTGAGCCATCGCTGGCTGTCATGGAAAAATTGTAATTAAGGTTAAAATAGCCTATGGCTTTTTAATAATACTAAAAGGAAAGAGGAAAAAAGTATGAGAAAAAAATCGCTAATTATAACAGCTATGATGCTTAGTTGTGCATTAACTGCTTGTGGAGGCTCTGCGCAGGCCAGTGCTCCCGCCGCGGAAGCGACCACAACAACAGCCGAAACAACTATCGAAGAAACTACAGAACCAGAAACAGAAGCCGGAAGTACGGCTATCTCCGTAGGAGAAACTGGACAATTAAAAGACTGGAATATCACAGTTACAAGCATGGAAATGCTCGATTCTGTAGACAACGGATTTGGGAGCTTCAATCCAGATGAGGGGAATAAGTATATGCTTGTTACAGCAACTGTAGAAAACGCCGGAAAAACATCTGATACGTTCCTTCCATCTTTCGGAATGGGCGATGACGTTTCCGTAAAAGTGATTTATGGTGATGGTTATGAATTTAGCATTACTCAACTTTTGGGCTATGACAGAGATCTGATAAATTCCACTATCAATCCCTTATCCTCCAAAGAAGGCGACATGGCTTTTGAGCTTCCTAGCAGTGTTGTTGACTCAACTGAGCCATTGATTATTGAATTTAGGTCTGGAAACGATACTTTAGGATTCACGTTAAGATAACTAAAGCTTTCAACTCTATAAAAGCAAAAAGCCCCTGTGCGCCAACACAAGAGCTTTTCCACATACACCAGCCAGAAGCTGATATACATGCCTAAGAAACAAGCATATTGTATCACAATTCTGGCTTATTTACCATACTCAATTTTATAAGTCAGGAGGAA
Organism: Lacrimispora sp. 210928-DFI.3.58; assembly: GCF_020554865.1. Lineage (GTDB taxonomy): Bacteria > Bacillota > Clostridia > Lachnospirales > Lachnospiraceae > Enterocloster. The sequence goes on from NZ_JAJCIC010000027.1 coordinate 4,142, forward strand.
TGCTACATGCCTAAGAAACGGAAAGATGGCCGATATGCGAAGCAGATCAAGGTTGGAATCAAAGATGGAAAGCCGATCCGAAAAACCATCTACGGAGACACTCTGAAGGAACTGGACAAAAACTACCGGGATTTTATGCAGCTTATGGAGAAAGGGATTATTCTGGAGCATCAGGATATCATCTACCGTGAGCTTCACCGGCTATGGATTGATAATGTCAAGAAGGGAACGCTCAAACCTCAAACCATGATGAAGTATTATGAGCGTGAAGCTTTTATTAATTCCTATCTGGGTGATATGAAGCCACGGGACATTAAGAAATCCCATATTGAAAAAATAAGGAGTGACTTAATCGCTGCCAGCCAGCCCACAAAATTCAATTATGCTTTGTCGGATATCCGCGCTGTAATGCGGTACGCTATGGATGACGGTATTATTCTCCGCGATGTAACGGCATCCGTAAAAAGGCTTAAGTATGAACCGCCAAAAAAACGCCCTCTCACATTGGAGGAACGCCGGCTTCTGGAGCAGGCAGACTTGAATCCTGCGGAGCGATGCTTCACAAGCTTATTGCTTTATACTGGGATACGCCGCAATGAGTGCCTGGCTCTTACTACGGATGATATTAACTTCAAAAAAAGGACGATCCGGATCTGCAAAACTGTAGTCCCTACCAACAGGGTTGCCGATATTGTCCAGGAAATGACTAAGACCAGTGCTGGCCATCGGATCGTGCCGATCGCTGCTCCCTTGATGCCTGTTTTGCAGGAATATTGCCGCGATAAGGATGGACCCATCCTGCTCACTCCTGCCGGCTGCTATTACCGCACAAGAACATTTCAGAAATTCTGGAAGGGAATCCTGGATAAAATGGAAGCAGCAAATGATGGGCAGCCCGTGGCCTCTGATATCAAGCCGCATATGTTCCGTCATACTTATGCCAGTGATCTTTACAAAGCAGGCGTAGATATTAAACAGGCTCAATACCTTCTGGGGCACACCGATATTGCAACCACTTTGGATACCTACACGCACTTTGGTTATCTGGATATCAAGATCGAGAAAATGGAGGACTACTATGAAACAGTCAAAAAACAGTCAAGCGAAAAAATTATCCCCTTCAAATCCGCATAAATACAAGGTTTTTGACATTGGCTACAAATTCGAGGTAAAGAGGTGATCCCATGACCCGTTCCCTATATACCAAATTCATCCTGGGATACCTGATCTTCGGCCTGCTGGGCTTTATCATCATTGCCACATTTTCCAGCAAAATGACAAGGGATTACCTGATAAAGGACAGGGCTGAGGCCCTTTATGATGAGGCCAATATCCTTGCCTCCTCCTGCAGCACCATGTACCAGGGGAAACGCCAGGACTCCAAGGAGGTTTCCTCACAGCTCTATGCTCTGGGCCAGTATCTGAGGACGGAGATCTGGGTGGTGGACCGCCAGGGCACCATCACTGTGGATAGCAAGGGCGGAGCCCGTGTCCAGACCGTGGTGGAGCAGTTTGATCCCACGGCCGTGGGGAACCGTTCCTATACCATCGGCAATTATTACGGGCTTTTTCAGGAGGATGTACTCAGCGTATCTGCCCCTATCACCGGCAATTACAACACCTATGGATACATCCTGATCCACCTCCCCTTAAGCCAGATCGCCCACTCCCAGGACAATATCCTGGATATTTTGTACATTACCTCCGCCATCATTTTCCTGCTGTCCCTCATTATCCTGCTCATCTTTACGCAGACCGTATATTTTCCCCTGCGCAAGATCACGGTGGGAGCCAATGAATACGCTGCAGGCAATCTGGACTACCGGATCGATGTGCCCACCCACGATGAGATGGGATATCTCTCCGACACCCTGAACTATATGTCGGATGAGCTGAATAAAATGGAGGAATATCAAAAGAACTTTATCGCAAATGTATCCCATGACTTCCGTTCCCCCCTGACTTCCATCAAGGGCTATCTGGAGGCCATACTGGATGGCACGATTCCTCCGGAAATGTATGAAAAATACTTATCAAGAGTCATTTCCGAGACAGAGCGTCTTCACAAGCTGACAGAGAGCATGCTGACCCTAAACTCCCTGGATGCCAGAGGCTATCTCTCCAGAACAAATTTTGACATTAACCGCGTGATCAAGGATACGGCTGCCTCCTTTGAGGGAACCTGCAATGCGAAAAATATCCGCTTTGACCTGACCTTTTCCGACAATATCCAGATGGTCTACGCTGATATGGGCAAGATCCAGCAGGTCATGTACAACCTGATCGATAATGCCATCAAGTTCAGCCACCCGGATTCCACCATCTATATCCAGGCATCGGGAAGGTATGAAAAAATATTTGTATCCGTAAAGGACACCGGGATCGGCATTCCAAAGGACAGCATCAAGAAAATATGGGAGCGTTTCTATAAGACGGATCTGTCCAGAGGAAAGGACAAAAAGGGTACAGGACTGGGCCTTTCCATTGTAAAGGAGATCATCCAGTCCCATGGAGAAAATATCGATGTCGTGAGCACCCAGGATGTGGGAACAGAATTTATCTTCTCTCTCCCCCGTTCTACTTCCCTTTAATTGTCAAAGATGATATACTATAAAAGACCCACGTAACTTTTCACAGAAAGGACTGATTGATATGATGCGTTTTAAAAAAGCAACTGCTCTTTTTCTTGCAGCCGCCCTGCTGTCCACTGCTATGGCGCCTTTTGCTATGGCTGCCAGCAGAAAGAAGGTTGGAAAGATCTATTTGACCGTTGACACGGATATCCGCGTAGGCAACAGCGGCGGCGTGGTAGATGTAACTGCCACGGGGGATAATGCTGACCTGTACTACATAGATGCTGTGGAAGTCACCAACGAAGAGGTGGACAACTGGCGCAGTTCCTCTGCCCCTGAGGTAGAGATCATTCTGGGTGTCAATGATGAGGAGGAATACTATTTCTCCAACACCTCCTCCTCCAGCTTCAAGCTCACCCTGGACAGCTCCATCAAATCGCGCTTTGACAAGCTGGAATTTGTAAGCGCCAAACGCGATGATGACAATGCCACCTTGATCTTAAAGATCCGCCTGATATTTGACAAGGATAAATACAATGACAGCGCCATTGCCCCCTCCGGACTGGAGTGGAGCAGCAGCCTTCCGGGAACAGGCACCTGGGGAGATGTCCCATCTGCCAAATATTTCCAGATTCAGCTGTTTAAGGGCGGAGAGGCTCTCAGCGATATCCTGTCCTCCTACAATACCTCCTATGACTTTACAAGCCTGATCACAGAGGCCGGCTCCTATACCTTTAAGGTCCGCTCTGTCAAATCCGGCAACAATGTAAAAAGCAACTGGGCCACATCCGGTCGTCTCACGGTAAAGGCGGAGAACATCACTGCCGGAGGCCTTATCCTCTCCTCCAATGAGGGTGCCTCCTCCGATTCCCCAAACGAGGACGGCAGCTGGCAGAAGGCCGCTGACAATGTGAGATGGTGGTGGCGCAATCCTGACGGCAGCTATCCCGTTTCTTCCTGGAAAGCCATAGGCGGCCAGTGGTACTATTTTGACGCGGAGGGCTATATGGCAACAGGCTGGATCGAATTAAACGGCCTTCACTACTATCTGGATCCCGCAACCGGCGCCATGTACGCCAACACCCGCACACCTGATAATTACTGGGTAAATGAAAGCGGCGCCTGGGTTCCTGGCATGTAATACACAGTATAACGGACTTTAAAAATGGGAAGGGATCCTGTAAAAAGGATGCCTTCCCATTTTTTTCATGTCCCTTATAAATGCCTACAGCACCAGCCGCGCCGCTCCGTAGATCCCCGCATCATTGCCCAGAGTGGCAAGAACCAGCTTTGCCTTGTTCTGTGAGATCGGGGTAAAATACTCGTAATGCTTCTGAATGATATCGATCAGGAACTGGCCTGCCTTTGACACGCCGCCTCCGATCACAAAAACCTCAGGATCTACGATCATGGAAGCTGAAGCCAAGGCCAGCCCCAGGTAACGTCCCACTGTCTCCATTACCTCAAGAGCCAGTGCGTCCCCTTCCTTTGCCGCATCCAGTACATCTTTTGCCGTGATGTCATCTCCGAAGCTTCTCATAAGGGACGGCTCAGAGGCTGCCGCCATCCTTCTGCGTGCCTCCCTGGCAATGCCGGTGGCAGAGCCTACCTGTTCCACACAGCCAACGCCGCCGCAGTTGCAGTGCTCCCATTCCTCATCCCGTACATGGACATGACCGATCTCTCCGCCCAGACCATGCTTTCCTGCAATGATCTTCTGGTCAATGATAACGCCTCCGCCTACGCCTGTGCCCAGGGTGATCATGATAAGGTCGCTGTAGCCTCGGCCTCCGCCCTGCCACATTTCTCCCAGAGCAGCTACATTCGCGTCATTTCCGCTTTTTACCGGCATGCCGTCAAGCAGAGCACTTAGCTCCTCCTGGGGATTGACATCGCGCCATCCCAGATTTACACAGACCTCCACGTATCCATTGGGAAGGACAGGTCCGGGAACTCCCATACCTGCGCCTGTAAAATCCGTTTTCAGGTCAAGACCCAGCTCCATCGCCTTCTCGCGGATGGAAGCCGCCACATCAGGAAGGATGTGGATCCCTCCCTCCTCCTGGCGGGTCTTTACCTCCCATTTTTCCAGAAGCTCTCCTGTTGTCTCAAAAAGCCCTATTTTTACCGTTGTTCCTCCAATGTCAACTCCGATGCATTTCATCCCCATTGTATATACTCCCTTTCTTTATTTAATCAGGCCTGCCCTCTGTACCGGCCGCCTGTCACTGAAGCTTGATCTCTGTCAGCATCTGTGGCCCCATGACAAGCAGCGTAGACGGAAAACGGCCGGCAGATACCTTTGATACGGTGAACTCAAAGGTTCCGTTAAATTTCTCCGTTCCCGCCATGTTATAAACTCTGCATGAGCTGTCATTGTACAGCAGCACAAGCTCTTTATCAATGTCAAAGCCTGTATATTGATAATTGAATGTTGTATCAAACACAGGAGTGCCGTCTGTCTTATAAATACGCAGGCAGAAGGGATTTTCCCCCTCCATATTGTCTGTGATCACGCCCACATAGTCATGAGAATAGGCAACGCTGCGCACATCCTCCTCAAACAGCACCTGACTTACGGATTCCGGCGATGTCTCCACCCTGGTGGAGAAGAACTGAAGCCCCTTGTCCGTAAATATCACAGCGTGGCTGTCATCTAAAAAGCGGACCTTTCCCGCCATGGCATCTGCCAGGTCCTGGGGCTGGAAGCCTCCAACCACACGCCTGGGATCATTTTTGCCCAGACCGAAATTGTAAAATACCACCTTATTTTTGATCATCCCCTGGTCCAGGTACATAAATGAGGTGATCATCTGGGTACCGCTGGGAGAGAGGCTCATGTCCAGAGGATACCCGTCTCCGGAAAGTATGGATTTAATGTAGATATCCAGAGAGCTTCCGTCCTTTTTATACAGGTAAATGTAGCTGGCCCTGGAATCCTCCTGGAGAGCTGCTGTCACTCCTTTTGCAGACACTGCCACCTGCAGGATCGGGAGCAGTGTTGTCGCCTGCCCCTGGAGGCCGCCGGTATCGCATATGTATATGCTGTTGCCCTGCTGGTCCCCAATGGCGGCAAACTCGCCGTTGATGGAGACCACCGGGGATTTCATCTCATAGCTTAAAACCCAGATGGCCTTTCCCTGGGCATCCAGATAGGAAGCTCCGTCCTTTGTATATTTTAATACTCCGTCTCCAAAATCCAGATATCCGCAGAAGCTTCCCTCTCCCTTGGCGGCTGCTTCCTGGGCCTCACTTGTCAGGTTCTTCTCCCAGATCGTCTGATAATCCGCAAATGAGTGATACCTGTCATACCGAAGCAGCACCAATACCGCTGCCGCTGCCAGGATGACCAATACCAGAAAGATCGTCAAACGCCGCCGCACCACCCTCCTGTGGGCCCTGTAGACAACCTCCCGGCTGTCTTCTTCCTCCTGGGGCGGACGGTGTTCCGGGACGATCTGGCGCTTCAGCTGCTTCTTTTTATTTTCACGGCTCATAGAACTGATACTGCCCATCTTTCGTTCTCCCAAAAATCCTGTATCGCATATATGGGTATAGTATACAACATTTTCAGGTAAAACGCATTATTTTTTTCTTGCTTCAAGTACGCGCCGGAACAAGCAGGCGGCGGGAATGGTTTTTCAAATATGCGCTAGGGAACAAGAAGCTTCTGGCCTGCATATATGCTGTTCTGATCTGCCAGGGCATTTACGCGGCAGATCTCATCGATGTGGCCCAGATTCTGGTACAGCTTAAAGCAGATGCCATACAGGGTCTCCCCCTCCTCAACCGTATAGACCTGGTAATTGACAGCAGATACTGCCTGGGTCTGCGGCTTTGACGGAGAGGTCTCCGGCGTGCCTGAGACCTCAGGATTCTTCGCGGCTTCCCCAGTATAGGTGCTGCCGCTTTCCGGGCCTTCGCCCTCCCCTGTGCTTTCTCCTGCTTTTGTTTCTGCTCCGCCGCCGGCCGTATTCCCTTCATCCCCTTCTCCATCTCCCGGCATTGTCTCCGGTGCAACCAGAGAAGGCGTTTCACGGTCAGCCTCCTTCCCCGGCGCTGTGGTAGGATACACCTTTCCAGCCGCCTCCTCGATCACATAATCCGGCTCGTCCAGACCGCCTTCTGCTGACTTGAATCCCTTGGGAGCCCCGTCCGCCTCCTGGTTTCCGGCTTTCAAAAGCCCGTCCCTCACACTTCCTTCCGGCAGAACGGATGCGATCACACTCTCCATCTCGTGCATCTTGCGGTAATTATTGAACATGGCAACTCCCCCTGCCAGGACCGTGACTGCCAAAACACTGCACACACCGGAAAGAACGCCCACCGTGCTCCTCTGGCGGCCGGCCTCGTGACGGTGCTCGTCCATTTTCTGGCGAAAATCCTGGATAGCCTTGTCATTTACCCCGGTCTCAGCTCTGGGTGCGTCTTTCCTTGAGATCATATAATCCTGCATCATCTGGTTGCGCTCATAATACACGCTGTAGCCTCTCAGCTTGTAAAAGCCGTCTGATGATGTTATGTAGATCGCTTCCTCCCCCTCCAGGCCGGAGTTCAGATACATAAGCTGGTTCTTTCCGGTAAAATACTGGCTGTGCTGCCGCCAATAATTGAGGGGACTTAAGCTGCATCCGGGACTTCCGCACAAAAACCATCCCTGTACTGTTCGTTTTGGAAACATCTGCTCCACATCCTGGTAGGCCTTCTTCCAGGCGTCCTCTGAAAAGACCACCTTTTCTCCCTCCTGTGCCACAGACTCCATTTCCAGTGCTCCATCTACAAACACAAAGGGCATGTCCTCATGGGTCTCTCTGCTTCCCAAAAGCAGTCCAACACGCAAATCAGACCCCCGGACCGGCTGGAGGCGTTTCAGATATGTATTTACATAATCTTCCAGATATAATTTTAAAACCTTGTCCCGTTCTCCGATCTGCCGTATGTTTTTTGGCAGCTTAGGGAAGGGCTCATATAATTCTCCCATAGAATCACCCCGCTGTTTTTACTTTACAAACCCGCCGCCGGACAGGCGGCATGTGATCAGGTATGCCCAATGCGTCCGCCAGACTTTCATGGTGCGGTGGCGCGTCCGCCTGCCGGGCGCATATAGGTTTACTTTACAAATCCGCCGCCGGATAAGCGGCATAAATTCAGGTATGCCAATGTGCATGCTGCCTGATGGTTCGTAATCCATACTGCGCCTGAATGCCAAATAGCCCAGGCGCAGTATCAGCATAGCAGATCCTGCAGGCGAAAGCTGTCATATTATGGCAGCATTTTCCCAAAATCGTTCGACAAGAAAAATGCTCTCGCAGATACAGTCCGCCATCTTCATCACCATGGAAAGGCGGACGCTCTGGAGCATCACCGGGTCATAGCCTCCGCAGCCCCCCACGATCCCTGTGATGGAAATGTCCCCGATGGCCTCCAGCTCCTTTGCCACTCCAAGCCCAGGCTGCAGGGCTCCCCGGCCCAGGGTGGCAAAGCCCACATGGTCGGGACTTCCCACAGAGGCGTCAATAGCCACCACCACATAGTCCGGATAATGCATGCGGATATACCTGGTGTAAAGCTCCAGGTTCATGGCATGGACCGGACGGTCTAAGGTCCCGATGACGGCCGCCCGCTTCAGCCTGTTAAGGCGCAGCTTATGTCCCACCAGCGGCCCAAAGCTGTCGCCCGTAGACCGGTCTGTTCCAATGCAGAGGAACATCACTCCCTCCTTTCCCTGGCGGGTCATCTCCTCTGTGATCAGCTGGTTAAGATGAAGGGCGAAGCGCTCCGCCTCAAAATCCCCTGAGGTATCGTAGTAGGAGATATCCTCTCTTTTCTGTATATTGAAGGTCTTCCATAATTTCATTGATCTCATAACAAAGTTGTCCACCTAAAGCCTGTGTTTTTCTCCCGCCTTTCAGAGAGCAGGACGCTCCCAGCGGAAGCTGTTTTTATAGTATAGGCTCCGAAAAATGAAATTATGCATAAAAAAGGAGCACACGGATTGACAGCATCCGCGTGCTCTCTCTGGTCCTGCCTACATTTCTTCCCCAAATCCCATATTCACAAACGAAATCATAGCTTCCACTGCCTCTTTTTCATCCTCCCCTTCCGCCTGAATCTCCATCATCTCCCCCTGGGCCAATCCCAGGCTCAGGACCTTTATGATGGATTTCCCGTCCACCCAATTGCCTGCCTCCTTCCGGCAGATCTTAAGGGCAGAATGAAATTTTCCAGCCCGCTTCACAAACTCAGAAGCCGGACGGGCATGAAGCCCCGTCTTATTTTTTATAACTGCATTGCTGCTGTACATAATAGCATTTCCTCCTGTATTCTATTATTTATGTATTCTTCGGCCTATTCCCATCAGGTATTCTATCACATCTGCCAATGCCGTGTCCGGTCCCACATTTCCCGGAAAAATAACATAGGGAAGTCCCGGAAACCTGCTCTCCCCCCCAGCCTTCATAATGGGGATGCCCGGAGCGGCCTGCCCTGCTGCCAGGCCCCTTTTCATCTTCAACGCTTTTTTCATCACATCGCCGGATGTAATTCCTCCCTTTGCAATCACGAAATCAGGGCGGACCTTCAGCATACCTATTACAGATGTCAGCGCAGCCGATATCTCCGTTGCCATTTTTAACTGCATGTCCGGTGTTCCGCCCGGTATGTCGAGACGCTCCCTCCGCGTATAAACTGCCGCCATCCGTCCATCGGCAATGCATTCTGACGCCTGCCTGCACACCCGCTTTGCTTCATCCTCCAGACCGCCGTCTTCTAAAATCCGATGCTGGTTAAACTCAAAAAAATCAATGGGCAGCCCTCTTTTTTTCAGATACTCAAGCTGACGCGTGGTCTTGTTCACATGAGATCCAACAATCAGGATTCCTCCCCGCCCTCTCAGCTCCTCTTTCAGCCAGCTCTCCATGGAGAAGGACGGCCGGAGACCGAAGCACAGCACCTTTAACAGGGAAGCGGCCGTGCGGAACAGAAATTCCTTTCCCTGCAATATGGCGTCTATCAGAGCAACTGCAAAAACAGATACGTCTGTATACTCTGCTGCATTTACGATAATGCGCTGAAACCTCCGGGCTTCCAGCAGCTGTCCTGTCACCTTGTCAAGTTCCATATTCCGCAGGTCTTCCAGGGAAATGGAGATCACATCCTCTGCCTTGCAGCTTCCCCCTGTCTTTTCCTGGCACCATTCCTTTAGATCGGAGGAATGAAAACCAAAACTTTTATCTCCTGCAAATTCTGTCTCTCCCACCGGAATTAGGTTTTCCTCTTCTCTTACGTAATGGATATCTCCTATGGTATAACGGCCGCCCTCCTCAAAAAATGGCATGATGATCTCCCCGTCAAAGCGGAGGCTACTGTTTTTTTCTATGGAATATCTGAGGCATTGGGTTTCCAACGGATAATGTCCCCTTAATGTAGAATCACTGCGGCTGATCACCAGGAAATCCTTCCCTGTCGCCCGGGCAGTTGCTGCAATATCGGCGCCAATCGCCAGATGAGCCTTACTCGTCTCTGCTTCTGTCATGCTTCTTGAATTTGTCGATAAAAAGAACATGGGGGACTCATCCTCAAAGCCCTGACAGATAGCAGCCTTATCCCAGGTTGTATATACAGGCACATTGCTCACTGTCTGTATCCCTGTAGGATCATCATCCAATACAACAATCTTTCTCCCCAGACTGCACAGGCGCTCCTTCAGAAGCTCTTCCATCTCTTTCCTGTCCTCTGCCCTATAGCCAGGTGTCAATACCTGAACGGGACATTTTTCCATCTTCCTCTCCTCCCTTGCACATTTCTAATTTTACCATGAGATCCGCCAGAAAACACAGCTCATCATCGGTGATCTCAATATGATATATTTCATTAAATACAGAGGCATTTTCCCTCAGACGGACAATCAGGTCCCCATATTCCTCCATCAGCTGCTCCTTGTAATCGTGACGTATATACTGTCTCGTCAGAAGCCGTTCCAGCATGTATCCAATATGGGCGGCACATTTTATGACAGCATTCTTTTGTATGCCCTCCAAGCTGCTGCAGCTGCGCTCCATAAAGGTCCGGATGTGTTTTATTGCCTGTTTGGGATTGACCGCCAGAGTCGTCTCCTCTAATAATTTATAGGCCTGTTCAAATTCATCCCCCTTCTTTTCTCCATAAGAGGAAAGAAATGTTTTTAATGCATTGTCCTTCCGGTTTGAGAGCACCTCCGCCATATCAAAATAAGGAAGCTCCCAATCGAGCGTCATATTTCCAATTCCTGCAATGATCGTATATTGGGAAACCAGCTTTTCATACGCCGGCGACTTTCTCACCACATCCTGATACGGAAGAACTGCCGCTTCCATATCGACATCATATTCTGCCAGAAGCTTTTTCACTGCCTCCAGAAAAATCCTACCCGATCCTGCTCCGCTGGAACATATTACCAAAATGATCTGCTTTTTCCCCGGTGCTTCCTCCCTTTTACCGCTGCCCGCCTGCTCTCCCGCATACGTCTGTATGTGCTGCGGCAGACAGGCGGCCTGAATATCCAGAGAAGTTTCCTCCCTTTCCTTCTGAAGAAATGCCTTTGAACAGATCTGGCAGATATCCGATTTCAGCTGGCCGACATTTCCGGGACAAGGATATCGCAGCAGCTTCCTCATAACCTCATCACTGACTGTGATGGAAAGCCCTGTTTTTTTCGACTCCCCGTCAAATAAATAGCGGATCAGCTCCATCCTCTCCTCCTCCCCTCTCTGTCCGATCGAGGGAAGGCTGATCATAACAGAAATCCTGCGCAGGAATGTGGCAAGAAGCGTTTTGGACGGCTCCTCCGTCGTTGCCGCAATAATGAGCACATTACTTTTTCTCGGCTTTTCCGATTCTCCAAGCCTGAAAAACTCCCCCTTATCGATCAGGGTAAACAGCATTTCCTGTCCATTGGGAGGAAGCCTGTGAACCTCGTCCAAAAATAAAATCCCGCCGTTGGCCGCTTCCACAAGCCCCGGCTTTGTATCTCCTGCTCCCGTGAAAGCTCCCTTCACATGGCCGAACAAATGAGCATACAAAAGCTGGGAATTATTGTAATAATCTGCGCAATTAAACGCAATAAATGGAAATTCCTCCTCCCTTTTAGAGCGCATCCATTTGGCATACTGATACATTGTATGGGCGAACAGACTTTTTCCCACCCCGCTTTTTCCGAAAATCAGTGTATGGAGACCGTTTGGGGGATAAATCATTGCAGCCTTTGCCTGGATAATACAGGAGCTTAAGCTCCCCTGCCAGCCGATCAGCCTGCCAAAGGGATCTTCCCCCTGAAGGCTCTTCTCTGCCGTCTCATCCGGCTGCCCTGCCGTCTCTTTCTCTAAAAGCAGTCCTTTCTGAAATGTTATGAACCGGACCGGACGTCCCGGAAGCTTTATCAGCTTTTTCTCCGCTGTCAGACGGTTGAGCATGGTGCTGGCATTATTCCTCACAATATGGAAATATTCCTCAATCTCGGTAGCGGTTACGCCCAGTTCTTCCTGCCTCTCCCCGTTAGCTGACTGTCTCAGCTCCTTTTTCAGAATATACTGATAGATTTCATCGATCTGCTTCAATGTTATCCCCCTGTCCCCTATGAATCCACCGTTCTTTAATGGTAATTATACTTTGCTTTTTAAAAATTTGTCAAAAAAGTCGCACATTTCACTCTTTTCCCCACAGGCTTTTAAGCGTTTCAAACTATCCTCATCTGTAAAAAACGCCATCAGGCTCCTCAATACCTCCACCTCTTTTTCCGTGTGATGCACGGCAATCACAAATACCATGTCCACCATCACGTCTCTCTCCCCGTTTCCCATTTCCTTAAAGGCCACCGGCTGATCCAGGTTCATAAACAAAATCCCCGGCTTCTTCACATGGACCACATCCGTATGCGGAAGGGCTACCCTCACCCCGTTTGTGGGAAGCCCTGTAGGATATTTATATTCCCTCTGGATCAGGGCGTCCTTAAAGCTGTCCTTTACATAGCCCTTCTCAAAGAGATAATCTCCTGCCTTTTCAAGAATTTCCTGCCAGCTTTGCGCTTTTATGTCCGGCAGGATCAGCTCCGAAGAAAACATTTCTTCTAATATCATATCCATGGCTTTGCTCAATACTCCTTTTTCCCTAAAGCAATCATCATCTCATCATACTCCTCCAATGACATATGCTTTACATTTTCTAAACCAACCAGAACCGCCATGCGGTAATAGGTCCTTGCCACATCCTCAACATACAAGGCCTTGATATAGGCATCATGCATATCCCTTCTGGAAGCTGCCAGCATTCCATGCTGTCCCATGATCACTGCCACTCCATGGGTTCCCAGGGTTTCCACCACATTGTCTGCCAGCTGCTGTGATCCCGGTGTCGCATAGGGAGCCAGCGGGCAACGGCAGTCGAAGCGGTTTGCCTCAGGAAGCACCGGCTCCACCGGAAGATTGAGGGCCGCAAATACGCTGCAATAGGGAGCGTGCGTATGGGCAACCGCTACCAGATCCTTTCTGGCCTTATAAATAGCCAAATGAAGATTCTTTTCCGAGGAAGGGACAAAGCCTTCCGGCGCCTCAACCACATTGCCCTCCATATCAATTAAAACGATGTCCTCCGGTTTCAAGGTGCTGCGCACCTTTCCCTTTGGGGTGATCGCCACAAGCCTTCTCTCCTCATCGATCATACTGAAATTACCGCTGGTAGGATAACACAGTCCGCTTTTTTCTGCCTGCAGTGCCTGCTCTAATACCTGACTTTTGATCTCTTCTAACATCACATTCTCCTTATCCATCTAGTTATTATTTCTGCAGCCGCGCCTCTGCCTCATTCTCCCTGCGCATCATTTCCTTAAAGTAGAAATATCCCAGCACGATCAGCACTGCAAAAAGTCCAATGCCTACTGGATGCTTTTGGATCGCTTCGCACACGATCCAGCGGATTACCGATAAATTCATGCCGTACTGAGTCATCATCTGCCCCTCTGCCAGGCCCTCTACACCGCCGATGGAATTAGCCAGCTCCGTAAAAATGGGGGCAAAATAAGAAGATATCCACAAAAACAGAGGCACTGCCGCAATGTTCGTAATTAACATCTTCACGATATCTCCTCTGTAGATAATAAAGGAGGGCACAAAGCAGCTCGTAGCCGTCAGGGAAGCCAGAGGAAGTACAATATTTCCCGGAAGTATCAATGACATACCTACGATCACAGGGATCGTGAGAATAGCCACTACCCACAGCTCCGGATTTCCGGCAATCAGAGGCCAATCCAGGCCCACAACGATTTCCCTTCCTGGAAAATGCTTCCTGATAAACTTATTTGTAGCGTCACTGATCGGCGTCAGGGCCGTCAAAAACAGCTTTGTCACCATTGGGAACAGGGTAAGGGCCGTCGCGGCCTGGATTCCCACCAAAAGCGCCGCAGCAATCGAGTACCCTCCGAAAATGCCGATCCCGGTGCCGATAATCAATCCAATTACATTTGTCTCGCCAAAAAATCCGATCTTAGCTCTTAATGCAGCTGCATCAACCTTTTTTGTTGTGGGAATCAGCTTGTTCAGCAAAAGGCTGAAGGGATAGATGATAACATTGCTTAACAGCATGGGATGGGAAATCGTGACCCCCGGAACACCCGTTATCTCCTGGATCTGACGTTTGATCACATCTCCATTTTTAAGCTCCAGTACCACCTGAACGGAAGCAACAGCAAAGCCTAACACAGGGTTATTGCTTATAACTGTTACAATATAAGCGGTAAAAATCTTATTAACAACCTGCCACATATCCAGATTTAATGTGTTGGTCCAGTTCATCAAAAGCATTACAAAGTTAATGCCAATCTGGATCGGAAACATCAAAAATGCATATTTCCACTGCCATGTAAAGCCCAGCATGGCCGCCCAGCCCATATCAAGGGCCGGAAGCTGAAAACCGCTGTTTTTGACAAAGGCCTGGGCTGCAGTTCCCACGTTGGAGGTCAGGAAATTCATCACCATGGAAATTCCCGTAAATGCCACGCCGATGGTAATGCCCGCAGAAGCCGCACGTCCCGGTTTCATTCTCACGATCATACCTATCACAAAAAATATAATCGGTAAAAATACAGTAGCCCCCATATCCAGGATAGGCTGGATAATCTCAGATATCATTTGCATTTCGTTCCTACCTCCCTTTACAGCAGCTCAATAATCTGTTCCAGTATTTCCTCCGCTCCCACACCGGTCAGAAACGGTATCCCGCTGAAGGTAGGGATATCATATCCTGATGCGACTATAGGTGTAAGAGTGATGTAAATATCGTAGCTGTTGATCAGCGCATCCAGATTTTTAATATCCGCCGAATCTACTCTCGCCTTAGAGCCGTACCCTCTGTCTGCCAGCATGCCGCTGAGCTTATTTGCCACCATGCCGGAGGTTGCTATCCCGCTGGCACACGCCACTATAATTGATTTCATTGTAATTCCCCTTTCATTTTTTCTTAAATAAGCTTCTCCCTGCGCAGTCGGTTTTCTTATTTTTATACTCTATTAAAGAGCAAATTTCATGCCAATTTTGTGCATAAAAAAATGTGCGCAGACCGGCAAAATCTACGCACACTCTTTTATGCACAAACTATCAATGATATATCAGCCGAACAGCTTTTCCTTATACACCCCTGCATCCACCAGACCGCGGATGGCATCCACCACAGCCTGCTTATCCTCCTTATATGTAACGCCAAACCATTTATCCGGTGTGTCGAGGACGCGCACTTTTGCCTTTCCCGACTGTACCAGATTATCGATGATCTGCGGCAGAAGGTACTCTGCCTTGATATCCCCCGGCTTGATGCCGTCCAGGAACTTCGGAAAGCCTGCCTCCAGCTCATCTAAGAAGCTGGCAGGCAGCCCCCACATGTTCATGGATACATGCTGGTTCGGGTCTACGGCCACAGGATTGCCCTTGTCATCCGCTGCCTTTAAGCCCTCCTTTGTCATACGGATATCATAGGTCTCTGTCACGGTCTTTAAAATGCCGCCTTCCTCTACCTGACACACACCGCGGGTAACAGCCCCGTTCTCGCTCAAGGTATTGGCAAGCACAAAGCCGCCCATGCAGATATCATAAATATCAGAGGACTCATCCATCTCATTTACCATGTAATCATGGATACGGCAAAAGCCCTCCTTTCCGTAATAATCATCTGCATTGATCACAAGGAAGGGGCAGTCCACCATTCCCTTGATGGTCAGCACGGCCTGGCCTGTTCCCCAGGGCTTCGTGCGTCCTGGTGTCACCTCATAGCCCTCCGGAAGATTGCCGATCTCCTGATAGGCATATTCCACAGGGATCAGCTTCTCGATCCGGTTGCCGATGATCTCCTTAAAATCCTTTTCCAGGTCCTTTCTGATAATGAATATGACCTTGTCAAATCCGGCCTCCATTGCATCGTGAATGGAGTAGTCCATAATGATCTCACCGCCAGGGCCCACAGGCGCCAGCTGCTTGATTCCTCCGCCAAAACGGCTGCCGATTCCGGCTGCCATGATCACTAATGCTGTTTTTTTCATCTTTGTTCTCCTTTTGTTGTATCAACTGGCTTCATCATACCATACATAGTGGGAAAAGGCAAAGTAAATTCTGTCCATTATGCGACAATTTGTACGAAGGAATACGTTTTTTCACAACCTTATTCCCAAAGACACCGATGGGCCAGAGTGCCCAGCACCCTTCTCACACGGCACACATCCTCATATGGCACATATTCATTGGGCTTATGCGCCAGCTCAAGACTTCCGGGACCATAGGACATGCAGTTTCTGTTCCCCAGCTTTCCGGCGATCACAGCAGTATCCGTATAGCCGTTAAATGGGCTCACCCCGGTATCCTCTCCCGTCACCTCATCGCAGACAGCCTTCAGGCATTGAAGAAGCGGGGACCGGCTGTCCTTTTCCACATAGGGACGGTCTCCTGTCACAATATAGCTTCCTGTGATCCCCGGCACCTCTGCCTGTGCCTTCCTTACGGCCTCCTCCACAATAGCTCTCGCGGCCTTTGAATCCGTAGGCGGCACAAGGCGCATATCGATCCAAACCGTACAGGAATCCGGCACCACATAGGGGCGGCAGCCTCCTGTTATCTGGCCAAAGGTCACGGTAGATATCCCCATGTCCTCGTGGGACGGACACTCCTTTACCGCTCTTCTTATGGAACTCACCGCCTCCGCCATGGCCGCAATGGCATCTGCTCCCTTCCATGGGTTGCTGGCATGGGCGGTCACTCCCTTTATTGTCAGTTCAAACCAGGTGCGTCCCTTGTGGGCTGCCTGTATCCGCCCGTCTGTGGGCTCTGTGTCCAGGATCCAGTCCTCCCTTCCCACCCATCCCTGGGCAATGGCATCCTCCACGCCCCTCATAAAATCCTCTTCATCCACGGTCCCGATAAAGGAAAAGGATCTTTTTGGAAGCCTCTCCCGCCTTCCGGCCTCCCTTACCATCTCTGCAAATGCTTCCAGAGCACAGGCCAGTCCCGATTTCATGTCACAGGCTCCGCGGCCGTACATGCGGCCATCCTTTACCACTGCTCCCAGAGGAGGCGTATCCTCGTTCCATCCGTCTCCCAGCATCACCGTGTCCATATGACAGATGTAGATAAGGCCTGGCTGCCTGCCTGTGCTGTCACATTTTCCGGCCCTGCCGGTTTCATCCTCTCCCGGTATCCGGGCCATAACATTAAACCGTCCCGGCAGGACCTCCCTGCGCGTCAGCAGGATGTCCCCTGCTACGCTGCCCCCATCTTCCTTGATACATTGCTCCAGCCAGTGATAGATCCAGTCACCGATCTTTCCCTCATATTCTCCCGGATCGGAGCTGTCAATAGAAACCAGCTTTTCTGCCAGCCGGAATGCCTCTTTTCCAGGCTCATAGAACATATCCATAACCTCCCGCATGTTCTCAATTTTTCCCATTTTTGTTCCATATCTCCTCTATTGATTATCATAGCAGTCCCGCTGCACCGGCCTGCCAACATACTTACAGATCGTCCAAAATGGCCGCGCTCTTTGCGTAAGCCGTACTCTTTGCCTCAAAAAAATCCGTTTTTACCATATTGGCGTTGGAATACTGGTTCACCCATGCCATGGACTCCGGCTCCTCCGTAAAGCCCTCATAGATAGCCTCAAAGCCCAGTCCCATCCACCGCAGGTTTCCCAGGTACTTGATATAGGCTGTTACCATATCCTTTGTAAGACCCTGGACATTGTCTCCGATCACATAATGTCCCCAGGCGATCTCCTGCCTCACGCCCTCCATGAGCATGGCCTTCAGCATTTCTACATTTTCCTCTGTAAAGAGCTGCGGCTCCTCCCTTTTCAGCTCCGCTATCATGCTGCGGAACAGCCACAGGTGGGTGTTCTCATCACGGTTGATATAACGTATCTCCTGAACGCTGCCAGGCATTTTTCCATTCCTTCCCAGGTTATAGAAGAACATGAAGCCGCTGTAGAAATAGATGCCCTCCAGAATATAATTTGCCATCATGACGCGCAGCAGGGTCACATCATCCTTTTTCACCTGAAACTCATTGTAAAGGTCGCCGATAAAGGTGTTGCGGCGCAGAAGATGCTCATCCTCCTTCCACTGGTACAGGATATTGTCGCGCTCCACAGGGCTGCATATGGAATCCAGCATATAGCTGTAGCTCTGACTGTGTACTGCCTCCTGGAAGCCCTGGATCGTAAGGCACAGGTTGACCTCATTGGCCGTTATGTACTGGCCGATACAGGGCAGGTTGGCTGTCTGGATGGAATCTAAGAATACCAGAAAGCTTAAGATCTTGTCATAGGCCTCCCTCTCCGGCTGCGGCAGCAGCGGATAATCCTTCACATCCGTATTCAGGTTGATCTCCTCAGGGATCCAGAAGTTGTTCATGGCCTGGCGGTACCAGCTGCTGACCCAGGGATATTTCATGTTGTTGAAATCATTCAGATTGGTCGTATTGCCGCCGATCATGCGGCGGTGGTTCTTATCCGTATCCCCCATGGGGTTAAATAGTGGTTTTGCATGTAATATACTCATCTTACTTTATAAAATCCTTCCTCAAATTCTGTTCCTCTGCGCTTCTTTCGCAGCCCCATAACAGCTTGGCCCCAGCGCTTACTCCGCCTCTCTCCCTTCAGCTGGAGCAGCTCTCGCACTCCTCTACCTCCAGGGATTTGCTCCGCACATAATAGAGTGTCTTAACTCCGCACTCCCAGGCCTTGATATAAAGCCCCAGAAGCTGGCGCATCGTGTATTCGTTCGTAATATACAGGTTCACGCTCTGGGCCTGGTCAATGTGGCGCTGGCGGACTCCGGCTGCCCTGACAGTATAATCCTGATCAATGGTATAGCCGCTCTTATAAAGCCAGAAGGTCTTTGCCGTCAGCTCCGGTGCTACTCTCGGCAGGATGGCGTGCTTCTTCTCCTCCAGATAAAAGCGCTTCATCACAGGATCCAGACCCGCTGTGGTGCCCGACAGGATGCTTGTGCTGCTGGTGGGGGCCACTGCGATCAGGTAGGCATTTCTCATACCCTGACGTGCCACTGTCCGGGCCAGCTCCTTCCACTCCGGAGTGTCATATCCGCGCTCCGCAAAATACTCCCCGGTCTGCCATTTGCTGCCCTCAAAAAAGGCGTAGCTGCCCTTCTCTGCCGCCAAATTGCTGCTGGCCTTGACAGCGGCAAAATTGATGGATTCAAACACCTTGTCCGCAAAATCAAGGTGCGCCTCGCTCTCCCATTTGATCCCATGCTTTGCCAGCATATGATGGTAGCCGCTGACTCCCAGGCCAATGCTTCTGTACCTGTGGTTGGTGATCTTCGCATAGGGCAGGGGATAGAAATTTAAGTCGATCACATTGTCCAGGGCACGGACCGCAGAGGCTGTGACATCCTCGATCTCCTGCCTGTCCGTCACATCAATATTTCCCAGGCACAGACTTGCCAGATTACACACAACAAACTCTCCGGGCCGTGTGGTGTTTACCACCACCGTATCCCCATCCTCTGTCCGGACCTCAGTGCTTACGGTTTCCACAGGCGCCATATTCTGGGCGATCTCCGTGCACAGATTGGAGCAGTATATCATTCCTTTATGGCTGTTGGGATTCGCCCTGTTGACCGTATCCCTGTTAAAGGCGAAGGGTGTGCCTGTCTCCACCGCAGACTTCAGTATCAGCCTCACAATATCCTTTAACAGCACCAGGCGCTTCCCGATCCTGTCATCCTCCAGGCATTCCCTGTACCGCCTTTCCCACTCTTCTCCATAGAAATCCTCCAGGCACCAGCCCTTTGCCTCCATGATCTCATGAGGGCACATAAGAGCCCAGTCCTGGTTTAGGTCCTCCTTCGCCATCCGCCAGAACAGATCCGGATAGCACACTGCCGGGAAAATGTCGTGGGCCTTCATCCTGTCATCCCCATTGTTCGTCCGAAGCTGGAGAAATTCCGGCAGATCACGGTGCCAGGCATCCAGATAAACGGCTGCGGCCCCCTGGCGCATTCCCAGCTGGTCCACTGCCACTGCAGTGTCATTTACCAGCCTGATCCACCGGATCACACCTCCTGCTGCTCCCTCAAAGCCCCTTATACTGCTTCCCGTAGCTCTCACCTTACCAAAATAAAGCCCCATGCCGCCGCCAAACTTGCTGACCTTTGCAAAGCTGTCAATGCTCCTGTAGATTCCCTCCAGGCTGTCAGGCACCGTATCGATAAAGCAGCTGGAAAGCTGGTGGTAGGGCTTTCTGGCATTGGACAGGGTCGGTGTAGCCATTGTCACCTGCATTTTGCTCAGCATGTCGTAAAAACGGCCAACCCACTTCATCCGCCCTTTCCTATCTTCCCTCATAGCCAAATGGAGGGCGATCCCTAAGAACATCTCCTGGGGCGTTTCTAAGCCCTTATGGCTGTGATCGCAGATGATATACCGTTTTAATAACAGATCCAGACCAGCATAGGTGAACAGCCGGCAGCGGCTTTCATCTATAAAACCTGCCGCCTCCTCGATCTCCTCTCTGGTGTAATGCTCCAGGATATAGGAGCCGTAGAGGCCCTTCTCCGTGAGATACTGAAGCTTCTCATAAAATCCCAAGATCCCCAGGTCATGAAGGCGCGCTTTGAGCTCTGTCTGAAATTCCAGGTACAGCAGCCTGGCAGCGATCATCTCCCATTTGGGCGCCTCCTTTGAGGTAAGCTCCGCAGCTGCCCTGATCAGGGCCCTCAGGATATCCTCCCTGTCCATTCCCGGCTTTTCAAAGGCCCGGAAACGCTCCTGCAGCGCAGAAAGGCTGTAGGCCTCCTCCTTAAAATCATTCTCTATCTGAAGCAGACATACGGCGAGTCCCGGAATCCCAAGGCTGTCTGCCCATTCCTTTCTTTCATCCCTATCCATGTGTTGTATCGATTTCTCCTCTGATGCGTATTTTTTGTAATAGCTCAGACGGCGGGGAAATCTATGAAAAAATAGCCGTCAAGCTTGCTTGTAAGGCCATTTTTTCATAGATTTCCACATCGGATGGACATCCGATGCTTCTTGTCCGGCCTAGCCGGGCAAGAAGATCCCCCGCCTGTTACTATTTTTTTCTATATGATTATAAAACATATATTTTGTGGGAACAAGGTATATTTTTCTGCCACAGCTTTTTCCTTGTAGCAGTTTCAGTAAAAAAGGTGATTGCACTTGTGGCTGATTTTGCTTATGATGAGAATATACAAAATTAACAATTCTATAACAGTGACAAAGGGGTCACAAAGGGGGTAAACCTTCCTGGCGGAAGGCAGGGATTATGAGAGAAATCAAGAACCCGTTTTGGCGGATTGCCGCCGAATACGGCATCATAACAATTAGCATCTGGATCATGGTAATCGGGATTTACTTTTTTAAATTTCCCAATCATTTTGCATTTGGAGGGATCACAGGTTTTTCCACTGTTGTCAGTGAGATCACCCATTGGTCTGCCAGTGATTTTACCTCCATTGTGAATACGTTACTGCTTGTTCTGGGATTTCTGTTCCTGGGCAGGGACTTCGGGCTTCGGACAGTGTATGCCACTATGGTGATGTCCATCAGCCTCTCTCTTCTGGAGCGTCTCTGTCCCTTAAGCCGGCCGCTGACAACTGAGCCTTTATTGGAGCTTATGTTTGCCATTTTCCTCCCTGCTGTCGGAACAGCGATCCTGTTCAATATCGGCGCATCCAGCGGCGGAACGGATATCATCGCCATGATCCTGAAGAAGCACACCAGCCTGAATATCGGAACCGTGCTGATGCTGGTGGATGTGGCCGCAGTGGCCTCCTCCTTCTTTATTTTTGGACCTGAGACAGGACTTTTCTCCACCATCGGTCTTGCCGCAAAATCTCTGGTGATCGACAATGTGATCGAGAGCATTAATCTGTGCAAATGCTTTAATATCATCTGCGATGACCCGGATCCGATCTGCGATTACATTATCAATACACTGCACCGCAGCGCCACGATCTACCGCGCCCAGGGTGCATTCAGCCACCATGACAAGACCGTCATCATGACTACCATGAAGCGGAGCCAGGCACTGAAGCTGCGCAATTACATACGCGGTGTGGAGCCAACTGCATTTATGCTGATCTCCAACTCCAGTGAGATCATCGGAAAGGGCTTCCTGACAAATTAAAACCAATCTGATCTTACTTGCGTCCGGCCGTATTATCACAGCAGATATCACGGCCGGATATTTTTATGAAAAGGGCGTCTGCGAAAGGTTTTGGGGTGCTTGGACCCGGTTTACAGCTATTGTCTCATGCCGTCTCCTGTGCTATAATTGTATCAGTGCAGATACAAAGGATACCAAAGAAAGAGGGAACTCATTATGGATTTAAAATTGCAGATGAAACAGTCACAGGTACTGTCACAGCGCATGATACAGTCTGCCGAAATATTGCAAATGACCTCTCAGGAGCTTAATACATATATCAGTGAATTGGCCCTGGAAAATCCGGTGATCGACATGGTAGAGCCCGCCTCCGGCAGTGAACAGCAGGAATCCATCGAACAGCAGCAGTGGCTCAATTCCTTCAGGGAGGAGACCTATTACCTCTACCAGCGCCAGAACAATGACGATGATTATGACTTTAAAAACAGCTGGAATATTGACACGGACACCGGTGAAACTCTCCAGGACTATCTGTGGTCCCAGCTCATCACAGAGGCCTTTTCCGAGCAGGAGGCCGGAATACTCAAATATATGCTGGAATGTCTTGACAGCAAGGGCTATCTCAGCGAATCCACTGCGGATATCGCTGCCTCCACAGGCGCCGAGGAAAGCCTTATCCTGGACCTGCTTGAGGATCTGCAGAATCTGGATCCGGCAGGTGTCTGTGCCCGCAATCTGGAGGAGTGCTTAAAGCTGCAGCTTGCCCGCCGCGAAATGCTGACGCCAAAGCTGGAGGCGATCATTGACAGCTGCCTTGAACTGGTAGCCAAAAATCAGATACCGGCCATTGCAAGGAAGCTGCGCTTATCCCCTGCGGAGGCCGCAGGCTACTGCCAGATCATCAAATCCCTAAATCCCAAACCCGGCGTATCCTTCAGCAGCAGGGACCAGCTCCGCTACATCATTCCCGATGTCACCATTGTGAAATTTAAGGAGCATTTCGATATCCTGTTAAATGAATCCATGTATCCTGGTATTGAGGTGAACAGCTATTACCGCCAGATGAATCAGAATCCCGATTCCCCGGAATTAAAGGACTATCTTGACACAAAGATACGCCAGGCAGAATGGATCAAGCAGTGCATCTCCCAGAGGAGCAAGACAATGATGGAGGTATCAAAGGCCATTTTGGAGCGGCAGGAGGCCTTCTTTGCCTATGGTCCCAGCCATCTGGTTCCCCTCCGCCTGGTTGATATTGCCGACATGCTGGGCGTCCACGAGTCCACCGTCAGCCGTGCTGTCAGCAAGAAATATTTACAGTGCTCCTGGGGCGTATATCCCATGAACTTTTTCTTTTCCAGAGAGGTTGCCTCCAGAAAGAGCTCCTCCGGCTCCTCCGACACCCGGTCCATGACATCTGCCCATGTAAAGGAGGCTCTAAAGGCTATTATTAAGGAGGAGGACAAAAAAAAGCCCTTCAGCGACCGCATGCTCAGCGAAAAGCTGGCGGAAAAGGGCATATCCATTTCCCGCCGCACAGTTGCAAAATACAGGGAGGAGGAGGGCATCTCCGATGCCAGCGGCCGGAAGGAATACGTATAATTGAAAAAACAAAAAATTTTCGAAAAACATATTGACATTTTCCTGAAAACCAGGTAAAATATGACCGTTGTCGTTGATGAGGAAGTTTCTTCTTCAAGACAGATGCCCAGATAGCTCAGTTGGTAGAGCAGAGGACTGAAAATCCTCGTGTCGTTGGTTCGATTCCGACTTTGGGCACTGCCGGAAATACCCGGTGAAACGCAGGTGTAGTTCAATGGTAGAACACTAGCCTTCCAAGCTAGATACGTGGGTTCGATTCCCATCACCTGCTTTGTAATATGCGCGAGTGGCTCAGGGGTGGAGCACCACCTTGCCAAGGTGGGGGCCGCGGGTTCGAATCCCGTCTCGCGCTCTCGTTGAATAGTGGAGAACCTTGATTTTATCAGGGTTCTCCGCTTTTTCATTTTGTACTTTTGTACTACAGTGTACTACAACTAAATTGCTTGTGCTTTCAGCTTATAAGTTTGTTCATCAGAATTTGAATTAAACAAGTAAGTCAATGTAGTAGACAAATGTTTATGTCCTAAATCCTGACGAATTGCATCAAGAGGTACTCCAGCAGCATCCAATCTACTAGCATAGGTCTTACGGAGTTTATGACTGCTCTTTGTAGGTGCTCCGATTCTCTCTGCATATTTCTCAAGTACATAATTGACTTGCCTTTCCCTGAGTCGTTCTCCATCTCTAGTAAAGATGTAACCCTTTCGATCTGGCAGTTTCCTCAACACTTCCTCTTTAATCTGTCTCAGAAGATGATCCTGTGGAATCATAGAATCTATATCCAGAATTACCATCTGGATTTGTTCGTTCTGTTTTCCCATCATAAAAATGACCTCCCACAATTGATATAATAATTATACCATACAGGAGGTCATTTTTCTTTAGTTTGTCAACAGGTCCTTTTCTTCACACACTCCCTTTTTTGCAGCCTGTTCACTGCGCGTCTTCATTTTGGAATGAAAACTTGCCAAATGCAGACGGTATTTCCTACCTGTTATTCATATACATAATGATATCTTTACACAAATTCCTTGATAATTCCAGTACCAGCTCTTTCTTCTCCACAGAAAACTCGTTAAAATGTATCCCGCACACAGCTACAACATTTCTCTGAACTTCCGCGCTTATCTGTTTTGCGAAGTATTCTGCAACCATGCCGTCTCTGTGTCCCGGAATATTAAACACGGAAGCCGTAGATTTACCTGATACCGTACATTCCATTCCCTGGTGCGGAATCCCTATGGCTGCTGCACCAATATGAGGCCTGTCGCCTCCGGTGACTGCGATCAGCCAGTCTTCACCTAACAGCTGCACTACCGCCTCCAGCTCCACATTATCCCTTCTTGCTAAAAAGATCATTCCTACTCACATCCGTTTCCATTCCACCGATGGTAACACTCATTCTTTATTCCCAGCATATCCAGCATTTTTCCGACTACCTGCTGTTCCATATCCTCAATGGTATGTGGACTGTGGTAGTATGTCATCACCGGCGGGAGGATCACAGCTCCCATCTCCGTCAATGTAAGCATATTCCGCAGGTGAATAGCACTTATAGGAGTCTCCCTGACTACAAGGATCAACTTTCTCCGTTCCTTCAGCATCACATCTGCCGCCCGGAGAAGAAGATTGTCCGAATAGCCGCAGGCGATCCCCGCCAGAGTTTTCATGCTGCATGGCACAACGATCATTCCATCGGATCGGAAGCTTCCGCTGGCTATGGATGCACCAATGCGGTCCCGCTCATGGTATACATCCGCCAGCGCCCGAATCTCCTCTAATGACAGCCTGGTTTCCTCCCTGGCTGTCAGCTCTGCACCTCTTGTCATCACAAGATGAGTCTCTGCCTCATTTACTGTCCGAAGTACAGTGAGAAGGCGGATAGCCAGCGGGATTCCTGATGCCCCGCTAATCCCAACCACTATCTTTTTCATTCTTTTCTCTCCTGGACCCATTTATTGGGATCCACTTCCATAAAGGGCGCTCTCTTAAAGCGGTCTTTTAGTGCAAAGGGGACAGTACAGTCAAAGATGGTTTTACAGGATATGCCCTTTTCCCAAATACTTTCCGAATAATCCGGACTACTGGACGGATCCAGAGGATGACACCGTACTCCAGGAATGGTTATAATGTCCTTATCTCCCTGAAATCTGGTATTCATAGCCCACAAAACATCATTTGTATCAAAAATATCCACATCCTCATCAACCAGGATAATATGCTTCAGCTCCGGAAAGGCGGAAAACGCCAGCAGCGCCGCCTGCCTCTGCCTTCCTTCATCCGTATGATCCCTCTTTCTAAACTGTAGAACCGCCATGTACTTTCCCCCACCTGAACGATGAGCATAAATACCTGTAAGGCGTCCCGGCATTGCCTTTTCAATCATTCCATATATGCTGGCCTCTGTTGGAAGCCCAGCCATATTAACATGCTCCTCTGATGGCCCTATACATGTCTGCATGATCGGATGTTTTCGCATCGTCACAGCTTTTACCTCTATCTGCCGGCACTCACTGCTGGCCGGTCCGTTATATCCCGGAAACTCCGGCATGGCATATCCGGTATGGCTGTACTGGTCTTCCGAGATCATTACTCCTGGTGTGATCACTCCTTCGATCACATACTCTGCATTGGCAATGGCATTTTCCTTAATGGACACGCAGGGAACTAGTTTCACAGCTTCCCCTCTTAAGGCCCCGGCAATGGATAGCTCATTAAAGCCAAGGGGAGTCGTAGGCGGTTCAAAGCAAGACAGGATCTCGATTGCCGGATCCACACCGATTGAAATAGAGATCGGCAAGGGCTGGTTCAATTCAGAAGCCCTGTCTGCCATGGCCCCAATATGTCTTGATCCCGGCATCAAAAAGATGGACATTTTATCTTTTCCCTGTAAACAGATCCGATGGATTGTCACATCGCTGACGCCTGTATCCGGATGGGTCGCATAACACATTCCCATTGTAATAAATGGTCCTGCGTCAATAGGTGTATTCGTGGGAGCAGGAACCAGCTTACGCAGGTCAAATCCTGGTTCCTCCACCCGGTATACCATCTCCTGGCACTCTGCCGGCCCCTGTACCACTACGGGGGGGATCGGATTGTTTACACACTCATAGATCCTTTTAGGCAACTCTAACTCCGTACAGTCAAAAAAGGCTGCAACCCTTTTCCTGCTGGCTAAAAGGCCGATCAGAACCCTCGCTCCCGGCATACCTTCGATCCGATGAAACATCATCGCAGGCCCATCAACTGTTGTAGGCCTTTTTACTGTTCCTCCCGCTCCCACATAACGGTATACACCTGCCAGCTCTGCCTCTGCCCTGACAGGGACAGCTGTTTCTATCAGCTGTCCCGGCATGCCTTCCAGCAGCTTTAAGGCGGATCTTAAATCTCTTACTCCATTTCCCATTCTCTTCTCCTTACTTAAAATGAAGATATCTGTATATTCAAAAGCGGCAGCCTAAGTGAATTCTTCCCTTATAACTGCCGCTTTTTTTAACTCTTACTTGTTACTTTACCGGACACTCAAACAGAACTGCTCCCTGATCCAGCAAAAGCTTCTGAAGTTCTTTTACATCTTTTTCCAATTCTCTCGGTGTAATACCCTTTTTTATGCAGAGTCCGGCTGCAGTACCTGCTGCCTGTCCTGTCACCATGGTCTGATGCAGGTATCTCAGATATGCCGGGCGGTCTGTGGAGACACACTTTCCTGCAGCAAGGAGATTATCCACCGTTTTTGGAACCAGGCAGCGGTAAGGAATATCATAAGAACCTCCATCCTTTGGCCATGACATCCTCGGATCATCCTGGTTTACATTTAAGGTATTCACATTGGAAACATGATATCCTCCTGCCTTAAATGAGCTCTTCCCAATGGTATCCTCAAACTGCCTGCATTCTGCAACATCTTCTCTGGTAAGAATATAATCGCCTACGATCCTGGGGCCTTCTCTTAAACGAAGCTCCGTGCATACCTTTGTGATATAAGCATGCTCAAATCCGGGCACATAGTTCTTAAAGAAACGCCACGCGATCAGATTTTGCTTGCGGCATTCGATCATGCATCGCGTCAAATCCCAGGCATCTGTAGGAAGAGAGTGATCCCACTGGGAGGAATGCTGGAAATGGGCCTGAATATGACCGTCCTCTCTCGGTACGATGAAGAAGCCAACACCAGAATATGGATGCCAGTCCCCATTCTTCATAGCCATATCGCGAAGCTCGTAGAATCCCATTACTTCTCCCAGCTCCCTGATATCATGACACTTGCTATACACCTGCATAACCGCTTCATGAGTATTATCCGTATATGGATTCATCAGTTGTTTGTACTGGAACTGATCCGGATGTTCCCGCACATAGGTAAGAAGCCTGTCCCAATCCACACCATCTGCCGTAAATGCAAGGGTGTGCGGCTGTATCTCATCGCGGCTTACACAGTCCATCTCACAGCCTGCGTGGGCTGCCACATATCCTTCTCCTGTACAATCAATGATAATAGAACCTTTCAGTTCATTTCTTCCATTGGCATTTTCCACCACGATTCCTGTTGCAGTATTTCCATCCTTTGTCACGCCTACTACCAATGTATCCAGAAGGAGCTCTACGCCCTCCTCCTCCATCATCTCAAACATCAGGATCGTCCACCACTCCGGATCAATATAGGAAAATGTAAATCCCGCTTTTTCGCGGTATGGATATCTGAGATGGGGCAGTGCATGCCCTGCCTTCAGAAGCCTCTGATAGGTCTCTTCCACAATACCGCCCACATCTCTCTTTCCCTGTGGATTAAACAGCCTGGCATAGGCAAATCCTGGCGGTCCGGACAGGTTCATCTGTCCTCCTAAGGTACCGGTCCTTTCTACTAATAATGTCTTAGCACCTGTTCTGGCGGAAGCAATAGCTGCCGCGACTCCCGATGTACCTCCTCCGCAGACAATTACATCATACTGTGTATCATATGCCATAACGAAATTCCTCCTGTCATTTTTTTTAATAATCCTTTCATTTACCCTCTTTAACGATCTCTTTATTTCCGAAATTTTTAGCAAAAGATGCCTTTATATCTGGAAGCAGCAGTACGATCAGCAGCGCTGCTCCCACCAGATTGATGATAATATTTGTAGGCCAGAGAATGACTGCCGCAAACACTACCATTAAAATCCGTCTTAACATGGATACGGGATACTGCCAGTAACCGGACAACGCAATACAGATTGCAAAAATAGCTGCAAGGCAAAGCACAAAGGATATGATAATGTTTGGAACTGTTCCAATCATGATCAGCTCCGGGGTGAAGCAGAATGCAAACGGAACAATATAGGCTGCGATCGCCAGCCTAAAAGCTGTTGTTCCGACTTTCGTCGGATTCGCTCCTGCCAGGGGCGCTGCTGCGAAGCAGGACACCGCCACAGGTGGAGTGATATTGGAAATTACAGAGAAATAAAATACAAATAAATGGGCTGCCATAGCAGGTATACCAAACTGGATCAGAGATGGAGCAACCAGGATAGCAACCAGTGAGTACGCTGCTACCGACGGCATTCCCATTCCCAGGATCAGGGATGCAACTGCCGCGCAGACAAGCAGGAGCAGTACATGGTTCGCACCCAGCTGTGTAAGAGCAAGGCTCAAGCTGAATGCCAGCCCAGTTGCGTTAATACAGCCCACAACGATTCCTGCCATAGCCATTACGATACCGATACCTACCATCATATCGCCTGTTTCCCGGAGTGTTTCTAATAACTGCTTAAAATACGTTTTCCTGTTTTCCTCTTTTGCCAGTACAAATGGCAGGGCTACCGCGCTTGCAATAATGGCAGATAAGGCTGCAGGAAGCCCCAGATTAAACATGCATACTAACAGCACTGCAATAGGCGGAATAATAAACCAGCCATTTTCCCAAGCATACCGAGGAGTCGGAAGCTGATCCTTTGGAATCAGTTTTAATTTCAGTTTTCCGGCATCCATATGTACCTGCACAAACGTGGCAAAATAGAATAACACTGCCGGGATAAGCGCTGCCAATGCTACCTGTGAATAGGCAACACCAAGGGTTTCTGCGATAATAAACGCCGCAACGCCCATAACAGGCGGCATGATCTGACCGCCGGAGGAGGCCACCGCCTCTACGGCTCCTGCTGTTTCAGGAGGATAGCCTGCCTCTTTCATCATCGGGATCGTAACACTTCCTGTAAGCAGTACATTTGACATAGGCGCACCGGTAATGGTTCCTACCAGGCTGGAAGCGACTACTGCGGTCTTTGCACTTCCCCCTTGCGCTTTTCCGCAAAAGAGCAGGGCAAAATTAATGAATGCTTTTCCGCCTCCATAATTCAAAAGGACCTGCCCGAACACAATGAACGCAATGCCTACCGTACAGCCAAAGCTGAGCATATAAAGCAAGCTGTTTGGATCAATATAAATGTAACTGATCAATTTTCCTAACGTAAAGCTGCGGCAATGCAAGATTCCCGGAAGATAAGAGCCGAATTTTGCATAAAGTAGAAAAACGGAGCAGACGATCACAAGAGAATATCCCATGGATCTTCGCAGGCCTTCCAAAATCAGAAGGATGGCAATTCCTCCCCATATGGTTCTCCACATTGTAACTGTTCCCATGTTCATAGCGATCCACGGGTATTTCACCGTCAGATACAAGCCGGCCGGAATACATAAAACCGCTAAAATCAGATCGACCGCATTAAAATCTGCGTTCTTTCTCCATGGCGTGCTCAAAAATGTGCCTGACAGAATCATTGTCAGATAAATACCGAGATACTGCTCTGTATAGATAGAAATCTTTAAATATGCCGGCACATCAATTATGATCATGATCCCGGTCACCGCATATATGGGAAATAAAATCTTGCGTAATCTTTCAAACACTTCGTTCACGTCTGTACCTCCTTTCGCCAGGATTCCTACTTACCTAATAGAGCCTTCTGGCAGGCCTCTGCCTCTTCTGTCCATAAGCCAGCTTCCTTGTAGAATTTCACCGCACCGTCATGATATGGTACCCTAAAATCCTTCTGCACATAATTTTCCGGAATCCACTCTGCTCCCCATGCATGGACATCTGCCAGAGTTTCATAGTTTTCATAGATGGCCTTCATGATCGTATAGACATCATCCTCACTGATTTTTGCGGAAACGCCCATCTGAATAGGATAGGTTGTCAGAACCGTATCTTCTTTCAGAGTTCCCTTTACCTTACAAACCTTTGGCACCGCGCCGGGAACAAATTTATCAAGAGCCGCCTGGACTTCTTCCGGAACTCCATTCTCCAGATCTGCCGGGGTCAGATCGCCGATCGCCAATGTCTTGATGCCCACAGTCTCGTCCAGCTGAACAGATGAAGGAGTTGTCGTTGAGCCTGAAAAAATACAATCCACACGGTGCTCCTGAAGAGCTCTCTGTGCAGACGAGAGATCCGCAAGTGGCACTGCCACACAGTCATCAATGGTCATTCCTACTGTTGCCAGCGCTGCATCGATCAGATTTACAGTTAGCTTATTGCCTCCATACTCATATCCCACTTTCTTTCCCTTCAGATCTTCGATCTTATTGATCCCGGAATCTTCAAGAACCGTTAGTGTACAATGCTCTGACCAGTTTCCGCTGATCAGAAGCCTTGTATCTGATACTGACTCCGAATAATTTACCGTTCCTGTATAGGCCCAGTACATATCCATGGCTGAGATAACCTCTAACCCAACAGTTCCATCTGCAAACTCCGGCATCCAGGCATCCGGTCCTGCATAAGGCAGAATGGTTGCCTGAATAGGCGTGTTTTCAGTAATGATCTTCGCAATTCCAGTTCCCATAGCATAATAAGAAGTTCCTACTGCCTGGGTTGCAATATTGATGTCGCTAATTCCTGCAGCCGCTTCTGCCGCTTTTGTGCTCCCCGCCGCACTCTCTGCATTCTCTGCCTTTGATTCCGGTGCCGGTGCACTGCTCTTGCAGCCGCTTACCCCCATCAGAACACCAAGCATAATCGCTATAGCCGCCAGGTTCCTTTTACTCTTATACATAAATCTCCTCCTTTTACTTTTTTACCCCTTCCATTGTCCCAATACAGGAATCTTTTAAATCTGTTTACTGAAAACTTCTTCTCACATTCTTCTCGCTACACTTGTACTATACTAAGAATTGCCAATAAACTCTAATTCCTTTTTATATTTTATTCATGAAAAAATGGAATGACTATTCTATCTATTATATCAGGATTTTTGTGATTTTATTCAATTTTATGGTTTATATTTGCTTCGTTTTTGGTTATTTTCTCTCCCTCCTTCTGCTTTATTTATTATTCCAATTATTCATGAATTAATAACAATTATGAATTGTAAAGACGCGTCTGCCAGGCTATCATGAACTTACATTCAATAGCCCGCTACAAAAAAATTCAGCAAGGAGGAACATATCATGAGTAACCCGAATAATTTAGAAAGGCTTTTGGATCCACGCGGATATCAGGAACGTCCCATGCTAGAGCTTGCGAAACGTCCAAGTTTAGAGGATTTAAAAAAAGGAAAGATCCTCTTCTATAACAATACAAAACTTGGTTTTTGTAACTACTACACCGTATTCGACCGAATAAAGGAACATCTTCGCGAAATCGGATGCTGTGAAGATAATTGGGTAGAGTACACAGAAACTGTCCGCGGAAAGAATGCCGATGACCTTATGGAATATGCAAAAATGCTTGCCAAGGAAGAGCCCGTTGCAGCTATTGTTGCATTTGGAGATATGGGTACCTCTTCCTCAACTACCGTTCTGACCATTGCTCTGGAAAAAATCGGAATCCCGGCAGTATATATGACAGCGCCTCCAGGAACCGCTATTACAGAGGGCGTAGGCGTATACCGTGCCGGTGAGCTCTGCATGTGCTCCGTTGATATCATGCAGGCATCCACTGTGGAAGAGGTTGCAACTGAGGTAGATAAAAAGTGGGACTACATTCTAGGCGCGCTTACCAGCAATGGCGATGAGCTGAAAAAATTGGCCCATATTGATTTTAAGATCGATAAAGTTGCTCCTGCAAAGGACGGCCTCCTGCCCTTTATCCCTGAATTTGATCATGAAAAATCCACCGAACCGGGCGCTTATATGGAAGAGGTTATGGAATATTTCAACGCCGAGCATATCTGCGATGGTCTTCCCATTATTCCTCCTACCAGACGCCGTTATGAGGCAATGCTTGAATACTGTCCATGGCCAGAGGATATGAAATTAGTGGATCCTTCCGGTCCCTCTGGAAGAGAGATCACGGTGAGAGACGTTGCTATTGCTGCTGTTATGGCCGGGTGCAAGCCTCACGCTATGCCTATTCTGGTTGCCGCTTTTAAAGCCCTTAACAGCCCGTTATACAATTTCAACCAGTCCGTCACCACTTCCCATCCCGGCGGAAATCTTTGTATCGTCTCCGGCCCTATTGCCCAGGAGATCGGTATTTCCGGAAAACAGGGATGCCAAGGACCTGGCTGGCCTGAAAATGCAACCATTGGCCGCGCCATCAACCTGGTGATCATGAATGTATTAAGAAGCGTTCCCGGAGTATGTGACCTTGACTGTATCGCGTCTCAGGCAGAGTTTACCTTCTGTTTCGCAGAGGAGCCTTCCCTTGCACAGTGGAACATGATCAACGAAGACCGCTATGATTCAGAAACAACCACGGTTTACCTTCTGAAGGCAGAACCTATACATGACGTCATTGATTTTCTGAGCCTTAACGGCCACGACCTGCTGGATACACTGACTGACTGCTGCTCCACCCTTGGCTCCAACAATGCTTATATGCCCGGTCCCCTTGTTATGTGCCTTACCCCGGACCATGCCATGATGCTTAAGAAAGACGGCTACACAAAAGAAATGATCCAGGAACATATTCACCAGTATGTATACCATGACAATGCTATGGTAAACGGCCGCGGCTTAATGCCCGTACGTCCAAAGGAATGGGCAAACCGCCATCCTCTGCCTGTAACGCGTTCTCCTAAGGATGTTGAGGTTGTTACCATCGGAGGAAGGGGCGGACACGACGGCATCATCCTTCCGTGGGCTCTGCACAGCGAAGGCTGCGTTGAACCTTTGACACTTCCGGACGGATCTATTGCAAAGAGCATTAAAGATTTCAAGAAAGGAGAATAGACGATATGGGCAGTTATAGTACTCTGTACGATGTCATTGTCTGCGGAGGCGGAACCTCCGGAGTTGCGGCAGCCATCGCTTCTGCGCGAACAGGAGCGAAAACACTGTTAGTAGAACGGACCGGAACCTTAGGCGGACAGATGAGCCTGTCCGGCCCTCCTGGCTTTGCCTATGCGCGGTTGTTCAATCCACAGGGAAAACGTGATATTGGCGGTATTGTGGAAGAGACTTATCAGAGACTGTTCAAATCCGGCCACGCTCTTCCTCACCTGCGCTATAAGGTACGTGAAAAAGCTGGCTATACCTTTTCCTATGTAGATCCGGAGTGGTGGACCATTCTGATGTTTGAAATGATGGAAGAAGAAGGGGTAGATCTTCTTCTCGACACACTTGTAACAGGCGTGACAAAAGACAATGATACCGCAACCGGCATCGTAGTGGAAAATGCCAACGGAAGAAATGAGATCAGGGGAACCATTGTGATCGACTGTACCGGAGAAGGATATGTGGCAGCCCATGCAGGTTGTGAGATGGCCTGTGTAAGCCGTGAAATGATCCAACCGCACACACTGGCATTTACCGTAGACGGAGTAGACTGGGATAAGCTTCTCACCTACATCCGCGAACACCCGGATCAGTTCTCCTACCGCCAGCTTATTTTCCCATATCCGGATGCCAATACAAAAGAAGATGTAGAAAATATGTATGCAAAGTGCCATGACATCAAGGAGCTGGGCGAGCTGATGGGCTTCTATGAGCTCCGTGACGTAGCTCTGAAAAATGGGGACTGGCATCCATATTCAGGAGCAGGCTTTTTCCTGACGCCAAAAGAGGGAGGTCATATCCAGGCACACTTCCAGCATTCTTCTCAGGTCGACCATGCCCTTCCGACAGATGCCTGGGATCTGACGCGCTGTATGATCGAATGCCGCAAACAGAATCTGATCGCATGGCGTTTCTTTAAGAACTACGTGCCCGGATTCGAGCATGCTTACATCACCAAGGTTTGTACTGAGCTCCGTCTGAGGGAAGGTCCAAGAATCGTTGGCGATTATATTCTTACACGGGATGATGTGGAGGCCTGCAGACAGTTTGAAGACACCATAGGCAAGACTTCATTCAAGGCTGGCGCTTATCATGTTTCTTCTATGGATACATTAAATGCCTGTGTTACCTATAAAACAGACATCGCATTCCCAAAGGACGGCGGTTCCTATGATATTCCATACCGCTGCCTGGTTCCGAAAAAGATCGATAATTTCCTGGCTGCCGGAAAATGTGTTTCCACGGACCGTCCGGCCTACCTCCGTTATCTGCACCAAACCATGGTAACTGGTCAGGCAGCCGGCACTGCGGCAGGACTCTGTGTCAAGAAGGGAGTCTCTCCACGAGAATTAGAAAAAGACGTAAGCGAACTTCAGAAACTTTTACTGGATCAAGGCGCCATTTTATTTGAATGCCCTGAGAAATAACCATTTTAGCCTATTGGCTGCCGCAGGAATTTTGCGGCAGCCAGTTCGTTTTGCATGTTCCTTTTACTTAGAAAAGTAGACTCTTAGGAATTTTGATAGCATCATTCCTTTTTTGCTGGGCTTCTTCTTATTCAGAACAACACACAGGCTCAGTTTCATTCCATTCTCAACAGATGCTGTCTCTATCTCTGTTTCAAATAAATTGTCTGCGATTTTTTTCATGGATAAGGAAACCCACTGCTTAGCGATAATATAACGGTTCATAGCCTCCGAGGAGATCCCGGTCAAATGGACAACTGCCTGAGGATGGACGGTCTTGATCTCATTTGTAAAATATTTTGCAAAATCCGCGTCCTTATTATTTTGTATAAATATCTGGTCCCTCAGATCTTCCAGCCTGATTTTATCGCTTCTCATGATCGGATTATCTGCTGATCCCACCACTACCTCATCATCCTCCAGCAGAGGGATGATCATTAGATCCTCCGGCTCTTT
The DNA here is from genome assembly GCF_020554865.1 of Lacrimispora sp. 210928-DFI.3.58. GTDB lineage: Bacteria > Bacillota > Clostridia > Lachnospirales > Lachnospiraceae > Enterocloster. Next base: position 40,092 of record NZ_JAJCIC010000027.1, read on the forward strand.
TTCAAGAGGAAGCTTTAACAGCACGATTCCGAGATCCAACGTATAATCTGACAGCCCTTTGAACACCTCACGGGTAGTAGTTTCTATTACATCTGTCTGGTATGTGGAATGCTTCCTTTCAAAACGCAGGATCGCATCCATCACTTTATATGTATGAAGCACCGGAATACCTCCCAGCGTGATCTGGTGTTCCTTCTGGCTGCTTACATTTTCACAGATGTCCAGTATCCTGTTATAATTTTTTGTGATCTCAAGGGCATAGGGAAGAAGCTGCTCTCCGCTTCCGGAAAGTCTGGTTGTCCTTGAATTTCTGAGAAACAGCTTTACCTGTAATTCTTTCTCCAATGTCATAATTGATTTTGACAAGGATGACTGCGATATATATAGTTCCTCTGCCGCCGCAATAAATCCCCCATATTGCTGAATGGCTACAAAATATGTCAGTTGCTGCAAAGTCATAATGATTCCTTTCTCTTCTCATTCCTAAAAACTTTCACCGTTATCCTATTTCCTATTGTACCATGTCCTCCGGCCACAGTACCCTCCAGGGGATGCGCACGGTTTAGCCCGTGTTTTTCCTCCCGTTGGTCGGAACCAAACCAGCGCGGTATAATCTCTGACGAGATTATACCATAAAACAACCTTTCATATTTATGAATATTTGACATATTTTTATTATTGCAGTAGGATGGAATCAAGACCATATGACCCTGCATCTATTTTATAAAGGAGTTTTCATGACAATCCTTCAGCTTAAATGCATGCTCACCGTTGCCCAATTCATGAAAATTACTGAGGCCTCACGGCAGCTCGGCATTACACAATCCTTTGTTTCAAAACAGATACGCGCTCTGGAAAAGGAGCTGGGAGTTTCTTTATTTCACCGGACTACCCATTCTCTCTCCATTACACCGGAGTGTGTGGAAATTCTTCCTTACGCAGAAAAAATAATCAACGAATATGCCAAACTTGAGACAGCCAGCATCAACTGCCAAAAATCTCCTGAGCAAAAGCTTTTAACGATCTGTTCCATTCCTGTCCTTCCTCATTATGGTATCATCGACAAGATCGTCCAGTTTGGAGATAACAATCCCGATACTTTGATCCATATTTCAGAAGGCTCTGTTTCTGAAGCGCTGATCTCCGTGGATCATCAGGATGCAGATATCGGCATCATCCGAACGCAGAATCTAAAAGATAATGTATATGATATCTACCCTTTTTTGGAGGACAATTATGTAATCCTGGTGAATGAAAATCACCCACTGGCTTATTTAAAGGAAGCAACCATGGACCTTTTTATTCACGACAAATTCTTGCTGATGAATGACACATACTATATTCCCTTTTACAAAGATATCTTGCAGGAAATCAGTCCTTATCTGAACATTACATATACACGAATGCGGGTTACTACCATAAAAACATATATCCAGAAGAATCGGTATGTTACCATTCTGCCAAGCCGGATAGCCTGCTATCCCGATCTTGACGGCATGCGTGCGATCCCTATTAAAAATTGTCCATATTTTCATATGGTAATGGTAACAAAAAAGGGGACAGAAGTTCCATACAAATGCAGAGAATTTATAGACTATATTCTTGCAGAGTACAAAAACTACTCCCCTTAAGGTGGGTTCAGCTTCCGCTTTCTTCCGTATTCAAATACTCCATAATCCCCATATGTATCGTCCAGGCCAAACGATCCTGGTATGCCGGATCCTCCAGTCTGGCGGCTTCCTCCCCGTTGCTTAAAAAGCCGCACTCCACGATCACAATGGGGGTTTTTACATGGAGGAGGAGGTAGTAGCTGCCGTTGGCCTTTGCCAGGCGCTTGTTGTCCTCGCCCAGGACATAGTCAAACCGCTCCTGCAAAAGCTCTGCCAGATATTTTCCCTTCTCCGATGTCTTGTAGTAGAAAACCTGGCCGCCTGATACGTATTCCTCATGGTAGCTGTTCTGGTGGATGCTGACTGCCAGATCCGGCTTTGCCTCCTCTATGATCTCGCACCGCTTCCTCATATCCGCCATTTTCTTATGGCTGTCCCCGGAGGAGTACAGGCCTGCGTCGCTGTCCCTTGTCAGAATGACCTCCACATCTGAGGCCTCCAGATAGGCCTTCAGCTTACGCACGATCTCCAGATTGATATCCTTTTCCAGCTGGCCGCCGATCCCTACCTTTCCAGGGTCATTGCCTCCATGTCCGGCGTCCAGAACGATCCTGTACTTTGTCCTTTTTTCACTGGCCTGGCGGACATTCTGGCTTTGGACCACAGCCAGTGTCCCGGCCTGCCAGGAGATCAGAGCCACGATGCAGAGCAGAAGAATCCCCATCGCAGTCTGCCATGCTGATTGCCTCATTCCGGGTACTCCCTTACAGCCTTTGCTTTCAGTATATTCATCCTCCGGCTGAAAATACCCATTTTCTCCTGTCCTGGATCTCTATTCCCGGATCAGATGGTTATAATCCATAACCGCATCTTCCACTATATACTCCAGATATTGGTAAAGAATAATAGGATAGCAATATTCCTTCCACATGCCATACCCCGGCTCTTTTACCGCTTCCTCCACCACTTCATAGGCCTTGCCTGCGTAGCAGGCAGCATTGATATCCGCATAAACCTTTGACATCTGCTGCTTCTCCTCCTCTGTCAGCTTTACGAAAACGCTGCCGGTCTCCTCCTCCACAGAGTTTTTCATAGCGTCATATGCCTGGTTGTAAAAAATGCGGTTTAAAGTAGGCGGGCTGTAGGTATTGAAATTCAGCAGGTTTTCATCCTTACTGTGATGCTTTCTGGCCCATTTTTCCATATCCACCTGTCTGGTGTCATAATAAAAGGACTCATCCTCCATATATTCCAGCACACCGTACTGGCAGGGCGGTGTGGTGAGAGAGCTGGTGACGATCTCATATATGCCGATGTCCTTATTGCGCATAAAATGCTGCACATGGAGATGCCCGCTTAGAAACAACGGAATATTTTCCGCCTCCAGCATCTGTATCAGCTCCTCGCTGTGCTCAATGGTGCAGTCATCCACATAAACCTTGCTTTGCTCCAGCAGATTATGATGGGCCACCGGCAGCAGGATCACGCCGTCCTCCCTGGCCTTCTCAAGCTGCTCCCCAATCCACTCGTATGTCTCTGTCTGGATCATGCCGCCCACCTTATTTCCATACTTGTACTGACAGGTATCAAGCATGAGCAGGCGCATGGAGGGCCCCAGATCATAGGTATAACTGAGGGAATAGGTATCTCTGCTATCCGCCTCATTATAGCCAAATTCCGCGTATATCCGCTCAAAATCCCGTGCTGTAGTCAGCTCTGCCGGATAACGTTCTCCGCCTGAATACACAGAGGCGCTGGGATTATTGATGTCGTGGTTTCCAGGGATCACCACCACCGGAATACCTGCTTCCTCCACCTTCTCAAGCTTTTCTGCCAGTTCCTCATGACTCTTCTTCTCCCCCTGAAGGGTCAGATCTCCGCTGAGGATCAGCACATCCGGCGTCTGCAGCTTAATCTGCTCCAGGGCCGCATCTGTGATCTCCCACACATAGTTTGTGAGCTTTCCATCCCCATGATCCACCATGCTCTGGAAGCCCTCCCCCATATCGGTAAGGGAAGAGGACAGATAATGAATATCTGTCATCAGTATGATGCGTTTTCCGCCTTTCAGCCTCTCGGCCGCAACCTCTTTTTCATTGTCCGGAAATGGTTCGATCTCCTGGGGCTGCGGTGAGGTTGGCTTCACAGTCTCCTGTTCTGCCAGCTTCGTTCCCGCCTGGCTTCCCTGACTGCCGGCCTCCGGCCTCCTCTGTCCTTCTGTTCCCGTCTGTATACCGCAGCCTGCCGCACCCAGGCAGAGCGTGGCTGCCAGGATTCCTGCTGTCCATTTTATGCCTTTCATATTAAACACCTCAGATCTGTCTGTCACTTTATTTCAGAGATCACGTCCCATATCTTTGCAGGCTCAAAGCCTAGCTTCCAGCAGGCCACTCCTGCCAGATCATACTGCTTGATCAGATCAGCCTTTAAGCCCAGGGAACGCTCCTCCTCCATCCATATATACTGGCTTCCGCTGTCATTTACAGTTTCACCATAGTACTGGCCCAGTTCTCCCTTCCATTCCAGGGAAATGCCATTTTCCTCCACCCAGTTTTCCGCATCCGCAATGCCGTAGGCCTTTGAGGTGGTGGTCCCCCCATTTACTGTCCAAACTCTTGTGTAGAAGGGTACGCCGTTTATGACCTTCTCCTTTGGCACATCCTTCAGTGTATTTGCGATTCCGTCCTTCACATAGGAAATGGATGCAACGGAGCCTGCCTCTCCTCCCGCATAATGCTCGTCATAGCCCATAATGATCACATAGTCGGCCACGATCCCCTGCTCTCTCCTGTTATAGAAGGCAGTGTAGGCAGAAGGAACGTAATTGTCAACAGAAAGCACCAGTCCCTTTTTGCGGCAAGAAACAGACATTTCGCGGATAAACTGTACATAATGAGGCCCGGCCTCTGCCTTCAGGCTCTCGAAATCCAGATTGAAGCCGTCAAAGCCATAGGTATCTGCTTCTTCCATGAGGTTTTCGATCAGCTTTTTTCTCACAGAGGTAGATGACATAAGCTCCTTTGTATCCAGATTCTTTACGCTCTCCTCTGTGCTCACATTTTCCACCATGGCCCATACCTGAAGTCCCATCCCGTGGGCCTTGTCCACATAGTCCTTATCTGCCAGGGATACATAAGTACCGTCATTTGACACCACATTGAACCAGGTGGGAACGATCACATTCATTCCTACTGCATTCCCCGCATAGCTTTCCAGCGTGCTGTTGGCCTCCCTCCTTGTCACCTGATGAAAGCCCAGGCGTACCTTTCCCTCCATGGAAATACTGGTATAAACAGGGGCTTCAAAGCTGCTCACCGGCGTTTCCGTTTCCCGGCCCTCCAGCTTACGGTTCTCAATGTAGCCCATATAGCCGTCAGCGGTCCTGACCTTGGACCAATTCTCCATGGGATCCAGCACAGTCACCCTGTCCCCCTTCTCTGCCCCTGTGATGATCTGGCTCTTGACTCCGCCCTTTTCCCTGATCTGGCCCGCCCGCTTGATCACCGCGGTCTCATAAGGCTCCCATTTGGTGTCGATAAACACTCTCTTTATCTGGCTTGTGTCAAAGGACTCTGCCCGGATATCTGTGTAATTTTGTATGAGCCCCAGGGACAGATACATGCCGTCCTCCTTCACCTTAAAAAGGGAGGCACCATCCCCGCCAGCCGAGGACTCATCTGCATATAAAATGGACTCAGGGAGTGCATAGACCAACAGCTTTTCCCCTTCATCCCAGTAAAAACGCTGGTTCAGATAATCATTCACCCAATCAATAGGCAGATAGACCTGCCCATCCTCATAGAGCCCCTTTTCCTCCTGCAGCTCATGGTCCAGTATCAGGGCTACCTGGCTGCCCTTTATGCCAAAGATCCGGCTTTTATCTGCCATCTCATTATTCGGCTTGTATTTCACTGCATAGAGCCACCCCAGCACTCCTCCTGCTGCCATAAGAACCAGCAACAGCACAAGCACTGCAACCATGCATCCATGTCCCTTTCTCCTTCTGCTCATGCTATCCTCCAATTTATGTATAATTATTTTCATTTTATCATAAAACCCATTAATTGGGGGAATGAATTCTTTACAATTTACGTACAGCAAAAGCAGGAGCCCGGAAATCCTCTTCCCACGGCTCCTGCCCTGCTGCAATCCCTATTAAAATTTCAACAGATTCTGTAATGCCCTCTCCCGGATCATCACATCATAATGCTCTTTAAAATATGCCTCATTTGCATGCTCACCCGAAAGCTTCACAGCATACTCAGACAAAATATTGCAGGCTCTGGAAAAATCCAGATCGCTTGTGTCCCGGCGCTTGAGCACCAGATAATACTGGCGTGTGCCGGGCTTCTTATACAGGGTATTATCCCCATCCCACACGCCCTCCACTGCCCTGGCAGCCTCTCCTGCCCTGTCCAGATGGTCGAAGCGGAATATACGGCAGCTGTTTGCAGCAGCCTGCGGTTTCGGGGCCGTCTCCGGCACCTCTGCATCACTTGCCTGTCCGTCGCTCTTTATACCATTTGCATCCAGGTAATTCAAAGCATCCTGGGCTCCCTCTAAAAATTCATTGGCCAGCTGGGAAAGCAGGGAGCTCTGGTTTTCCTCTGTAAAGGGGGAGAATTTCGCAAAGCGGGTATCCAGCTCCTCCGGATCCTCGATCTTAGTGATCACCAGCATGATACTCTCGCTTGACAGCGGTATGGCCTCCACCATAAGAGGGATATCCTCGGCTTCAAAGCCAACCTCATTGGAGGCACGCTGTATCATCTCGCGAAACAGCTTTCTTGCCTTTTCCGTTCCATAGGCCAACTCTACCAGGTTAATATTGCGTGCGCTCAAATCAAAGCTTGTGAGGGTGCAGCGTATCTGATTATCACTTATCCGTTCTATCTTCATAGGATTCACTTCCTGTTCTGTATCAAAATGTGAGGTGCAGCCTTTCTACCTTTCATTTGCCAAGCATACCGGAAAGCCGCCATCGGCAGGTTCTCCGGCCGGCATCAAAAGATAGACTTCTACAATTTAAATATACTACATAACAGACCAAAATATCAATTGAAAGAAGAAAATTTTAAGAAAAATTTATGGAAAGGCCGCCATAAAAATTCGCGTAAAAATCTGGATGTTTTAACGACCATAGACATTTCCTGTTTTTGGGATTACAATTCTAGTCAGAGATGGTGATAAAGGATAGGAAGGAGGGAGAATAGAGGACAAGCTTTTATTCGGGAAATACCGGCTGCTCTCAAAAGCAGGCTCCGGCAGAACGGGAACCGTATGGCTGGCCGTCCACACAGGGCTGGAGGAATACAGGGCCATCAAATGCGTTCCCAAGGCGCAGGCAGACTATGAGACCTTCCGCAGGGAAGCTCTGATACTCAAGGAGCTGCGCCATCCAGGCATACCCTTTGTATATGACCTGGAGGAAGATAAGGATTATTTTTATTTAATCGAGGAATATCTGGAAGGATATTCTCTGTATGCTCTGATCACACGTCAGGGCACTCTCAAGGAAGCAGAGGCAGTCCAATATGGAATGCAGATCTGCTCTCTCGTGGAATACATGCACTCCGCATGTAAAACTCCCATATTACACTTAGATTTACAACCAAATAATCTGATAATACATAACGGCATTGTACGGCTGATCGATTTTGACCACGCAGCCGGCTGCGAAACTGTGGATATTGGTGGAAAACGTTATGGAACAGTGGGCTGTGCAGCTCCTGAACAATATGACTCTGACCGCGTATTAGATGTCAGGACTGACATTTATGCCATTGGTGCAGTCCTCCGGTTTATGCTGCAGGGAACCCAGACACCGGGAGCAGGCAGCTGCCCTTCCATATCAGAACCACTGGACCGGATTATCAGAAAATGTATGGAGCAGGACATGGAGGACCGTTTTGCATCTGCACGTGACGCAGCGGATGCACTGAGACGCCTTCCTGTCAGCAAAGAGGCCGCAGGCACCGCCATAGAGGCATCGCCATCTCTAAATGTAATTCTGGCAGGCAGCAGATCCGGAGCCGGAACTACCCATCTTGCCTTTGGCCTGTGCCGCTTTTTGACAAAAAAACATTATAAAACGCTCTATGAAGAGCACAACAGATCCATGGCTGTACGGACCATGTCTTCCCTTTACAGGGCACGCCCGGACTCTTACGGGATATACCACATAGAAGGCTGTTATATGAAGCCCTGGTACGGCCCGGCGGCAAAGCTTCCCAAACCGGAAGGCTTTTCCATTGTACTAAAGGATTTCGGTACACATTGGCGGGAGGCCGGCCAGTCCCTTCACACATCAAAAGGACTCCTGATGGCCGTGGTCTCAGAAAGCTCATGGGAAAGAGGGCAGACTGCCCGTATGCTGGAGGAGATCGGGCTGGGGAGAGCGGGGGACAGATCCCCTATATACGTAGTTTTGCGTCACGCAGATGAAAAATATAAGAAAAGAAAAGCTCTCCTGGGAGCTCTGGAAAAGCACCGGGAGATCATGCTTTTCCGTTCTCCCGAATACCCGGATCCCTTTAAAAAAAGCCTGCCGTCAGAGTCCTTTTTTAAGGCACTCTGGAACGCAGCAGGACAAAACAGCCTAAGGGAGGAAAAAGGAGGATTGTAGCTATGCGCGATTGCAGGGTGATCGGAGTGACCGGAGCGGGGAGAGGAACAGGTGCTACCCACCTGTCCATACTGTGTGCCAACTATTTAGCCAGCTGCATGCAGCGCAAAGTATCAGTCATCCAGTGGAACAGCCATGGGGATTTCCAGAAGGTGGAACATATGCTGGCAGGAAACAGCAGGCAGGACTCTGCCCTTGTGAAATACCCGCTTTTTGAAGCAGACTATTATAAGACAGGGGATCCCCGTCTGCTGGCTCAGTGTATGGAGGACGCCTATGATGACATCATTATCGACTTTGGTGAAATGAGAGACGCCATCCGTGGCGAGTGGCTCAGATGCAGCATACAGGTAATAACTGCATCCCTGTCAGAATGGAAGCTGGAGGCATTTTTGGAATTTCTCTCCGGAGAGAAGAAACTGGGCAAAGGGTGGATCTACGCAGCTGCCTTTGGCAGTGAGGACACAAGAAAAGAGATTGAAAAACAGTTTCGGATCTCTCTGAACCGGATTCCACTTTCAGTAGATGCCTTTTCAGTGGACCGCGGGATCATGGATTGGTTCAAGGGGATTTTGAATTGAAAAAGCAAAAGGCGGACGCGCTTACGGTATCATATGTCACATATTACCTCTACAGTCAAAAGCGTTCCGCCTGTTTTGGGAGGCTTTATGGCAAAAGCAAAAGAGAAATCCAACGAGAAAAGGGAGCAGAGACTTTACCTGAACGATTTAAAAAGATATAAAAGAAATGGTGTCCGTATCAAGGTCGATGGCAAAGAATGCCCTGAAGCGGAATGGTACCGCATATTCGAGATGGGGGAAGACGGCTTCTTTTACATGGGCGACTATGTTGGATCCGAAGATGGACATTTGGAGGAAATACGCTTCGATAAAGTGTATTATAGTGATCCACCTCCTAAAAAAGAAGAGGACGATACGTAAGAAGCGCTTTTTTGCTGCCCTCCAGGGATCAGGGTGTCCGGAGAAAAACGTACTATCTCAGCCTGTGCAGCCAAAGAGGCAGCCTTTTCCCTGCAGGACACAGCAGAACAGAGCGCATACATTCCTGTATATGTCTAATGCCGCAGCCAGATAACCAGATCTGTGCTGCGGCATTTTTCTGTGCCATCTTTTTCCTGTGATTATTTTGCTGCCAGAACTTCGTTAATCTGGGAAACAAGTGTATCACAATCAATGCCGTGAACCATGCAGGCCTCCTCCAGAGACTCGCCCTGGGATGCAGGACAGCCTAAGCAGTGCATGCCGGCTCTCATCAGCATGGAAGGAATCAGCTCATCCATCTGGATCAGCTCTCCGATGAGCATATTCTTGTTGATCGTCATGGCCGTATACCTCCTTCATATTTCCGCTGTAAGTATTCCCAATTGAAACGGACTACCGCGCTTCTACCATCATAATACCTTTTTTTACTTTTGGCAAGCCCTCCCTGCCTGAGTTTCCGCATTTTGCCGTGACTGCGTTACAGTTCAGGCCTCATGATATTGACAATTTTTTATCATTAACTCTGGTTATAGGTGCTTGTTAAAAAATATTATCAGTTTTTCCTATTGACGTGTATACAATGTGCATATATAATACGTGTTGCAAAAGCAACAGCGCAGCCCTCTCATTTGTAGTACACTATGGACGTACAAAATGACAGTATGGCTGCGTTACAATCGGTAAATACTATTTATGATCAAATTGGCTGGTGCTTTCAGACACCAGGGCCAAACGGCCAGCCCAATTCACACATTTCACAGGAGGACAAGTCAATGAGAACAGAATGGAACACATTTAATCCCGGTGTGTGGCAGCGTGAGATCAATGTCCGCGACTTCATCCAGAAGAACTACACCCCCTATGACGGAAATGACGAATTCCTTGAGGGACCAACGCAGAATACCCAGGACCTCTGGGCCCAGGTCATGGACCTTTCCGAGCAGGAACGTGCAAAGGGCGGCGTGCTGGATATGGATACAAAGATCATTTCCACCATCACCTCTCATGGTCCGGGCTATTTGAATAAAGAAAAGGAGACCATCGTTGGTTTTCAGACAGACAAGCCTTTTAAGCGCTCCCTGCAGCCATACGGCGGCATCCGCATGGCAGTAAAGGCCTGCCAGGACAACGGCTACGAGGTTGATCCTGAAATCGTTGAATTTTTTACAAAACATAGAAAGACACATAATGCAGGCGTATTCGACGCCTACACCCCTGAGATGAGAGCCTGCCGCTCCAGCCACATTATCACCGGACTTCCTGATGCCTATGGCCGCGGCCGTATCATCGGCGACTACCGCAGGGTGGCGCTGTACGGTGTCGATGCCCTGATCGCAGAGAAGAAGGAGGAAAAGGACTCCACACGTACCATCATGTACTCTGACGTTATCAGAGAGCGCGAGGAGCTTTCCGAGCAGATCCGTGCCCTGGAGGACTTAAAGGTTCTGGGTCAGATCTATGGCTATGACATTTCGAAGCCTGCTTCCGATGTAAAGGAGGCCATCCAATGGACCTACTTCGGCTATCTGGCAGCAGTTAAGGAGCAGAACGGCGCCGCGATGTCTCTGGGACGTACCTCCACCTTCCTTGACATTTACGCAGAGCGCGACCTGAAGGCCGGAAAATATACGGAAGCCCAGATCCAGGAGTTTGTCGACCACTTCATCATGAAGCTGCGCCTGATCAAATTTGCCAGAACACCGGAATATAACGAGCTTTTCTCCGGAGACCCTACCTGGGTAACAGAGTCCATCGGCGGCATCGGCATTGACGGACGCCACATGGTAACAAAGATGTCCTTCCGTTACCTTCACACCTTACAGAACCTGGGAACTGCTCCGGAGCCAAATATGACCGTTCTCTGGTCCACAAGGCTTCCTGAGAATTTCAAGAGGTTCTGTGCAAAGACCTCCATCGAGTCCTCCTCCATCCAGTATGAGAACGATGACCTGATGCGTGTGACCCACGGTGATGACTATGCCATTGCCTGCTGTGTATCCAGCATGCGCGTTGGCAAGGAAATGCAGTTCTTCGGCGCAAGAGCAAACCTGGCCAAGTGCCTGCTTTATGCCATCAACGGAGGCGTAGATGAGATCAGCGGCAAGCAGGTGGGACCAAAGTACCGCCCTGTTACCTCCGAGTATCTTGACTACGATGACGTCATGGACAAATACAAGGATATGATGAAATGGCTGGCAAAGGTTTATGTCAATGCCCTGAACATTATCCACTACAACCATGACCGCTACTGCTATGAACGCCTTCAGATGGCTCTTCATGACAAGAAGGTCACAAGATGGTTCGCCACCGGCATCGCAGGCCTGTCTGTTGTGGCAGACTCCCTTTCTGCTATTAAATATGCAAAGGTGAAGACTGTGCGCAATGAAAAGGGTATCGTAGTAGATTATATCGTGGAGGGAGATTTCCCAAAATATGGAAACAACGATGACCGCGTAGACCAGATTGCCGCTGACCTGGTGCATACCTTTATGAGCTATGTCAAGGGCAACCACACCTACAGAGGCGGCATTCCTACCACCTCCATCCTGACGATCACCTCCAATGTGGTATACGGCAAGAACACCGGCTCCACACCGGACGGACGTAAGGGCGGACAGCCTTTCGCACCTGGTGCTAACCCCATGCATCACAGAGACAGCCACGGTGCAGTTGCCTCCCTGGCATCAGTAGCAAAGCTCCCATTCCGCGATGCACAGGACGGTATCTCCAACACCTTCTCCATTATCCCAGGCGCTCTGGGCAAGGACGACCAGGTATTCATGGGAGATCTGGAGATCGAGCTGAATGGCTGCGGCGGAGCATGCGACGGCCCAACCTTATTCCAGGGCCTTGATGCAGAGGCAGATATTGAGGAGTCCTGATATCTCTGCCAGTATAGAAAGAACTGTTAACAAGACACACTACACTACATTTATAAAGAAAGCGAGGACATTACAATGGTAAAAGCAAGCGAAGCGCAGATCGACAACCTGGTAGGCCTTTTAGACGGTTATGCTCAGGAAGGCGGACATCATCTTAATGTAAATGTATTCAGCAAGGAAACCCTGCTGGATGCCCAGGCACATCCTGAAAAATATCCTCAGCTTACCGTGCGTGTTTCCGGCTATGCCGTGAACTTCAATAAGCTGACAAAGGAACAGCAGGATGAGGTTATTTCCAGAACCTTCCACGACAGCATTTGATCGGATTTCAACAGGACAGGGCAGCCGTATACATGCGGCTGCCTTACCGTTCTCACTGTATATGCAGAATATACCGTACAGCAAAGGAGCAGTATTATGATCGGACGTGTTCATTCCATAGAGAGCTTTGGTACAGTGGACGGCCCCGGCATCCGTATGGTGATCTTTTTAAGCGGCTGTCCTATGCGCTGCCTGTACTGCCATAATCCCGATACCTGGGATCCCCGCGGGGGAACTCCTACTACGGTTGGGGAGCTTTTAGACCAGTTCGAGCATGCGCGGCATTTCTATAAAAGGGGCGGCATCACGGTCAGCGGAGGAGAGCCTCTGGTGCAGATCGGTTTTGTGACAGAGCTTTTTGAGGAGGCGAAAAAACGGGGGATCCATACCTGCCTTGATACCTCCGGCATTACCTTCCGCCCCGATTCTCCCGGCATCCTTGCTTCCTTTGACCGGCTTATGGCTGTCACTGACCTGGTAATGCTTGACATCAAGCACATTGACCCGGCAGAGCATGAAAAGCTGTGCAGCCAGCCCCAGGCTCCTGTAATGGCCTTTGCCGCCTATCTGGAAGCCAAAAAGATACCTGTATGGATACGCCATGTGGTCGTCCCCGGCATTACGGACAAAGAGGAATATTTATACCGCCTGGGCCGCTACCTGGGAACATTAAAAAACATCAAGGCCCTTGACGTCCTCCCCTATCACGATATGGGAAAGGCAAAATATGAGAAACTGGGCATTCCCTATGCCCTGGAGGATGTGAAACCCCTTCCCCAGTCCGAGGCAGCCAAAGCTCGCGCAGTCATCCTTGGCGGGATGAGAGACAGCCGGAATATTGCTCTTTAATTTGTACAATTTTAGGGACTGGAGGCAGCATTTTCCTCTTGAATAATTAGGCGAGATCGTTTAAAATGAAATAACAATGTATACAAATAAAAGGAGGTACTTTACTATGGCATATGTAATTGGTGATTCTTGCGTAAGCTGCGGAAGCTGTGCAGCAGAATGTCCAGTTAGCGCAATCTCTGAGGGAGATGGCAAGTACGTTATCGACGCTGATACCTGCATCGACTGCGGTACATGCGCAGCTACCTGCCCAACAGGCGCTATCGAGGGCTAATTAAGAAGTACATAAAGGGGACTGGTGAACGGCAGATCTACTGCTCACCAGTCCCCTTTTTCTATTTGTGTACTCTCGGGATCTCCCTTGCACCCGCTTTTGCAGCTGACAAAAAATCATCTCACAAAATCGGGCACAAAGAGATTCCGAGAGTACACCTATTTTTAAATGCTGCTGCATATTCTGGCAATATAACATTTTTTAGAGGGATCCTGAATGAACAAGCCCGTCATAGGCATTACGCCCTCCCACAACACAGAAAATGATGATATCAGCCTGCGCCCCACCTATCTGCGGGCCATTGCCGCTGCAGGCGGCCTGCCTGTTGTACTCCCTTTGGAGGCCGGATCTGAGGACTTAAGGCAGCTTACCGCCCTCTGTGATGGCTTTTTATTCTCCGGCGGCCCGGATCCCCATGCCTTTTTGTTTGGCGAAGAAACACAGGTCCACTGCGGGAATGTATCTCCGGCCAGAGACAGGATGGAGATGGAGCTTCTCACCCAGGTCATGGAGGCGGGGAAACCTATTTTAGGCATCTGCAGGGGTATCCAGCTCATCAACGTTGCCCTGGGCGGGGATATTTACCAGGATATCCCCAGCCAGACAGAAAGCCTTTTTCCCATTGCCCACAGCCAGCCCTTTTCCTATGCTTATCCCTCCCATCATGTAAGTGTGGCAGAAGGAAGCCTGCTGTCCGGGATTACCGGGGACGCATCCTTCATCGAAGTCAACAGCATGCACCACCAGGCCGTCCGTACCACCGCTCCGGGCCTCATCCCATGTGGTTTTGCGCCTGACGGCCTTATCGAAGCCCTGGAAAAGCCTGACTATCCTTTTTTACTGGGCGTGCAATGGCATCCGGAGTACCTGTGGAAAACCCACGGGGAAGCTGCTGAGATCTTCCGGCAGTTTGTTAAGGCCTGCAGAAAGTGAAATCGTGCTAAACATGGGTCACCGGCGCATAGCAGCGGCAAATACTCTTGCAGACATGCCTGCTTGGCTTTAACTAAAGGTCAGCTCTTCCAGTGTCCGCTTAAAATCCGTTGTATTTTCATAGCCGTTCTCCGTGATGATCAGCGTATCCGAATGGCGGAAGCCTCCCACCTCCGGTATATAGATCCCCGGCTCTACCGTGAACACCATATCCTTCTCCAATACCAGGTCTGAGTCAAAAATCAAAAATGGCTCTTCATGGCGTCCCAGACCCTGTCCATGGCCTGTTCTGTGAATGGCATATTCGCCATAGCCGTATTTATTCAGAACGCTGCGGGCTAAGGAATCCATCTCCCTGCATGTAACACCGGGACGTATAGCCTCCAGAACCGCCATCTGTGCTTCTACCATGGCTGAAAAGGCACGCTTTGCCTCTTCCTTTGGCTTTCCCACAAAAAAGGTCCTTTCCAGCTCCCCGTGATAGCCGTTGATTGCCGGCTTGCGTATATGGATTACCATATCGCCATCCTGGAACTTGCGCAGGCCTGAAAATACATGGGGCATGTTGGTCCGCTTGATCCCTGATGGTGTGAAGCAGGTCGGTGAGGAAAAGACATAGGGATAGTTGTCCCCTGATATCAGGTTATAAAGAGCTGTTGAGCCAAACTGTTCCAGCTCCAGTTCTGTTATCCCCGGCCTTGCATGCTCCAGCGAGATTCCCATGGCATATTTGCACAGGCGCCCTGCCTCCCGGATGCAGTCCTTTTCATATTCATCTTTAATGGCGCGAAGCCTCTTCACATAGCCTGAAATGTCCTTCAGGCGGCAGCCCCAGTCCCTGATCATATCTGCCTGTATCAAGCTTAAGGCTCCTGCCTCAATGCCCACCATGGTATTGGCTTTCTTAGTCAGCAGCGTTTTTAAGATCTGAAAGGCCCCAGGGCATTCCTCCGCTTTTGGCGGATGCTCATAATACACATGGATCTTGTCCGCCACTGTGGAATCCAGGTTCGCGTGATCCTCCTCCAGCGCCGGTACGATCAGATGTGTCTCTGTCTCTGACACAACAAGGCGTATGGGCCTGGTATAGGTGATAGCCTGAAATCCGCTGAAATACTCCATGTTCTCCGGGCTGGACAGAAGGCAGATATCCACCCCCTGATCCGCCATATAACGCCGAAGCTTCTCTACGCGTTCTCCTGCAGGAAATGAAAGCATACCCTTCCTCCTCTCTCTTATACATCAAAGCCCAGATAATCTGCCGCCAAACCGATAATTGTCAGCATTCCGGTAGGTATGCATTTGGGGTCGCTGTAGAAGGTCGGAGAATGGGCTGATCCATAAGGCCCTCCTGGTGTGCGTGATCCCAGCCGCACAAATACACCCGGCTTTTTCTCCTTGATGTAGGCAAAATCCTCCGCCCCCATGGCTGCATGGGGAAGCATCTGTACCTTTTCCTTTCCCAGCATTTTTTTACCGGCACGAATAGCCCGGTCCACCCATTCATCCTCACATACAAATGGCGGTACTCCACGGATAAATTCTACCTCCGCTGTGGTGCGGTAGGCCTGGGCGATGGAGGAAGCCACCCGCTTTAGGCTCTCCTCCACTCTCATTCTGTCCGTTTCATTTAAGGTACGGCAGGTTCCGGTAAGCTCCACTGTCTCAGGCACAATATTGTGGGCCTTTCCTCCATGGATCGTGCAAACGGAAACCACCACGGAATCTGCCGGATTCGTCTCCCGCGAAACCAATGTCTGCAGCCCTGTTACAATAGCGCTGGCAGCAACGATCGGGTCTCGCACGGTATGGCAGTGGGCGCCGTGACCGCTTCTTCCCTTTACTGTAATGTGGAATTCGTCTGCACTGGCCAAAATGGAGCCATATCTCACGCCGATGGTGCCAGCCTCGATTTCTGCTGAACAATGAAGGGCTGCCACTGCATCAATTTTATCAAAATCAATCTCCGGATCCTGCAAAAACAGCTTTGCGCCTTGAAGGATTTCCTCCCCAGGCTGGATAAAGAAATAAATAGAGCCTGAAAACTGGTCCTTTAAACGGCTTAAAATACTGGCTGCACCTACATTGATGCTCCCATGGACATCATGGCCGCAGGCGTGCATAACCCCCGGCACCTGGCTGCAGGGACACATAGAAGGGTCCTCCTCTATGGGCAGGGCATCAATATCTCCGCGGAATACAATGGTAGGCCCCTGTCCCGGCTTCGTGCCCTTTATCTCAAAAAATAGTCCCGTCTCTCCTACCCGCTTTATACGGTCATAATCCACATGTTCTTTGATATACTTTTCCAGCAGGGCGCAGGTCTCATATTCCTTCATGCTCAGCTCAGGATGCTCATGAATATGGTTGCGCAGAGCATTAATCTCCGGTGTAATCTCTTCTACTGCTTTTCTGACATCAATCATCTCTTGTCTCCTTTGCTTCAAAGGCTATCAGAATCCCATCCAGCCTACAGACTGTAAAGCCATGGTGACAACAACTGCCACTGCCAATTCAATAATGATAAATTTGATCGCCCATTTAAAATACTTCGGGAAGCTGACGCCTGCAATTGCCAAGCATCCCATCAAAGGACCATTTAACGGTGTGGCAAGGTTGCTTAAGCCATCTCCAAACTGGAAGGCCTGTACCGCTACCTGACGGGTGATTCCCACCAGGTCCGCCATCGGAACCATAAGAGGCATTACCACCGCTGCCTGGCCGGAACCGGAGGGGATCAGAATATTGATCAGCGCATTGATGACAACCATAAAGCCTGCGCCTAATACAGAACCCATCTGTGCCAGAGGCTGGCTTAAGGCGTTGACGATCGTATCCATAACCTGGCCCTGGGATAGGATCAGTGCCACTGCACTGGCAATACCTACTACAAAGGATGCAGAAACCATAGGACCGCAACCCTTAATAAACTTCTTTGCAATCTCATTCATGCTAAAGCCGGAAATAATTCCTACAATTACTGCCAGCCCTAAGAACCAGGAAGAAATCTGCTTTGCAGACCAGCCGAATTTGATCGTAAGAGTTACACAGACCACAACTCCTGCCAGGAAGAAAAGCACAATTGCAAGCTGGCGCCTTGTAAGCTGGCTGCCGCTTCCGTCTGAGGAGCCTCCATCTGTACTCTTAAGTCCAATGTACTGGGACACAGCCATACCTGGCTCATAATTTAAGCTTCTGGTGGGATCCGCCTTTATCCTCTTATAATAAAACATGGTAACTACATATAAAAATGCAATATTTACAACACAGCAGACTGCACGTGGCAGCGTACCGGAGAAAATCGGCACCTCCGCCAGTGTCTGTGCCACGCCCAGAATACCGGGATTGGCAAAGCCTATGGAAAAGCCGGACATCAGTCCGAAGTAAATAATCAAAAAGCCCAGGAAATCATCTCCACCCATAGCACGTGCCAGGAAAATACCGATCGGAACGATCGCAATGCCAAGATTTCCAAATACGCCTGCGGAATTGCCCAGTCCAAGTCCAAACATGATAACTGCGATGGAAATCGCCTCTTTGCCGCGGAGCTTCTGAGCCATTGCCTGAAAGGCTGTTGACAGAGATTTTGTCTCCTCCAGCATATTGATCGCAGCGCCGCAGAAGAAGATCATAAAGATCGTGTTGGCACTGTTGATAAAGCCTTGGTAAATGCATTGCAGCATACCCCATGGTGTCTGGGGCTTGCCTTCAATGTACGCAAAGCTGCCTGCTACGACCCGGTTGATCTTTCCCTCTGCCACTCGCTCAAATGCTCCCGCCGGAATGATCCAGGTCAGCACCATGGCGGCTATGCACAGGATAAACAACAGCGCATATACATCCGGAAACTGTCTTGTCTTTTTCTTCGTGTCTTTTACCGCTTTTTCCGTTTTCATAAGTATCCCCTTTCTCTTTCCCCTAGCAGCTGATTTGTGTCCTCAACAGCTGCCTTCTTTTATTTTCAAAGCCAGCAGTTTGCAGCTTTGAATTTGTAGTTCAGTCCGTCATATGGGAACCATAAAAATTCTCAATGACCGGAAGGCCTTTCCGGCCGCCAGTCCCCCGCCTCTGACATTTCCGCCTCTGTACGCACATCCCACATGGATATGTACAAATAGCGGGCAGGTCTTGTCCGGGTATACTGCCTCCAGAGCCGGATCCATCCGCTCCCTCTTCATCACCTCCCCTGTAAAGGAAATGACCTCTGCCGCTCCTTCCACTGCCACTGAAGCTGTCTTTAAAGGCAGCTTATCCTCAACGGGCGTGGTAAAGGCCATACCGATGACAGAACCTATGGCTCCTGATATGTAAGCTTCCTCCCATTTCTGTTCCAGAATATAACTGACAATGGTCTCCTTAATATCCTCGCCGCTGTTGACAGTCAGCTCATAAACTCCCCTCATTCCTTCTCCTGCCTTTCCACCTTCTTAAGGGCCTGGCTGGCTGCAATCAGAATGGGATCATAGACAGGAGCTACCGGAGGCGCATAGACCAGATCCAGTTCATTTACCTCCTCCACTGTCATACCGCAGGTAATGGCGGCTGCCAGGGTATTAATGCGCCCTGCAATGCTTTCGCTTCCCATGCCCTGAGCTCCCAAAAGCCGTCCCGTTCCCTTGTCAAATATCAGGCAGAGCTCATTATCCCGACCTCCGGGATAGTAGGATGCCCTGTCCATTTTCGTGATGACAGAGGAAACAGCATCAAATCCTGCCCCCTTTGCCTGCTCCAGAGAAAGGCCTGTGGACGCAATGTACTGTTCAAATACCTTTGTAACCATAGAGCCCAGAACACCCTTAAAGGTGCTGTGCAGGCCGGCTGCATTTTCACCTGCTATCCTTCCCTGCTTGTTGGCTGTAGTTCCTAACGGGATATAACAGGGCTTTCCTGTGATCAGCTGCCTCATCTGTACACAGTCTCCGCAGGCCCAAATAGACGGGTCACTGGTCTGCATCCCATCATCCACCACAATTGCGCCCTTTATCCCCAGCTTAAGGCCTGCTGCCTCAGCCAGCGCTGTAGCAGGTCTTACCCCGGCTGACACCAGCACGAAGTCTGCGTCTATGGTATCTCCCCCGGAGGTCATCATCCCTCTCACAATGCCTGTGGAGGTCTTCTCCGGTGTCTCCTGCAAGACTCCCGGCACAGTCAGAATTTCCCGGACACCTGTCCCTGTATATACGGTAACTCCCCTGCTCTCCAGGTTTTCCTGTATACTCTTTGAAAATGCAGGCTCCAGAAATGGAAGAAGCCTGGGAAGCTGCTCCACTAATGTCACTTGGATGCCGGAAAGGGTAAGCTCCTCCGCCAGCTCCAGGCCAATAAAGCCTCCTCCAATGATGCAGGCCCTTTTTGCAGCCTGCCCCACTCTGGCCTTTAAGCGTATGCCGTCCTCCACGTTCCGCAGGAAATATACGCCCTCCGCCTCTATTCCCGGAATAGGGGGAACAATAGGAGCCGCCCCTGTTGCGATCACCAGCTTGTCATACTCATGGATACTCTCCTCGCCCGTATCCAGGCTTGTAACCTTTACTGTCTTGTTTTCACGGTCAATTGATGTGACCTCATGGCGGATCCATGTGGGGATGCCCCGCTTATTGCGCATGGTATCAGCAGAAACAGCCACCAGATCTTCCGGTTTATCGATCAGCCCTCCCACAAAATAGGGCAGGCCGCAGGCTCCGTAGCTGATATAGCCCGACTTCTCAAATACCTTGATCTCCAGCTCCGGTTTCAGCCTCTTTGCTTTGGAGGCGGCGCTTAAGCCCGCAGCCGTGCCTCCGATCACAATTAATCTTTCTGCCATGGAGAATACCTCCTTGTTATGACTTCACACCATACTTATCAATAACGCCCATCTCGCCCATAAGCTTTTCCAGCTCAAGGAGCTTCGTGCCTCCGAAATCCTGATATGGCTTTCTTAAGTGCCCGCCTGGCAGGCCCAGGATATTGAGAGCTGCCTTAATAACCACAGGATTGGAAAATGTATACAGGGCCTGGAGCAGTGGGAACCACTTAAAATAGCCTGCACGGCACTCCTCTATGATCTCCATGCTGGTCCATGGACGTGAGTACAGGGCTGCTTCCTCCGGGATAATGTTTCCGCCAATATTAGCGGTCCCTGTGCCTCCTACTGCCAATGTGGGGATCACAATGGAATATTTTGGGTAATCGCAGCACATGATCTTGACCTTACCTTCACATAATCTCTGGACCTGTACCAGCTGCTCCACGCTTCCCATAGCCTCCTTATCCACCACAAAATTGCTGTGGGCATCAGACAGCTTCTTGATGGTTTCCGGCATAACCTGAACACCAAGGCGGGAGGGATTATTGTAAATACCACAGGGAATATCCACTGCACTCATACAGGTGTCCAGATGGATGTGGGCAGCTGTCTGGTTGATCAGCACATAAGGGGGAACGGTGAAGATCACTCCGTCTGCTCCCTCCTTTTCACAATACTGTGCAAAGGATGCGCTGGCTTCTGTTGTGAGGGCCGATGCGCTGAAAAATACGGGGATTTTTCCCTTTGTCATCTTGATTACTTCCCTGACAATGGTCTCCTTTTCTTCCTGGGTCAAAAGCGTAACCTCTCCGGCAGAGCCCAGGATAAAGATCTGGGAGGTGCCGTATTTGATCTGACGGTTGATGAGAGTTTCAAATCCCTTGAAGTCGATCTTATTGTCCTCTGTAAACGGAGTAGGCATTGCCACCCATGAACCCTGCAAATTAATCATAATCAAACTCTCCTTTTCTTTTATTATGCATTGCATATACAATTATTTTACTTATGGTGGTATTTTCCCACGTTTTTCCCAATTTTTCGACTTAATGTCTTACAATGATATTTTTGTTTCAATGTATATTTTCTTACATCAATTCGCAAATTATTTTCTTTTTTTAAATTATTTTTTTAGATTATTTTATATTTTATTTTTCATAAGAGAAAAAATTAAAATTCATACAAGTTTATAGGCACATTTCTTCTTAAAGTCTTTCTTTTTTTCAAAATATATACCTGTAAATTGCGACGAAAAAGGCCTATATCCATCGGATATAAGCCTTTTTCATTCTACTAATATCTTTTTTCAACAAATTCTTTGTACTTCTCTGCACTTACCTGGGTGCTTCTGTTAAGAATACGAATAAAGGACTCGTCACACAGCTCATTGATCAGCTTGCTGATGGTCACCCTTGCGCCTCCCACAATGGTGCTGAGCTCGTACTGAGTATATTGTACCTTCAGGCCGTACCATTTGTCCTCAATCAGGCGGTCTGTATCAGCAGTGGAACAGAACAGCCGCTTCAGACGGTTCTTGCAGGAATTAAAGGTCAGGTTCTCAATCTCGTGGCGCAGGATCAGCATCTTGTTGGAATAGCTCTCCAATATGGCATCGCGGAACATTTTATTGGTATCCAACAGCTTTTCATAGGTGTTATGGGGTATGATGTTGATCTGTGTTTTTACCTCCGCCTTTGAAAACAGGCCTGTAGGCTCTCCGAGAGAACAGGGCGTTTCCCCATAGAACCAGCCAGCCGATAGGGTATAGAGTATCTTCTCCGTGCCGTCAGCTCCAATCATATAATGTCTGGTACGCCCGTCTACAATATAATACACACCTGGGGGCTCCATCCCCGGCTCCAAAAATACCCGTTTTGCCGGATACGTAACACTTGTGGAATTTTCCCGTATCAGCTCCTCCAACGCTGCATTTTTCACTCCAGGCCTTGTAAAACTTGATTTATCCAGCTGCATCTTACGTCACCCCACTTCATCTGTCACTGCAACCTTTATGTTCATTTAATTATACATGAAAGGACGGACAAATGAAAGAGGCAGGGGGCAATTTCTCCTGGTACGGCTATTCAAATTTTTTAGAGCTGGTTATTCTGTTTTCCTAATTCCCCATATCGATCATCTCACACGCCATCTGATAAAATTCCTCCGGGCTCATGGTATTGTCAAAGGACAGCATATAGTAGCGGACGCCCTCGTCATCCCAACCGATCCCTTTTGTCACCTTATCCTCCACTTTATCAGATCCATAAGAAACATAAAGCTCCCCGGCATCCATCCGGGCCTGCTCCTCTGCGGAAACCTCATAGCTCGGCGGAACGAAGCGGTAGTGATCGCTGGAGTAACGCAGTGTAATGCCCTTGTATTCAAAGGTCTGATCGGCCTCAGAGGCCTCGTCGTAAATGGCAGTTCCTTCTATATCAATGGTAACGTCCGCCATTCCGGCCTTCTTATATCCCACAGACAGGCTATCTGTTTCCCGCAGCACATTTCCATCCTCATCCATTCCCTTGTTGTGGACAGGCACGCCGTAGGTGAACTGATAGCCATTGGAAAATGCCTCCGGCGCCTTTGCCTCAAAGCCCAGCTCTGCTGCCTTTTCTGCCAGCTGGCTGTACTGCGTGAACTCCTCGTTGTGGCTGGAATGTCCACTGCTCATTGTGATCTTTCCTGCTGCCACAGCTGTAATACTTCCCAATACACACACGGCTGCTGCCGCGATTATCATCTTTTTGGCATTCCATTTTCTCATAGATGGTTCCTCCTCTATTCTCTGGCGTACACAGCTTTTCATGCGTTCTGTATCCTGGGAGGTTATGATAAGGGACTGGGCTTTTTGGTCTAAGGCATCGCAAAGCGCCTGCTCCCACATTTCCCTCATGTCCCTGTTTCCAGCTTCCTTCTGTCTGCTCATAGAACTGCCTCCTCTCCCGTTTCCTGCTCATCCGCCAATATTTGTTTTAAATTTTTCCTGGCCGTATGCAGCCTGGATTTCACTGTTCCCTCCAGGCAGCCCATGACCCCTGCGATTTCCTTTGTGGACATATCGTTATAGTAGTAGAGCACAACCGCTGTTCTCTGCTTTATTGGAAGCCCCTCGATGGCCTGATACAGTTCCCTTCTGCTGGATTTCTCCATCACCTCATCCAGCACACAGATCCCCGAAGGCGTATCTTCCCCAAATACCTCTTCTACCGGCTGTTCCTTTCTGCTCCTTTTGCTCACCCGCCAGGCCTCTCTCGTCATGGTCCGGTAAAGCCACCTTGTAAAATGCTCCGGCTCCCGGATCCTTCCCCGGTTGACCCAGCAGAGAACAAAGGTCTCCTGCACGATGTCCTCGCTGTCCGCATGGCTGCCTGAAATGAGATATGCCATGCGCAGCAGCTTCAGATAAAAATGCTCCATCAATTCATCAAAGGCCTGCCGGTCTCCCTCCTTCAAGCGGTATACCAGCGCCACTGTCCACTGCTCCATGTTATCTCCTCCAAAATTCCTACATTAATTTAAATAAGAAAGCCCTCCCGGCAGCCGCCAGAAGGACTCTTAATCGGTGCACCTATTATATAGAGAAAGGGTGGTGCGGTTTGGTTCATTTTATTTTTCATTTTGTTTCTTTTCCAAAAACTTGATCCTGTACTCTGTCACCTTATAAAAATTCTCAATCTCCTCCAGTGTACAGTCCTCCAGAAGCGCCTCGATCATGTGCAGCGTTTCCTTTTTATCGTACGCCCTGTGGATCTCATTCACCCGGAGCCCCTCTTCTGTGGGGACAAAATAGACCCATTTTTTATTGCCGTCCTTCTGCCTGCGCTCTACCAGGCCCTTGTCCTCCAGCTTTTTCAGCATTTTTGACACTGTGCCCTTTGTGCGGAAAGTATCCTTCGCCAGCTGGGTGACAGTGGTGTCATCATTTTGACAGACATAGAGAAGGGTGTGGGCTTCCACCTCGCTCATGTAATAGCCATTTCCGTAATCGTGGATCTCCATGGAATAGCCCTGCAAAAGTGCACTATGACGGTACACCGCATCTATTTTATCATACAGGCTCTCCTTTACACGGTTCAGCTCGCTCTGTTTGTTTGCTTTCATTCTTATGCAACCCCCAAATATGAAGTATATCCGAATCCATTATACTGGAGGAACCTTATTTTGTACAGAATTGAGTTGAATACTTTATTTTGTTCATTATGCGGATAAAGAAAAGAAAGTGATAATTAAAAATTGTTTGATAGTGAAACTATCTATTGACTTTCCGCTATCTCTTTGTTAGAATAATCCATGAAATAGTTTCATAGTGAAACTATTTACACTACAAAAAGGAGAAATGAGTATGTCAAACGAAAAGAAAAGCTTTGCCGAAACTTATGGTGGTATGTTTGGTGCTATGCTGCCCCTGATAGCTATGATTGGCGGGATGCTGGTCATGGTAGCAATGGGAATGCGTTCGACCAAAAACTTCTGGGGCGCCGGATACCTGGCTGTCATCGCCGGATTCCTTGTGTACAAGGATAAGAAGGCTTTCCAGAATGCAATGATCGCTGGTATCCGGGACAATATTTTTGCATTTATGATCGCCTGCTTCTTACTTGCCGGCGTTATGTCAAAGATCCTGACCGCCTCCCATCTGGTGGATTCCCTTCTTTGGATCATGTCAAAGGCAAATATGTCTCCTGCATTTATGCCGATCATCTGCTTTTTCATCTGCGTTGTCCTTTCCAGCGCCACCGGAAGTGCTGCGGGAGCGATGAACACTGCCGGGCCTATTATGATCCCTCTGGCAGTTGGCATGGGCTGCAATGTCAATCTGATCTGCGGCGCTCTGCTTGCCGGAAGCTGCTTTGGTGATAACCTGGCCCCAATCTCCGACACCACGATCGCATCCTCCCTTTCCCAGGAAACGGATGTAATGCGCGTAGTGAAATCACGTTTAAAATATGCTCTGATCGCCGGCGGCGTATCCGCCATCGCTTACCTTGTGCTGGGCTTTATGGGTGCTTCCCAGGGAGCTGCCGGGGCCATTGCAGTCGATGGAACCTATGCCTCCAGCCTTGTTTTCCTGATCCTTCCCATCCTTGTCATTGTCCTCATGTTAAAAGGCTCCGGCCTGTTTACCTCTCTGCTTGTCAGTGAGATCGTCGGTATCATTCTGCTGTTCCTGTTTGGATACATGGATTTCAAGACCTTGTTCGCAACAGACGGCTTGATTGCAGAAGCCTTTAATGGTATGATTGGTTCTATCGTATTCATTCTGTTTATTTTTGTAATGGTAAGCCTGATCAGCCATGCCGGCGTGCTGGAAGCAATTTTAGGCTTTATGCGTAAGCGTGCCAAGTCCGACCGTACGGCAGAGATCGCTGCAGGTGCTATGGTAAGTATTATCGGCGTGGCGATCAGCAGCGGAACATCTGCCATTACCTTCTGCGGCCCCATTATCCGTCAGCTTCTCCGCCCATTTAAAATTGACCGCGCCCGTGCAGCAAACCTTTTGGACGGACTGGGCTGCGGCGTAGGCTATCTTGTTCCTACCAATCCCGGCTGCTTAAACCTGGCTGCTATCGCAGTGGCAAGCGGCGTAGTAACCGAGGGCTACAATGCCATCTCCTTTGTGGGCTATAACTTCCATAGCATGGCTCTGTTCGTGGTATTCTGGTTCGCGATCCTGACAGGCTGGGGACGCCGTCACGAGACAGACGAGGAGCTTGCGGCTGACGGCATTATCATTGATGAGCAGTAATGTACTTTCGACATTTTTACAAATTTTGGAGGGTTTAAATGAGCAACTATGATTTTGAGACAGTAGTATTCCGCGAAGGCGTCGGCAGCGGCAAATGGGATGAGATCAAACATACTCTGGGCTATACTCCCAAAGGCATTATCCCCTTTTCCGTAGCTGATATGGAGTTTGTGACACAGCCTGAGGTGGTGGATGGCTTAAAGCATTTCCTTGACACCAGCGTCCTGGGCTATGCGCAGCCAACGGAAAGCTACAAAATGGCTGTAAAGGGGTGGATGAAGAGACGCCATAACTGGGATATTGAGACAGACTGGATCAAGGATACCCATGGAGTGATCAACGCTTTTTTCACAGCAGTTAAGGCATTCACAAAAGAGGGCGAAGGCGTTATGCTCATGACGCCGGTGTACTATCCCATGTATATGGCAATCGACCGTAATAACCGTGTACTGGTGGAAAATAAGCTTATCCGCACCGGAGATACATATAAGATCGATTTTGAAGACTTTGAGTCAAAGGCTAAGGATCAGAATACAAAGCTTCTGATCCTCTGCAGCCCTCACAATCCCAGCGGAAGAGTGTGGACACAGGAAGAACTTTTGAAAATCGGACGCATCTGCATTGACAATGATGTGGTAATCGTATCCGATGAGATCCACTTTGACCTGATCATGCCGGAGTATCACCACACGGTATTTGCTTCCATAAGCGATGAATTTGCAGACCACAGCGTGATCTGCACTGCTCCCAGCAAAACCTTTAACCTGGCTGGTCTCCAAACCTCCAATGTGATCATCAAAAATAAGGCTCTGCGGGATGCATTTGTCAAGGAAATGATGAAGGAGGACGGCAATCCAAAGTGCAATATCCTGGGACTTGAAGGCTGCCGCCTGGCTTACGAGCACTGTGAGGGCTGGCTGGATGAGGTTTTAAAGGTCATCGATACGAACCGCCAGGTGATCACCGACTTTATGGCCGAGGAATTTCCCCAGGTTCAGATCATGAAGCTGGAGGGCACCTACCTTCTCTGGATGGATTTCAACGGTCTGGGTATCGAATGCCATGAGCTGGCAAGGATCCTGAAGGAAGAAGCCCACCTCTTCTTTGACGATGGCTATATCTTTGGCGAGGCCGGCGAGGGCTTTGAGCGCTGGAACCTGGCCTGCCCTACAAAATATGTGCGGGAAGCCCTGGAGAGGCTGAAAAAGCTGAAACCATTTATCCCTCATTAATTCCAATATGCAAATCTGCCCCCTGCTATTTTCAGCCTTTCAGCTGTCATGGCAGAGGGCAGATTTTATATAGGGGCAATAATAATGATTAGTTCTCCGGATAATCCTTACCAAACCAGGTAGCAATAATTCCGTAAGGTGTCTTTGGTGTCAGCTTGCATACGATCACCATGATTACAGTGGAAAGAACACTTGCCATGATGCAGGCATTCATTCCCAGCGACAGCGGAAGGATCCCTGAATCAATGAGAAGGTATAAGGCGATTCCGCTTATGATTCCTGCAATTGCACCGTATTCATTTGCTCCCTTCCAGAATAAGCCCAGGATCAGGGTGTGGGAGAATGCAACAGTCAGGCCGCCGCTAGCATAGGTGATCAGAGATGCCAGAAGCTGCGGGGGATTGCTGGCAAATGCAAAGATGATCAGGGAGATCACTACAATGCTTGCATTATTTAACTTCTGGAGCGTCTCCGGCTTGATATCCGGCTTAAACAGGTTCTTATACAAGTCGCTTACAAATGTACCTGCAAGAGATACGGCCATGCCGCCTACAGAAGACTGAACAGCGCCGCACACGCCTGCCAGCACAAGTCCGGCCGCCCATGCAGGCATAACTGTCACAGCCAGGGTAGGAATACCCAGGTCAGCTGTTGCCAGGCTTCCCTCAGGGAACAGATATTTGATCGTAAAGCACAGGCCATTAAGACCCAGCAGCCAGATAGCAACCACCACCGTACCGATCTTAATTGCCTGGTGCAGGGTAGAGGTATCCTTGTAGGTCAGAGCCGTCATCGTTACATGAGGAAGCGTACAGGTAGTCAGTCCCCAGAGAATTGCATAGGAAAATACCATACCAATGCCCTGTTGAGGAGTAAACCACTCTGGATTGGTTTTCAGCAGGGCCTGGATTGTTCCGGTATAGCTTAAGCCTGTGCTGCTGATACCCATAAAGAACAGAACCAATACAGAGATGGTCATAACAATACCCTGGAGCACAATGGCTGTTGCCACACCCTTGATTCCGCCTGTGATAGCAGCAATAATAACAAGGATCGTAAAAATAGCAAGTCCGATACGGTAATCCTGTCCTGTTAAAATCTGGAAGATACGTCCACCGCCAGTAATAGTAGACACTGCAAATGCACCCAGGAAGAACAGTACCACCAGGCAGCAGAGGGCACCTAACAACTTATTCTTATTGTATCTGTTCATCAAAAGCTCAACAAAGGTCTGAGAATTGGTACGTCTTGCTACAATACCAACACGCTTTCCGATCAGGCCCAGAACCATAAAGTTCGAACACATAGACCAGAAGCAGCATACCATCCAGGATGCACCGAAGGTATATGTAAATCCAGGAACACCCATAAATACACCTGCACCTGCTACGCCTGCAGAAACCATCATGGCCGTCATAAGGACGCCGCCGCTGCGGCCGCCTGTGTAGAATTTACTGATGTAATCTCCCTTCCCTTCTTTCATTGCCTTGCGGGAATAAAGACTGTATCCTAAAAGCAGAGCTGTATACAGTGCAAAAACGATAACGATCGTGGTACGTGTACTACTTGATATCTCCATTAATTTCTTCCCTCCTTATGCCTGCTTTTTGCCTTTGGATTTTAACTTGCCATGGGGTGTAATGTCCATGTCGCGGTATACGTAGCTGACTACCAGCACAACTGCAATTACCATGCCGATCAGGATGCAGATTTCCACAAATATCCAAAGAGGGAATCCCATCACAAACGCATCAATCTTGTTTATTACAAAAAGATTCACCATCATAAGCAGAGTAAATACCCCAAATACGCCGACCGTAATCCAGAATTCCTTTGTGGTCTGGACGAATCTCTCATCTGGTTCAATATCTGAAAAATTGTAATCCCGGCTGTTTGGATCGATTTTTTTACGTTCCATTCGTAACCTCCTAATTCAACACTCATATTTTATTCCCTGTTATTCCCTATTCTCCCTATAGCGATGTCACCTGCAAAGTTTCTGAGCGGTACTATTTTCTACTTTTCAGGCAGCTTATCCATTTCCTCCATAATGGCGGGTATCACCTTGTACAGATCCCCTACAATACCAATATCGGCGATATCAAAGATCGGCGCATTCTCGTTGGTGTTGATGGCAACGATCAGGCCGG
>NZ_JAJCIC010000028.1 GCF_020554865.1 Lacrimispora sp. 210928-DFI.3.58
TCAGGTGCTAAAGAATTATTTGCAGTCAGTGTAACAAATGTTTGACAAACCTACATTTTTCCTTGCGAATCCGATGATTTTTGCCGCTAAAGCGGCGGATGCCCGGCAGGCAGCCGGGAGAAAATGAATATGGATATTCTATCTCTTAAGCTTCTCCAGCTGAGCCTGCAGTTCCTTGATCAGCTGATCCTGCTGCATGCGCTGATCTTCAGAATATGCCAGCTTTGCATGAGCTTCACTTAGCTCTCCTTTTGCCCGGCTTAGCTCTCCCTTTGCCTGGCTTAGCTCTCCCTTTGTCTGGCTTAGCTCTCCCTTTGCCTGGCTTAGCTCTCCCTTTGCCTGGCTTAGCTCTCCCTTTGCCTGGCTTAGCTTCCCCTCCGTCTGGCTTAACTTCCCCTCCGTCTGGCCCAGCTTGCCCTCTATCTCATTCAGCTTCACTTCGTTCTCACACAGCTCTTTCCTCTGCCTGTCCAGCTGCTCCTGCATCTCATCGATCATATATAATACTGTATTGTGATCCAGCTGCGCCAATTCCTTTGAATACATATTCATCACCTTCTCTATATTCAGGCAGATCTCATAGATGTCCTGATACATGGTTTTAAACTGGGGATAACGGGTGATTAGTTCTATGATCCGCTCCGGCTCCTCCGTGCTCAGGAACGTAAGCCATGCCTCCAGCCTGCTGTCTATAGATTTATTGTCCATACTTTTAACAAAAATGTCAAGCGGTACAAATACATATTCCTGGAGTAAATTCAAGATCAGTCCTGAATCTGAGCTTTGACGGAAAATATGAAGCCACTGTTCGGGCTGTTTATGGAATTCCTGGGGTGATTTCTCAAAAAATACAATCGTGTACACATTCTTGATGTCACGGTAATGAAAACGCTTCCCTTTCTTCCCTCTTACCCGTTTGTATTGCCTGAGAAGATGATCCGCCGAGTAGCAGGCACAGCGCTCTCCTGGAAATGCATAGCCGATTTTTCGGATTTCAATATCTGCCAGGCTTTCGTCCTCCAGTTCAACAATAATATCCGTATAAAGCAATGCCGACTCTGCCCCCAGCCGGACAGAATCATTAGGCAGAACTGCTTTGATATGTACATCCCGGTCAAGCAAAAGTGACAAAAGTTCCTCCAGACGCTCCGGCGTGGCCTCCGGGTTAAAGATTTCCTTAAAAATGCCATCATAGAGCACCTTTATCCCCCTTATGCCTGAACAATAATCCAGAAACATCTCCTGGTCAGTCTCACTCCATTGCTCAAACAGACTCTTTAATTCTACGTTTTCTCCTATCCTTTCCCGTATGTCCTCACGGGTACGTATCATAGGGAAATACTTCCCCAGCAGATTGCTTGCGGGAACCACGGTCTCCTCACTGCAGCCTGTGACTGTGTGCGCAGCTTCATAATTCAGTTTTGTCATTGCAGTTTCCTCCTGAGTGTTTGCTTCATTGCGGAATGGGGATCTTTCCCGAAATGCCGAAATGAGATGCCTTATGGCCTAGACTTTAGTTGATAAGCAATATAGACTCCAGCTGGCAGAACGCCGCCTGGATCAGATATCTTTAGGATACCACAGTTCACATGCTATTTCAATATTTATTCGCCCTTCTTCGCACCTATCTATAGACAGCATCAACCATGAGTCTGTATCTTCACCGATTTTCACAGGAGGCTCCGGAGAAGTTTCCTTTCATATAAAATAAGCATCGCGTAACCACGATGCTCTCTTAATATCTTTAAAACGCAAGGTATTTCCTGCGGTATCACATTAAAATAAACGTATCTTCTTCACCATTTCCACAAACTCCCTGTTGTTCCTGGTCTTTGAGAACAGATCCAGGATCTTCTCTACTGCGTCCTCCGGCTTTAAGGAATTAGTGGCCTTGTGGATGATGTCCACAGCCTCGGCCTCCTCTTTTGTCAGAAGCAGATCATCTCTTCTTGTGCCGGATTTTAAGATGTCAATGGCGGGGAATATCCTTTTTTCGGAAAGCTTTCTGTCAAGAACTAATTCCATGTTGCCTGTTCCCTTAAATTCCTCGTATACCACATCATCCATGCGGCTTCCTGTATCTACCAGAGCTGTTGCCAGCACGGTCAGGCTTCCTCCCTCTCTCATATTGCGGGCTGCGCCAAAGAAACGCTTTGGCATATGAAGGGCTGCCGGATCGAGACCGCCGGAAAGGGTACGTCCGCTGGGGGCAACGGTCAGATTGTAAGCGCGGGCCAGACGGGTGATGCTGTCCAGCAGGATAATGACGTCCCTGCCATGCTCTACCAGGCGCTTTGCGCGCTCGATCACCATCTCGGACACTCTCTTATGGCGCTCCGGAAGCTCGTCAAAGGTGGAATAGATCACTTCGACATTCGGACCCACAATGGCCTCCCGGATGTCTGTGACCTCCTCAGGACGCTCATCAATGAGCAGGATCATAAGGTGCATATCCGGATGGTTGGTGGTAATGGCCTTTGCCACCTGTTTTAACAGAGTTGTCTTTCCTGCCTTGGGAGGTGACACGATCATGCCACGCTGTCCCTTTCCGATCGGCGCCAAAAGATCCAGAACGCGCATTGCCACCGAGGTGCGCTCCCTGGGGTTCTCCATATGAAGACGCTGGTTTGGGAAAATAGGGGTCAGATCCTCAAAATTAGGTCTTGTCTCTGTGGCGCTTATGGGATAGCCATTGATTGTCTTGAGGTATAAAAGAGCGGCAAACTTCTCAGTGACAGATTTCACCCTTCTGTTTCCTACGATGATGTCGCCTGTTTTCAGATTAAAACGGCGTATCTGGGAGGGCGCCACATAGACGTCATTTTCTCCCGGAAGAAAATTCTCGCAGCGGATAAAGCCAAAGCCGTCAGGCATGACCTCCAGAATACCGTTTGCCTCAATGCCACTGTCCAGCTCCGCCATGTCCTGGCTTGAAAGGCCCACAGCGTCATTCCGCTGCTCTGTCCTCTGGAAACGCTCTCCGTTCTCAGAAGCCGGAGCCTGGGCAGGCTGCACTGCTCCCGCGTTCCCATAGCTCTTTCCCTGCTGGTTCCTGGTCTGGGAATACTTGTCATAAGTTCTTGTATTGCTGCGCCTTGTATCATAATTCCGGCTTTCCTGACGCTCAGTCTGCTCCTCGCGTCTGGGTTCATAAGTTTTTACTTCCCTTGCCGGCACTGGCCTGGCCTCTGTCCTTCGCACCTCTGCAGGCTTTACCTGGGGATTCTCCTCTGCCTGCTGGCATAAAAGGTCAATGATCTCAGCCTTTCTCAAGGCACTGATACCTTTTAACCCCTGAGCCTTTGCCAGCTCCTTAAGCTCTGCAAGAGGAAGTGTCTGTAATCTTTCTCGCATATATTCTCTCCTTATACATCATACACAGGCTATACCGCCCATCCCGGCCGGTATGTATTAGTTGCTTTATATCCATCTTTGGTTTGTCAAAAATTAGGGGGGTTTTCCAGATCTGAGGATATCCTGGAGATTGACAGACTGCTGGCAGTACTAAAAAAGAATCCTGCAGCGGGTTGCTTCAGCGGCATCATTCCTCTCCGCTGCAGGCATTGGCTTACTTAGCGGGTGTAACGAGTTTAGGGAACAAGCCCCTTTAGGGCTGCGATCCTGCCCGAAGGGCTTTTTGTTACATAGGAGGCTCCAAAGGAGTTTTCTATGTAACAAAAAACTGCCAGCTAATCTATGTATAGTCATATTATATACATCAAAAGAGCGAAATGTAAAGAAGAAAATTCATTAAATGAAGTTTATCAGACAAAACGGCCTTTTTTTATCACTTGACCGCCTTTATATCCTTTGTGGTGATCACATCTGCATCATAGCCTAGCAGACCGTGAATGAGCACCGTTCCAGATGCTACCGGGGCTGTAAGGACACATTTTTTTATCTCAGCCATGGCATCAAAAATATGCGCCTTAGGGATCGGCTTTGTCAGACGGACACTCACAAGAGGAAGTTCCCCTCCTTTTACCGGAACGGAGGTTGCAATATTGCGTTCCGGAGCAGTCAGCTCCTTTTTTGCATAGATTGTTCCCCTGGGGCAGGAAGCGCCCTCTATAGAGAGGATCTCCAGCGCTCCCTCCGATGTTTCTTTTACCTCTGCCTTTAAACTGCATCCATTAGGACAGATGATACATGTTAATTCTCTCAGCATTCTACGCTCACCTCCAGATCAGAATGGCCTGCCAGCTTCTCCGGGCAGATGGGAAGCTGTATCATTTCTGCCGGTATCGCCTTTTTCATCTTCTTTTCAGCCACTAGCATGTCATCCTGACGCACAACAATGCGGCAGTTCTCAAATGGCCTGCTGACACGCAGGGACAAGCTGACCTTCCCTGTCCCGCTGATCTGCTGTGGGACTGTATGGTTTATGCTTCTGTCTGTCCTGACATGGATAGGGCAGGGAGCCAGCTTTCCGTCCTTTATATAGGAAGCAGCGGCCTCTGCAAGCTTTTCTGCTTCCAGGGATACAAAATCCACCAGATCATGTACATGGAGCACATTTCCGGCTGCAAAGATGCCCTCCACATTTGTCTGGAAATGCTCATCTACCACAGCTCCTCTTGTTCTCTCGTCCAGGCAGACTCCTGCATCCAGAGAAAGCTCATTTTCCGGCAGGAGGCCTACAGACAGGATCAAGGTGTCACAGCTGTACTCTCTTTCTGTTCCGGGTATGGGCTTCATGTGCCCATCCACCTTGGAAACAGTGACTCCTGTCAGACGTTCCCTTCCATGTATGGCTGTAACTGTGTGGCTTAAGTACAATGGGATCCCATAATCATGGAGGCACTGCTCGATATTTCTGGGAAGGCCGCTGGGATAGGGCTGGATCTCAAATACGGCCTGCACATGAGCGCCCTCCAGTGTCAGGCGGCGCGCCATGATCATCCCGATATCGCCGGAACCCAGGATGACCACCTCTCTTGCCGGCATTCTGTTGTAAAGATTGATATAGGCCTGGGCCACTCCTGCGGTGAAAACTCCTGTTGGACGCTCTCCCGGAATTCCCAGGGCTCCTCTGGTACGCTCTCTGCAGCCCATCGTCAGAATAACAGCCTTTGCCTGCCACTGCCTTAAACCCTCTCTGGTAGCAGCTGTTACCACTTTGCTTCCTGTCACCTCCAGCACGGCTGCATCCGTGAGATAGGGGATCCCCCGCGCCTCCACTTGATCAATAAACCTCTTGGCATACTCAGGGCCGCTTAGGGTTTCCTTAAAGCGCGTCAGCCCAAATCCATCATGGATACACTGGCGCAGGATCCCTCCCAGCTGTTTTTCACGCTCAATGATCAACAGATTGCGGATGCCTTTCTCATACAGCTTTATGGCGGCTGCCAAGCCGGCAGGGCCGCCTCCCACTATGACAACATCAACCTTCTCTATCTTGATTCCTTCCATATGATCTCCCTTCATTCTCCCATTTCCCTGACTTTTCCAAAAAACATCCGGGAGCCTTCCCTTGCATACTGTATCTCGGTCTCCTTTTTTCCCAGCTCCTTCTCGATCAGCTGGGCAATACGCATCTGGCAGTAGCCTCCCTGACAGCGTCCCATCATGGAGCGGGTCCTGTACTTGATGCCTGCCATGGTGTCCACCCCTAAGGGATTGTGGATCGCCTGAAGGATCTCCGCCTTTGTCACCTTCTCGCAGCGGCAGATGACCTCACCGTAGTCAGGATCTTCCAGGATCAGACGGTTCTGCTCCTCCTTTGCCAGCTCTGCAAAGCGCCGGATACCCTTTCGCGCAGGGTTAAAATCCGGGTTTTCCTGAAGCTTTTCCCGCTCTGACATCAGGCCGATGGCATATCTGGCAATAGGCACTGCCGCTGTCAGTCCGGGAGACTCGATGCCCACAAGGTTGATGGCTCTTGGGGCCAGCTCATCCCTTATCTCGATCTTGAAGTCCTGGATCTTTCCATTCTCATCCACCCATTTCGGGAGAATACCGGAATAGTTGCGGATATAGTCCTTCTTATGAATGCAGGGCCACAGGTCAGAAGCGCTCTCTGCCAGATAATCCATGTTCTCCTGAGGTACGCCATAATATGTAAAATCTGTCACAGTCTCCGCATTAGGGCCTATGATAACATTGCCGTCTGTGGTATTGGTTACGTGGATGCCCATGTAGGTATTGCTGGGTACAGGATACACAGGCATGGGAAGCAGAGGGCCTGTGCGTTTATCCAGGATAATATAGTCGCCCTTGGAACCGATCACATGATAGCCTCGGATCCCCAGCATATCGGAAACCTTGCCGCAGCCTAATCCGGCACTGTTTACGACCCAGCGGCTGTAAAATACGCCTCCCGCTGTGGTAATGGTATATATGTCATCCCCGCCGCGGCATATCTCTGTCACTTCACATCCGAAGTGGTATGACACTCCGTTTGCATGGGCATTTTCTGCCAGTACAATGGTATATTGGAAAGGATCTACGATCCCGCTGTTTTGGGAAAACATGGCAAATTCTCCTACCACTGCCGGAACCAGTTCATGAAGCCTTTTTTTTCCGATCAGTTCTAAGCCTTGTGCTCCGTTATCTTCTCCCTGCCTGATGGTGCGTTTTAAGGTATCCATATCCTCCTCTGTATTTCCCACCAGCACCTTGCCGCAGCGGATAAATGGGAAATCCAGCTCCTCTGCAAGTCGTCCCATGTCTTTGTTGCCCTCTACACAGAGTTTCGCCTTCAGCGAACCTCTGTCATAAGCAAAGCCGCCGTGAACTACACCGGAATTGCGTCCGCTGGTTTCATAGCAGACATCCAGATTTTTTTCCAGAACACCGATCTTTAAGCGGTATCTGGACATTTCCCTGGCAATGGCGCTTCCCACCACGCCTCCGCCGATGATGAGCACATCATATAACTCCTTCATTTCACTGCTCCTCCTGTAATCTTTTTACGCGTGAGATTCATCCCATGAATTATACGTTAGTTTTACCATATACAAGGGAATATGTCAATAGCAGGCGAAAAAAAACAGCTTTATTCATCCCATGAATAAAGCCGTTCTATCCTCTGTTTTTCATATTCACTTGTTTGTCGTCTCACCTTTATAGCGATTCTCGTTGTACATAAGGTGAAAGTACATGGCCTGTTGTGCTTCTACCGGCCTGCGGTCTCTGATCGCCTCAAAGATCCGGCGGTGGGAGGTGAGTGTCTGCTCGTACTCTGTCTCCTGTACTGAGTCTGCGAACACGCGGACTCCATCTGTAATAACGGGTATCAGGTTCGTCATCACCAGGTTGTGGCTGCAGCCAGCGATCTTTGCATGAAACTGGGAATCCTTTTCTGCATAGTCCTCCCTGGCCTCGATCAAAGCCTCCAGCTCTGCCAGTATCTGCTCCAGCTCTGCGATCTCCGAAAGCTCGGCATTCTGGGCAGCCAGGGCGGCAATGGGAGGCTCCAGCATGACACGCACCTGTATCAGGTCCTCCGTCAGCTTGCGCCTGTCATCGATCATGGAAAATCCCAGAGGATCATCTGCAACACCATTCTTTTCTGATATAAAGGTCCCCGATCCCTGGCGTATGGTCACAATATTCCTGGACATGAGGATCCGCAGGGCCTCCCGCACCGTATTGCGCCCCACTCCCAGGTATTCCACCAGCTCTGCCTCTGTGGGAAGCTTGTCTCCGGCCCCATAGCCCTTTTCCTGTATCATATCCATGAGCTTTCGGGAGGCAATCTCTCCCAAAGTCTGTTTCTCCATGTTACTCCTCCTGTCCCCACTATCAGTGTACCGGCATGTTCACCTTTCATTAAATTCGTAACAGTTCAGACGGGGTATCTTCTTGCCCGGCCAGGCCGGACAAGAAGCATCGGATGTCCATCCGATGTGGAAATCTATAGAAAAATGGCCTTACAAGCAAGCTTGACGGCTATTTTTCTATAGATTTCCTCGCCGTCTGAACTGTTACTTAAATTCTGCTACACCCGCACGATCTTATAGCCAGCCGCCTTTGACAGGCGGTTCATAATAGCCTGTCCCAGATGATCCTCTGAAAAGCTCTCAGAGAATATCACATCCACTCCCAGATCGTCAAATTCCCTGAGCACTGCATAGAGGTTGTGGGCTACGGATTCCTGACTTCTCCTGGCACCGATGGAACGAACCAGGAAGCTGTCGATCCCTTTAAGGCTCTTATAGCTCTCTATGGACTCGTCTGTTCCGATAATCCCTGTCCGAAGGCCCTCTGCTGCCTTCTTCTCTGCCAGGCGGCCTACCATATCCACCATGCGTCTGATACCGTCTTCATCCATTCCCGGCTGCCGGGCACAGGCCAGATCCTGACAGCTGCCTAAACCCACCGTGCAGCCGTCCAAAGCGTTCTCTGGAAGCTCCGCCCCATTTCGGAGCGGCTCCACCAGCGTCAGATCTGCCTTCGGCGCATAGTGCTTATACTTCATTCCCGGAGCCTTTGGCCTCATCCCCGCGGACACAGGACCCAGGATCGCCGGGTCAACTGCCACCTCTCCCAGCACTTCCTTCAGCATCTCCATGGTGATGGCTCCCGGCCTTAAAACCGTTGGGATATCGGAGGACACATCCACGATGGTAGATTCCACACCGATCCCCACAGCTCCGCCGTCTATGATCATGTCAATGCGCCCGTTCATATCCTGCCATACATGATCTGCCGTGGTAGGACTGGGACGGCCGGAGGTGTTCGCACTGGGAGCAGCAACAGGAACTCCCGCAAGAGCGATCAGACGGTTTGCCACCGCATCATTTGGCATGCGGACTGCCACTGTATCCAGGCCTCCTGTGGTGCCATAGGGAACTCTGTCACTTTTGGGAAATATCATCGTCAGCGGTCCCGGCCAGAAGGCCTCCATCAGCTTCCTCCCCGCCTCCGGTATCTCCTTTACAAGAGGCTTCAACTCTGCTGTGCAGGACACATGGGCGATCAACGGATTGTCCGAAGGACGCCCCTTTGCCGCATAGATCTTCCCGGCCGCCTCCTCATCAAGGGCATTCCCTCCCAAGCCATACACTGTTTCCGTAGGAAACGCCACAAGGCCTCCTGTCCTCAGGATCTTTGCCGCCTCCAGAAGTTCCTCATCCTTTATATGCTCTCTGTCTGTGATCACAACTCTTTTGGTTTCCATTTCTGCCACCTCTGTCTCTTCCGTCCTCAATGTCCCATTCATTTTATCACCGGAGCCCGGCGCTGTAAAGACAAATGGAACTTGAGTTTCCGCATTTTGCACCTCAGCAGCCGGGGGAAAGGCTAGTGCTCCGGTTTCGGACATAAGAAGCACTATGGCACCTGATTTTTCCCTAAAGCTATCGCAGCATGGCAGAGGCAATCTTTTATTTTCACAGGCATACCATTGAAAAAAGCGCCTCCGGCTCTCACCGGAAACGCTCTAATCATTTTATTCTGCTGATCCTACTCCTGCTTTCCCGCAGTCCCGATACGCACCAGGGCGCGGTGCAGTTTGGCTTCGGCGAGCTTTAGCTCGCGCTCGGAGATCCCGCTCTGGGCCAGGCGCTCTTCTGCCTTTTTCTTTGCAGCCTGGGCGCGCTCCAAATCAATGTCCTCGCTCCACTCCCATGTGGTGGGGATCAGGCGGCACTCGCCGTCCATGACGGACAGCATGCCTCCGATACAAGCGGCTTTCCTCACGCTGCCGTCCTCCAGCACTACCTGGGCAGTGCCCATTCCAACGGCTGTGCAGTAGTTGCAGTGCCTTGCTAAGATTGCAAGATCACCATGGACGGTACGGCAGGATACACTCTGTACCTGGCCGTCATACTCCAGCCCGTCCATTGATACGATCTGTAAATGGAAGGTTGCCATTACGCCTTTCGCCCTCCCCTCTACTGAAGCTTCTTTGCTTTTTCATATACGTCGTCAATGGTTCCTGCAAACAGGAAGCAGCTCTCCGGTATATCGTCACACTCGCCGTCCAGGATCTTCTTGAAGCCTCTTAAGGTCTCCTTCAAAGGTACGTACTGGCCAGGCATACCTGTAAACTGCTCTGCCACAGAGAAGCTCTGGGACAGGAAGCGCTGGATCTTTCTGGCTCTGGCTACTGTCAGCTT
The DNA here is from genome assembly GCF_020554865.1 of Lacrimispora sp. 210928-DFI.3.58. Taxonomy (GTDB): domain Bacteria; phylum Bacillota; class Clostridia; order Lachnospirales; family Lachnospiraceae; genus Enterocloster. Next base: position 10,065 of record NZ_JAJCIC010000028.1, read on the forward strand.
ATCCTCCTCTGACAGCTCATCCATACCCATGATGGCGATGATATCCTGCAGCTCCTTATAGCGCTGCAGCACCTTCTGTACGGAACGTGCAATGTTGTAGTGCTCCTGTCCTACTACCTCCGGTGACAGGATACGGCTGGTAGAATCCAGCGGATCTACTGCCGGATAGATACCCTGGCTTGCGATCTCACGCGACAGGGTAGTGGTTGCATCCAGATGGGTAAATGTGGTTGCAGGTGCAGGGTCAGTCAAGTCATCTGCAGGCACGTATACTGCCTGGATGGAAGTGATGGAGCCCTTCTTTGTAGAAGTGATACGCTCCTGCAGGGCGCCCATCTCTGTTGCCAGTGTTGGCTGATAGCCTACTGCGGAAGGCATACGTCCCAGCAGAGCGGATACCTCAGAACCTGCCTGGGTGAAACGGAAAATATTGTCAATGAACAGCAGCACGTCCTGATTCTTCACATCACGGAAATACTCCGCCATAGTAAGACCGGAAAGAGCTACTCTCATACGTGCCCCCGGCGGCTCGTTCATCTGGCCGTATACTAAAGCCGTCTTGTTGATAACGCCGCTCTCCTTCATCTCGCCGTAAAGGTCGTTGCCCTCACGGGTACGCTCTCCAACGCCGGTGAATACGGACAGGCCGCCATGGGCCTTTGCCACGTTATTGATCAGCTCCATAATAAGAACTGTCTTGCCTACTCCGGCGCCGCCGAAGAGGCCGATCTTTCCGCCCTTTGCATAGGGGCAGATAAGGTCTACGACCTTGATGCCTGTCTCAAAGATCTCCGTTGCCGGAGCCTGATCCTCATAAGCTGGAGCCGGACGGTGGATCGCCCAGCGCTCCGCATCCTCCGGCGCCGGCATCTCATCCACCGGCTCACCCAGAAGATTGAATACGCGTCCCAGGCAGGCCTCGCCTACAGGCACGGTGATGGAGCTTCCTGTATCCACTGCGTCTGCTCCGCGCACCAGGCCGTCTGTGGAGCTCATTGCAATGCAGCGCACCACATCGTCACCGATCTGCTGTGCCACCTCGGCCACCAGGCGGCGGCCGTCCACATCAATCTCAATTGCATTCAGCAGCGCAGGCAGCTCCCCTTCATTGAAGCGGATATCCAGTACAGCACCTGTTACCTGCACTACCTTTCCTATATGTCTCTCATTCATAGATAACGTCTCCTTGTTGTTAAGGCTCCTCCGCGCCTGCCACGATCTCCGTGATCTCCTGGGTGATGCTGGCCTGACGCGCCCTGTTGTAGTAAAGGCTGAGCTGCTCTATCATCTCGCCTGCGTTCTTCGTAGCGGCATCCATGGCAGTCCTTCTGGCTGCCAGCTCGCTGGCTACGGACTCGCACATAGCCCCATAAACCAGGCCTGCCAGATACTCTGGCACAATAGCGTCAAAAACGCTTTCGCTGTCCGGTTCATACAGGATCAAGGAACGAACGCCCTCCGGCCCCTCAGCCCCTTCCTTCTTGAAATCCTCCAAAGGAAGCATGGACGTTACGCCCGGCCTCTGGGACAGCATGGAAATGAAGTTCGTATAGCAAAGGGCAATATGCCCGTACTCTCCCGCCCGGTATGCGCCGCACAAAAGCTTTGCGATCTCAAAGCAGTCAGATACGGATATGTTCGCCACCTCGGCGAAATCTTCTGTCACCATCCCTATGCCCCGGCGCTTACAGTATTCCACTGCCTTCTTACCCACAGGCAGGATATCGTATTCCTTTCCCTTTGCCTGGCCTTCAAGAGCCTTCAGCAGGTTGGCATTGTACCCTCCTGCCAGCCCTCTGTCGCCGGCTATCACCACATAGCACCATTTCTCGCTTGCGCTTGCCTTGGTATAGGGGGACATAAAATCCGTGTTCCCTCCTGCTATGTCAGTCAGCGTTTCATGCAATACCTGGAAATAAGGGCGGCTTGCATCCGCGCGCTCCTTTGCCTTGCGCAGCTTGGAGGAGGCTACCAGTTCCATCGCTTTGGTTATCTGCATGGTGCTCTGTATGCTCTTCATACGGAGCTTCACAGCCTTCATATTACCAGCCATGGTTTTTCCTCCTTCATCTTAATCATCTAGTTCTAAGGAAATTCTCCGTATAGTCATTCAGAGCAGCCTTTAACTTCTCCTCTGCCTCGCCCTCTAATTTTCCGGTGCTGCGGATCGCTTCCATAGCAGCAGCTCCGTTGCCATCGGAATCCAGGAAGGTGTAAAGACCTTCTTCATACTTGTAGATATCCTCTACCTCCACAGGGGTCAGGATTCCGTTTACAACTGCATACAGGATCGCTACCTGCTTCTCTACGGGAACAGGCAGGCTTCTGCCCTGCTTTAACACTTCAACGATTCGTTCACCCTGTGCCAGACGCGCCTTTGTATCAGCATCCAGGTCAGAACCGAACTGCGCAAAGCTCTGCAGCTCTCTGTACTGGGAATATACCAGCTTTAAGGTTCCGGCTACCTTCTTCATGGCCTTGATCTGTGCATTACCACCTACTCGTGATACGGAGATACCAGGGTTTACAGCAGGCATGATGCCGGAGTGGAACAGCTCTGTCTCCAGGAATATCTGTCCGTCTGTAATGGAGATCACGTTGGTGGGGATGTAAGCAGATACATCTCCGGCCTGTGTCTCGATAATAGGAAGGGCTGTCAGGGAACCGCCTCCCTTTTCATCGGAAAGCTTTGCAGCGCGCTCTAAGAGACGTGAGTGAAGATAGAATACGTCTCCAGGATAAGCCTCACGCCCCGGCGGGCGGCGGATCAGCAGAGAAAGTGCTCTGTATGCCACTGCATGCTTACTGAGGTCATCATAGATAATGAGTACATGCTTGCCCTTATTCATAAAATACTCGCCCATGGCGCAGCCGGAATAAGGTGCAATGTACTGCAGGGGGCTGGGCTCAGAAGCAGTTGCCGCAACAACAATGGTGTAATCCATGGCGCCTCCGGCTGTCAGCTCGTTCACAACGCCTGCTACGGTAGAACGCTTCTGTCCGATGGCAACATAGATACAGATAACATCCTTGCCCTTCTGGTTCAATATAGTATCGGTGGCGATGGTGGTCTTACCTGTCTGCCTGTCGCCGATGATCAGCTCACGCTGGCCTCTTCCGATAGGGATCATGGAGTCGATTGCCTTGATACCTGTCTGAAGGGGTTCCTTAACGGGCTGGCGGTCGCAGATGCCGGGAGCCGGAGACTCTACCGGGCGGTACTCTGCAGCCTCAATTGGGCCTGCTCCATCTATGGGCTGGCCGATCGCGTTTACTACGCGTCCTATCATTGCTTCGCCTACGGGCACGGATACGACCCTGCCGGTACGCTTAACGGTCTGTCCTTCGCTGATTCCCTGATCGGAGCCGAGCAATACCGCAGATACGCTGTTCTCCTCCAGGTTCTGGGCCATTCCGAATGTGCCGTCCTCAAATTCCAGAAGTTCACCTGCCATACAATTGGTAAGTCCGCTCACCCTGGCAATACCGTCTCCTACTACTAAAACGGTGCCTGTCTCGCTCTGTTCAATGGCATTCTGGTAATATTTGATCTGGCTGCGAATGACCTTTGAGATTTCTTCCGGTTTTAATTGCATTCCATTCACATCCTTTATACGATGATTTCGGTAACTTTTTTACGCAGGCCTGACAAGCGTCCCTGGGCGGTGCCGTCTAACTGCTTCCCTTCCAGTTCCACCTTAAGGCCGCCCAGCACATGGCTGTCCACCTTCTGCGTAAGTACGATGGTTTTATTGCTCATGGCAGCAAGCTTTGCCTTAAGCGCCTCTGCCTGCTCTTTGTCAAGGGCCACGGCGCTGGTAACAACTGCCTCCGCAATGTTATGGTCTTCATTGTAGCGTGCCTTAAATTCACGGCAGCAATCATTCAATTCCCGCAACATGCCATTTTCACATAGGAGCTTTATGAAGTTTAACAGATATGCGTGGATCTTCCCGCCAAAGGCATCGTCAAGGAGCTTTACCCGCTCTGCCTTTGGGATGGACGGCTCTGCCAGCAGTGTGAGATATTCCGGATTTTCCTTCAATATCCCCTGCACCATAGACAGCTCCTCAAGCATACTGTCCGTAACCTTCTCCTCAGCGGCGAGGTCATAGAGGCTGCCGCCGTATAATTTGGCAGTTTTCGTCATGATGCCTCACCTACATTCTCAATAAACTCGTTGATCAGTTTCCTGTGATCCTCTTCACTGATTTCCCGTTCGATTACCTTACCGGCAATATCCATAGCGATGCCGCCGATCTCATTCTTGATATCGTTGACTGCCTTCTTCTTCTCCTGGATAATATCGGCCTCTGCCTTAGCCTTGATGCTGGCTGCCTGATTCTGGGCTTCATTTATGATCGCCTCGCTGCGGGCTGCCGCATCACGCTCTGCATTCTGCATGATGGCATTTGCTGTTTCCTTTGCCTTTGCCATATCAGACTCATAGCCGGCCTTCATGGTCTCTGCCTCTTCCTTTGCCTTTTTGGCATCCTGGATCTGGGCATCGGCCATGGCCCTGCGCTTATCGAGGATAGCAAGAACAGGCTTGAACAGGAAACGCTTGATAAGGTACATCTGGATAAACAGGTTGCAAATCTGCGCAATGAAGGTCCACGGTATAATTGTTACTAATTCCTGTGTCTCTCGCATCTTTCACCCTCCTGTCATTTAGAGACGGTTCATTTTTTCATCTCTGATTAGGACAGGAAGTTCATGAATGAACCAGGTGCAACGAAGATCAGCAGAAGGCCTGTAACGAAGCCGTAAATACCTGTTGTCTCTGCGATAGCACAACCTAACAGCATGGTGCTTGTAACGTCGCCCTTGCACTCAGGCTGGCGTCCAATGGCCTCCAGAGCCTTTGCAACTGCATTACCTTCACCAATACCAGGTCCGATACCAGCGATCAGTGCGCATCCAGCGCCGATCGCACAACCAGCTAAAGCAATACCACGGGCAAGTAACTGAAAATCTGTCATAACAAATTCCTCCTAATTATTGTTTCATATGTTATTTTTGTGAAGCCTCTTTGGGCTGTCATTATCCCTCTGCTGCATTTGCAATATACATGATGGTCAGCATACTGAAGATAAATGCCTGCATAACGCCGGAGAACCAGTCAAAGTAGACAGACAGCACGGCGGGGATACCTACGTCAAGAATCGGAATGCTTCCCAGGACATGTCCCAGGGCTCCCGGCAGCAGGCCAAACAGTGCTGAGGATGCGATGGCCAATGCCGCATAGATCAATCCATTGATTACCACACCAGAAAGAATGTTGCCGAAATGACGGCAGGCCATACTGACAGGAGTGGCAAGCTCAGAAAGAATATTGAACGGTGTCATAACCGGGATAGGGGTGGTAAAGCCCTTTAAATAGCCCAAAACACCGCCGGCCTTGATCTTGTTGGCCGTGATCATGATAAAGACCACCACAGCCCAGGCCGCTTCCGTGGACAGATCGGCTGTAGGGCTCCTTAAGCCGATCAGGCTGATAAGGTTCGATACCACACTGGTTGTAAACAAAGCTGCAACAAAGGGAATCAGTTTGTCAAACTTTGTTCCGCCGGTGTTATTCCTGACCAGATTCGTGGCCTGTTCCACCAGCATCTCAGCTACAGCCTGGCGCCTGGAGATATTCTCAACCTTGAGATCCCTTGTGAGCCATATGCATAAGCCGGTGATGAGTGCCATAACCAGCCAGCTGATCAAAATGGTCTCTGTAATCAGGATATCTCCCAATATGGGAATGCCCGTTGGAATTCTGAAATAAATCGCTGCACCTGAAATATCAAAATTCATGGTTTCACTCTTCTCTCCTTTCCTTTATATTTTATTTTGCTTTTATCATTCCCAGGATACTCCTTGCTTTAATACAAAGGCTGGGAAAAAATAAGGGAATGATACCTGCCGCACCGTTGAGTACGGGAAGCACCATTGCCAGGACTACCCATAGAAGCTGGGTCAGGGTACGGAACCGGTAGCTGGCCTTCATGCTCTTGTAGGCCTCATCCTGGTTATCCGTATTCGCGATCTTCTGGACTGTCAGGCCCATAAAAAAAAAGTTCCCTGCCGCTACTGCGCTGCCCAATATTCCGCCTAATATAACCTTGTAATCAAAAGGAACCGTATCAGGCATAAACTGGTGAAGCGCCCAGAATGCCAGAATCATGACGCAGGTTCCGGCTATTGTACTGCCTGCAATGTAGGCTGTTTCCTTTTTCACCGCCGGCTGAATCTGCATTGGATGCTCCTCCTTTCTACTTATGTTCGTTAAATGCTGCCCCGGCAGACCGTTTATTCTTCTTTTCCTGCTTCATGACTGCCAGATATACCTTGTATGCAGTCATACCGGAGCCGCCTAACCCGAAAAAGAAGCCCGGAATGTAGATCCAGCCGCCGATACCGAAGCGGCTGCTCAGCCAGCTGCAGAAAATGAGGCAAAGAAGAAGGGGAGCTGCCAGAGAAAGGCCCATCTGGCTCAGCCACGTAAGCTGCTTTAAAATCTGTGACCACTCTTTCATATAGCCTCCCGTGCATAACTCGTATACATTATTGTAATAATTGTCTGAAACAATGCGGAAATTCGCCACTATTCTTTTGCCATTTTGTACAATACGAATTGATTATAACGTATGAATCAAAAATTATCAATGGTAAAATAAAAAAATATTGCAAAAACTTTTAGATAATCTTACTTTTTTTGTACGCTTCACAAAATTCGTGTGTCAGTAAGATGTCAAAGTTTGTTATATAAATAACGATTTTGCCTATGAAATAAGCTGCGGCTCCGATACACACTGCCTATGTGCGCGGAAACCGCAGCCATGCTTTTATATTATACCATTGATCGCTGTCTCTGTATACAGTATTTTTTTGTCATTCTCTTCACAATGCTGGTTTTTTATTTCACATTCATCCGCATTTTCACACCTTAATCGGAAATGATCCTCCTCTTCTTCCCACCGCCGTTCATCAGGCTATAGTATGCAGGAAGCATCAAAAGTGCAAGGATAGTGGCAGCAGTAAGGCCGCCGATGTTTACGAGGGCAAGGCCCTGGGTGGTGGTTCCGCTGCCGCCTAAGGCCATGGCCATAGGTATCATGGAGACGACCGTGGTAAGCGTCGTCATGAGGATGGGCCTTAGACGGGTCGCTCCTGCTTCTATGAGGGCCTTCCGCAGCTCCATTTCCCTTCTGTACTGATTCACCGTATCCACATAGAGGATACCGTTATTTACTACCGTACCTACCAGCATAAGGAAGCCCAGCAGGGAGGTCATGCTGATGGCGCTGTCCACCAGCCAGAGGAGGCCGAAGGCGCCGATCAGACAGAACGGTATGGTGGTCATGACCATGATAGAGAACTTCGGTGACTCGAACTGGGCAGCCATTACAACGAACACCAGGAAGATCGCAAAAGCAATGGCCTGGAACAGCGCTGCAAACTCCTCTGCCATGGACTCATCCATGGTGCTTAAGGCCGTAGCAACATTTGCCGTCAGATTTGGCGTCACCACCTCATCCATCAGGAGGGCCTCTGTATTTTTGTCAGAATTCTCTGTGTAAATGCCGGATACCGTTGCGCGGTACTGCTTATCGTAGCGCTCAATGGTAGCCGGGCTGTCGGCAAAGCGGATATCTGCCACATCGGTCAGGGCTACTGCGCTTCCTGTAGGAGTTTGGAGAGTGATGGTCTCTAACTGGTTCAGGGTCTTATACCTGTCCTCAGGATAAACCACCTTTACGTCAATATCCTCACCGTCCACATCCATGGTGGTAGCTGTCATACCGCTCAGCATGGTATTTAAGGTTCCGCCGATCTGAGCAGGAGTGAGCCCTGCTGCCCTGGCCTTAATGGGATTTACGGTTACCTTCACTACGGAGGCGGCATTTTCCAGGGTGGAATGCACCTTTGTCAGCTCCGGACGCTTGCTCAGTTCCTCGGCGATCTTGTCGCTGACTGCCTTTAAGTCATCATAGTTGGTGCTCTGAAGATTGATCTCATAGTCATCAGCAGAGCCCATCATGGAGCTTACCTGAGAATAGGATTCCACAGTGATATTGGTATCAGCGATATTGCCCAGCTCCTGCTTCCACTCCTTCACCACATCCTCTGTTTCCATCTTTCTCTTTTTCTTTAAGTAGACCGTGATCGTGGGATCAGAGCTCATGCTTAAGCCGGAGCTTCCTGCCTGGGTCATATAGGACTCCACGTCCGGATGCTGGCTGATGATGCTCTCGATCTGCTTTAAGATACCATCCACCTTCTCCGTCTTCATACCCGGCTTCACCTCTGCCGTAATAGAAATCTGGCCCTGGTCATCCTCTGCCATCAGCTCCATGCGCAGGAATTTTGCAAGGACAAAGGATAATATCAGCAGGAGAACGGAGGCCAGCATAACAAGTCCTCTCTTATTCAGCAGTTTATCCATGATCCCCCTGTACAGATCCTGAAGTATCTCCACAGGCCTGGACATGGGAGCAGTCTCTCTCTCAACCGGTTTGTAGATCATGTAGCACAGCGGTACCACTGAAATTGCTGATATCAGGGATGCCGTCATACAGAATACAATGGTAAAGCCCAAAGGCCTGAACAGCTCGCCGGTCATACCTCCCAGTAAGGCCAGCGGGAAGAATACCACGCAGGTCGTCAGGGTAGAACCGATAACAGACTGGTACACAATGCCTGTTCCGTTGAGAGCCGCTGTGGCAAATTCCTTAAATCCGGTGTCATCCGTAGCCCTAAAGCAGCTCTCCAGCACAACGATGGAGTTATCTACCATCATACCTACGCCCAATACCAGGGCGCTCAGCGTGATCACGTTAAGGCTGAAGCCCATGAGCTGCATGAGTATCAGGGAGGTCAGGATCGATACAGGGATGGAGCTTCCCACGATCATGGATGCCTTCAGGTCTCCGAAGAACAGCCATATGATGATCATGGAAATAATAACAGCCAGAGCCATTGTCTCGATAACCGAGGTCAGTGAGGACTTGATGGAATCCTTATCGTCATCCACCACTGTGATCTGCAGAGAGGGATCCTGGCGTGTCAGCTGTTTGATCACTCCCTGTACATCCTTTGACAGGGCCAGGGTCGCTGCATCCTGCTGCTTACTGATCGTCAGGGCAATGATGTCCTCCGGCTCTCCGCCCTCCGGCTTATAGCGGGCAATGCTGTCTGCATCATCTGAACCCATATATACATTAGCCACATCACTCAAATACAGGATCCTGTTGCCGCTTACTGTAAGCGGAATGTCTCCCAGGCTTTCCATGCTCTTAAACGGCTGCTCTGTGGATACGGAAAGGGTCTGGTCTCCCAGATCCGTGTCTCCCGCAGGATAGGTGATATCAGCGCCGGCAATGTCATTTGCAATGGAATTCATGGTGATCCCATACTGCTTCAGCTTCTCCGGCATCAGCTCTACTTTGATATATTTTTCTGCGCCGCCTATAATGGATACCTCTGCTGCCGTGGAGAGCTTTTCAAACTCAGGCACCAGGGTATTGTTCACATAGTTGTAAAGATCATCGTCCTCTCCATGGCTCACAGACAGGATGATATTCGGCTTTAAGTTGGTGTTCAGCTCCAGCATAATGGGATCGTCCGCATCATCCGGCAGCTCTGTCTTCACCAGGTCCATCTGCTTTTTCAGATCATCATAAGCCTCGTTCATGTCCGTGCCGTACTCATACTGAAGAATAACAATGGACATATTTTCCCTTGAACGGGAAGAGATCGTGTCAAGACCGCTTAAGGTACTGGCCTTATCCTCGATCGGCTTTGTCACCAGCTCGCTGACGTCGTCAGGGCTGGCACCGGCATATACTGTCATAACGATCATCATGGACATGTTCATATCCGGCATCAGTTCCAGTGGTGACTTAAACACGGAAAAGATACCAAATACGATCAGACACAGGATTGCAAGGACAGTGGTTACCGGCTTTTTTAATACAAATTTCGTTAAGCCCATATTCCTGCCTCCTTTTACTGAGCCTGGGGCTGGCTGTCAGCAGCCGGGGCTTCATCTGCATTTTGCCCGTCCAGGGTAACCTTTGTTCCCTCCTTCAGCTCAGAGGTCCATGTGGTGAGGACAAGATCGTCCATTGTAATCCCGGAAAGCACGACCATGGAATCCTGGTCAAAGATCCCTGTCTCCACAGGAACCTCATGGATGATCCCCTCTGCGCTGTCGTATGTATAAACGTAAGCATCGCCGCCCTTATAATAAACGCTGTGGGTAGGAACAAGCATTGCGTTCTCCGTGGAATCAGAGGGAACGGTCAGCTCCACACTGGTGCCCGGAGCCATCACCTCATTGTCTGCCACGGCGGCTTTTACCTTGAACAGGCCTACATTTGCCTCTGCCATATTGCTGACTTCTGTCACAGTGCCCTGATACTGGGTACCTTCCTTTGTCACAGTGATCCCATCGCCAGGGGTCAGATTATTCTTAATGCGCTCTGTGACATAGAAGGATACGTTATTGCCCGCATCCCCTGCGATCACAGCCAGCTGGGTGGACTGTCCCACCGTGTCATGAAGCTCCATATTGCACTGCTCCACACGGCCGCTTATGGGTGATGTCACATGGCTGAACTCCATCTGGTTGTCATAGGCAAGCTTCGCTGACTCATACTGCAGCCTCCTTGCCTCAGCATTGGTCTGATAGCTCTCAAACTCTTTATCAGACACAAAGCCGGAGGCGTGAAGGGGCGCTGTGCGGCTTAAGGTTGACTGGGCGTCATCCCAGGCGATCTTAGCGGACTCCATGGCGATCCTGGCAGCGTCCACCTGCTTTGTATCGATCTCGCAGATGACCTGGCCGGCTGTCACGATATCCCCGGCCTTAATATTCACTGCTGTGATATCGCCTCCAGCCTTCGGATAAATGTACACAATATCAGCAGGCTCGATATTTCCTATGAGCTCTGTTGTCAGATGGATATCTCCCATTTTCGGAGTCTCTGCCATGACTACCGGATCCGGCGTAGGCGGTACCGGCTCTTCCTTTTTCATGACCCGGAAAAGCACCATTACTGCAGCTGCAGCAAGTACGATTCCTCCAATTACTCGCGTCTTCTTCATCTTCTCCTCTTTCCTTTCCTGTCGTATTTCTGAAATGTTAGCAGTTTCTTAACTTACATCGAGAAAAAAACAAGGGAAATACACCGCAGCTCACGGCAGCCTTCCCCAAATTGTAATTATTAAAACCCTTTATAACCAACCATCTAGTATTTTAGACATTTAACCCCTGTTTTGTCTAACATCAAAACGCGGATAATTAACAACAATTTGCTGTTAATTATCCTGGGTCTGAAAGCGTTCTTTTAAAAAGCTGATAAACGTTTTCAGCTTCTTCTCATTTTCCCTGCGCCATACCAATATCACACTGGCGCTGATCTGGTTTTCCGCATTTGGCAGGGGACGCATGACCAGACGGTCCCCAAAATGATGGTAGAACTCCTTGAAGCCAATGTGGACGCCTTCATTGGCAAGAAGCGCCAGCTCCAGGCTGTTGATATTTTCATAATAGCGCGTCTTTTCCAATATATGCTCCTTTTTTGAGATCATTTCAAACAGGCTGCGTTCTGCCCCGGAGAAAAAGTCCTTATATAAGCTAAGCAGCGTCTCACCCTTAAAATCCGCTAAGGTCAGCTTCTCTTTTTCTGCCAGTGGATTCCGTTTGGAAAGGGTGAGGTACAGCGGAAGCTTCTTTAGTATAAAATAGCCGCATTTTTCTTCCAAATGCTCATAGACAGACGTATAGCTTACTGTCATCAGGATATCCATGTCACTGTTAAACAGCTCCTTTACCCCAAAGAACTCGTTGATCTCAAATTCCGTGTTTGGATTGCACTCCATATAGTCAGCCAGAATTCCGGTTGCCAGCTCTACAATACCCGGCATTTCAAGAACCGTCATGCGGATACGGCTCTTGGCGCGCTCACCTTCCTCCCTTGCCATACCGACGGAATCCCAGATCTCCTTTGGGATATCTCTCCAGCGCCAGAGAAGGAGCTCGCCGCTCCTGGTGAGCCTGACCTCCCTTGTGGTCCTGTCAAACAGCTTCAGCTCCAGCTCCTTTTCCAGGGCTGCGACCTGACGGCTTAAGCCCTGCTGGGAGATGTAGAGATGATTGGCTGCCTCTGTGAAATTAAGTGTCTGGGCCACCTCCAAAAAGCATTCAATCTGATGGATCGTCATAGTCCCATGCCCTCCAAACGCCCAAAGGCGGCCTCCAGCATGGCCTCTGTCACAGGATAGGGATTGTGCTGCACATCAGGCATGGAAGCGATCCTTGGCAGGACAGTCATAAGCTTCTCCCAGGTAAGGCCGATATCAGAAAGCTTCACCGGAAGCCCCGCCTCCCTGTGGAATCCATAAAGGCGCTCAAATTCCTCTTCGTTTCCATCCACAAGCAGGAGCACCAACACACCGTAACCCACCACTTCTCCGTGGAGATGATACTGTTCAATCTCAGGAAATGCAGTCAGCGTATAAAATACCGCGTGGGCCAGGCCTGTATTGTAGTCAATAATGTGTTCCGCCGTCACAAGATTGGATACAATGCCCGTTGTGACAACAATGGACAACACGACCTGCTCCAGCTCATAGGAGGCATGGCCCTCCTCATTGTCCTTCAATGCCTGAATGCCATAGGAAAGAATGGGATCAAGGCACATGCGGGCGATCCGGATCCCCAGAGCCGTGTAATGGGGAAGGGATTCTCCTCTGGAGCTCACCTCGGATTCAAAGTATTTTGCGTAGGTATCTCCCATGCCGGCCCACATGTAGAGGCGCGGGGCCTTTGCGATCACAGCCGTATTGATAAACGCGTGGAGGGCCGGACGCTCAAAAAAGTGAGGTCCCTTAAAGGAGCCATCCGGATTGTAAATGATCGATACCGCTGTGGTGGCCGCACAGGTGGAGGCAATGGTCGGAAATGTAAACAGTGCCTTTCCCAGACAGTTTGCCAAGCATTTGCCTGTGTCCAGAGCCTTTCCTCCCCCTACCGCAAATATCATGTCAGCCTTCCGGACAGACGGAGCCTTTTCCAGACGCTCTACATTTTCATAGCTGGCCTCCCCTCCATACCAAAAGACCTCCAGTATCCGAAGGCTGCTGCCTGCGATCCCCTTTCGGATCCCAGGCTCTGCTGCTGCCAGGGCCCGGTGTCCTCCTATCAGCACGATGGCAGAGCCATAGGGCGCGCAGACAGACGGGATCTGACTGTATATGGTTTCTCCGATGGAGTAGCTGGGTAAGTACATGCTGTAATTTTCCATTCTCATTATCTCCTCATTCCACGATCAAAATTGTATAATATCCGGCCTCTTTGTCCACCTCTTCCAGGCTCTTAAACGTGCGTTCGCCTTCCATGCCGCAGCGCTCTACGCCCTCTGCACGGCAGCCCTTTTCGATCAAAAGCTCTTTTACCTGGCCTATGCGGCTTCCCGCCTTCATGAGGACCTTGACTCCCGGATACTCCAGGGCTTCCTCAATGTGGTAGGAGGAGGGCAGGATGTGGAGCTGCTGCCCTCCCATTGCCAGAGGGCGGCCCAGCCTGGCCGCTGCCGCGCAGAAGGAGGGCACGCCGCTTATGATCTCTGCCCTGAAGCCGGCCTTTCTCACAGCCTCGACTACATAGAGGGAGGTCCCATACACAGTGACATCCCCCAATGTGAGCCAGGCAACGTTTTTCCCGGACTCAAGGCAGCTTATGATGGACTCTGCCGCCTGTCTGTGACTTTGCTTTAACACGTCCCTGTCCTTTGTCATGGGCATGGAGAGATAGAGGAACTCCTTCTTATCTAAATCCGGCGTCACGGGAGCGGCAATGCGGTAGGCTGCACATCTTGCCTTGAGTGCCTCCTCATCGTTCTCCTCCATCGATTCTTTATCACGCCTTGTACCGTCCACGGACAGGGCTACTGCCTGGCACTCTCCGATGGTGCGGATGGCCTTGATCGTCATAAGCTCCGGATCTCCCGGACCCGTGCTCACACAGTATAAGCTTCCTTTTGTCATCTTCTGATTCCTTCCAATTTTCTCCAATTTTATTTCATTTCCGGCTCATCGTTTTTCAGCCATTCCATATGCGCCTTGATCCGCCGCTCATACCCATTGTCAGAGGGTTCATAGAATACGCTGCCCTCCATACCGTCAGGGAGATACTGCTGCTTTACATAATGCTTCGGATAATCATGGGCATATTGGTAGCCTGCTCCGTGTCCCAGCTTTTCTGCCCCCTTATAGTGCTTATCCTGAAGATGGACCGGAACCGGCATGGTCCGCTTTGTTCGCACGGCCTCCATGGCATTGAAAATGGCATTGCAGGAAGCGTTGCTCTTAGGAGCGGTGGCCACATAGATGGCAGCCTGTGACAGGATCAGCTGGCTCTCCGGCATGCCTACCCGTTCCACGGCCTGGGCCGCGCTCACCGCCACCGTCAGGGCCTGAGGGTCTGCATTTCCCACATCCTCTGCGGCGCAGATCATGATCCTCCTGGCAATGAACTTAATATCCTCGCCTGCGTAGAGCATCCTGGCCAGATAGTACACAGCTGCATCCGGGTCCGAGCCCCTCATGCTCTTAATAAAGGCGGAGATGGTATCATAGTGGTTGTCCCCGTTCTTGTCATATCGCACCGCCCGCTTCTGGATACATTCCTGGGCCACATCCAGGCCGATATGTATTTTTCCGTCAGCTGACTGGTCTGTTGTCAGGACCCCCAGCTCCACTGCATTCAGAGCCGCCCTGGCATCCCCATTCGCCGTATCTGCCAGGAAATCAGCTGCCTCCGGCGTGATCTCGGCATGATAGGAGCCCATGCCCCGCTCCTTGTCATAGACAGCACGCAGGATGAGCTCCTTTATATCCTCCTTTTCCAGAGGCTTCAGCTCAAAGATCCTGGACCGGGACAGCAAAGCCCCGTTCACCTCAAAATAAGGATTCTCCGTGGTTGCACCGATGAGGATCAGCGTCCCGTCCTCCACAAAGGGCAGCAGATAGTCCTGCTGGCCCTTGTTGAACCGGTGGATCTCATCTACAAAGAGGATGGTCTTTCTTCCGTACATCCCCAGGCTGTCCTTTGCCTCATTTACAACCTCTTCCATATCCTTTTTGCCTGCCACTGTGGCGTTGATCTGCTTAAAATCAGCGCTGGTGGTATTGGCGATCACCTTGGCCAGAGTAGTCTTTCCGGTACCGGGAGGGCCGTAAAAGATCACGGAGCCCAGCTTATCTGCCTTAATGGCCCGGTAAAGCAGCTTATCCTTTCCAATAATATGCTGCTGCCCCACTACCTCGTCCAGTGTTCTTGGACGGAGCCTGGAGGCAAGGGGAGATTCCTTCTCCATCGTATTCTCCCTCATATAATCAAATAAATCCATGCAGTATCCTTTCTCTTACTATAAAAGTCCTGCCGCCGGATAGGCGGCATGTGTTCAGATATGCCAAATGCGCCCGCCGGGCGCATGAAGGCCTGTCAGACAAGCCTCTCTGCTCAGTCGATCAGAAGCTCATCCACTGTCACAAATGTATATCCTCTGTCCTTCAGCTCATCCACGATCCTCAGAGCCGCCGATACAGAAGTAGGAAAAATGTCATGCATTAATATAATATCCCCTTCCTCGGCATCTTTCAAGACCCGCTTTACAATCCTGTCGGAATTGCGCAGCTTCCAGTCCAGGGAATCTACGGACCAGAGCACTGTTGTCAGATCTACCTGGCACTCCAGCTCTTCACGCCAGTCTCCATAGGGCGGCCTCAGGTAGCGGGGGCGTTCCCCGGTGATCTCCTCGATCAGACGGCTGGTGTCATCCACAGCCCGGCATACGGCTCCTGTCCCGGCCTTTGACAGCTGCACGTGGCTGTAGCTGTGGTTTCCGATAAGATGTCCCTCTTCCTGCATTCTCTTTATGATCGCCTCATTGCCCTCTATATTCTGCCCCATGAGGAAAAAGGTGGCATGTACCCCCCGCTCCTTTAATCCGTCCAAAAGCTTTGGGGTGCAGACAGGATGTGGGCCATCGTCAAAGGTGAGGGCAATGCAGCGGTCCACCTTTCTGTCCGGCTCCGGCTGTATTGTCTGATTCCCAGTATTTTCCAGTCTCCATTCCCCCTCCTCTGCAGATACATGGACATGGCCGGAGGAAAGAGCCGCTGTCCTTACCATTGCAGTGAGCAGGAATACATCTGCCGCACACAGGAGGGCAAACAGCCATATCTTATATTTCAGTTTCACAGGCCTTCCCCTTTTCGCTCCTACTATACTCTAACCCAGTATATGAGCCTCCGGGACCTGAAAATGCAGGTACCCTCTCCCAAAAATGGCAAACACTTCCCCGGTACCAAAAAGAAGCGGCAGGAAATCTCCGCTTTACTTTCCTGCCGCTTTACTATAAAAGTCCCGCCGCCGGACAGGCGGCATGTATTCAGGTATGCCAAATGCGTCCACCAGACTTTCGCGGTGCGGTGGCGCATCCACCCGCTGGACGCATGTAGGTTTGCTGCAAACGTACGCTGCTGGGCGCATGTAGGTTTTGGATATCATTTGATTCATCCGCCGATGGGGATGATCACCGCACCGGGCCCCTCCAGCGTTCCTTCGGATGCGCCTCCTGCGCCACTGCCTTCCGGCTGCTCATTCTGAACCGCTGTCTGGTCCTGTCCCTCTGCTGCCTGGGGGGCCGCATTCTCCGCTGCCTGGGCTGCCGGGCTTAAAACGCCTTCGCCGTTTGCCTGGAACAACGTACCGTTGATATCCAGCACTGTCCCTGCTGCCATGATCCCGGTGGAAGGATCCAGATAATAATGAAGTCCTCCCACCTCCACCAGGCCTTTTGCCATGGCTCCCGAACCATCAAAATAGTACCAGGCTCCTTCCATCTCGCGCCAGCCTGTAGCCATGGCTCCTGAGCCTCTGAGATAATATTTGTTCCCGCCGTCATCCAGCCAGCCTGTCTGCATCACGCCCTCAGAATTAGAGTAATACCAGATTCCCCCGTCATTGATCCAGCCCTTTGCCAGCACACCGGAGCCGTCAAAGTAATACCAGCTTCCGTTCTCCTGCCTCCAGCCTGCTGCCCTGGCACCGGAGGGATCAAGGTAATACCGGCTGCCGCCGTCATTCAGCCAGCCTGTCTGCATCACGCCTTCGGAGTTGGAATAATACCAGGCTGCCCCGTCATTGATCCAGCCGGTGGACAGTGCGCCGGAACCGTCAAGGTAATACCAGGAGCCATTTTCCTGCTTCCAGCCCGTAGCCATCTTTCCCGTATCCGCATCCAGATAATACCGTTTTCCTGACAATGTGATCCAGCCCTTAGAGGTAAGTCCCTCGCTGTCCATATAATACCAGCCGTTTCCATCATTGATCCAGTTGTTTTTCTGCTTTACATAATTCTGATAATAATAGGTATTGCCGTTAATGGTCCTCCATGTATTGGCAGGGATCACAGAGGAGAAATCCCGGAATTGGAAATCAATGTCCACATTGCCGCTTATTCCTTTCACGGATCCGCTGCTGGTGGCCTGCCACATCACCGGATTCTGGTATGCCGGCCTGGCAGAATACCTTGCCACCCATACAGGATAGTTCATAAGGCTCATATCCAGCTTGTTGGCCAGCCAGTTGTCATTGGCATATATAATAGGATAATATCCGGCCTCCGATATCCTTCTGCAGAAGGCATTGGCAATGTCCGCCAGCTCTGCCTTTGAGAGTAATCCCTGAGTGGAGTCTTCCATATCAAAGGCAACGGGATAGGATACGGGATAATCGTGGATCAGGTTCAGCACAAAGTCCGCCTCCTCCACCGCCATCTGGGTGGTGGTGGCAAGGGAATAGATATAGACGCCCACCTTGATGCCTGCTGCACTGGCCTTCTGTATATTGGTGTGGAAATAGGGATCCACAGCACCCTTTGACCTGGTGCCCAGCATCACAAAGGACACATCATCGGATGCCACCTGGTTCCAGTCAATATCTCCCTGCCATCTGGACACATCGATGCCCCTGGCCAGCACATTGCTTATGGCGCTTCCGTCAGACATCTGATAGACTCCATTCACCCGCTTCCAGGCATTGGGATTTGTCTGAACGGCGGCGGATTGGGAAGAATCCGTGTTTGCCGCCCCAGCTGCTGTCTGGCTCTGCCCTCCTGACGGGCCGCTCCCGGGTCCGCCGGAACCTACGGATGTGATCACTGCACCTGAACCAGACTCCCCAGGACCTATTGCCATTGCATTGGCGGCAGGCAGCAGGGCGCCTGCGCCGATCATACCAGCCAGTGCCAGGGACCGGCATCTTTTCATCATACGCGTATTTATTTTCATCGGTCTGCTCCTCTTATCTATACCTGTAAATCCAAAAGGAGGTGAAGCAGTCACAGCCGCAACACCCCCTTATATCCATTTAAACGTACTGCCTTCAAAACAAGCTTTCTATATTGTGCTCATCAGCCCGGACCATCCGTGCGTCCAGGAGCCAGTGTTGTGCCCGATGGACTGGTCGTATTCGTGCTTGTAGGACTGGTTGTGGACACATTGGAGCTGCCGGAAGGAGAACTGTTGCTGGCACCTCTTGAGGAACCTGCCACGCCAGGTCCTCCGTTCACTCCGGTTGCGCCGCTTCCTGTGGACGTGGTCCCAGGTGTCTGTGCAGACACGCCGCCTGCATTCTGGCATGCACCGCTGACATCAAAGGTGTAGTCAACACCGTTGATATTGACCGTAGTTCCTGCGATCATGCGTCCCTCATTAGCAGGATTCAGATAATAATACTTTCCGTCCACCTGGATCCAGCCGGTCATCATGTGGCCGTTGGTGTTAAAGTAGTACCAGGAATTGTCAAGCTGCTTCCATCCCGTAGCCATCTTTCCGTCACTGGCATCCATGTAGTACTTGCTGCCCTCGCTGTCTGTCAGCCAGCCAGTCAGCCTGCGTCCGTCTGTGTTCAGATAGTAGTAGTCCTTGTCCACCTTTGCCCAGCCGGTCATCATCTTTCCGTCTGTTCCAAACAGATACCAGTTATCCTTGATCTGCGCCCAGGAGTTTACCACGCATTTGCCGTTGCTCTGGAAATAATACCATGCGCCCTCCATCTCTCTCCAGCCGCTGGCCATAGAGCCGTCGCCGCGCATAAAATAGTAATCTGTCACATTGTCTTTTGTGATCTTCAGCCAGCCAGTCACCATGGTGCCGTCATCCAGCATGTAGTACCATTTGCCGTCCTCCGGGTTGATCCAGCCGGTCGCCATAAGGCCATTGGGCCGGAAGAAGTACCACTTGCCGTCAATCTGCTTAAAACCTGTGGTCATATGGCCGTTGGACAGATCCATATAGTAGCGGCCTTCGCTTGTATCAAGCCAGCCTGTATACGTTTGTCCGTTATAAATATAGGTCCAGTGGTCATTGGACTTTGCCCAGCCGTCCTCAGCGTAAGCAGTAAAAACAGTTCCGATCGACATCACACTGATAATACCTGCTGCTGCAAGAGCTGCAACGTATTTTTTACGTCCCATTTCTTCTCCTCCTTGCAATTCCCTTTCTATTATGATATCCAACAGGATAATATGTCCATAGCCTAGTAGTTATTGTAACACATCCCGCCTGTATTTGAGATAACAATTTTATTACAATTTTCGTAATTTGCGATAATATTTCTTCGCGTAGCGATACATGATGATGGTGTATTCTCCGAACTCCTCGCCCAGAGCCTTTTTATAAACAGCCCAAAGGCTCCACAGAAAGCCTCCCAGGGCAGCGCAGCCATAAAGGACGCCGTACTCCTCCTTCTCCGGCTCTCTTCCCAGATACAGCTTTAACAGCCGCTCCATCTGTTCCTCATTATAATAGGAATAAATGGCACACATGGAAATGTCCATTATGGGATCGCACATGCCCGCATATTCCCAATCCAGCAGTTTTACACCGCCGTCCTTTAAAAACAGGAAGTTATCCACATTGGCATCAATATGGCACAGGCATTCCGGGCGCTTCATAGCCTCCAGCATATCCATGATCTGATCCATCCACTCCCGTACCTGGGCGTAGTCCTCAAACAGGACTCCTCCGTGGCTTTTGCACAGCGTCTCATAGAAGCCTATGCGCTCCCGGATATCAAAGCGGTGGCCTACCCGGATGCCGGAATGGTGCAGAAGACGGAGCATATCCATGCATCGTTCCATATCCTCCCAGCTGTCAGCCTCTGCATTCCTGGCCTCCTCGTAGTAATCGGCGATCTTATATCCTGTCTCCGCATCCATATATACCACATGCTCCGTGATGCCCAGAGGCGCAATGGCATCATACACCTGCTTTTCCTGTCTCCTGTTGATCAGAAGCTCTGTGCCCGGACCAGGGATACGGCAGATGCAGTGCCTGTCTTTTACGCGGAAAAGGAACGACTTGTTCGTCATTCCTGATTTCAGGCATTTCAGATCATGGATCTCCGATTCCGGCGTCTGAAACACCTGGGCCACCAGCTTCATGGCCGTATTATCCGACTGGTTCTGATACTTTGTGTCAAAGAGGCGCAGCTCCTCCAGATTTTCAAACTCATATACCTGGTCCGGCTGCTGCCTGTTGGCAAATAGCTCGATCTCATCCCATCTGGAGGCAGGCCAGCCTGAGGCCTCCTCTGCCTTCTTAAGAAGGCCTGAGTCCTTCTCGCCGGCAGGGTCATCTTCCTTCTCCAGACGCCTCTTCGCCTCCCCCTTCAGCATGTCCACATAGACCTGTTCCCAGTAGAACTGCTCGGTACCCGGAGCATGATAGTAGGCTTCCAATACGGGCAGAAAGCGGGCGGAAAACTCCTTTGAGAGGTAAACCGGGCCATACATCACCCATTTGTCCCGTCCTCCCACATTGACATCGGTTATCTTCCCCTTTTTGTTGAAGGAAAGACACCACTCTTTTGTCTCCCCTTCCTGGAACACAGCACTGTACCAGGCGCCGCATTCATAGGCGTGATACATGTTCTCCCGCATCCAGTTGTCAGAGGACAGAATATACATATTCTTACCCCTAAGCACCTCCCTGGCCCTGTAGATCGTAGCCAGGGTATTTTTGCAGGAATACTCCGGATTGTAAAGGAGCTTTACATCATATTTATCGATCAGATATTCAAATTTCTCTTTCAGATATCCCACTGCAATGGTGATATCGTATACTCCGGCCTCGTGAAGCTGCTTGATCTGGCGCTCGATCATCCGCTCGCCAAACACCTCCAAAAGGCCCTTTGGCATCTCGAAGGTAAGGGGGACAAACCGGGAGCCAAAGCCTGCTGCAATGATCAGGGCTCCGTCCACCTTATACTCCTCCAAAAGCTGCCTTCCGGCCTCAAGAAGCCTCCAGCCCCGGCCCGGCTGGCTTTCGGCGCCTTGTGCATCTGCCTCTGCAATATACTGCCTCCCAATGCATTCCCTTACCAGCCCATTGACCGTTCCCAGTGAAAGGCCCAGCTGCTCAGCCAGCTCCCTCTGGGTAACATCCGGCTGCTCCAAAACCGCTCTGCATATAAGTCCCCATCTATCCATAACTGTCTCCATTCCGGCTGTATTTTTGTTCAAAATACTTTCATATTTAAAATATGTGAACATTATATCACATATAGAAAAAAACGCAAGCAATAAAAAGGGGGCTGCCGCGCCACATGCAATAAAAAAGAATCCTGCCCGGAGGGCTTTTTGTATCGCAGGAGACTCCGAAGGAGTTTCCTATGATATAAAAAACGCCGGAAACCGCATCATATTTCGCAGCTCCCAGCGCTTTTAAACTTATTTACCTAATGAAACCTATATGCGCCCAGCAGTGGAAGCACCACCACACCATAAAAGTCTGGCGGGCGCATTTCCCCTTGTAAAGCTTTTCTTAAACCTCAAAGATCAGATCGCCGTAGCTAGGCATTGGCCACAGATCCTTGTCAACCAGCATTTCCAGCTTGTCAACAGGCGCTCTTAAGGCTGCCATAGCAGGAACCACCACGCTGTGGTAAGCAACTGCCTTGTCTCTTCCATCGTCCATTGCGGAAGCCTTTGCAGTAGCCTCTTCCAGAGCAGACAGAGCTGTCTTTGCCTCGGTTAACAGGTCAGAGGTCTCAAGAAGGAGCTCTGTCTGTGTGCTGATATCAGCATCCGGGCATGCAGTCTTGACAGCGGAGATAGAAGCTGCCAGCTGTGTGGTGTATTTGATCGTAGCAGGGATAAACTGCTTGCTTGCCATATCGAACATGGTCCTTGCCTCGATGTTGATAGCCTTTGCGTAGTTCTCATACTCAACCTCGGCTCTGGATTCCAGCTCTGCCTTTGTGAATACACCGAACTCCTCGAAGAGCTTTACTGCCTTTTCTGTTGTCAGGGCAGGAATGGCGTCAACCATGGACTTGATGTTCGGAAGCCCTCTTCTCTCTGCCTCTTCTACCCATTCATCAGAGTAGCCGTTGCCGTTGAATACAACTCTCTTGTGAGCAGCCAGCATTTCCTTGATCATATCATGTACAGCCATGTCAAAGTTCTCAGCCTTCTCAAGCTTATCAGCAGCCTCCTTGAATGCCTCTGCCACGATGGTATTGAGCACAGTGTTAGGAGAAGCGATGGAGTCAGAGGAGCCTACCATACGGAACTCAAACTTGTTGCCTGTAAATGCAAATGGTGAAGTTCTGTTACGGTCTGTTGCATCCTTGTCAAGATCCGGAAGGATGTCAACACCTGTCTTTAAGGTGCCGCCGCTCTTAGAGTGGGTAGCTGCGCCTGTATCGCAGAGCTGGTCGATCACGTCCTCAAGCTGCTCGCCTAAGAAGATGGAGATGATTGCCGGCGGAGCCTCATTTGCTCCCAGTCTGTGGTCATTGCCAACATCTGCAGCAGACTCACGGAGCAGGTCAGCGTGAATATCCACGGCCTTGATGATGCAGGCCAGCACCAGAAGGAACTGAACGTTCTCATGAGGTGTATCGCCTGGGTTCATCAGGTTTGTGCCATCATCTGCGGTCAGAGACCAGTTGTTGTGCTTACCGGAACCGTTCACGCCTGCAAATGGCTTCTCGTGAAGAAGGCAGGCCATGCCATGGCGTCCTGCAACCTTCTTTAAGGTCTCCATCACGATCTGGTTGTGGTCAACTGCCTGGTTTACTCCCTCATAGATCGGAGCCAGCTCGTGCTGTGCAGGAGCAACCTCGTTGTGCTGTGTCTTAGCCGGAACGCCTAATTTCCACAGCTCCTTGTTGACATCGTTCATATATGCGCCGATGCGCTCACGGATAGCACCAAAGTAGTGATCCTCCAGCTCCTGGCCCTTTGGAGGCATTGCACCGAATAAGGTGCGTCCTGTATAAATCAGATCCTTGCGCTGTAAGTATTTTGCGCGGTCAACTAAAAAGTACTCCTGCTCCGGTCCTACGGAAGGAGCAACTCTCTTAGCAGTAGTATTTCCGAAAAGACGGAGGATCCTGAGCGCCTGCTCATTGACTGCCTGCATGGAACGCAGAAGAGGTGTCTTCTTGTCCAGTGCCTCGCCCTTGTAGGAGCAGAAGGAGGTTGGGATGCAGAGAGTAACGCCAATGGCATCTTCCCTTAAGAATGCAGGTGAGGAGCAGTCCCAAACCGTATAGCCCCTTGCCTCAAAGGTAGCGCGCAGGCCGCCGGAGGGGAAGGAGGATGCATCAGGCTCGCCCTTGATCAGCTCCTTGCCGGAAAATTCCATGATAACCTTGCCATCGCTTGGTGCAGAGATAAAGGAATCATGCTTCTCAGCAGTTACACCGGTAAGGGGCTGGAACCAGTGGGTGTAATGGGTTGCGCCGCGCTCGATGGCCCAGTCCTTCATGGCATGTGCTACCACATCTGCGATGCTGGGATCCAGCTCTGCGCCATCCTCGATGGTCTTCTTTAATTTCTTGTACACACTTTTTGGCAGACGGTCTTTCATGACGGCATCGTTAAATACGTTCTTGCCGAACATCTCTGCTACGTTGAATACTTCGCTCATAGATTTTCCATCCTCTCTTTTTGTTTTGAATTTTTCATAATCCAAAGATCCTCATATTGCTATATAATGTCTTTCAGCTTAATTTTATTAAGTGCAAGGCCTAATATAGCAAAAAGGCGTTCTCCCTGTGAGAGAGAACACCTTTGTTCTTTACTAAAATAAACCATTTCCCTTAAAAATGCAAGTGGTTTTTTCAATTTTTTGTATTTTTATTTTAATAAGCATTATGAAGCTGTATTAATAGCTGGGTCCATCAAGCCTTGCCGACAGAGCCGAACAGCTCCATCTTCTCTTTTACGGTTGCCTTGATCGCCTCTGCGCCTGGAGCCAGCAGCTTTCTTGGGTCATAGCCTTTGCCCTTCTGATCCTTGCCTGCTTCTACATACTCTCTGGTAGCTGCTGCAAAGGACAGCTGGCACTCTGTATTCACATTGATCTTGGCAACGCCCAGGCTGATAGCCTTCTTGATCATATCCTCAGGGATACCTGTGCCGCCGTGGAGAACCAATGGCATGTCCCCTACTGCTGCCTTGATCTGCTCTAATACGTCAAAGCGCAGGCCAGGCCAGTTCTCCGGGTATTTGCCGTGGATGTTGCCGATACCTGCTGCCAGGAAATCAATGCCTAAGTCAGCGATGGACTTGCACTCTGCAGGATCTGCGCACTCGCCTAAGCCTACAACGCCGTCTTCCTCACCGCCGATAGAGCCAACCTCTGCCTCTAAGGACAGGCCCATGGCATGTGCAACCTTTACCAGTTCCTTTGTTTTCTCGATGTTCTCCTCGATCGGATAGTGGGAGCCATCGAACATAATGGAGGAGAATCCTGCCTTGATGCATTTATAGCAACCCTCGTATGTGCCGTGATCTAAGTGCAGTGCAACCGGAACAGTGATATTCAGCTCTTCCATCATAGCCTTTACCATAGCTGCAACTGTCTTAAAGCCGGTCATATACTTTCCTGCGCCCTCAGACACACCCAGGATAACCGGGGACTTGAGCTCTTCTGCTGTAAGAAGTACGGACTTGGTCCACTCAAGGTTGTTGATGTTGAACTGTCCAACTGCGTACTTGCCTTCTCTTGCTTTCTCAAGCATTTCTTTTGCTGAAACTAACATGTTATACCCTCCTTGTAACTTTGTTATTTTCTTAACTTTGTTACTTTCTTAACTAACTTACTCCATTATAGCGCAGAACCAGGTAAAAAGGAAGCTGTTTTTATAAAAACCTAGATTCCGAGAATATTTTTTACAGTTTCCTTCATTCCGTCCACGGTGCACTCCCTGCTATGGCGGATCTCCGCATGGCGGATCTCCTCCACAGCCTTCGGAACTGCCACGCCTGAGAGGCGGCTTAAGGCATCAACCACGCCGAATTCATCCGGTCCTTCTGCTGCCTTTTCCCCGGCAATGGCCTCCATGACGCTGTGGGAGAACTTATAGGGGCTGGCCGTAGAAGCAATGACTGTCTTGGTGCTGTCGGCAGATTCCCTTTTATATTTCCCATAAACAGCTGCTGCCACACCTGTGTGGGTGTCAATGAGATAGCCGGTGCTGTCAAAGAGCTCCTTGATGGCAGCTGCATTTTCCTGTTCCGTGGCATAGCCGCCCTTAAAATCAGCCATAAAGGCGCGCATCTCTTCTGTCACCGTATAGCTGCCCTGCTCTGCCAGCTCCTTCATAAGCGCTGCATTGGCCTGGGCATCACAGCCTGTGCTCAAGTAGATCAGGCGCTCTAAGTTGCTGGAGATCAGAATGTCCATGGATGGGGAATTTGTAAGAATGAATTCCCTCTTTCTGTCATATGTTCCGGTGGTGAAGAAGTCGTACAGCACCTTGTTGTCATTGGAGGCGCAGATCAGGGTCTTTACAGGGAGTCCCATACGCTTTGCAAAGTATGCAGCCAGGATATTGCCGAAGTTTCCTGTAGGAACTACCACGTTGATCTCCTCGCCCTCTGCGATCTCCCCGCCCTCCAGCAGCCTTGCGTATGCGTACACATAGTAGACCACCTGGGGAACCAGCCTTCCGATGTTGATGGAGTTGGCGGAGGAGAACTGGAAGCCCTTTCCTGCCATTTCCTCTGCCAGAGCCTTATCTCCAAAGAGCTTTTTCACACCTGTCTGGGCATCGTCAAAATTGCCGTGGATCGCTACCACTGCTGTGTTGTCCCCCTTCTGGGTACGCATCTGCAGCTCCTGGATCGCGCTCACGCCGTCCTTTGGATAAAATACGATGATCCTGGTGCCGGGAACATCTGCAAAGCCTGCCATGGCAGCCTTTCCTGTATCGCCTGAGGTGGCTGTCAGGATCACGATCTCCTTTTCCGCCTGGTTCTTCTTTGCAGCTGTGGTCATGAGATGAGGCAGAATGGACAATGCCATGTCCTTGAAGGCAATGGTATTTCCATGGTACAGCTCCAGGAAATAGGCTCCGCCCGCCTTTGCCAGAGGCGCGATCTCCTCTGTGTCAAACTTGCTGTCATATGCTTTTGCGATACAGGCTTTCAGTTCATCCTCTGTAAAATCTGTAAGGAAAAGCTTCATAACCTCGTATGCTGTCTCCTGATAGGTCATGGATGCCAGCTTTTCTAAGGATATATCCAGCTTCGGGATCTCTGTGGGCATAAATAAGCCCCCGTCCTCAGCCAGTCCCTGAAGGATCGCCTGGGAGGCTGTCACGCCGGACTGTCCGCCTCTTGTGCTCTGATAGGATAATGCCATGATAATGTTCCTTTCTGAATCATTTTCTTACGATTTCGTTCTATGTCGGGAAAAGTTTAGCATATTTTAAATAGGGGTGCAACAGAAAAAAGTAAATTTTTCTTGACATTTGCCCTCAATGCGCCTATAATGCAAACCATTCATCAACCACATAGCTTAAAGAAAAAGAGCGAAGATGCTTTAGGGACCTTGTCCTTATTGCATCTTTTTTATTTTCTAAGCGTATTTCCGGAAGGCAGAGGTGACAATTATGCCAGATATGGTAAAAGTAGAACATTTAAAGAAGAATTTCGGGGACCTTGAGGTATTAAAGGATATCAACCTGACTGTAAAGGAAGGAGAAAAGCTTGTCATCATCGGCCCTTCTGGTTCCGGAAAATCCACCTTTATCCGCTGCATCAATTACCTGGAGGAGCCCACAGCAGGAACGGTTTCCATTGCGGGCACAGAGGTTACAAAGAAAAATCACCTGGAGATGGCAAAGAAATACTCCTCCATGGTGTTCCAGCAGTTTAACCTTTACCCCCACCTGACGGTGCTGGAAAACCTGACGCTGGCTCCCATAAAGCTTCAGCATATTTCCAAAAAGGAGGCGGAAGAAAACGCTCTCAAATGCCTGGAGCGCGTAGGATTAAAGGAAAAGTCAGGAAGCTTCCCGGTACAGCTCTCCGGCGGTCAGCAGCAGCGTGTAGCGATTGCCAGAGCTCTATGTACAAAGCAGCCTTTGATCCTTTTTGATGAGCCCACCTCCGCCCTTGACCCTGAGATGGTCCAGGAGGTGTTAAATGTTATGGTAGAGCTTGCCCACGAGAACATTACCATGATATGCGTTACCCATGAAATGGGCTTTGCAAGGCAGGTGGCTGACCGGGTGATCTTCATGGACGGCGGCTACATATTGGAAGAGGGCACTCCGGAGCACTTCTTTGAGGCTCCTGAGCATGAACGCACAAAGGCATTTCTTAGTAAGATCCTGCATTAGCGCACGGACTTTCTTTGATCCCTGTACAGGAAGCCTGTATTTCCTGTTTTGGATAATTTTTTTGAAATGAGGAGGAATTTATTATGAGAAAACATGTGTTATCACTGGCTTTGGCAGCCATCATGGCTGCATCCTTAACTGCCTGCGGCTCCGGCTCTTCTGAGACCACGGCTGCGGCCACCGCTGCGACAGCCGGGACAACTGCCGAAGCCGCAGCTGACAGCTCTGAAGAAAGCACAGAGGCCGCTGCTGCCGGAGAGGTAAGCGCAGATGTGCAGAAGATCATTGACAGAGGCGTATTAAAGGTTGGATGCAAATCGGATATTCCGAAGTTCAGCTTACAGAATACTGCTACCGGCGAGTATGAGGGCTTTGAGGATGATCTGGCCTACAACATTGCAGGTGAGATCTTCGGCTGCACTGCTGACGAGGCAAAGGAAAAGAAGCTGGTTGAATTCCAGGGCGTTACCGCAAAGACAAGAGGACCCCTTCTGGAGAATGGAGAGATCGATCTGGTGATCGCTACCTTCACTATCACAGAGGAGAGAAAGGAAACCTACAACTTCTCCACTCCTTACTATACGGATGCAGTGGGCCTGCTTGTAAATAAGGATTCCGGCATCAACTCCATTGAGGATCTGAATGGAAAGATCATCGGTGTTGCACAGTCCTCCACCACAAAGGACGGCTTCAAGGCTTATGTGGAGGAAAAGGGCCTGGATGTAAATCCTGAATTCCAGGAATTCGACGGCTATCCCGCACTGGCTCAGGCGCTGGCTACAAAGCAGATCGACTGCTTCTCTGTAGACCGTGCGATCCTGGCAGGTTATGTAAATGACTCCAACCAGATCCTGGAGGACCGCTTTGCTGAGCAGGACTACGGCGTAGCTGCCGCAAAGGAGAATACAGGGCTGGCTGAGCTGGTAGAGGGCAAGGTAACCTCCATGCTGTCTGACGGCTCCATGAAGGCTCTGCAGGATCAGTGGGGATTGCAGTAACAGCGCTCTTCGCTGTCTGTAACTGACAAAGACGATATTTATGGAGGGCGCTGCAAGATGACAGCTTTGACCGTCACCGGACTAAGCTTTCAGATTCTCAGGCGTCCTCCTGCATTTTTAATAAGCAAAGGAACGTTGTCATGATAAAAGGTCTTTTAGATGGAAAACGCTGGGCTGCCCTGTGGAAGGCAATCCCTGAATATTATGTACCGGGCTTCTTTATGACTCTGCGGACTGCTGCGGTAGGCCTGGCAGTTGCACTTGTGCTGGGGATCATTTTCGGCACCCTCTCCACCATGAAATGGAAGCCAGCAAAAATCCTGTCACGTATTTATGTGGAATTTATACAGAATACGCCTCTGGCGCTGCAGGTGCTGTTTTATTTCTCCATCCTGCCCATGCTGTTTTCCAGCTCCGGCTTCCGTATCCCGAAGTTTGTTCTGGGCGTGATCGGTGTCGGCATCTACCATGGAGCTTACATCTCCGAGGTCATCCGCACAGGCATTGAAGCGATCCCAAAGGGACAGTCCGAGGCAGCCGCCTCCCAGGGCTTTTCCTACATACAGACCATGTACTACATTATCCTGCCCCAGACCATAAAGATCATCATGCCGCCTCTTGCAAACCAGGCCCTCAATCTGGTAAAGAACACCTCGATCCTGGCAATGGTAGCCGGAATGGACCTCATGTACTATACGGACTCCTGGGGCTCTGAGAGGGGCTTTTTCGCCCAGGCCTATTTTACCAGCGCTCTGCTGTATTTCATCATCTGCTTTCCGCTGGCAAGGCTGGCACGCTATCTGGAGATCCGCTCCATGCGCCTCCCGGCGCCGAAAAAAAATCTGTTTGAGGAGGAAGGCGCATGTTAGAGCTGTTTTTACAGATTTTTACAAAGGCGAATGTAACCTTTATGCTTAAGGGACTGGGCATGACAGTGGCCATCGCCCTGTTCGCCACCATTATCAGCATGTTTTTCGGAACCATCCTGGCTCTCATCCGCACCTACAGCACGGGAAAATGGAAATGGGCCGGTACTCTGGTGGCTGCCTACACGGAGTTCTTCCGCTGTACGCCCAACCTGCTGTGGATCCTCTGGATCTACTTTACGGTCAAGGGAAATAAGATCGCAGTCTCCGTATTTGCCATCTCCCTGTTCACCTCTGCCGTTATGGCGGAGATCTTCCGCGGAGGCTTAAACTCCATACCAAAGGGACAGTTTGAGGCCGCCCAGTCCCAAGGCTTTCATTTTATCCAGACTCTCTGGTATATTGTCCTGCCCCAGACCTACAAGAAGGTCATCCCTGCACTTTTAAGCCAGGTGATCACAGTGATCAAGGATACCTCCTTCTTAAAGATGGTGGATGTGACAGAGTTCATGAGGAACTGTGCCGTCGTGATGGGCAGCATCTATGACGTGCGGGGCATGACAATGCTGTTTGCCTTTGAGGCGATCTGCTATTTTGCGATCTGCTTCACCTTGAGCTGCGTTGTCCGCAGCTACCAGAAAACACTCGTGACTGCATAAGGAGATTGGATGATGGAAAATTATACGATTACGATCACAAGAGAATTCGGAAGCCTGGGGCGTTCCATTGCCCGTTCCCTTTCTGAAAAGCTGGGGATCGAGTTTTATGACAGGGATATTGTGGATGAGGTCGCAAAGCAGCTGAACCTTCCTGTGTCCCGCATCAGCGAGGCCGAGGAAAAGGCCCATCACCGCCTGTTCTCCCATATGTTCCCTCTGGGCACGGACGAGGAGTATATCCAGGATATGATATTCGATGTGCAGAAGGACATTATCCTGGATCTGGCAGCAAAATCCAGCTGCATCATCGTGGGCCGCTGCTCTGATTTTCTTTTGCAGAATAAGAAGAACAATGTGAACATTTTCATCTATGCACCTTATAAGGAGAGGCTGGAAAACTGCATCAACATCCTGGATATGACGGAGGATCAGGCAAAGCGGATGATCATGAGCGTGGATAAGGCCAGAAATGCCTACCACAAAAAATATGCGGGATATCTGCCGGGAGACTCCCTGCACAAGCATTTCATGATCGACTCCTCTCTCCTGGGCGTGGAAGGGACGGCGGAGCTGATCGCCCAGATGGCAAGAGCAAAATTTAAGCTTTGACAACGTGTTCTAAATGGATTATCATCTATAGGAGGCAGCGCTTTTAAGCAGGAATGGTGCTTCATACCTGCTCTGGCGCAGGCCTCTTTTTCTATATAGGCGAAAGGAGCTTCCTGCTTTTTATGAGATATGAACATATTGTCAGAGGAATATTCAAAAGCCGCC
This sequence comes from Lacrimispora sp. 210928-DFI.3.58, assembly GCF_020554865.1. GTDB lineage: Bacteria > Bacillota > Clostridia > Lachnospirales > Lachnospiraceae > Enterocloster. The sequence continues at coordinate 41,071 of NZ_JAJCIC010000028.1, forward strand.
CCAACCGCTTTATCGCCCATGTGGAGGTAAACGGAAAGCAGGTGGTGTGCCATGTGAAAAATACCGGAAGGTGCCGGGAGCTGCTGATCCCAGGCGTTCCCGTGTTTTTAGAGTTTCACCCGGAGGCCGGGAAGATGGGCAGAAAGACGGAGTATGATCTTATTGGTGTCATGAAGGGGGATATCCTTGTCAATATGGACTCCCAAGCTCCCAACAAGGTGGCCTGGGAATGGATGCAGGGGATGGCGCAGATGGAAAACGGGCAGAAAAGAAGGGAATATCTGCCGGGGCTTCAGCCTGACCGGCATGCCGAAAGTGACCGGTCTGGCGAAATGCTCTTCAGAGAACCGGGAAACGATCCCATACTCTGGCTCCCCCGAAATATCCGCAGGGAAGTGACCCACGGTGATTCCAGGTTTGATCTGGCTTTTACCTTGGAGAATAGAACAGAGGCCTCTCTAAAGCGCCCTGCATTCATGGAGGTCAAGGGCGTTACCCTGGAGCAGAACGGGCAGGCTCTGTTCCCGGACGCCCCTACGGAACGAGGCGTGAAGCATTTAAAGGGACTGGCAAAGGCCTGCCAAGAAGGATATGAGGCCTATGTGCTCTTTGTGATCCAGATGAAGGGGGTATCCTCCTTTCGCCCCAATGATGCCACACATCCCGCCTTTGGAGGAGCTCTCAGGGAAGCGGCAGCCGCAGGTGTACACGTGCTGGCCTATGACTGCGCCGCCACAGCAGATTCCCTGACAATTGATACTCCTGTGACAGTAACGCTGTAACGGCGGGCTTTGACGTTTCTGCTGCTGTATCCCTTTAAGCCGGAGCTGCATATACTATAGCAGACATCCGTCATCCTGTATATCAAGGAAGGACATGACCTATGGTATATCCCCTGTATGACATGAACCCCGGAGAGCGGGCGGAGGTGGTCTGGCTCATCAGTGAGCCGGAAATGTGCAGCCGCTTAAAGGCTTTGGGTTTTCTCTTTGGCGAGCCCATCACCTGTGTTCTCAAGGACAGTGCCCGCTCCATGGCTGCCTATGAGGTGCGCGGTGCTGTTATCGCTCTCAGGACTGCCAATACCCGTGAAATATTGGTGCGGAAGACAATGGGATCCGAAAAGTCCCCACTGAAGTTTTCTAAATAAACCTGCATGCCCCCGGCAGCAGGTCTTTTATCGTAAAAATGCCTGTTCCCAGACAGTATATGCTGCGGGACAGGCATTTTATTGTAATGTGGCGTTTATTCCTCCTGGTCGTTGGTGAGATGGAGCTTATCCAGCGCGTAGAACACCAGGCTTAAAGCCATGCCCACTACGCAGGCCAGAACCATGCCTGTGAGCTGGATATTTCCGATCTTCACAGCTGCACCGGAGAGACCGGTGACAAAGATAACGCTTGTGAGGACCTGATTGCGGTTTTTGGAGAAATCCACTCTGGAGTCCACCAGTATCCGCAGTCCGGAGGTGCCGATCATTCCGTAGAGCAGGAAGGAAATACCGCCGATAACAGGGCCTGGGATGGTACTGATCAGGGTAGACAGCTTGCCCACAAAAGAGCAGATGATCGACAGAATGGCTGCGCCTGCGATCACACGCACGCTGTACACCTTTGTCACTGCCATGACACCGATGTTCTCACCGTAAGTCGTGGTCGGCACAGAACCGATAAAGCCGGAGAGCATGGTGGAGAAATTGTCTCCGAACAAGGAGCGGTGGAGTCCCGGATCCTTTAAGAGGTCACGGCCCACGATCTTGCTGGTAACGACCTGGTGACCGATGTGCTCTGAGGCGATCACCAGGATGACCGGAAGGATGATCAGAATAGCTTCCATGTTAAACTTTGGCGCGGTAAAATTGGGGAGTGCAAAAATAGGGGCCGCCGCCACCTCATCAAAGTTCACCAGTCCGCAGACAATGGCTGCCGCATATCCCGCCAGCACTGCGATGAGGATGGGGATAACAGAGAGGAATTTGCGGAACAGGATGGAGCCGAACACAGCCGTGCCCAGCGTCACGATGAACACGATGGCCTTCTTCGGATCGATCACCTCATCCAAAAGGCCTGCATTGCTTGCTGCGCTGCCTGAGAGCTCTAAACCGATCAGCGCGACTACCGGGCCCATGGCTGCCGGCGGAAGCACCACATCGATCCAGTCCGTACCGAATTTGTAAACAATGAGTGCCAGGATACAGCCGCAGAAGCCCACTGCCACAAAGCCGCCCAGGGCATATTCATAACCGAAATTGCTGATCACAATACCTGCCGGAGCCAGAAAAGCAAAGCTGGAGCCCAGATAGGCGGGAGCCTTTCCCTTTGTCACAAAGATAAACAGCAATGTTCCCACGCCATTCATGAACAGAACAATGGCAGGGCTTATGCCAAAGAGGAAGGGTACCAGCACGGACGCGCCGAACATGGCGAACATGTGCTGGATGCTTAAAGGCACCAACAGCTTTAAGGGCACCTTTTCCTCTACCTGGATGATACGATGATTTTCCATTTTGAATCCTCCTTTGTTTTCCTCTATTTTGCTTTCTCATCCCCTTGCTTTGCTCCGCTTTACGCGGCTTCTCGGATGGTTTTGCTTCCCACGCTCAAAGCAGCGCTCACAGATGGAGAAGGGATAATCCCATGACAGCTCTCTTCCGCAGGCGGAGCATTTGCGGGAATAGCTGGCACATTCTGTTTTTAAGATGCGGCTGATCTCTTCCTCCGTCTGCCGCCGCTCCTCATCCAGGTATGCATCCTGAATGGGGAGGCCCACCTTCCTTGAAAACTGGAAGTACAGATCGAGCATCTTATAATAGCTCTCCAGATCATAGAGATCAGGGCCCGGACTGTAGGGAAATTCCAGCTCATCCACATCCCGGTACTCTCTGCAGTAATCCTTCCACAGATCCATCACCATTTTATTGTCAATATCCACAGAGCAGGTGATCAGCTTGTAGATCTCCTGCTTTGTAAATTCATCCAAATGTCCCCGGTGCACCTGCTCAAAGTTCATATACAGGGCTAAGAGCTCGTCCACCTCCATCTTCTCATAGATAGCCGGCGGACTCATGCCTGCCCATATTTTGATCAGGGTGTCGATCTCAACAGGCATATCAAGAAGCTGCTCCGGGAAGCCCACATAGGCCTTCATGATCGGAATGGGACGCCTTTCCAGGCCGTCCGCTATCACCTCCAGGTTGTCAATGGCGGCTACATAGCCCTCGTCATAAAGGCCAAACCTCCCCGCCCTTCCTGCGATCTGCTTGATCTCCTCCGGCAGCAGCGTCCGTTTATTGACGCCGTCGAACTTCATTGTCTCCACAAATACGATCCTGCGGATGGGAAGATTTAACCCCATGCCGATGGCATCTGTGCTGACCACTACCTCCGTCTCCTTCTCCAGGAAACGGCGCACCTGCTCCCTGCGGGTGGCAGGGGGAAGGCTTCCATAGATCACGCTGCAGTGGATCCCCTGGTTCTCCAGATGGGCCGCCAGAGCCAGCACGGATTTCTTGGAAAATACGATCAGGGCATCGCCCTTTCTCAGATCCCTTGTCAGGGAATAGGGCTTTTCCTCCACCGTAAGCCTGGTGTTCCGCTTATGGCGCACGATGCGGTACTGGTCGCCGCAGCGTTTGATCATCTGGACAATGATGTCCTCTGCCTCCGGGGCCATGCACAGATGGATCTCCTCTGCCCGGAGTCCCAGCACAGCCCTCGTCCAGTTGTGTCCGCGGTAGGGGTCTGCCACCATCTGGCATTCATCTACCACCACGATATCAAAATACTCGTGATCATTTAACATTTCCACGGTGCAGGCCTGGCACAGGGCACCCGGTACCTCCAATGTCTCCTCCCCTGTTATCATAGAGCAGGCCAGCCCTTCTCCGTTCAGCCTGTCGTACACCTCCAGGGCCAGAAGCCTCAATGGTCCAAAATAAGCGCCATGGCTGCACGCCTTTAAACGCTCTAAAGCATCATGGGTCTTTCCACTGTTGGTAGGGCCTACATGGAGGACAAATCTGCGCTTCATCTCCCTTGCTCCGGGATATTCGTCCTCCGGGTTCTGCTGCACCGATTCCATGATCCCCTTTTTCACGGTCTTGGGAATATAGAACAGCTCATAGGCACGCTCCAGGGAATTGGTAAGAAGGTAGCGGCGGATGCCCTGCATCTTCAGGACATTTTCCAGCTCCTCCAGGGACAGGTCCGACACAAACTGCAGGTCCTTTTTTGCGAGAATGCGGCAGAATGCCTGCATTTTCCCGTAATTTTCCATCCATTCGTCATAAAGGGGACCGGGCTTTAAATGGCCCTCCTTGCGCATCAGATAGGAACAGACCTTTGCAAACATGGCATGGACATCATTCAGCTCATTGGATTTTGCAATGGGCCTCATGCCGGGCTCATTCAGACGGCTGATCCTGGCCCGCACCTCGCTTCCTGTCATGGAACGGTAGCGCTTATTGACATTTCCAAAGAACAGGTCCTTATAATATTCCTCCAGATAATCGATACACTCTGCTTTTATCTCCATGTGTCCTCTTTCTTTTATCTCACCTATTCACAAAAACCGCCAGGTGTCCATGCTCTCATGTCCATCTGGCAGCTGATCCTTACGCCGATGTTACACCATAGTGGTATCTACAAAGTTCTCAAATCCGGAGATACCAAACTCGGCGCTGATATTATTGATGCCCTCCACGATCTCCTCACGGGAGTAATTGGCTGTGTAGAGCACGTCATCCTTAAACTGGTTCAGATACATATAAAATGTCAGGGCCATCTCCAGATACTCCATATTGGATGTGTCCAGCTCCTCGTAAAGCGTGTTCTCCGCCCCGTTCATATCCCCTGCATCTGCCATATCCTTCAGCTTCCTGTAAATGCTGTCCAAAGAGGTATACTTATCCTCTGTATCAGGGAGCTCATAATCAATATCATTCTTGCCCAGAGCCAGCCTGGCAATGGCTCTCACAAGATCGCTGATGGTCCGCATTACATAATCGTCCTGATAACCCATATTTTTCTTCTCCTACGGTGTGTTTTCTGCTTCGCGCATATTAGAATAAGTATAGATGATATCCCCTCTGCCGTCAAGAAGGGAGTTCTCTTAAGTTTCCGCCCCCCTTTCTTGACTCCCTCCCCGGATCACCCTATAATAATGGAATAACCACATGAATAAGGCAGGTATATCAAATGCATCGTCTGCACAATCCGAACAGTCCGAAAAAACAGCCGTCCAAACCGGAGAGTTCCAAAGCCTGGATATGGTCAGGAGGGATCCTGCTCCTGACAGCGGTGGCCCTAAGCCTTCTGGCCCGTTTTCTGCCTGGCTTTGCCCAGGGGTACAGCTCCCTTATCTATCCTCTGTTAAAAGGCAGCATTGGACGGGTATGCAGCCTGATCCCCATTTCAATGTCGGAGGCCGGCGTTTATGGTTTGGCATTGTTCTCTATCTGCTATGTGATCCGCCATAGAAAAAGGCCCTTGGCGGTTTGGTGCCCCCTGACAGGGGTAACTTTGCAGGTGTCTGAACCCCCGGCAGATATTGCTTCGGCAGTATCTGCCGGGGACTTCTTTTTGTCTCACGCACCTTTGGCGGTGGACTGACCTTTCGGCTGTGGCAGTTCCACACAGCCAATGTCATTGTAGTGGATTTCTACTGTCTGCTGAGCGTGCTTGCTCCACTTCACATCCTTTTCGTGGACCACGATCTTTTGAATGAACAGCCGCAGCAACTCCGGCGTCAGCTCCTGGATGTCTGTGTACCGCTTTGCCAGGGAGATAAAGTGGTCGGTGCCGGACACCTGCTCCCGCAGCCTCTGGATGGCAGTTTCCTTTTCCGGGATGGCCTTGTTCAGCATTGCCATCTCCTGGGTGTAGCTGCCGGAGAGCGTCTGGAACTGCTCCGCTGTGATCCGCCCCAGGACGCTGTCCTCATAGAGCCGCTTGAAGATGCTGTCCAGTTCCCTGCTCCGCTTCTTCAAAGCGGCCAGTTCCCGTTCCAGCCCACGCATCTCTTTTCGGATTTCTGCGGATTGCCTGCTGCCGATGTATGCGGCAAACTCCTGGGTGTGCTCCCTGGCCATTGCTGTCACCCGCCGCAGATCCTCCAGAACCACGTCATCCAGCACACACTCCCGAATATAGTGGGCGGTGCAGAGGGTGCCGTCCTTCTTGTAGGTCCGGCAGGTGAAGTGGTTGTAGGATCGGCTCATGGTATGGGCGCGGTGGAGCACCATGGTGCTCCCGCAGTCGGCGCACACCACCAGCCCGGAATACTTGTTCTGCTCGTCCATCTTGGTAGGCCGCCGTTTGTGCTGGCGCACCCGCTGGACGATATCCCAGACTTCCCGGCTCACCAGGGCGGGGTGGGTGTTTTCCAGCACCATGCATTCCTCCCTGGGATGTTCCACTTTCCGCTTGTCCTTGTAGGAACGAGTGCTGTACCGGAGGTTGATGGTGTTGCCCAGGTAAATCTCATTCTCCAGCATATTGGCAATCGTACTGTCAGACCACCCATAGGGATCATTCAAATTCAGACTGCTATGGGCAACGCCAAAGATTTTGTAAGCGTAGGTCGTGGGGCACAGTACCTGCTCCCGCTTCAGCAGCCGGGCGATCTGGCTGGGTCCCTGCCCGGCGGCGCACAGGGCGAAGATGCGGCGCACCACGGTGGCGGCCTCCTCGTCCACCACCAGCTTCTTGTGGTCCTGTTCGTCCTTGCGGTAACCATAGGGCGCTCTGGTGCCCAGCCGCTCCCCGCGCTCCGCCTTAGCCCGCTGCACCGCCCGGATCTTCCGGCTGGTGTCCCGGATGAACCACTCATTAAACAAGTTCTTGAAGGGCATCAGCTCCGTGCTCTCGCTCCGATCGGTGTCCACATTGTCGTTGATGGCGATGTAGCGGACGCCGAACATGGGAAACCGCTCCTCGATGTAAAGCCCCGTGTGGAGCTGGTTGCGTCCCAGCCGGGACAGGTCCTTGGTGATGATGGTGCGGATCTTCCCGTTTTCCATATCCGTCATCATCTGCTGGAAGCCGGGGCGGTTGAAGCTGCCCCCGGAATAGCCGTCATCCACATAAAAGCGGGGGTTGGGGAAGCGGTGCTCCCGTGCGTACCGCTCCAGGATGTTCCGCTGGTTCTGGATGCTGTTGGATTCTCCGTCCACCCCGTCATCCTGGCTGAGACGGCAGTACAGGGCGGTGATCTCATTCTGGTTTGACTGTTTCATACAGCCCTCCTTTTTTCTCGTCAAACCGATTCAGCGCATCGCGTCTACACAATACCCCAAAGCCTGGGGAATGTCCAGCCCTTTAGGCGCACAGCTTTCCCTGCTGTGCGTCCAGGTCGATGAGGGCTTTCAGCTTGTCCTCCGGGGTGGCGCTGCCTTGCTGCGGGAACACAGACACCACACGGATAAGCCGCCCATGGGAGCGCTGAAGGCGTTCCGCTTTTACCTGTTGAACATCATCTTTCGCTTCTTCTGACATTTTCGTTTCCTCCATCTCTGGTCGGGAAGGTTTGGCAACCTTGCCAAACCTTCCTGGGCAGCGCTTTTGGTGATTTCATCAAAAGCGGTCTCCCGGCTCTGTGGTATATTCCGCTCCTCCCGCGGATCGCCTTTGACACTATTGTCAAAGGCGATTTTCTGCTCCTGTGACATAAAAGTGACGCTCCTGACGATTCGGCTGAAAGCGCCCAGTTTCTCCCTAGTGGCCTGCCTACCCCTCCTGGGGGATGCGCGGCCACACGGGGCCTCCAGTGGCCTTACAGGGGGCTATTGTTGAGTGGAGAGAAGAAAGCACTCCTCACAGAGCTTGTCCGCCAGAAACTCCAGCTGCGCGATCTGCTCCGGGGCAAGTTCTCTGGCCCTTGGACAGCGGGCGATCTGCCGGATGTTGGAGTAGATATGGTTTACGGCGGGGTGCGGATCTATCTTCTGCCTGGGCATTCGGGCGTGGATCGTGGCCTCCTTGATCAGCTTGCGGAAATAAGTTGTGACCGGCAGTCTGGTGATGGCCAGATAGCGGCACAGCCGCTGGTACTGCTCCTCCGTCATGCGGACGGACAGAGAACAGCTGTTGTCCCGCATAGGTGGGCGTGGCCTGCGTTTATGCCGCATAGGGGTACCCCAGCTTTCGCACTTGCCAGAACCGTTCCACCACCTGGACCAGGCGGTGGAGGGCCAAGTCCAGATGCTGGGCGGTGCCGCAGCCACTGTTGAATGCCCTGGCCACGGCGTTGATGTCCCGGCCAGCCTCATCCGCAAAGGCGATGGTCGCTCTCGTCTCCTCCTCCCGGTAGCGCATGGGGCGGTTTCGCTCCAGCTCTCTCATCAGCCAGGCGTTGGCGGACAGTCCGGCAGCCCTGCTTTTTTCTTTCAGCAGGTCGTATTCCTCCTGGCTCATCCGGATGCAGGTGCGGTGTGTTTGTGTGTTCATGTTGCTCCTCCTCTCGGGAGACGGCTCCAGGGCCATCCCCGGTTCTCGCACCCATCCTAACAGATAATGCGGACAGTCTGTGTCCGCATTAAAAAAGAAAAATGGGGGTCTCATGATGCACCCTGCCCTGGATTTCTTGACCTCCAGGGTGCTAACATGGACACCCTTGTACGGATTATAATGTATAGTTTAGTACCCCACAGTGTAGACAGCCTATTGTTAAAAACGACACCCTGATGCAGGTGAAAATCGGGTCCGGCAAGGTTGCCGAACCCGATTTTCAGCGCAATGGACTGCCGCCAGAATTGCCAAATGTTCAAATGAGATCGGGTTTGACAATTTTGTCAACCCCGATCTTGCGTGGAACATCTTCCGAAAACTTTTCGGCAACCTTGCCGGAAAGTTCCGCCCGAAGGCGGCATTGGGGACAGGGGTTTCCCCTGCAAGCGCGTTTTGACATCAAAACGCTATGCTTGCGTGAAACGCCCGCCCTTCAGGGCGGGCGTTTCACCGCTGGAGGCAAGTCAATACCTTGGTTAAAATTAGCCTATATGAAAATCCTTCCGACTCTCCATAAGGCTGAGGTAACCATTCTGGAACAGCTTGTGGTAAAGCATCACGTAAGAATTTAACGGCAAACCCGCTACCCTAAATTAAATTGGTTCAGTCCTTATGTTTAAAATGAGCATGTCAATGGTTTATCTCGTCTATTAATCTTCTAAAAAGAAAAAATTTTTGGACAATCGAAAACGAAAATTGTCCAACTAAATCCACTATTGTCTATTTGAGTTTGATAGATTCACAAAATTTCCCCAAATATATTGCACCCCACAAAAAATAATGATATACTTGACAAAATGGGGTGAATGTGTTATGGCAGACGAACTATTTACAGTTGCTCAAGCGGCTGAATATTTGAAAGTATGCGATAAAACGGTACGGCGAATGATTGCCTCTAAGGAACTTGTTGCTTCCAAAGTAGGAAGTAGAAGCTGGCGCATCCGTAAAGATGACATAGATGCCTATCTAAACGCCACCAGTACGGGGCAGGAAGGAGCAGATACCATTGAGTGAAGAACTGATTCAGCGTAATTTGATAGAAGCTCCTGAAAAAATGGGCGATTGGAATTTCTACAATATTGGCGCTACTACATTAAAAGCTCTTAAAGGAGCGAAGATTATTCCCGATAAAGACTATGAGGCATATGAGGGAAAAAAGCCGGATGCCTTAATTGTTAAAAAGCCAATTATTATCGCAGCTATCGAGTATAAAACCCCTCAGGAGTTGCGAACCGAAAAGCAGATTGCTAAAGCTATTGCACAAGAAATTGGGACAGCCCAGATATTGCAGGCAAAAGTTTACATTGTTACTGACGGCAAAAAAACTTTTTGGATTAACCCTGCTACCGGTCAAGAAATTCTACAGGAAGATGGTAGCCGCATTACATTAAATTTTGACAAGAGTAGTACAGAGTGTATTACCCTCATCAATAAGATTCGAGCCTCTATTAATGCTACTAATAATCAAATCAAGGCTGCCGCGTCTGTTGATCCTCTGCCTCTGGCCGAAAAAGTATGGCAAGATTTATGGGCTGTTTCAGGAGCGACGCCTGAAAATTGTTTGTACACCTTTGTTGAGATTTTTATCTTCAAGTACCTTAGTGATTTAGGTGTTTTGAAGGGAATGTATTCATTCTATGATTTGCTTGGAAAATACTCTGGCAATAATGAGAATGAGGTACTTGAATATTATGCTTCCACGGTACGAGTAAAGATTAAAGCTCTTTTTCCTGGCAATCCGAAGGACAAAACTACCATTATCAATGGTACAATTTTTGTATCCAAAGATGACAAGGCTGTTTCTGGATATGCGACTGTTTTCCACAAAATTCTTAAGCGTTTTAATGATTTTGGGACTTTAGAGAACATAGACTACGACTTCAAAAGCAAGCTGTTTGAAACTTTCTTGAAAGAATCAATCAGTAAGAAAAATTGGGGTCAATACTTTACACCCTTGAAGGTAGTTCGAGCTATTGTCAATATGATAGACATCACTCCGGGTATGAAGATTTGCGATCCGGCGTGTGGCGTTGGAAAATTCTTGCTTGAACCGATTCTTCACGATTTGCACCGATTCTATAAAGTGGAGGATGGAGAGTTAAAGCCTCAAATTACGCTGAGTGGTTTTGACAAAGGATTTGATAAGGACGAACAAAAAACAATCATTCTCGCTAAAGCAAATATGCTGATTTATATGTCTGGTTTGCTCCGAGAGCATCCAGAAATGACAGATAAATTTGCTATACTTTTTAACGACACATTTTTGCTTCAGACCAACTCGATTCTTGGAACCTTGGCAAAGCCTGTACATGAGCAGTATGATCTGATTTTAACGAATCCGCCTTATGTTATGAGCGGAAGCAGTAATTTGAAGGAAGAGATTTCCAAGGATGATACACTCAAGAAATACTTTTCTGTAAGCGCAATGGGCATCGAGGGTTTGTTCATGGAATGGATTATTCGTGCCCTCAAACCAAATGGAAAAGCGTTTATTGTCGTGCCTGATGGTATTATGAACCGCAGTAACGACAAAAAGCTCCGTGACTTCATATTGGAGCAATGTGAAATTGATGCTGTCATCTCTCTTCCGTTAAACACTTTCTTCACAACTAACAAAAAAACTTACATTCTTGCTCTGACAAAAAAAGCACCTGTTATGGTGGATGGTGTGCCTACTCTTCAACGCCAAACCTCCCCAGTATTTACCTATTTGTGTTCGGAAATTGGAGAAACTCGTGATGTGTACCGTTTTGACATCGATCAAAATGATTTGCAGGTTGCATCTGATCTTTTTAATATGTTCAAGGGTGCGAAAACGAGCTTTGCCAACACATTGAACATGATTGGTGATCAGAGATGCAAAATTTCGAGCATTGATGACTTTTATAACGGAACTCATTGGTGCGTGGAACGATGGTGGAATCACGAAGAACGGCAGGCTCTTGGTATTGAGGAAGAATCCAAGACAATCGGAGTAAATGACTTTAGAGTTTTACTTGCTGATACGATTAACACATTGTCTGAACTTGATGAACCATTGGCTGAAGTTGAAAAAAAAAACGATGAGGGCCTTCAGTTTTTAGAAATCCCCATTACCCAGGTGTTTGATATTGTTCGTGGCGACGGAAAATATACTCGAAGCTATGTACATGAACACACTGGTGAGTATCCATTATATTCTGGCAACACATTTGGACCATTTGCTCAGATCGATTCCTATGATTATAATGTTCCGGCATTGACATGGGCAATAGATGGTTTAGCGGGCTACATGATGATTCACAGATCACCTTTTTCCGCAACCAACCACCGTGGAATACTCCTGCTGAAAGACACAAATATAGACCTGGAGTACGCAAAATATACCTTGGAACCTATTTTTAGAGAGCTTAAAAAAGGGCGGCAAGGCGATAATGGCGAAAATGAGTACACATCGCTACCACCATTTATGATTCAATCTGTAAAATTTGCTGTTCCGGTAGACCATAACGGAGAGCCTTGGCTTGAAAAGCAAAAAGAAATCGCCGCAGGTTATGTAACTTTGGAACAAACCAAAGAAACTGTTGTTGAACAAATTGCAAATCTCTCACAGGTTTCTATTGTGCCGAATTGTGACGAATATGCGATTGAATATTTGCCTTTGAGTGACCTATTTGACACTATTAAAGGAAAGTCAAAGTACACCAAAAAATACGGGAACCTACACTCAGGCCCCTACCCTGTCTACTCGGCATCAAGTCAAGGGACATTGACCCATTTAGATACCTACGATTATGATGGTCGTTATATGACATGGTCAACAAATGGATTTGCAGGTACGATTCTTATTCTGGATGGTAAATTTTCTGTTAACGGAGATCGTGGAATCCTGGTTCCTAAAAACGGGCGTCAAGATTTGGACTTCGATTATATGAAATTTACTTTGGAACCCATATTCCGGGAGCTGGCTAAAGGTCGAAAAGGCGATAACGGAGAAGATGAATTTACGAAACTATATCCTTCGATGTTAAGCGACATTATGGTACCAATTCCTGTCGATAGTAAAGGAAATATTAGCCTTTCACTTCAAAAGGAGATTGCCCAAAAGTTTATATCAGTACAAAATAGTCAGAAAGAAATCATTGAAAAATTGGATGTACTAATATCCAAGAAAATTTCCATTTAATCGTAAGGAAGCGCTCATTTTATTTTGAGCGCTTCTTTTTACTTGCGTTTCACTTCTTTTGAGACAAGGAGAAAAGCAGATGGAGGCCGAAGTAGAGAAGTTGACCCAGGCAGCCCGGTACGAGCGCAATGAACAGCGCCAGGGCTGCCGCAGCGGCCACTACAGCCGCAACCTCACCACCACTTCCGGGGATGTCACCCTCAAGGTGCCCAAGCTCAAGGGGATATCCTTTGAGACCGCTATTATTGAGCGGTATCGTCGCCGGGAGAGCAGTGTGGAGGAGGCTCTCATCGAGATATACCTGGCAGGTGTATAGGTGAGATGTGCTAAATGCCTACTGCTTCCTGTTACAATCATCAGAACCGGCATCTGTCTCATCTTCTTCAGCTGGCAATGACTGCCTGTCCTGTTTATAGCAATTCAATTCGTTTGCCATTTCCAAAGCCAGGTGAAAGCCACAGAGGAAACTGTCCATGGAGCGCTCTTCTGCCATTAGATTCTGGGTATCCATGATCCGCAGCACCAGTTTTCTCTCCGGTTTTTCCAGTCGCTCGATGAGCTGACGGTGGCAAACTTCAATTTCCTGTTCAGCTTCTGCCATGGGCACAGGTTTATAAAATCTATCATACAGCAGTTTCAGTGTATTGCGCATATTATCCTACCCCCTTGTAGCAAGACAACATACCACAAGCGGATAGAAAAAGCCACAACAATATTTGCATCACTGCAATTTAACTGTATCCAAATTCCGGAAGTTGTTTTTGTGAAGCATAGGTCAAAATGAGGGCATATGGAACACCACATGCCCTCATTTTCCCCATATACGGCTGGAGCTTAACCCATATCGAGAGATCGTTTTTCGCAGCACTTCTCAAAGAGCGGGGGCGAGGACAGTTAACCGGCTGTTTTCGCCCTTTTTTGACGTGCGCAAAAAGAAGGGCCTGCGGATTTTCCGCAGGCCCTTCCACGCTGATGCGCAAAATTGGTTTTTTGTTGTCCTTTTGCGGGGGCGTCTTTCTGTCCAGGGCCTTTTTTCTGATATCCTTGTTATTCTTTGTCTTTACGGTCAACTGTGGGATCAATTATTACCGGAATCCCTTCTCCTATGAAGCCGGGTTTTCAATGTCCCCCTCCTCTCCGGAGGAGCTTTACCAGCTCTGCGAATATCTGGTGGGACAGATCAATGAGAGCGCCATGGCTCTGAAAAACCGCCCTGAAGGCTCCCTGGACTACAGCCCCATCACCCCTTATCCCGGTCAGACTTCAGAGACACCTGCGCCTCCCGCCTTTTATCTGAGAGAGATGGGAAAGCTGGGCCGTGAAGCCATGAGTGGTTTAGGAAGGCTCTATCCCCAGCTTGCAGGCTGGTATCCCGATCCGAAGCCCCTGGTAAATTCCAGGCTGCTGTCTGTGCAGCAGCTCTGCGGCATCTATTCGCCCTTTACCATTGAAGCAAACTACAACAGGGAGATGCCCTACTACAACATCCCCCATACCATCTGCCACGAGCTGTCCCACTTAAAGGGCTACATGCGGGAGGATGAAGCCAACTTTATCGGCTATCTGGCCTGTGCAGGCTCCTCCTCCCCTGACTTTCGCTACAGCGGCTATCTGACCGGCTGGGTCTACGCCGGGAACGCCCTGGCCAAGGCTGACTGGGAGGGCTACGTCCGCCTTTACGGACAGCTGCCCCCTGAGGCCCTGGAGGATCTCGCATGGAACAATGCTTTCTGGGACAGCTTTGAAGGCCCTGTCGCCGAGGCCTCCACGGAGCTCAATGACCGCTACCTAAAGGTACACAGCCAGAAGGATGGAGTGCAGAGCTATGGACGGATGGTAGATCTGATGCTGGCCTACTACCGTTCCCAGCCTGATCCCTACGGAAGCAGGAAATAATTATTATCCCTGTCAGCGTCTGCCGCCATGGCCTCCAGCTCCCGCAGAAGGGCGCTGTCAGGCATGTTCCGCTTCCACCACCTGTAGCCCTTTGCAGATTGTATTTCCTTTAAATCGATCTTTCTCCCTGCATAGTAATCCATGTATACGCCTGCGTATAAAGAGGACATGGACTGCTCGATCTCCTCTCCCAGGCTTCTTAGCTGGCGGCGTATCTGGGCGCTTATGAGGGATCTGATATACTCATAGGACCAGGCTTCAAACTCCAAAAGATTCTCATCCGTACTCCCTGTCTTTCTTGCCCAGGCAGATACATCTACCGCCCTTGTGGCGTATTCCAGGCTTCCGTCCTCCTTCCACACCAGCTCTCCGTACTGGCAGGGCGGGATGCTTATGGCGTCTGTGATGATCTCCTGTATTCCGTAGGCTTCCTCCGGCTCTCCCGGCTCCGCCTTGTGCTTCCGTATTCTCTGAACATGGAGATGACCGCTGAAAAATAAGGGGAGCTCATACTTCTGGAGCAGGCCGATCACTTCGCCATTATTTTCCATGGCGCACTGGGTCGTGTACATGCGGCTTTGGGCCAAAAGATTGTGATGGGCAATGGGAATAACAAAGATCCCATCCTCCTTTGCCTTTATCAGCTGCTTTTCTGCCCATGTCAGGGTTTCCGGTCTTATCCTCCCCTCTACCAGATTTTCCGGCTCATACTGGCAGGAGTCCAGCATCAGGAGCCAGTTTTTCTCGTCCAAGGCATAGACATAGCTTAAGGAAGCCTCATCCCTGCTCAGTGCCTGGCGGTATCCGTAGTCCCGGTACAGGTCAAGGAACTCCTCCGGGCTCACGGAGTCCGTTCCTTTGCTCACATCGCCAAAATAAACAGCGGCATTGCCATTGTTAATGTCATGGTTTCCCGGAATGACAAGTACCTGGATCCCGGCATCCTGCACCCTTTTAAGCCCTTCTGAGAGCTCCTCATGATTCATGCGCTCCCCATTCATGGTGATATCCCCGCTCAGCACAAGAGCAGAAGGATGGTCTTTTATCACCTCATCCAGAAAGGCATCCAGAAGCTCCGGCAGATACCGGACCACCTTTCCGTCACAATACTCCACAAAACGCTGGAATGCCTTTCCTCCGTCCCCCGCCTTGGCACTCTGGTAGTGGAGGTCCGTGGCAAGTATGATCCTTGGAGGGGTATAGGCCTGCCCGGCGCTATCCGGCTCCCAGATATTTTCAAGTTCCTTTTTCCAGCCGCTGTAGCCCTTTTTTCCATAAGTGTTTTTGGCTGCATGACTGCCGGGGATGCCGTCTTCTCCTAGTTTGGTATCGGGAGAAAACGCAGCATCGGAGGGAGAGGCCATCACATCTGCCGGAGAAGCCGCGGCATCGGAAGCCGAAGCCAAAGTACCAGTAATCGGAGTAACAGCACCCGCTCCTGATGCGGTTCCGGCTTCTTCCCCGCCATACTCTGAGGAAATCTCCGTCCTCTGTCCATCTGTCTCTGTCCACTTTTTTAAAACAAACAGCACCCCGAAACACACCAGAAACACCATGGCATATATCAGGGCGCTAATCATCCAAATCTTTTTCTTCATTCAGGTCAGCTTTCTCTCTTCTGCGGATTTACAATGTCAGTCATGTGATGCCTTTATATGATCCCCAGTTCCTTCATGGCATAGGCAATGCCGTCCTCCTCCACTGTCTTTGTCTCGAAGGTGGCATAGGGCTCCAGAACCGGGCTGTGTTTACCCATGAGCACGCAGTTCCTGGCAAACTGAAACATGGAGAGGTCATTGCTGCTGTCACCAAATACATAGGCGTCATCCAGGGAGATGCCATAATGCTTTAACACCAGGTCGATGGCTGTCGCCTTTGAATGGCCTCTGGGCACGCACTCGTAAAAGCCTCTTCCCCTGTCAATAATGTCCATATCCTTTAACCGGCCAAAAAGCTCTCTTGTCCTGCTCTGAGCGTCAGAGCCTATATACATCTTGTCAAAGTCGGACTCTTCATCCTCCCAGGCATAAGCCCCTTCTCCTCCTGTCCTGCGTACAGTTTCCTTTAAGGCCTCCACCGCCGGGATCCGCGAAATGCTCCTGTGGTAATAAATTCCTTCCGTTGATTCCAGCGCTCCGTCCATACCGCACTCATCAACATCCCTCTTGATCTGCATGCAGCGCTCATGGGGAATGCGGTTCCTGTATAATACCTTTCCATCCACAATAATACAGGTGCCGCAGCCGCAGAGATATCCGTCAGCCTCCACCTGAGACCGTATCTGCTCCAGATAGAAATACACGCGGCCTGTATTGATGAACACAAGATGTCCTCTTTTCCTGGCTTCTGCCAGCGCTTCCTTTGCAGTGTCAGGAACCCTCCCCGTCTTCTCAGACAGGAGGGTTCCGTCAATATCATAAAATAATGCTTTTGTCCTGTTACTCATCATCTCTGAACACAATGCTCTGTGTCTCCTCGTCCATACTCTCCACGATCGCCAGAGACTCCAGCCGGATGCCTTCGGAACGCAGAAGATCTCCTCCTACCTGGAAGCCCTTCTCGATCACCACTCCTGCTCCCACAAGCTCTGCCCCGGAGTCTCTCACCAGAGCCGCCAGGCCCTCTAAGGCCTTCCCATTTGCCAGAAAATCATCGATCAGGAGCACTTTATCCCCGGCTCCCAGAAATTCTTTGGAAACAATGATGTCATATACCCGGCCATGGGTAAAGGACTCCACCTTGGTGGTATAGACCTCTCCTGCAATGTTCTTTGTCTGTGTCTTCTTTGCAAAGACAACGGGTACATCGAAATACTGGGCTACAATACATGCAATTCCAATTCCTGACGCCTCAATCGTGAGAATCTTATTCACCTCTACATCGGCAAACCTGCGCTTAAATTCCTTGCCGATCTCTCCAAACAGCTTGATATCCATCTGATGGTTCAAAAAACTGTCCACCTTTAAAACGTTTCCGGTCTTGATCTTACCGTCCTTTCGGATCCTGTCTTTTAAAAGCTGCATGTACCTGTTTTCCCCCTTTTCTTTTGAGTTTTCTATTATTTAGCTGCTTCTGCCTCTGCCGGGGCTTCGCCGGCCTCATTGACTGCGTTGTCAGATAAAAACTTCATTATTTTATAGTTGAGAGCCATGGTGTCCATTGTCTCCTGTCCGTACATATTGGCTGCATCCTCGGCTGTCATTCCGCTCAGTCCGGCAAACTCCTCCTTGTCCTCCTCGGTCAGTGTAATGCCCTCCTGGGCGGCAATGGTGTCTAATGCCAGCTGGCTCCTTGCATCATCCTCCACAGAGGCATAGATGGATTCCTTCAGGGCCGGAACATCCATGCCATTGGCCTGGGCCATCTGGGTCAGGCTCATGCCGTACATCTTTGCCTGCTCCTCGTACTGCTTCAGCCTTGCATTGTAGCGCTTGGACAGTGCATTCTTAGAAAGCTTGAACTGGGAGTTGTCCAGAACGCTCTGCAGTACGGACTGCTGGATCTGAAGGTTGGCGCTGTCCTCCTTCTGCTTTAACAGGCTGGAGCGGATGCTGTCCTCATACTCCGCTACGGTACTGTAATCAGAGATCCTCTGGATAAATGCATCGTCCAGAACAGCGTCCTTTTTCTCCTTCACCGCATTTACCTTGATCTCAAATACAACCTCCTGTCCTGCCAGGAAGGACTCTCTGTAATCCTCAGGGAATGTCAGATTTAAATCCTTTGTCTCCCCCTTCTTCATTCCGATGATGCCGTCTTCAAAGCCATCGATCATGGTAGAGGAGCCCAGCTCCAGATCCTGGCCTTCACCAGAACCTCCTTCGAATGCCTCGCCTTCATGAATGCCCTTAAAGTCAATATTGACAACATCGCCCTCTGCAGCAGCACGGTCTACCTCGACCTCTTCCGGGTTTGCCCGCAGGGCGCTCTGTACACGCAGGTCAACCTCCTCATCCGTCACCTCAGGAACAGGGACATTTACCTTTACTCCCTTGTACTCTGCCAGGGTAACGGTACCCAGGTTTTCATTTGCGCCATCTCCAGCGCTGCCAGAGCAGCCGGTCATCATGGACAGGACAGCTAAACCGCATAAAAAAATCATTGCTGTTTTCTTCATAATATCATTTCCCTTTTCTCTTTCCTCATTTCGCGCGCCCGGAGAGTCCCCAAATGCGTGCGTTGTACATAGTTATACCATACAAGTCTTTGAAAAAAAAGACTTTCCATAAATTTCATTGATTTTTCAATCATTTATAAAATGCCTGAAAGGCCTTATATGTATTGTATACATCCATCTTTGACGCAAGCTCAAAGGGAGAATGCATGCACAGGATGGGCACACCCAGATCCACCGTATCCACATCCATATGGGCTACCAGCTTCGCAATGGTTCCGCCGCCTCCTGCATCCACAGCGCCCAGCTCTCCGGCCTGCCAGTAAACCCCTGCCTCCTCCATAATGGAGATGACCTTGGCCATGGTCTCTGCGCTGGCATCGTTGGAGCCTGACTTTCCCCTGGCCCCCGTGTATTTTGTGAGAACGCAGCCCTTGTTGATATAGCTGGAATTGCGGCCCTCGTACACATCCGGGAAGTTGGGATCATAGGCAGCATTGACGTCAGAGGACAGGCACAGGGAAGCTCTCAGCACGTCCCGCACCTTTACACCCGCCATATCAGCCAAATCTTCTATATAGTGAAGGACAAAGTCAGAGTTTAAGCCCGTATTGCCCTCAGAGCCGATCTCCTCCTTATCTGCAAGCACTGTCACGGTGGTGTAGGAAGGAAGCTTTGTGTCCCTCTCCGCCGTGATGGCTGTGTAGGCGCATACCCGGTCATCCTGCCCATAGGCTCCGATGAGGCTTCGATCCAGTCCCACATCTCTTGCCTTGGTGGCAGGCACCACCTCGATCTCTGCCCGGTAGAAATCCTTCTCCGTGATGCCGAACCGCTCATGAAGAATGGAGAGGGCCAGAAGCTTTACAGGCTCCTTTACCTTCTCGTCCTGGAAGGGCAGAGAGCCCACCACCACATTCAATTCCTCGCCCTTTAAGCCGTCCTTTAAGGGGCGCTCATTCTGCTTTGCTGACAAATGGGGCAGAAGGTCTGTCACACAGAATACGGGATCATTTTCCTTTTCTCCAATAGACAGCTCTATGGTCTCCCCATCCTTCTTCACTACCACTCCATGGATCGCCAGCGGAATGGTGCCCCACTGGTATTTGCGGATGCCGCCGTAGTAGTGGGTCTTGAAAAATGCGATCTCCTCTTTCTCATAAAGGGGATTGGGCTTCAGATCCAGCCTTGGGGAATCAATATGGGCTCCGTTGATTCGCACACCCTCTGTCAAAGGCTTTGTACCAAAGGTGGTAGCGATCAGGGACTTGCCGCGATTGACATAATATACCTTGCTTCCCGGCTCATAGGAAGCCGTCCTGTCAAAGGGCACATATCCTGCCGCTGTGAGCATTTTTACGGCTTCCTTTACACATTCCCTCTCTGTCTTCCCTGCATTTAAAAATGCCTTGTAGCCCTCGCAGTAGCCCGATGCCTCCAGGCTCTGCTCCACTGCATCCCTTCCGATATGCGGAAAGGACCATGTAAGCTTTTCTTCTAATTCCTGTCCTCTTGTTTTCTCTGACATGTTTTATCCTCCAGTATTATTTCATATGCTCTCATAATCTCTTTGTACCCGGATCTGCGAAATGATTTTCCGCCAGCTGTGTCCACCTTTATGCGGCATACGCGGCGCGTACATGGATGAAGGCCGGATACAGCCGACAAAAGAACAGCTGCAAAGATGGGTGCAAGGAAGATTCCAAGAGTACATTTTCTTCCTACAGCTCAAAGGTGCGCCTGCGCTCCCGCTTCCCCGCTCCTCCAAACCGGCTGTGCTTTGCATCCATGAGGAGAGCCAGGGCCTCAGCGTCCCCCAGCCCTCCGGCGCTTTTTATCATATTCTCCAGGGCGGTGCGATCCAGCTGTTCTGCATAAGCCATCCTGCAAAGAAGCTCTGTCTCTCCTCTTGTTATAAGGCCTGCCGCGCTTTCCCCTGCATATGTTCTCACATAAGCCCAGTAAGCCTCCTCTGCCTGCTCTCCCAGCCCCCAGGGCCAGTACAAACGGTAAAGCGCAAGCCTTGTCACAAGCTCCGGCTTTTCCTGGACCTGCACATGGGGAAACAGGGCATCGTACTCCCGGAACACAAAGCCGCTGTTGTCAAAGCAG
Organism: Lacrimispora sp. 210928-DFI.3.58; assembly: GCF_020554865.1. Lineage (GTDB taxonomy): Bacteria > Bacillota > Clostridia > Lachnospirales > Lachnospiraceae > Enterocloster. Next base: position 61,862 of record NZ_JAJCIC010000028.1, read on the forward strand.
TATCGGTACATGTGACCGCAACCATGCATTTCCCGCATGATAATGCGGGCCGGCGTATTCTCCACCGACTCCTCAAAGAACTCCGGGAAAATGAGCCTGGCCAAAAGCTTCCCCTCACTGTCCCTGTAATTCACCTCCAGGGTCTGGCGCAGCTCTGCCAGGATCTCCTGAAAGCAGGACTTTTCTCCGCTGATCATGCGGATATCCAGCCTCTCGATCCCGCTGCACCCGGTAAACACGCCGGCTCCCCAGTCCCTTACCGTACTGCGGCAGGAAAGCGCCTTAAGCCTGTAGCAGTTATAGAAGGCATAAGCTCCCACTTTCCTCACATGCTCCGGAAGTACCAGTTCCTCCACGTCTGTCCCGGAAAGCTCAGGCTCTCCCATATATTCTCCCGGCGGCGCACTTCTCCCCCGAACAGTCTCCGAGAACACATAGCTGTCCAGCTCCGTCACCTTTTTTCCATCAATCTCCTCCGGAATCTCCACGATCCCGTCCAAACCGTAACAACGCTGGATGCAGCATCCATCCAGCGTTTCCTTGTATCGTATTTTCATGGTATTAGTTTAATCAGTTTTGGCGGGATTTTCAAGGGGATTTTTTATGCATGCAGATTTCTTATGTAGGATTACAATACATGTGTTACAACTGAATAATTAAAAAGCAGAGATGCTGC
>NZ_JAJCIC010000029.1 GCF_020554865.1 Lacrimispora sp. 210928-DFI.3.58
CAATTATCTCGAATTATCGAGTTGAAGGAAAGTCGACGAGTTATATACCATTTACGAAACGATTTTGAATATCGACAGACAGAAACGGCAGGAACAGGAGAAGAAAACTGTCCGCTAATAAGAAATGCCACGGCTGTTGCTCCGAAAATGGAGTAGCAGTCGTGGCTCTTTTTTATTTGCAAAATTATTTCTGACTGTCCAAAAAGTAGGTTAAGAAGCGTTATAATATATAAAAGAATATTGGAGGTACAATGTAAAAAAAATAAGCAGTTTTACATTTAAATCCGCAATCCTTTGTCTTATATGGACTGTACATTACTATGCCAAACGATATACAGGTGGTCTTGTAGATGAACAAGACAATATCGTTTGCGGTATTGTTTGTTTTGTGTGTATTGTAGTCATTTTAGTAAAAATTGTTGGTATCTGCAAAGACAAAAAAAGGGTTAAGGCATTACATGGTAATCGCCAGGATGCCATGCAGCATTACCATCATAAGGATAATAAGGGACGTAGGAACCAGCCCAAGAAGAATAATTAGCGAGGCCGGCCATGTGCGAACACCAGCCGACCTCATATCATTAATTTACTTTTATCATACGGTAACCCACGCCAATATGTGTTTGGATGTATTGTGGGGACTCCTCTGTTGGCTCCAGCTTTTTCCGCAGTGTTGCCATAAATACCCGCAGAGAAGCTACATCGTTATCCCAACTGCGGCCCCAGATGTTTTGTGTGATAAAGGTATGGGTCAGTACCTTGCCAACATTCTTGGACAGCAGGCACAACAACTTATACTCAATGGGCGTCAGGTGCAGTTCGTTCTCTCCCAGATAAGCGCATCCCCCAGCATAATCCACTTTCAGTTTACCATTAACAAATACAGAACTGGCGGTTACCATTTCCGCCGTCATCAGGGCGAGTCTGCGCTGCGTCACCCGAAGTCGAGCCAATAATTCTTCAACAGAAAAAGGTTTTGTCAGATAATCGTCAGCTCCGGCATCCAATGCATGAATTTTGTCATCATCTTCACTTCTGGCGCTAATTACAATGATGGGGGCGTTGGACCAGGAGCGTACCGTTTGAATGACTTGAACGCCATCCATATCCGGCAAGCCCAAATCCAGCAAGATGATTTCAGGATTGTGCGATGTGGCCTCCATAATGGCTGTCGAGCCATTGGGCGCTACCACATAACGATAATCATTTGTTTTCAATGTGGTTGTAATGAGATTTCGTACAGATGGGTCATCCTCAACCACTAATATCAAAGGTTTATTCATGAAGTTCTACCTCCCCGGCGGGTAATGTAAATGTGAACACAGTGCCATTGGGCTGATTGTCTGATACGGAGATTGTGCCGCCGTGGGCGGTCACGATCGACTTGCAGAGGGACAGCCCCAATCCAAGGCTTCTACGGCTATCGACCACTTTGTTGGCCCCACTATAAAACATGTCGAAAACACGAGGCTTCTGCTCATCGGGAATCCCAGGCCCATTATCGGCAACTGAAACGATGACCCATTTGTTCTTCTGCTCAGTGTGTATTTCGATTACCGAACCGGCAGGGGTATATTTGATGGCGTTATCCACCAAATTGATAATAACCTGAACGATCAGCTTCGCATCAATGTGGGCAAGGATAAAGTCTTTACCGCTGGTCACACGAATGGTGTGTTCTTTACTCTTTCTGTTGATGTGCTTCAGTGCTTCAGAAACGACCTCATCCATGAGTTCGATACTTCGAGTTAGATTGACCTGTCCGCCCTCAATTCGTGTGACTGCCAACAGGTTTTCAACGAGATTAATCAGCCACATGGAATCGTCATAAATATCGGTAAAGGTCTGCTCCCGCAATGCATCGTCCATCTTTTTATAATTTGCAAGCAAATTGCCTGCGCTGCCAGAAATCGCTGTCAAAGGGGTTCGAAGATCATGAGAGATTGCCCGCAGCAGGTTAGCACGAAGCTGTTCATTTTGCGCCAGAACAGCCGCTTCCTCTTTTTCTTTGGCGTTTTTGATGTTTTCAAGTGCCAAAGCGCACTCGCCCAGAATAGAGAGGAGTACGCTGTTTTCGAAAGAGTCCAGCGGAATACCGTTCACCGCAATACCAGCCACTCCATATACATGCTGGTTGACCCGAATCGCAAGGTATAAACACTTTGCACTGGATAATGTATCTGTTGTGGCACCGGCGTGTTTATTGTTTCGGAAGACCCAATCGGCGACTGCTTTCTCGTTCTCAGAAATTAAATCTTCCTGAATGCTATTAACAGCACGAAAAACGTTAGGGGTGGCAAGTTCTTTACCATCAGACAGGTAGACGACAATATCTTTTTTCAGTAGCTTCATGAGCTGCCCTGCCGTAGCGGTGATTACCGCATTCTCATCCTGCTCTTTTTGCAGAAGCTGGTTGGTTTCAAAAAGAATCTTTGTACGGTAAGCTGTATGGGCAGATTGTTTCGCATTTTCTTTCAGCCGGGTAGCGAGAGATCCGGAAAGCAGTGTTACTATAAACATAATGGTAAAGGTAACAATATAGTTCGGATCGTCAAAATGGAATGTCAGTCTCGGAGTGGTAAAAAAGAAATTGAAAACCAGCACACTGACAACCGAGGTCAGAATCCCGCACAGTCGGTTGGTTGTGATTACAGCGGTCACAAGTACGCCTAATATGTAAACTGCGATAATATTACTCTCCGTGAACCCAAGAGCGTCAAAGCCACAGCCAATCAGTGTAGCTACCAGCAATACGACTATACTCTTCAGAACATCACGCAGGGGCATCGCATCTACCTGCGCCTTTCTCTTTTTTTCCTGATAGCTGGTTCCTGTGCTGGCATCCGGTATCACATGAATATCCAGATTAGGTACGCTGGAAATCAGGCGTTCCGTCAAGGTGGGCTTGCTGAAAATATTCTTTCGTGCAATGGTACTTCGTCCAATTACGATTTTTGAGATGCCGGAAAGACGGGCAAATTCCGCAATCTGATAAGGCACGTCATCGCCATAACTTGTCTCAATCGCAGCGCCAAGTTGCTGGGCTAGACGCTTATTATCCTGCAAACGCTTTTTATCATCGTCACTCATCGCCGCTGTATTTGGCGTTTCCACATAAAGAGCGGTAAATGTTCCCCGAAAGGCTCTTGCCATCCTTGCAGCAGTCCGAATGATTTTTGCGTTGGATGGCGACGAGGAAAGACATGCCAGAATGCGCTCGTCTGTATGGTAATCGCCTCGGCTCTGTACTCTGGCGCTTTCCGTCAGCAAGTTCACCCGGTCGGCGCACCGACGGAGGGCGATTTCCCGCAATGCGGTGAGATTTTCCAGCGTGAAAAAATTAACTGTTGCCCGTTGCGCCTGATCTTCCCGGTACACATTTCCACTTGCCAGTCGTTCCAGCAACTCCGCAGGCTCAATATCCACCAGTTCTACCTGATCTGCTTGATCAAAGGTGGAATCCGGAATGCGCTCCCGCACAAGAATTCCGGTGATAGAGGCTACTGTATCGTTGAGGCTCTCGATATGTTGGACATTTACAGTCGTATAGACATCAATTCCAGTATTTAGCAGTTCCTGAACATCCTGATACCGCTTCGTGTGCCGACTGCTTTCGGCGTTGGTATGGGCAAACTCATCCACCAGTATGAGCTGGGGATTTCGCTTGAGCGCAGCATCAATATCAAATTCACGAAGGGTCATTCCTTCGTAAGCAACTTGTTTCACAGGAAGCTGCTCCAAGCCGTCCAGAAGTGCCATCGTCTGGGGTCGGGCATGGGGTTCTATGTATCCAGCAACCACATCGATGCCACGCTCCTTAGCCTGATGAGCCGCCTGAAGCATGGCATAGGTCTTTCCGACACCTGCGGCATAACCGAAAAAGATTTTGAGTTTTCCGCTTTTCTTAATGGATGCATCGTTACGGATCGCACGAAGAAGCTGATCCGGATCTTGTCTTGGCAGTTCCATTTTAACCCTCCTATCTGTCACTCAAGTAAAAGCGATTCCCTTTTTCAATATTATAACACACAACGTCAAAACCTACATCTGCGACTGATCCACGGCAAATTTGTTCAGGCATCCAATGAAAAAATCGATGACGGGTGATTTTTTAGAATTCCTCCATAGTGCTTTTTGCGTGATTTGATTCTGGGTAATCGGCTCAATGGGCAAGTCAGCATATTCCATCACAACCGGGGCGCAACGAAGAAGCACCATCCGTGCATTATAATGAGTTTTTTCTGATATGTCTGTATTCTCTGGTAAAAAAATTATGTCCAATTTGTGCGTTTCCAGTTCTCTGCACAATTCACTTTCTTCTCCACTGAAAATATGGATAGAGACATCCGGATGCTGCTTTCCGTAAGTCTCAAAAGCATCTGCGAGACCTCCTGCCATTAATGGGTTGGAAAAACCAATTCTCAAGCTGTTTTCGCTGTAGGTCAGAGCGGTTTCCTGCTCATTCCAATTGTTTTCCAGAAAAACATCCAGTTTTTTCATCAGAAAATACCCAAAAATAAATATAGCTGATGTACTTACAAGTAAAATAACATCCTGCATGGATTCACCCCCCATTCCCTTGATTTTTCTTGAAATCAAGTATGAAAGCACTTTTGCAAATTTCTGTTACTTCCCAACGCCAACATGGTATCTCCTGCTTTCAGCACTGTGTCTGAAGAAATAGATAACTCCAGCTTGCCGCTTTTCTTGATTCCCATAATGTTAATGTTGAATTTTTTACGAATATCGAGCTCTCCAATCGAATGGTCCGCCCAATCTTTGGGAATGGGAATCTCAAACATGGCATGATTTTCATCCAGTTCTATGTAATCGAGAATGTGATCCGCACTGTAACGGATTGCTGTCCACTTTGCAAGCTGTTTTTCCGGGTAGACTACTTCATTTGCACCGTTACGCAGCAAAAATTTTTCCTGAACGTCAGTTGCAGCTCTGGAAACTACAAACCTCGCTCCTAATTCACTGAGCAGAGAAGTTGTTTCCAATGAACTTTGAAAGTTGTTGCCGATGGCCACAATGCATACATCATAGTTGCGAACACCGAGAGATTCCAAGAAATCGGCATTCGTACTGTCTCCAATCTGTGCGTTGGTAACAAGGGGCAGAACAGCCTCTACACGTTCCTCCGAAGTATCTACCGCCATCACCTGATGACCCAAATGATTTAAGTGCAGGGCAATATGCTTTCCAAATCGCCCCAGACCAATTAGAAGAATTGATTTCATAATGTCTCCTTTATCCTACTGTTATTTTTTCCTTTGGTAGTTTTGAAACTTTCTTTTGTGCACTGGACAAGGCCGCAAAAATCAATGTAAGGCCACCTACTCGCCCAAAAAACATCAGCAGAATCAAAACACTCCGTGAGAGCAGATTCAGTTCCGGTGTAATCCCCAGAGACAGGCCGACTGTGCCAACAGCCGAGGCAGTTTCAAAAAGGCAGGTAAGCATGGGAAGTCCTTCGGAAACGCTGATGATAAGGCCACCGGTACAACATAGCGTAATATACATTAGCGAAATTGTCGCTGCGTTTTTTACAACATCATCATCGATGCGACGTCCAAAGAGGTGTGCATTTTCTCTGCGCCGAAAGGTGGAAATTGCAGTAGTAAGCAAAACAGCAATGGTTGTTGTTTTCAAACCGCCTGCGGTAGACCCGGGACTACCGCCGATCAGCATCAGCGCAATGGTGATAAATTGTCCGGCCTCACTTAAATCCGTTAATTCCACCGTATTAAAACCCGCCGTTCGTGGTGTCACGGCTTGAAAGAGAGAAGATAAAAGCCGTTCCTTTTGGGTAAGATCAGCAAACTCAAAAAAATAAAAGTACATTGCCGGAACGATCAATAAAACCGCTGTGGTACAAAGAATCACCTTACTCTGCATCCGATATTTGTGAAAATGCAATCGATTTGTCCGAATATCATCCCAAGTCAGAAAGCCAATGCCGCCAAACACAATCAAGAACATAATCGTAAAGTTTATGACTGGATTCGCTGCATAGCTGGTCAGGGAGGAAAAGGGAGTGCGCACACCCAACAGATCAAAGCCTGCGTTGCAAAAAGCGGACACGGAATGAAACAGTGCCATCCAAAGGCCAATTTTTCCGAAGTCACGGCAAAACACTGGTGCCATCACGGCTGCACACAGCAGTTCCATCACCAATGTCACCCTAACGATAAAGCCAGTCAGGCGAACGATTCCTCCTACCTTTGGCGCTGAAATCGCCTCCTGCATGGTACTGCGCTGCATCAAAGAAATCTTCCGCCCGGAAATCATTGCAAAGGATGCGGCTACGGTAATAACCCCCATGCCTCCAATCTGAATCAGCAGTAAAATGACAAACTGGCCGAAGGCCGACCAGTATGTTGCCGTATCATGTATAATGAGTCCGGTTACACAGACTGCTGAAGTAGAAGTAAACAATGCCTCCGAGAAAGGCGTTGCCAGTCCGCTGCGACTGGAAAACGGTAGCATTAAAAGGAAGGTGCCGAAAAGGATCACACCGGAAAACCCGAGGATGATAATTTGAAACGAAGTCAACTTCCTTTTTAACAACACTACTCCCATAACTGCAATCCTCCTTTATACCCCTTTATGTGCCCTTAATCATAAATCAAAGGGCGTAAAGAAGGTAAAAGAGAATGCGTATATGTATTAAGGCCGTCTAAAGATGCAGGACTTATTCTTTTTTATCACGAGCTTGTGCCAGAAATTCAATCAGCCGTTTCCTTGTCAGAATCCCGCATAGAACATTCCGGCCATCAACGATGGGGACAAAATTCTGATTCAGCATTGAAGTTACAACCTGCTCGAAATCTGCATCTATTTGTAACGCAGGGTAAAAATTTCTGCGAACAATGCTGCCAAGTCGGTATCCCTCCTGTACTTTCAAGTCTGTTGTCTGGCAAACAAGAAGGTGGCGGAGGAAATCTCCCTCCGTCACGCTTCCAATATACTGTTCCTGATCATTCAGTACCGGGACAGCGGTATAGCCATGTACCATAAACCGTTCCAATCCCTGACGAATCGTATCCTTTTCATAAAGAAATACAGTGGAGATTTTGGGAATCATGATTTTAGCTATGTTCATTTCACCCCTCCAGAATACCGTCCAGCACCAGATTGACTTCCAGCACATTGACGGTCTCTTCACCAAAGATGCCAAGGAATCGTCCGTCGGTGCAGTTTTGGATGATCTCACGCACTTCATCTTCGGTCATATCATTTGCCTTTGCAATGCGTGCTACCTGATATTCCGCTGCTGCCGGGGAAATATGGGGATCAAGCCCACTGCCGGAACAGGTGACAAGGTCCACCGGAACAGCTGTTTCGTCCATTTCAGGATTTGCATTGCGGAGCTTTTCTACACGTTCTGCCACAAGCTGTGCATATTCCTCACTTGCCGGAGAGAGGTTGGAGGGAGCGGCGTACATCAGTGCCTTTCCGTTTTCATCCGTATAGGTTGAAACATCAATATTCATAATGCGCCCCCACATATGGGCTTCATCTGTATATTGCTGTCCAAGTAATTCACAGCCATATTTTTTCCCGTCTACTTCAATGATACTTCCATTGGCATTATCCGAGAAAATAAGCTGAGCAATTCCTGTGACAACACCCGTATAGATCACGCCGCACAGCAGAGTAAAGATTAAAAAGATCATACCTGCCTTTGGTAATACACTTTTTATTGTTTTCATGATATATCCCCTCCTTATACCAGGCCGGTGAACACCAGCAGAACATCAATCAGTTTCACAAAGATAAAGGGAGCCGCCAGACCGCCCAAACCATAAACAAGCAGGTTCCGTGACAGCAGCTTTCCAGCAGCAACTTCACGATATTTCACACCTTTTAGCGCCAACGGAATTAGCGCAATAATGATGAGTGCATTATAAATAATCGCAGAGAGGACAGCGCTTTGCGGGGAATGTAGCCCCATAATATTCAGAGTAGACAGTCCCGGATAAAGTCCCATAAACAGCGCTGGAATAATGGCAAAGTATTTTGCCACATCGTTGGCAATGGAGAAGGTAGTCAGGCTGCCTCGTGTCATCAAAAGCTGTTTGCCGATGCGAACAATGTCGATCAGTTTTGTGGGTGAAGAGTCCAAATCCACCATGTTACCTGCTTCTTTGGCCGCTTGTGTGCCGCTGTTCATGGCAACTGCAACATCTGCTTGTGCCAAAGCCGGAGCGTCGTTGGTGCCGTCGCCTGTCATGGCGACCAAATGACCCTTGGCCTGAAAATCACGAATCATTGCCAGCTTTCCTTCCGGCGTTGCTTCCGCAAGGAAGTCATCCACACCGGCCTCGGCAGCAATGGCCGCAGCAGTAATCGGATTGTCGCCGGTGATCATAATGGTCTTGATGCCCATTTTCCGCAGATCTGAGAATTTCTCCTTCACACCCTGCTTGATAATATCCTTCAAATAGATAACGCCGAGAATCTTGTGGTTCTTAGCCACAACCAGAGGTGTGCCGCCCTTGGACGCAATAGACTTGACAACTCGATCACAGTCTGGAGAATACATTCCGCCTGCATGGGTCACATAACTCTGCATGGCATCTGCTGCGCCTTTTCGGATTTCGTTGCCGTCAAAGTCGACGCCGCTCATACGAGTCACGGCAGTAAATGGGACAAAGTGCATATTCTTGTCCTGAAGGCTTCTGCCACGAATTCCAAACTGCTCCTTTGCCAGCACAACAACGCTTCTGCCCTCGGGGGTTTCATCGGCCAGAGAAGAAAGCTGAGCGGCATCCGCCAGTTCCTGAATATCAACACCATCTACCGGAATGAACTCCGATGCCTGTCGATTGCCCAGGGTGATTGTTCCGGTTTTGTCAAGCATCAGAATGTCTACATCACCGGCGGCTTCAATGGCACGTCCACTCATGGCCAGAACATTTGCCTGGTTCAGTCGGGACATACCGGCAATACCGATGGCGGAAAGCAAGGCACCAATGGTAGTAGGCGCAAGGCACACCAACAGCGCTACCAGAGTTGTTACAGAGGTGGGATTCTCAATTCCCGCCAGCTTTGCAGAAAAAATGGAATAAGTGTAGAGAGAGACTGTCACCAAGATAAAGATAATGGACAAGGCTACCAGAAAAATCTGCAAAGCAATTTCGTTGGGCGTCTTCTTCCGGGCAGCACCTTCTACCATCGCAATCATCTTGTCCAGAAAGCTTTCTCCGGCTTCGTTGGTCACTCTGACAACAATCCAGTCCGACAGTACAGTGGTGCCGCCGGTTACAGCACTGCGGTCGCCGCCTGCCTCACGAATTACAGGAGCGGATTCGCCGGTGATGGCGCTTTCATCCACAGATGCCGCACCTTCTATGATTTCGCCGTCTGCCGGAATCTGCTCTCCTGCTTTGACAATCACCAGTTCCCCTTTTTTCAGCAGGGCGGATGGAACCACAGTCACGCTTTCCTTCTGCGATACGGAGGGAATTTTATGTGCGTCCACATCCTTTCGGGATGCCCGGAGAGAATCTGCCTGTGCTTTACCACGACCTTCTGCAATGGCCTCGGCAAAGTTGGCAAATAGCACGGTAAACCAAAGGATAATGGCAATCGCCAGTGTATATCCGCTTGGAGCGTCTTTTAACCCGAACAGGGATACCACCCAAAGGATACTGGTCAAGATCGCAGACACAAAAACCAGAAACATGACCGTGTTTTTTGCCTGTGTTTTCGGACTTAATTTCGCAAAAGAATCTTTAATTGCCCTGCCGAGCATTTTCCGGTCGGCAAAAGCACTTTTCTGTTTTGTACGCATATCTGTAAACCTCCTTTACGCAATGCTGCCAAAGAACTCAGCAAGCGGACCAAGGGCAAGCGCCGGGAAGAAGCTCAGCGCACCGATCAGCAATACCACAACAATCAGCAGGAAAACAAACATTCCATTTGTGGTAGACAAGGTGCCCGCAGTCGTAGCAATTTTCTTTTTCCCAGCCAGGCTGCCTGCAATTGCAAGTGTGCCGATGATGGGCAGAAACCGGGCAAAGAGCATCATCAGTCCCAGGCTTACATTCAGAAATACGGTATTCGCATTGAAACCGACAAAGGCAGAGCCGTTATTGCCGCCACAGGATGAGTAGGCATACAGCATTTCAGAGAAACCGTGGGCACCGCCGTTATGCAGGCTATCCATGACAGAGGGTACTACAGCGGCAAGGCCGCTGCCGACCAGAATTGCAATGGGTGTTGCAAGGCAAACCAGTACCGACCATTTCATCTCATAAGGCTCAATTTTCTTTCCAAGGAATTCCGGAGTGCGGCCTACCATCAGGCCAGCAATAAACACCGCCAGAATGGCAAAAGCAAGCATACCGTAAAGACCGCAGCCCACGCCACCGAAAATAACCTCGCCGAGCTGCATCAGCAGCATAGTCACCATACCGGCAAGCGGCGTGTAGCTGTCATGCATGGAATTTACAGAGCCGTTAGAAGCTGCTGTGGTGAAGGCTGCCCAGGTAGAGGACGCTGCAATGCCGAAGCGAGTCTCCTTGCCCTCCATATTGCCGCCTGCCTGTTCTGCCATTGACATATTGACTGCGCCGTTTTGTGCAAGCTGGGATGTTCCAACCTGTTCAGTAACGGCGATGCAGCTCAAGGCAACAACCAGACAGAGAAACATTGCCATAAAGATTGCAATACCCTGCCTCTTGTTCTTTACCGCAGAACCGAATGTGAAACACAGTGCCGCCGGAATCAGTAGAATGGAAAACATTTCGATCAGATTGGTAAAGGCATTGGGATTTTCCAAAGGATGTGCGGAGTTGACGCCCATATAACCGCCGCCGTTGGTGCCGGTCTGTTTGATTGCGACCTGGCTGGCCGCAGGACCCATCGGTACGAACTGCTCGGTGACGATCTGTGCATTCGAAACGATTTCGCCATCTACAGTGACGGTTTCGGTGTCTAAGTCAATTACCGCATCCTCAAGGATTTCGCCTTCTGCACTGACGGCAATCGGTTCTACAAGGGATACTGTTTCTGCACTTTTCAGGTTCTGAATCACGCCGCCGCCTACCAGCAACAGAGAAATGACCAGATTCAGCGGGAGCAGGATGTGAACTACAATGCGGGTCAAGTCCACCCAAAAGCTACCCAACCCGGAGGATTTCACCTTGATAAAGCCACGGATCAATGCAAATAGAACGGCGATACCTGTGGCTGCGGAAACAAAGTTCTGAACAGTCAGACCTAAAGCCTGAGTGAGATAACTCAATGTGGATTCACCGGAATATGCCTGCCAGTTTGTATTGGTAATGAAACTTGCAGAAGTGTTAAATGCCAAATCCCATTTCACACCGGAAAGATTCTGCGGGTTTCCGGGAAGAACTCCCTGCAGAAGTTGAAGCAAGAACAGAAAAACAAGCCCGATACCGGAAAAAATCATTACACTTACTGCATATTTTTTCCATGTCATCTGTTCTTCTCTGTCTACACGCATAACCTTGTAAATCAGGTTTTCGCACGGTGTCAGAACTTTGGACAAAAAAGTTTTCTCGCCGCTCATGACGTTTTTTATGTATGCGCCCAGCGGAATTGCCAAAACAACCAGAATGGCAAGGTATAAAACATACTGAATCATGGTGCTCATGCCTGATCATCTCCCTTCATTAAAATATAGACATACCACAGCAGCATTGCTGCCGCACATACACCTATGAGTGCAATTAGCATTTGCATAAGATTCATCCTCCTTTTTTGCTGTCCCCAATATCATAAAACCTTTCCTCTAAAAATGGCATTAGTCATCTTTTGTGCGTTTAAAGATGAAATAAAGATTACAACCAACCCAAAAGCCATGCCATAGGAAAGGCGATAACGATCGTACTGATACAGACACACGCCAAAACCAGTAAGGGCATTCCAACAAAGATGGAGATGAAGCCAAGTAGCGGATGATGCCAAATAAAGCGCTCCGCTTTTGCGTCAAATCTCTGTTCAAATCTTCTCGCCGCATTTGTTATGCTCATAATTGTTCACCTCATTTCTTTCTTGCAAGGCCATAATACCGCTTAAAGTATTAAATGGGGAAAAGGGTCCTGCAATCGAAACTAAGACTGTATAAGTCTTTAAGAAAAAAAGAGCCAGGCCCGGAAGAGGACTGACTCATTCATATAATGATTTTGAAATTGTATTTTCGAGAAGAGAATGCAATCTGAGCGAACTTCCCAAAGGAGAACTTGCAATTTTGCAACTGATCTCGAATCGGTTGTGCGTAGCTGTTGGCGATCCGCACCGATACGCAGAAACAATTATTGAGTTGGACTGTGGCGGCACAGCGTTCTCCGCAAAGGGAAAAACCATCGTGCAGGATGGATGGAAAGCTCTGATTCAGAAAAATGATTCGACAAAATCCGACGAAAATGTGCAGGCACTCCCTTCTGTTTCCGTTGGTGACGAAATGACCGTCAGCGGTACGGAAATCAAGGAAGGAAAAACTTCTCCCCCAAAACACTTTACTGAGGATACACTGCTTTCTGCTATGGAAACTGCTGGTGCAGATGAAATGCCTGATAAGGTGGAGCGCAAAGGTTTGGGAACTCCTGCGACCCGTGCCGGTATCATTGAGAAGCTGGTTCGTATCGGTTTTCTGGAGCGTAAGGGTGATAAGAAAACCAAACACCTGATTCCGACTCACAAGGGTACGGCTCTGGTAACAGTCATGCCGGAACAGATTCAGTCTCCATCCATGACGGCGGATTGGGAAGAAAAATTGTTGCTCATTGAAAAAGGCGAATATGCCAGCGAGGATTTTATGGACGAGATCAAAGATGTGATTGCCGGTCTGATTCAGAACTATGAAGTGATCCGTGATTCCGAGGTTCTGATGTCGAAAGAAGCCAATTCTATCGGCAAATGCCCGCTCTGCGGCAGTGCTGTAGAGGACAAAGCCAAGGCGTTTTTCTGTTCCAACAGAGCCTGCAAATTTGTCCTCTGGAAAAACAATCGCTACTTTGCGAGCATCGGCAAGAGCATGACTTCTGCCACGGCACAGAAACTGCTCGGTTCCGGCAAGGTAAAGCTCAAAAATTGCAAGTCCGAAAGGACGGGCAACACCTTTGATGCCACCGTGTTTATGGAGGTATCGGAGGATGGCAAAACGAAGTTCAGTATGGAATTTGAAAATTGATGTGCGTTTGGGAGCAACATGGATTGATGCCGATTATATTCAGCAGTTCATGGAGGAAACCTTTGAAACTCCGTATTACCTGCGCCGTTCCATTGAGGTCAAGTTCTCCGAGCTGACCGCAGGGTGGCGCATCAATGGTAAGAGTTCGCCCAACTACAACGATGTGGCGGCGTATGTCACCTACGGTACAGAGCGAGCCAACGCATATCGAATTTTGGAGGAAACGCTGAATCTGAAGGATATTCGTATCTATGATACGATTGAAGATGCGGATGGCAAGCAGAAGCGTGTTCTCAACAAAAAAGAAACGACCCTGGCACAGCAGAAACAGCAGGCAATCAAGGATGCGTTCCGAGATTGGATTTGGAGAGATCCACACAGACGAGAAACCCTTTCCACCAAGTACAATGAACTTTTCAACTCCACCAGACCTCGTGAGTATGATGGCTCTCATATCCGTTTCGGCGGCATGAACCCGGATATTACCCTCCGTGAACACCAGAGAAATGCTATCGCTCATGTGCTTTATGGTGGAAATACGCTGCTTGCACACGAAGTTGGTGCGGGCAAGACCTTCGAGATGGCAGCATCGGCTATGGAGAGTAAGCGGCTTGGACTGAGCCAGAAATCCCTGTTCGTTGTGCCGAATCACCTGACCTTACAGTGGGCAAATGAGTTCCTGCACCTCTATCCGAGTGCCAAGCTCCTTGTTGCCACCAAGAAGGATTTTGAAACAGCAAACCGTAAGAAGTTTTGTGCGAGAATCGCCACCGGTGACTATGATGCGGTTATCATCGGTCACAGTCAGTTTGAAAAAATCCCGCTTTCTGCCGAACGACAGGAACGGCAGCTTCGAGAGCAGATTGATGAGATCGAAGGTGCGATTGCGGAGCTGAAATGGCAGCGTGGCGAAAACTTCACCATCAAGCAGATGGAAAAAACACGAAAATCACTGGAAGCCAGACTGGACAAGCTCCTCGCCGCCGACAAGAAGGATGATGTCATTACCTTTGAACAGTTGGGTGTAGACCGGCTGTTTGTAGACGAAAGCCATGCGTTCAAGAATTTGTTCCTCTACACAAAAATGCGAAATGTGGCAGGTCTGTCCACCTCCGAAGCCCAGAAATCTTCGGATATGTTTATGAAGTGCCGCTATATGGATGAGCTGACCGGCGGGCGTGGCGTGATTTTCGCAACCGGTACTCCCGTAAGTAACTCGATGACCGAGCTTTATACGGTCATGCGCTATCTCCAGTACAGTACACTCCAGCAAAAGAACCTGACCCATTTTGATTCCTGGGCATCGACCTTCGGAGAAACGACAACTGCGATTGAGCTTGCACCGGAAGGAACCGGCTATCGTGCCAGAACCCGATTCGCAAAGTTCTTCAACCTGCCTGAGCTGATGAATATGTTCAAGGGAGTTGCCGACATCAAGACCTCTGACCAGTTGCATAGAATTGGCTTCAGCCATTTTTTAATATTTTCTTTCATCTCATATTCCTCCTGCTAAATATTCCTCTGCATAGTGAACAGCGGTTGCCCCATCGGCTACAGCAGTCACGACCTGCCGCAATGCCTTTGTGCGGACATCCCCAACGGCGAATACACCGGGGATGTTGGTGCAGGTACTCTCATCTGCGATAATGTATCCAGCCGGATCAATCGTAATCTGATCTTTCACCAATTCGGTGGAAGGTTTTCTTCCGACGCTGACAAACACACCGTCGCAAGCAAGCGTGCTTTCCTCTCCGGTTTTCACATTCCGAGTCCGGATACCGGTCAGCTTTTCGTTATGGAGCAGTGTGACGATCTCACTGTCCCAGAGGAATTCTACATTTTCCGTTTTCATCAAAGGCTCATGGTAGATCTTTGTTGCTTTTAAGGTATCTCTCCGGTGAACGACGATGACTTTTTTGCAGATACGGGAGAGGATAAGGGCATCCGCCGCAGCGGTATTGCCACCTCCTGCGATGACAACCGTTTTGTTCCGATAGAACATTCCGTCACAGGCTGCGCAGTAGTGGACACCTTTGCCGATTAACTCCTGTTCACCATCAACACCCAGCTCTCTGGGGCCAGCTCCGGTAGCGAGCACAATGGTCTTTGCGTACATAGGGCCTTCGCTGGTCACCGCTTTCTTTATAGAACCGGACAGTTCCAGGGACAGCACCTCAGTCAGCTTGGTTTCCACTCCAAATCGTTCCGTTCCTCGCTTCATCTTTTCTCCCAGGGAGAAGCCGTCGATACCATCCTCGAAGCCGGGATAGTTGTCGATTTGCTCGGTCAGAGCCATCTGCCCACCAGCGGACAACTTCTCTAAAACCACGGTGTTCATACCTGCTCTGGCGGCATAAAGGGCTGCGGTATAGCCGCCGGGACCACCTCCTACCACGATCATGTCGTAAATATGCTGCACAGTAGTTGCTTCCTGCGTCTGGTGCTGTAAAGTTTCTTCAATGAACGCCACCAACTGCGCCCTGGATTCCGGAGCGACGATAGAGCCAAGAGCCTGTCCGCTGTGATAGATCAGCAGAGTAGGGACAACTTCTATAGCTTCGGCCTCAGCCAATTCCGGCTCATCATCAATGTTAACCGCAGTGAATACCAGCGTATCCTTATATTCCTCAGCCACGCTTTCCAATGCCGGAGCCAGACGGCGGCAATATACGCACCAAGGGGCTGAAAATTCCACCAGAACAGTTTTTCCGCTATGCACCATTTCTTCAAATTGATTTCTATTGATATTGATAACTGCCATATTGCCAGCTCCTTTCCTTTGTTTGATCATAGTATAGCCAATCTAAAATAACATTTCGGTGATGATATCACATAAAAAGAGCGGCATTGCTGCCGCTCTAAACTTTTTCGCTATTAAGTAATTCGAGGATATGTTCACTGGAACGGATGATTTGAGACTGCTTTTCTTTTATGGATGTTTTTCTTGTCTCCTCCAGCGAGAGAGAAGCATATAAATGAACCGTGTTTGCTTCCTGCCGGAGAGAATCGCTATACTGTTCAGCGGCAAGATCTTGCTTCTCAAGTATACTAATTTTACTCCGGAGATCACTAATCTGCTGTTGAAGTGATATCACTTTTTTCTTTTGGACATAGAGGAAATAAGCAAGAAGCAACAGGATGAGTGAAAAGATAATAATAATCATTCTTAGTTCTTATCCTCCTTTGTCAAAAGATAAGCCTTAACTGCATTACGGAGAGTTTCCGGTAGAACAGGCAAGGGCAAGACGGTCAATTTACCCGCATTCTTTTCAATCGCTATTTCCGATTCCGGTTGATTGGACAGAAGAATCACGGGTGTTCTTTTATCTGCCCTCCATGGCTGATCTGGCTGTTTTGTCAGAGGTTCTGTAACAATCCAAAGCATAGGCTTTTTCTTGCCAAGTTCTTTTCTTGCAGCTTCCGGGGTTTCAAATACAAGGATATGTTTGGATAAGTTTTGAAGTACCAGTCTCAGTCCGTTCCCATAGGCTGAATCACTGCACATAATAGCAATCGTGGCATTTGATTGCTCATCTTGTGATGCCTTTATAAAATCAAGAACTGGCGTATTATAAAGGTTGAAATCTTTCTCTGTATGTACTGCTTCATAATAAGCTCTGGCCGCTCGGCACATTCTTCGGCAAAACTGTTCAATATCAATACGGATGTCCGTGAGGCTGTTGGCAGAACTTATTCTATCCAGTTGGCAAACTGAGGTTCCGCAATTCACACCCAAGTGAAAACGAATCGAGGTATTGTCCTCAGTATTTGCAAAGCCTTTGTTCTGGTGCAGGTATTCGCATCGAAGCTGCCAGCATCGTTCTCCGCAGATATAGGGAGAGATATCCTGCGCAGAGACTTTAAAGAAAGGTGCTGCGTATGTATCAAACCAACGAATATATTGATTTCCTACATCACGGGTTGGTCTCTGATTTCTGTCCAGAACAGCACGCCCATCCCGATAACGCTTTACAATTTCTGGGAAAGCAATGCCGCCGCAAATATCAGGCAAAGTCAGCGCCAATGCCAAAGCAGATTGCCAGCGTCCATCCTCAATGTTCAGTTCTACTTCCTCTATGCGATGTAAAAAGGTAAAGCTGGCATTGTCTTGACTCATAGGTATCCTCCTGAAAAAACCGCCTGCCGGAAACCGACAGGCGGCATACTTTTTACACTTCAGTCATCCACAGGCCGTGGAGATTGCAATAGGCGTAAACCGCAACCGCTTTATCATCTCCCAAGCAGAAGGTGACATTGGGTTTGTCATCGGGTTTCAGAGCCTTGCGCTGCCCACCGTTTTCGGTCTGGACATAGACCCACTCAATGAAGTGTTCCGAAAGCATCGGATGATCCACGCTGCCCACATTGACGGTGACGGTATTGCCCTCTACCTTAACCACAGGCTTGTGTTTCTCGCCGCTGGCTTCTACGGTGTTGGGTACCAGAGCAGTCATTTTCTGACCGCAGCACATCATAGGAACACCTGCATCATGGATCATACCCACCAGATTGCCGCAGTGTTCACAGACAAAAAACTTTGCCCCCATTTTCATTTCCTCCGTTTTATCAATAGTTTTCCGCACGCACTTCGAAGAATGCCTGAGGATGCTTGCAGACAGGGCAGATCTCAGGAGCCTTGGTTCCTACTACGATATGTCCGCAGTTACGACACTCCCAGATGGTAACGCCGCTCTTCTCAAATACCTGCATAGCCTCGACGTTACTCAGCAGCTTGCGGTAGCGCTCCTCGTGCATCTTCTCAATGGCAGCTACGCCACGGAATTGTTCAGCCAGATCATGGAATCCTTCCTCGTCAGCCTCACGGGCCATGCGGTCATACATATCCGTCCACTCAGCGTTCTCGCCTTCGGCAGCATGGAGAAGGTTCTCGGCAGTATCGCCCAGTTCGCCCAGAGCTTTGAACCACAGTTTGGCGTGCTCCTTCTCGTTCTCTGCGGTATGTAGGAACAGAGCAGAGATCTGTTCGTAACCGGCTTTTTTGGCTACGGAAGCAAAGTAGGTATACTTGTTGCGGGCCTGAGATTCCCCAGCAAAAGCTTCCCACAGATTCTTCTCGGTCTTGGTACCTGCATAGGGATTTTTTGCCGGAGCTGCAGCATCCTCAATCTTCACAAACTTGTCGGCAGGCTGCTTGCAGATGGGACACTTAAAATCAGGTGTCATAGGGCCTTCGTGAATGTAACCGCAGACTGTGCATTTCCATTTTTCCATTTTCTTTTCCTCCATTTTTTCATTGAATAGAATGTTTTTTAACAGAGATTCCACAGCATCCACCGGAATGCCGGGATACGTTTTAATGCTTTCCAAGAATGCCCTGGTGTTACCGCTCTGAGGCAGCATAAAGCCGGCTTCCCTGCACAGATCCTCAGCCATCAAGCGAGAAGATTTTTCCACAGCGACGCTCAAGACATCGGGAAGCTGCGAAGCAATGTTCTCTGCATTGGCTTTGCTTTGAACTAAGCCACGAAGTGCTTCGACAACTTTTTCTTCTTTCGGCTGCTGGGGCGGAAGTTCTTTTGGAACCATAGAGATTGCAGAGGATGGACAGGCTTCGGCACAGGCACCGCAGCCGATACACTTTTCAGGATCAATGATGCTGTTCTCTGTATCAGTCGCTCCGGTAGGGCAGACATAGAGGCAAAGGCAGTCCTTAGTACATAAGCGAAGATTTCTTACTGCATATTTTTCAGCCATAGTTATGCCCTCCCTTCCACTTTTTCAAATTTCCAACTGGGAACCTTACACACGGGACAAAGCTCTGGGGCTGTGTCGCCCACATAGACAAAACCACAGACCGTACAAACCCAGACACCGGTGTTTTCCAACATCTTATCTCCCTCAGATTCATAGCGGGTCAGCAGAGACTGGAGCATTCGGGTAACCTTTTCGCTCCACACCTGACAGCGCAGACCACCCCGATCCAGCTTTTCACCGGCTACTGCATTGCCGTAAGGATATCCCACTGAGAGATCCTGTTCGATGAGTTCCAGCAGCCTGGCAGTGCTGGCCTCCTCGACGGGCACAGCCTTGCTCCTGAAGAACTCTGCCAGTTTTCTGAAATCATCTGCCTGCTGGGGCAGATACTGCTTTTCGCAGCCACGGGCCAAGTTTGAGCAGATGACGCTCATTTCCATGGGAGAGAGCTCCTTGTCTACATGAGGCTTTTCGAGGATCTTCTGGGATGTTGTTTTTTCTTCTTTGGGTTTGAAAGCGTCTTTGCCTGCTCCGCAGAGGGGACACTTCCAATCGGTGGGTAGGTCTTCCCACTTGCCACTGACAGCTTCATCGTGAACGTAGCCACAAATGCTGCAAACATATTGTTTCATAGATTTTACAGCCTCCTTTGTCTATATTTTGCCAAATCACGACACAAATTCCGTGACTTTATCACCTATTCAGCCGCAGGAGTGATGATCGCAGCCGTGGGAACCGCAAGAGTGACCTTCCCCATGGTGGTCGTGATGATCACACCGGACATTGGGGTTGAAGTCCAGCTCACCTGCTACCAGTGCTTCTGCTGCTACATCAGCGCTGCCGGAAACACCACCGTAAAGTCGGATACCCGCATCGCTGAGTGCTATCTGTGCACCGCCGCCAATACCGCCACAGATCAGGGCATCCACCTTCAGGGCGCTCAGAACTCCTGCCAGCGCACCATGGCCGCTGGTGCCCGCATCCACAATCTCAGACGAAATGATATTTCCATTTTCCACATCATAGATTTTGAACTGTTCGGTGTGACCGAAGTGCTGAAAGATTTCTCCGTTTTCGTAAGTGACTGCTATTCTCATAATATGATCTCCTTTCGGTTTTTCGTGCATCGGATGGATTTTTTTCTGATAGCAATTTCTGCACCCGTAGGCTGCGCTGTTTCCGCTGCAGAGCGCAAAATCCCCTCCCTCGATTCGCAGAGGAAGTCCTTCAACCAGCGCATCCGCAAGTTTTTTACGGGCAGCTACATAAATCTGCTGAACCGTTGTTCTGGCAATACGCATATATTCTCCGCATTGCTCCTGAGAAAAACCTTCACGGTCAATCAGGCGAATGGCTTCATACTCATCCACATTCAGGACAATGGGAGTCAGTTCCTCGCCGCCACGAACCGGAACAAAACCATCATTATCCGGCAGACAACATACTTTTCTACATTTTCTCGGTCTTGGCATAGATTCACCTCCATATTATTTGCGGCATATGCCATTTATACAATCATTGTACATCTCCCTTTCCCATATGTCAACGGAATTATTGACATATGCCATAAATTATTTTATACTATGTGTATTCAAGGAGGTGTACCCATGGATTTTTCATCCTATTTTCCAATTTGGAACAAACTGACACCGACCCAGCAGCAGATTTTGGAGCGAAATGCAGTTTTACGAAAAGTGGACAAAGGGACTGTGATTCACAACGGAACTGTGGAGTGTACCGGTCTTCTGCTGGTAAGAAGCGGACAGCTTCGTGCCTATATTCTTTCTGATGAAGGACGGGAGATTAGCCTCTATCGTTTGTTTGATCGGGATATTTGCCTGTTTTCCGCCTCCTGTATGATGAACAGCATTCAGTTTGAGATCACCATTGAGGCGCAGAAGGATACCACGATGTGGGTTATTTCTGCTGACACTTATGGACGCTTAATGAAAGAGTCTGCTGTGGTAGCTAATTTTACCAACGAAATTATGGCTACCCGTTTTTCTGAGGTTATGTGGCTCATGGAGCAGATCATGTGGAAAAGCTTTGATAAAAGGCTGGCAGGATTTCTGCTGGAGGAATGCAGCTTAGAGGGAACAAACATCCTCAAGATTACCCATGAAACCATTGCGGGCCACATGGGTACCGCCCGTGAGGTAGTTACTCGAATGCTTCGCTATTTCCAGAACGAGGGTATGGTCAAGCTGACTCGTGGAACAGTGGAGGTTACAGACGAAGCTGCATTGGAGGAACTGCAAAATGCCTAAGCAACAGCTAATCCTGCTGATTATCGCCTTGGCTGTGCTTGGAATTATCATTTACTAAAGGATAACCCCTTCTCATTTCCTGTGGAATCTGAGAAGGGGTTATTGTTATTTGTCCATACCGCAGGCGGTGGCGGATTCAATAAGGCAGCGATCATTGGTCACAGCATCATAGAGCCGGAAGCCGCCGGAGAAGTTATAGCAGTCAAATCCGTTTCCGGCCAGGATACGACAGGCAATGTAGCTGCGCAGGCCGCTCTGGCAGATGACGTAGACAGGCGTACGCTTGTCCAGCTCATCCAACCGCTCCCGCAGCTCGTCCACTGGGATATTTAAGAAACCGTCAATGTGTCCGTGGGTGAATTCTTCTGCAGTGCGGGTGTCCAACAGAGTTACACTTCGGTCACGAGGAAGATTATATGCTTCTTCCAGATGCCACTGTTTCAGAACACCTTTTGCGATATTCTCAATCATAAAGCCAGCCATATTTACCGGGTCTTTCGCAGAGGAGTAAGGCGGTGCGTAGGCCAGATCCAGATCCTTCAGTTCTGTGGCTTTCATTCCTGCCCGGATAGCGGTAGCCAGCACATCAATCCGCTTGTCCACCCCTTTATAGCCCACGATCTGAGCACCCAGAAGGCGGTAGGTTTCTTTCTCAAATACCACTTTCATGGTCATGACCTTCCCGTCGGGGTAGTAACCTGCATGGCTCATGGGCGACAGGATAACCGTATCAACATCCAGTCCTGCTTTTCTGGCGTTGGTCTCATTCACGCCGGTAGTGGCGGCAGTCATGTCAAAGACCTTGATGACAGAGCTTCCCTGGGAGCCGGTATAATGGCTGTCTCCACCACAGATGTTGTCCGCAGCGATTCGTCCCTGTTTGTTAGCAGGGCCCGCCAAAGAAATCAGAGCATCCTGCCCTGTGACAAAGTGCTTCACCTGCACCGCATCACCCACAGCATAGATGTCTGAAATGGAGGTTTCCATCTGGTCATTGACCACAATACTTCCCTTAATGCCCAGTTCTAACCCGGCATCTTTTGCAAGGGTGGTTTCGGGAGAAACACCAATGGCCAGGATTACCATATCCGCATGGAGAGGCTGTTCGTCTTTCAGCAGCACATCCACGCCGCCGCCCATTTCCGCAAACCCTTCCACGGTATGACCCAGTGCCAGCTTAACACCGTGCTTGCGCATTTCATTGTGTATAAAAGCAGCCATATCGGAATCAAAGGGATTCATAAGCTGTTTTGGACGCTGGACAATGGTGACCTCCATTCCCAGTTCACGCAGGTTTTCTGCCAGCTCCAACCCAATGAAGCCACCACCTGCCAGTACGGCAGACTTAGGATGGTTTATATTGATGTAATCCTTGATGCGGAAGGTGTCCTCCACGGTGCGCAGGGTGAACAGTTTATCAAGACCTAAGCCGGGAAGCCTGGGTTGGGTAGGCTTGGCACCGGGAGAAAGAATCAGCTTGTCATAGCTTTCCTCGAATTCCTCTCCGGTTTGCAGATTCTTGACGGAAACGGTCTTTTTGTCAGGATGGATAGCCGTGACCTCATGGTGTACCTTCATGTTCACACGGAACCGGGAGAAGAAGCTCTCCGGTGTCTGGAGGGTCAGGTCCGACCGATCGGTAATCACATCACCGATATAGTAAGGCAGACCACAGTTGGCATAGGAGATATACCCCGAGCGCTCAAAAACTACGATTTCTGCCTGCTCATTTAGTCTGCGAATACGGGCGGCAGCAGTAGCACCGCCTGCCACACCGCCTACAATGATAACTTTCATATTACCGTTCCACCTTTCCTGCATAAGCGGAAATTCCGCCTATGTTTTCCACATTGGTATAACCCATCTGCTTCAAAATAGCAGCTGCCTGACGGCTTCTTGCACCGCTGAGACAATGAACAAAAATGGGGGTAGCTTTATTGTCAATCACGCCAGCCACTTTGTTAATGGACTGCAAAGGAATATTTTTACTGCCGGGGATATGCCCCTGCCGGTATTCGTCAGGGGTACGAACATCCAGCAGGACTGCGCCATCCGTAGTGCTATATTCTTTGACACCCTGATTGATGTCAGGGCCTTTCAGGAAATCGAAGAATCCCATCTTTGCACCTCCTTACAGCATGGCGAGAATCTGGGCCTTAGGTCTGGCACCGGTGACTTGATTGGCAATCTTTCCGTTCTTCATAACCACCAGAGTGGGAATGCTCATCACACCGAACTGCATAGCCAGTTCCTGTTCCTCATCCACATTAATTTTAACAACCTTGATATCGGAGCGCTCCTTGGCAATCTCCTCTACCAGAGGAACTACCATGCGGCAAGGACCACACCAGGGAGCCCAGAAATCCATCAGGACGGGCTTGTCCGAGTTCAAAACCTCTTGATTGAAATTGTTTTTATTTACATTGATAGCAGACATATTTAAGTCCTCCTGTTTTCTTTTTTATGGCTTTATTATATCCAGTAGTCGTTGCTTTTTCCGTGATTTTGTCACTTATCGTCGGCGACGGTTTCACCGGGCCAACTATTAATCCCGCCGATTTCAACGATATTGGTGTAGCCCAGTTTTACCAGCTTTTCAGAGGCCTGCTTACTCCGATTACCGCTGCGGCAGTATACCAGAATCAACTGATCTTTATCCGGCAGCTCCGGAATGTCCTCTGTGCCGATGGATTCGTTGGCAATATTAATCGCACCTGGAATATGCCTTTCACTATATTCTTGAGCAGTCCGGACATCAAGGATGGTGTATCCGGTTTCCTCCTCCATCATTGTAACAGCTTCCTCCATGGTAATCTGTCGATAGGTTTTTTCAGCGGATTGTGTTGCACATCCGGACAAAAGCAGTAATGCCATTAAAATAGGAATGATTCTTTTCATGTGCATACCTCCACATTTTGAAGATAGGGCAGCCGTTTCCAGCTGCCCTGTTTCCGATTTTTATGTTCTTGCCATGCCGTCTACGCTGAGTACAACACCTGTGATATAGGACGCTTCATCAGATGCCAGGAATACAAATGCATTGGCAATATCCTCTGGCTGACCCAGGCGGCGCAGGGGAATCTGATTGATGAGCGGATCAATTACCTCCTTGGGAACAGCCTTCATCATATCAGTCAAGGTAATTCCGGGAGCGACTGCATTCACTCGAATACCCTTCGGACCCAATTCCCGGGCAAGGGAAACCGTCAGGCCATTGACAGCAAATTTGGATGCTGGATATGCAAAGCCACTGGGCTGGCCGTAAATGCTAACCATTGAGGAGGTGGAGAGAATAACACCGTGACCTTTTGCAATCATGCACTCACTGGCGGCTCTTGTAGCATTGAACACGCCTTTTACATTCAGATCCATAACCTTGTCAAAGGTTTCCTCCGTATACTCGGTAAAGGGAGTGCTTTCGGATACACCGGCATTGTTCACCAGAATATCAATGCAACCGTATTTTGAGGCAGCTTCTCGGAAAGCATTGCGGACAGATTCCAAATTGGACAGGTTAGGACTGATTCCCGCAACTGTTGCATCCGGGTATTTTTCTTTTAGCTGCGCAACCGCTTTATCAGCAGAACCTTGCGAGCTTGCGGTCAGGATTACCGTAGCACCTTCCTTCAAAAATTTGTCTGCGGTAGCGTAACCAATGCCACGGCTGCCTCCGGTGATAATTGCAACTTTATCTTTCAGTCTCATAAGAGTACCTCCTTGTGTTTTTGTACTCGTATTATAACCTGTCTCGGTGGTACTCTCCGTGATAAAATCACATTTTTCCAAGAAGGAATGATAGAAAAATCATTCCCGTGCATAAATAAAAAAGTCATAGTCATGCTCCGATTTGAAGTGTAGATTGTGGTTTTTTATTTTACAGGTTCTGCACTTTCAGCCATCTTGATGATTTCGGAATCATCAAGTTTGCTTGGAGTGTATTCCAGAACATAAGTGACTTCCGGAGAATAAGTCCAACAGAGAAATGCCGTGTCATCTTTCTTGTAAAGAGCGCCCGGCCAGTCCTGAATCATCATTTCCTCACAACTGTCCATATTGTCAACAGGGAAAAGCACACCCAGGGCTTCCGTATGTAATCCGGTGATTTCTTCCGGATCTCCTTCGTAAAATGTGGTTTTAAGGATACGGTAGTAGATGTTGTTATCCTTGTCATTTTGGTCTCCATAGGTCAGTGTGGCTACGAGTTCTGTTTTGGGGACTTTCCCTACATCTTCTCCAAGAACTTCTTCTGCGCTCTTTTCAAAACGGTCAGCAAATTCATCGAAGTCCATTTCCTGTTTCTGATGTGATGCCACCGCAATTATAATTCCAACTGCCACAACAATAATGACGGCAAGTAGAATGGCTATTCGTTTCTTTTTATTCATGTTCTTCCTTTCCGAGAAAAATAATACGAAAGTCAACGAGGTACATCTGGCAGATTCATGATCTTTGCATCTGCCTTTTTTGCATATTGCATGGTCCGATAAGCTCCGCCAGAATTGCGTTTTACGCAGAAAATAACTAAATCCGACCGGTCAACCATGGACCGGTTTCTGACTTGATGGGCGGACTTGAAGTGCTTTTCTGCGGATTCGAGACAGATTTCAATTTCATCATAATACTCATGAAATGCCTGTTCATTGTCCCGATATTTTGCCGTCATATATGGCAGTACAAGAACGAGAGAACTGTTGTCATCACGGATGGTTCGCTTGCATCTGCGAACCGTTGATGAAACAAGCTGATCAAATTCTCCGTCTCGCCCAACAAGGAATTCGACATATTCTTTGGTAAGAAGCAGCTCACGGATGATTGATTCCAACTGTCGCTCAATCAAAAACGGATCATCAACTTGTCTGTGTCCAAAGAAACTGACAGCGAATAAATTCATAAAAATCTCTCCTTTGGAGATGATTGGTATTGATATCACCAACCAAACCCAGATATTGATAATTATATCACCAATACAAGAAAGGATAAAGAGAAAATTCGTTTTCTCGCTACCAACATCGCCTTCTGATTCATATTACAATAGTTGAGGAAGGAGGGACAGGAATGGCCAACACGCAGTATGATGAATTTATTCGTATCAGGATTACAGAATTAAGAATAGCAAAGAATATTTCCGAACACAAAATGAGCTTGGATTTGGATAAGAGTGGCTCATACATTCGTGGAATAACCAGCGGAGCAGCCTTGCCGTCTCTCAGGGAACTGTTCAATATCATCTCGTATTTTGATATGACACCGGCAGAATTTTTCGCCCCGCTGGACGATGCGAATACCCCGTATCGTGAATTGTGCGAGAAGCTGAGAACCATGAATGAGGAAGAACTCGAAAAGGTCAGCACCTTTATTGGTTGGATTGAGAAGAAAGAATAATCAAATGGAATTAAGATTTTAACCTGGATGCCAAATGGCAGTCCAGGTTTTTTCTTTCTCAGGAAAACGTTCAGAATGAACGAGCAGCCGGTATCGTAGATACCGATCAAAGGGGATTGGGGATGCTGCCCCAACAAGCAAATTTGCGAAGATTGCACCGAAGGGAAAATCGAGAAAATGAGTGAACCTGTACAGGTTTACACTGCTTGCCAATTTGTGAACCCTCCATAGGCGGCCTCTTGAAACGTATTCACATGAGAAAAACTCATATCTGCATATTATCTTTAGTTTTATAAATATATTTTCCAGTTTACTTGAACTAAGATTGTGAAATCTGGAGGTCTATGATATGATAGAGGAAAAATGTATAGCTCCAGAATTGCTAAGTGAAAGATATTGAGGTGAGTGTATGGCGGTATGCTACAAAAAACTGTGGAAGCTACTGATTGACAAGAACCTAAACAAATCAGACTTAAGAGCCAGAACGGGAATCAGTACCACTACAATTGCTAAAATGGGCAAGGATGAAAATGTCAGCATGGATGTAATTTCAAAAATCTGTGCCACTCTCAGCTGCGATGTCGGTGACATCATGGAGTATGTACCCGATAAAGCTGAGAACTCTTGAGTTTGTGCATTGGGAGTCCAAACTATGGAGAAGACTATGTACTATAATGGAGAATAGAGAAACAGTAACCTTTAACGGAGGAAGATAAAATGCCAGAGAAACAAATGATAGATGCGATGTGGGATGATAGCCCCGTTGATGTATCGACCGAAGTAAATTTTATCTGGTCCATTGCCAACAAGCTGCGTGGAACCTATCAAAGTGACAAATACAAAGATGTGATTATTCCAATGGTGATTATTCGTCGCTTTGAGTGCGCCCTTGCACCAACAAAGCAGAAAGTTGTAGAGAAATTCAAGGGCAACCCGGCATATCCCGCCAAAGCTATGTACCGGATTTCTGGTTATCAGTTTTACAATACAAGTGAGTTCGACTTGGCTGAGTTGGTCAACGATACTGACCATCTGGCTGCAAATTTCAAATCCTACATTCAGGGCTTCTCTGCGAACATTCAGGATATTGTCAAGAGTCTGGACTTTGATAAACAGATCGATAAGATGGACAAGAACAACCGTCTGCTTTCTGTGGTCAAAGCATTTTCCGAGTTGGATTTAAATCCGGTGACCATCGACAATGTGAAGATGGGCTATATCTTTGAAGATTTGATTCGGAGATTTTCTGAAAATGCAGAAGCTGGCGATCACTACACTGGTCGTGACATCATCAAACTGATGGTCAATATTCTGTTAGCTGAGGGTTGTGACGATATTTTCGATGATGGAAAAGTCATCACCGTGCTGGATCAGGCCTGTGGAACCGGCGGTATGCTCTCCACCAGCTACAACTTCATCAAACGCTATAATCCTACAGCCGATGTGCGTCTGTTTGGTCAGGAAATCAATCCGGAATCTTACGCAATTTGTCTTGCCGAGATGATGATTAAAGGACAGAATGCGGAAAATATCTGCTATCAGGACACCATGAAAGCTGACCGTTTCAAGGGAATCAAGATGCGGTTTGTCATCGAAAATCCACCGTTCGGAACTCCGTGGGGCGGCAAGGATGCAGCAGAAGGCGTGGAGCAGGCTGTGAACGCTGAATATCAGAAAGGCTTTGGTGGGCGCTGGGGGGCTGGACTTCCTGGCTCCGGTGATATGCAGATGCTTTTCGTTCAGTCAGCCATTGACAAAATGGATGACAAGCTCGGTCGTGCGGCGATTATCGAAAACGGAAGTCCGCTTTTTACTGGCGGTACAGCATCCGGTGAAAGTCAGATTCGCCGCTGGCTGCTGGAGAATGATTTGATTGAATCCATCATCGGTCTGCCTACTGATCTGTTTTACAACACTGGCATTGCAACCTACATTTGGGTGCTGTCAAAAAACAAGCGACCGGAACGTAAAGGAAAGATTCAGCTGATTGACGCATCCTCTTTCTCTCACAAGCTGCGCAAAGCGCTGGGGAATAAGAAGAATGAAATTTCTGCGGAAGATCGTTCCGCTATTACGAAGCTGTATGCGGATTTCAAAGAAAATGAGTACAGCAAGATTTACGACAATACCGAATTTATCTACCGTGAGTATGCTGTGATGCAGCCACTCCAGAGAAGCTACACTATTACAGAGGAACGAATTGAAGCGATGCTGTCCAAGGGATGCTTGTCCTCTCTTTACGCTGAAACTAAGGTCGCTGAGTTGGAAAGTGCGGAAGAACTGACCGGAAAGGAATTGAAAAAGCTGGAATCCTACCAGAACAATAAGCCGGTTTACGATGCAATTCTGTCTACGCTGAGCAGCGCTGTTTCTGATGTGGTCTATTATTCGCTAAAGGCTTTTATGCCAGTTCTGACTGAAGTGCTGGCTGATGCCACTGTCGATAAAAAGTTGATTGAGAAAATTGCGGATGGTCTTTCCGTGATGGACAAGAAAGCGGAAATCCAGAGAGACAAAAAGGGCAATATTCTGTACGATAAAGAAACCAAGGATATCGAGATCGTCAAGTACGAGGAAGATATTGAAGCCTACATGGCTCGTGAAGTGCTTCCTCACGTGCCGGACGCCAAATGGTTCTTTGAAGAAAATGCGGGAGCAAAGAAACCGGTTATCAAGACAGGTGCAGAGATTCCATTCACCCGCTATTTCTATAAGTATCAGCAGCCTACACCAAGTGAAGAACTGGAAGCCAAGTTCCTGGAGCTTGAGCGTTCGGTTTCGGAACGAGTGTCTAAGCTGTTTCGCTAAGGTGGTGACTATATGCGTGAAATGAGAAAAAGTAGATTTGAATGGTTGGATTCTGTTCCGGTATATTGGTCAGAGTGCCCTTTTCGTCATATTGTGAATACAAGAGATGGAGGAATATGGGGAGTAGAACCAGTCGAAGGCGAAAGTGGGACTATATGTCTTAGAATTGCAGATTTTGATTATGGAAAAAGAAGATTCAAGGATATACCGATAGAAGAACTAACGAAAAGAAGCTACACGGATGTCCAGATTGCGAGACTAAAATTAGAACCTGGTGATATTTTTAAGAAATCATTTAATAGATTTCCAATTATCTCGTTAGATGTTCTTATATGCCGGTATAGCCCTTAACTTCGGGCTTTTCCGGCATTTTTCCTATCGGAAGAACCTCACAAACATTCTTATTACCCCTCATGTTTTCGTTCTCAAACGTAGTACAAACAGTAGTACATTCTGCGTATCTTATGCGGCCTTGGATTCCTGGGCGCTCTCTGACGCAGGCTGCGCGTTGACTGCGGCGGCGGTCTGTGACTTGGCTTGCAGCCGTTCCATTTCCTCCTGTGCGGAATGGAACGTGGCGTGGGCGTAATAGTTCAGCGTCATAACGATATTGGAATGCCCCATAATGTACTGCAATGCCTTGGGGTTCATGCCCGCATTTGCCATTCTGGTACAGAATGTATGCCGCATGGTGTGTGGCGTCATGACCTCCGGCAGCGGTTCCGCATGGAACTTGTTGAACTTCTTGGCAAGGCCCTGAAACATGGAATCATAGTTGACAGCCGCTTTCGGCAGTCCGTCCCGATTTAAGAACAGGAATCCCTTATACCCGTCCACCACAACGCCTTTGCCGTCCTTTCGCCTGTGCAACACACGCTGAAATGCTTTGTAGGCCGCTGCGCTCATAGGCACCTGGCGATAACCGCTGTCTGTCTTTGGCGCTTCGATGTAGTAGCCGTCCTCGGTGCTTCTCAAAAGCTGGTGGTCTACATTCACAAACCGCTTGTCAAAATTCAGGTCGGCAGGCGTCAGGCCGCAGAGTTCGGAAACGCGAAGTCCGGTTTCCAGCAGAATCAATACCTCGTCATAATACTTGGCATAAACGGGGTCACTCTGCATGAAGCCCAAAAGCTCCTTTTCCTGTGCAGGGGTAAGCGGCACCTTTGGTACGGTATCGTCGTTGATAACCTCATTGATCTGGAAGTCAAAGGGATTCTTGCGGAGGCAATCGTCCTGTACGGCCATGTGAAAAATGGCTTTCAGGGAACGCTTGCCGTTGCAGATGGTATGATAGGCCACGCCCTTTTCCTGCATACGCAAGGCCCATTCTTTGGCGTCAGACAGCTTCACGCTGTCGATGCTGGCCCCTCCGATTTTATCCTCGGACAGAAGTTTCATTAACTGCTGGCGGCTCTTATGGGTTCCCCGTTTCACATTGCCCCGCTGCCGGATATACTTTTCATATAGCTGGCACACGGTCATTTTCTTACCGATGGTGTCAATCCCATCGTCAAGGTCTTTTTGTATCTGCTTGATTTTCTCACGCAGAGAAATATCCGGGCGTTTTCCGGCAGGGATTTTGTCCGTAGGGACTAACTTCCATGAGTACACAAACTTCGGTTCTCCAAAGGTATCCGTATATTTGTAGGCGTATCTTCCGTCTGTTCGCTGGCTCTCTCCAGATTTCAAAAGGCGGCCTTTGCTGTCCCGCCTTTTTTCATCTCGTTCTTTTTTTGACATTTCGTCATGCTCCTTTCCATGACGGAAAGAGCCTTGACACGCTTTAAGAGTATTATAGCATAGTCAAGGCTCTTTTTCACTAGATTGTGTCAAGAGAATCAATGATTTTTTCAAATTTTTGCCGTTTGATCTGGATGCGGTTGCCGTTCAAAATCACCCAGCCAGCGGATGGGTTTTCCTCGGCAAGCCGACGCAGTTTGTTTTCTCCAATGCGAAAATATTTCGACGCTTCCTCAATGGTAAGCGTATACTTTTCCCAAATAGGCACATCGTTATTACTCATAATATGGCCTCCTTCTGTTCAAAGCAAAGGTTCCTTGTAAATGTGGGCAAAACACGGACGGCTGGCGGCCCAGCTCCACGGGCTTTTCACCCCCGTGTGGTTCTCACACGGCCCTACCCATTGCCTGTGACGCTTTTAACGCTCGGACTGTGGCTGTAAGGGAGTATCATTGTCCTGCCTGCACGTCATCGCCCATAAGCAGCTACGCTTATTTTGCGGCTGGGTGGTTGTCGCTCCGCTGTTTTCGTAGAAACCAGCATCATGGCGCACCCGCCGTCCGGCTCGGTGTAGACAGAATGTGTCCGTATGCCCTATGACGCGCCGCCATTGTCCTGCGGGCGTATTTGTCAAGGTACATACATCAGCCACCGAGCCGGCGGAAATGCGGAAAGAGAGTAATAAGACATTTCCGTTACCGTGGCCGGGTCGTTACTTCAAGGCAACGATGATGGAATGAATGAGCTTGATTTCCAAACGGTGCTTCATATACTCGTCCACGCACACATAGGGGATGCCGTTGCTGTCATACAAGGTGCGGATGC
Organism: Lacrimispora sp. 210928-DFI.3.58; assembly: GCF_020554865.1. Classification (GTDB taxonomy): domain Bacteria; phylum Bacillota; class Clostridia; order Lachnospirales; family Lachnospiraceae; genus Enterocloster. The sequence continues at coordinate 31,909 of NZ_JAJCIC010000029.1, forward strand.
AGAGCTTGTTTATGTAGTCCTCATAGTACCGCAGCACTTGCTCCATAGCCATTGCATCCCCAGCGTGGGCAGCTTCCATCACCGAAAGGGGAAGAAGCTCTCTGCCGTTGAATGTAGGTTCCTTCATCCGCGTTTACCTCCCTCTGGCATGAACGCCATCAATTTCATACGCAACTGTTTCAGGGTCCTTGTCCTGTGACGCTGTACGGCGCTGCGGGACATTCCCATGAGGCTGCCGATTTCTCCGTCTGCCAAATCCAGAACACAGTGCAAAATCAAAATGCTTTGTTCCTGTTCCGGCAGGCTGGCGAACGCCTCGGCTACAAGCTCGTTGTCGATCAGCAGGTCATACCCATACGACGAAAAAACGTAGCTGTCGCTGGGGTAATCATCCACGACTGAGCGCTTGTCCATTTCCTCTTGTGTCAGAGCATCCAGCGACTTTTCACGTTCGCGGCGATGCGCCATCTCCGACCAGTAGCTTTTAGCCTCATTGCGGAGTACCGCTTTGCAGAAAGCATCATAGCGGTGCCGCAGGATAAAATCATTGCGGGGGATCGTTTCCATCTTTTCACCCCCTTTCTGTGGGGGATTTCGGTGGTTTTCTCCCTTTCCGCCAAAGTTACTGTTGAAAGGCCTCCAGCTACCCGCCAAACACCACTTTTTTAAAAAAATTTTGAAAAAGTGTTTGACCGATAGAGCGGGCCGAAGGAAATAACAAAATTCGCCCGGAAGGGCATAAACCCTCCGGGCGAACAAAAAAATAGTATGATATTTTATTGCATACGCAAATTCATGGTTCCGGCCACATTTCCCACGGGCCGGGGGATGTTTTTTTTAACGGTGTTACTCCCATTTCCGTTGGTCGATATCCCGTTCTACACATGACGGCTCCCTCCTGAAACCGCCAATGGGATCAGCGTTAGGGGGAATTGCTCCCATCCAATACCTTACGAACCGCGGTGTGGTTGCTCGGGGCGATCCGGCTGATGTAATGACGGCCTGATTGCGCAACGTTCCTTTGGTTTGATGTTCCATCTTTCACTTTCTCCATTTTTTTAGAAAATAACTTCGATACAAAATCCAAGGACAACAAACAGTAAAATGCTGATAATCGTTCCAACTCTCGTCATGATCTGATACTTTGTAAACTTCTTATTTCGCACAAATGTAATCCCTCGCATTCTCAATAAATGTATCTAATATCAATTCGCAATCTGTAAACTTGTATTGTCTTGCACTTTCTAGATCTTGATTTAAGAAAATAAAACCGATGCATTTATCGTAGGTTCCAAGATAATCAAAAACAGATTGTATGTATTCATTGCGAACTTCATCACTGGTGCTATGCTCCGCGATCTCTCCAAAAATAATTGGCTTATTATATGCTTCCAAATAGTCTCTTTGACCTTCATTTTCATAGAACTGCTGAAAACTCTCACGGGAATCCAATGTGTTATTCAATGTCAATCCGACATAATCAACATACTCATCACCTGGATAATATTTCGTTGTGTATTCGTCTGCCCTGTTGGGAGACCATACCCACTTAACATTGGGAGCATATTCCCTACCCAAGTTCACAATGTGAACCCAAGCGTTTACATATGCGTGAGCATCATCTGTTTGCCAACTGTACCAACCAGATTTGTAAGAGGGCCTCATTTCCATTTCATGCGCTAATCGAACAAAAAGTTCTGTATTGGCTCTGTTATCCGAAGAGAGTTTCTTAAAATATTCAATAATTAAATCATCATAATACCCGTCAGAAACCAATTTTAAGTCCCAGTCGGTAGGCTGCAAAGTGATAAACGCTATATATTTATTGTCGTCTAAACATAAAGAAATCTTGTAATCACTTGTCTGATCAAAACGATCAAACCAAGCTAAAGTATTGATGCTGTCAGCTAAAACATCAGTCTCTTCGGGGCCTTGAACATAAACGCCCAAATATCTTTGTCCCTCTGTAATAGGATAATATTCAGACTCGACAACTGAGGATTCTGTTACAATAGATTCCGTAGTTGGTTCTTCCAGTGTAGCTTGACTATTACTCGGAGCCTCAATAGACGCAATGCTGTCAGAGCCATCGGCCTTCTCGGTATCGACAGGCTGTTCGTTGCAACCAACCCATAATATAAATATAGCAGCCGCGAATATACAAATGCAATTAAGGAACTTCCACTTTATCATTGTCCTCCTCCAATTTCCGGGTGCCCCATTCCATATCGTCAGAGCAGAGCATAAGGCCTAGCAATCGGATAGGAACCATGACAACAGTTAAAACAAGGATGAATACTGGAAGCAGTAATGTATAATACCACTTCACACTTCTCATAACCTTAATATTTCGTGAACCAAAACTAATGATACAACCAAGAAGAATAAAGAGAATGATCTGCCACCATGGAGCGGTATATGCCAATGTTGGAATCGCGCAGCCAAGTATATTTAACACCTTGCAAATTATAGTATTGGCATAAACGCTAACCAGCATCATCGGACTAATCATATCTGACCAGTAAATAAAGCACATCAGCTTGGCGTTTTTTAACATCCAAGGAGTCATTCTCAGATTGTTATACTGTGAACCTTCCGACCATCTTAACTGCTGCCTGATAAATTTTTTCCATTCGGTGGGCGCATCTGTATAAATTACTGAGGTGTCTTGCATAACTGTTTTGTACCCCTTTCGGAGCGTCAGGTTTGTGAGGCTTCTGTCATCGGATACTTCTTTGTGAAATCCCATGAATGTCTCATTCATAAAGTCATACATCACATCTATCAAAATCTGAGTACGGAAAGCAATTGTCCTGCCGGGAAGGCAGCCCACTTTGCCTGTAACGCTCATTGCTTTCATCGTTCCTTCAGCTCTGATCTCTTCAAGCAAATTTGCAAACATGGTTACGAGTTTGCGGTCAGGATCAAGTATTTTCTGTCTGGTTGTAACACCGCCAATTTTTTGATCACAAGCAAAAGGCTTCAGCAACTCGGACAAAGTATCCTCTGTCCATACCGTATCACTATCCACAAGCACTGTTATATCGGAATTCGGATTAATGTGCTCCATTGCCACACGGATCCCATTTCTCTTACCGGCAACAGGTGTATAATAATGCTGAACAGGAGTAAAGCAAATTGGTAAATTCCTGTTGAAATCTACACACAGGTTTTCAAGCCCCTCGTTTTTTGGCCCATTAATGACAACTATAATCTCAGACGGATTCTGGCGTGCTATTTTCATCAGAACACTATAAAATAGATCTAATGGTTCGTCAACGACTGGGAGCAGCACCGATGTAAAATAATTTATTTCTTTATCTTCATAATCATATGGCTTATATCGAATAGCATGGAAAAATACTATTCCCCATCGAATGAAAATGAATGCGAAGAAAAACATAAAGAGGTGAAGGTTATGAGTTTTGATATAATCCTCGACCATCAAGAAAAATGTGTACATTACAATCACCGCCTCGCCGGGTCAATCTCTTCCAAAGATGTCTCTTGTATAAACCTTATACATAACTTCCGAGAGTTCACTGGAAACTCTATTAGCAACAATAACATCACATGAACGCTTAAACTCCGCAAAAGAATGTACAACCTTATAACCCATAAACTCTGCGGCATCGCCTAATAAGGGTTCATATATTACAATTTCTTGTTTTTCTTTGGAAAGCCCCTCCATAACACCCCAAACAGCACTTGAACGGAAATTGTCAGAATTAGACTTTGCCGTTAAGCGGTAAATACCAACTGTGCCAGGATGTTTATTCAGAATTCCCTTTATGACATGGCCTTTTTTGGTGTGGTTTGCCTGACACACAGCGGTAATCAAATTTTCAGGAATATCATGAAAACTTGATTTCAACTGCTTTGTATCTTTCGGGAGGCAATATCCGCCATAGCCAAAAGATGGATTGTTATAATGCTTACCAATTCGAGGATCATGACAAATTGCATCTATGATGTTCTTTGTACTTAACCCATTCATTTCTGCAAAGGTATCCAATTCGTTAAAGAACGCAACACGCATGGCTAAATAAGTATTAGCGAAAAGTTTAGCGGCTTCTGCTTCATCAAGCCCTATAATCAAGACGGGAATATCTTCTTTATTTGCGCACTCTTGCAAGATGGTTGAAAAAACCTGTGCATGGATAACCATAGCAGGGTCTGCAATATCTGTACCAACAACAATTCTGGAAGGGTACAAATTGTCGTATAGGGCTTTCGTTTCTCTTAAAAATTCAGGGGAAAATAGAATGTGGCTGGTGTTATATTTTTTTCGCACACTCCTTGTATACCCAACAGGAACCGTACTTTTGATGATCATAATGCAATGATCATTATTTGCCATACAAATTTCTATGGTGGAATCAACCGCATGAGTATCAAAGCTATTGGTTTCATCCTCATAATTAGTAGGTGTTGTAATAATTACATACTCGGCGTCTTTATATGCTATTGCCGTATCTACAGTGGCTGTCAAATTTAGTTTTCTTTCGGCAAAAAACTTTTCGAGATATACGTCCTGAACGGGAGAAATACGGGAATTAACTTTCGCAACCTTTTCTTCATCAATATCAAGCACTATTACTTCATGCTTTTGGCCTAACAGAGTGGCAAGAGATAACCCCACATAACCTGCGCCTACAACAGTAATTTGCATAGCATTCTAACCACCTTTCTATTCAAATTCATTCTCGGCTCGGATGACGTTGCAAACCGCTGCAGTGTTCCGATAGATGCTTCATCAACGTTTCTTTCGCGGCGGATGCATCCGCTTGCTGGGAAAGACCCGTCAGATAAGCCAAGGCGTCATTCCACGTTTTTAGCGAAAAGGCTTCCGAAGGAACATGTAAAAGCTCCCTGGACAGATGGAATTGCTCCCATGGGCTGAGATACCGCAAATCCGACAGATACCCACATCCGGCCTTCTGGGCCAAGCACTCCAACAATTCTACCGACCATCTTTCTTCCACTTTATTCACCTCCTGCCATTTCAAAGGGAATATCCTAACCACAAACTTTCCTTTTCTGAACGATTCAATTACCGCAGAATAATGATTCTGGGGTAATCGTTACTGCTTCTAGGAAGAAAATTATTATTTTAATCAACTAAGGGCGTTCTGACAGGCATAAAAAGCAGACCTGCGCACATATTTCGCGGTGCAGGTCTATTTTTCGTATTTATTTTGCTGTTCTATATGTAATAAATGGTTGAAAATCTGCTCTGATACACTTATAATAGAGCTAATCAGTTCTACTTGTAACTGAGCAAGGGGGCCATGGAACCACAGAATCATTATTCCGTGGTGCTATGAGATCAGATGCATCCGCTGTAAGGTTCGCTCATGTTCCCGTGTGCCCATAGCTACATAGATACGCGTGGTGTCCACGGAGGCGTGTCCTAAAATATCCGCAAGATATGCCAGATTCTTTTTGATGGCATAATAGCATTTTGCAAACAAGTGCCGCAAATTGTGGGGAAAGACCTTTTCAGGATTTACCCGCGCCGCCCGGCACAGCTTTTTCATATCATGACAGATATTGCTTCGATCTAAGGGCTTTCCGGTACGGGTGCAGAACAGATACCCCGTTCGGATGCCTTTTTCTTTGGCATAGGCGTTCAATTTCCGGCACAGCTCTTTTGTCAAGAGAATGGTGCGGATTTTGCCTTTCATGCGGATTTCCGCTTTTCCTTTGTGCAATGCCTCCACAGTCAGAAAGGAAAGCTCACTGACCCGGATTCCGGTGGTGCAAATGGCAAGCATCACATGATACAGGCGGCTGTCCTTTTTCCTTTTGGCAGCGTCTAACAAGCGGTGGTATTCCGCTTCGGTCAAATCTCGGCTGTCATCCACAAATACCGTATGCTGGATTTTCAAAAACCTCACCTTGCAGGCCGCCAGCCCCAGGTAGTCCAGATAGGAATGAATGGCGGACAGCTTGGCATTTACGGTGCGGGCATGGTGGCTCTGTTGCAGTTGCTCTCGATATTCCAGCACCTTTGCTTTTGTAGGTTCTTCCCCCTGTAAAAATGAAAGAAACCAAACCAACTCACGAACATACTTTTGTATGGTTGCGTGAGATTTTTCATGTTCGGTCAAGTAGATGCGGTACTCCCGCAAGATTTCATTGTAATTTTGTTTCATCGTGTTTTACCTCTTCTAAATTGATAGTATGAAAGTAGTATGACAGAATCTTTTATACCGTATTCTCTGCAAAGGTAAAACAAAAGAACGGGTAAGTTTAACGATGTGCTGTAGACACGGACCGTCAAGCGAACGCGTCAAACGGATTCGGCATTTGTTTATCATTTGTTGTATGGAGGCCAAGGGCCTCTTATTTTTTTGCAAATTTTTCTTTCCAAAGCGCTATTTTGCGGGTAGTTTGATGGCTTCTCAGAGTATTAGGAGTGGAGGAAAAGAAAAACAGCAAGCATAGGGAGTGTAGCCACACTCCCGGCAAACGGCTTCCCGTTTGTATCTTGGGGAAGTCCCCAAACCCCTGAATGAATGGAGGTGAGAAAGTGGCAAACCGAAAACGGAAGTTTGTGCTGCGCGTCCCAGTGACGCCGGAGGAACGGGCGCTGATCCAGCAGAAGATGGCCCAGCTTGGCACAAAAAACTTTTCTGCCTACGCCCGGAAAATGCTGATCGACGGCTATATCGTCCATATCGACACCGGCCCCGTCCGGGCGCAGACCGCAGAGCTGCAAAAGATCGGCGTCAACATCAACCAGATTGCAAGGCGTATCAACAGTACCGGGACTGTGTACGCGCAGGACTTGGAGGACATCAAGGGGGCGCTGGCACAGATATGGCAGTTACAAAGATCCATCCTATCAAGTCAACGCTGAAAAAGGCGCTGGACTACATCGAGAACCCGGACAAGACCGATGAAAAGCTGTTCGTTTCTTCCTATGGCTGTTCCTATGAAACGGCGGATATTGAATTTCAAATGCTATTAGATCAGGCGTACCAAAAGGGCAATAATCTGGCCCACCACCTGATACAAGCCTTTGAACCGGGGGAAACCACGGCGGAGCAGGCCCACGAGATCGGGCGGCAGCTTGCCGATGAAGTGCTGCAAGGCAAGTACCCCTATGTAATTACCACCCACATTGACAAGGGCCATCTGCATAACCACATCATTTTCTGCGCCGTGGATATGGCGAACCAGCGCAAGTACATTTCCAACCGCCAGACCTACGCCTTTATCCGGCGCACCAGCGACCGGCTGTGCAAGGAACACGGCCTGTCTGTGGTAAAGCCCGGCAAAGACAAGGGCAAGACCTACGCCGAGTGGGACGCACAGAAAAAGGGTAAGAGCTGGAAAGCAAAACTGAAACTTGCTATCGACGCGGCCATTCCGCAGGCCAAAGACTTTGACGGCTTTTTGCGGCTCATGGAGGCGCAGGGCTATGAAGTCAAACAGGGCAAGTTTATTTCATTCCGCGCGCTGGCAGACGGCCTCCGTCCCGGACAGGAACGCTTTACCCGCTGTAAGACCTTGGGGGAGGATTACACCGAGGAACGGATCACCCAGCGGATCAAGGGCATTGCCATTGACCGGGGGCCGCGCAGAAGAAGCGCCGGGGAAATCACCCTGCGGATCGCCTTGGAGGACAGTATCAAGGCCCAGCAGTCGGCGGGCTATGCGCGGTGGGCGAAGCTGCACAACTTGAAGCAGGCCGCCAATTCCTTAAACTTCATCACGGAACACCAGATCGACAGCTACGAGGGCTTGGAAAGCAGGCTGGCCGAGATCAGCGCGGCAAATGACGCGGCGGCCTCCGCCCTGAAAGACGCAGAACGCCGCCTTGGGGATATGGCGCTGCTGATAAAAAACCTCTCCGCCTACAAGCAGCTCCGGCCTGTGGCGCTGGAACTGCGAAATGCCAAAGACAAGGCCGCGTTCCGGCGGCAGCATGAAAGCCAACTGATTTTGTATGAGGCGGCGGCAAAGGCGCTCAAAGAGGCCGGGATCACAAAGCTCCCCAACCTGTACGCCCTCAAAACCGAGTATAAAAAGCTGGACGCAGAACGGGAACGGCTGTCCGCACAGTACAGCGAAGCGAAACAGAAATTGAAAGAATACGGCATTGTCAAACAAAATGTAGACAGCATTTTGCGGACAGCGCCGGGAAAGGAGCATACGCAGGAACGATGAACATACCGAGAATGAGTTATCCCCAATACCGCAAGGCCCGCAGGCTCACCCATGAGTGCTGCAACTACTGTAACGGAAACTGCCTCCTGCTGGACGATGGGGAGGAATGTGTCTGTGTGCAGAGTATTTCCTATTCGCTGCTGTGCCGGTGGTTCAAGGTGGCCGTCCTGCCGCTGGACGCGGCCCTGTGCGCCGAGATCACCAAAGGTCGGGACGAGATCAAACGCTGCGCCGTCTGCGGGGCGGCGTTTACGCCCAACTCCAACCGGGCCAAATACTGCCCGGATTGCGCGGTGCAGGTACGCCGGAAGAAAGAGGCGGAGCGCCAACGAAAAAGATACCTCCTGTCTACGCATTTAGGGCGGTAAAAGTCCACGGAAATCAAGGTTTTTTCCGCATGGTCGGCAGGCAGGTGGATAAAGTTATCCAGTTCCCCTCAAAACGGGGTTCTAAATGCGGGAAAATGGACAAAAAAGAAGCGCCGGGACAAAGACAGCTTTTTAGGTCTTTGTCCCGGCTGAATGATTTTGGTATGGACACTGATTTTGTGCAATGCTATAATTGAGTAAATTTGAATTGAGGTGTACTTATGCTTTATTATAGAACTCTGGAATTAAACCAAATAGAAGATTTTTGGAAGTTATTAAACACTTTGGACGCTGAAACAGATTATATGATGTATGAACCAAATGAGAGAACCCAGACCACAAATGTTCAAGAACTAAAAAATGATATTGAAAATAATGTGATTTGTGGAAGTGATTTTTTACAAGTGGCAATGGAAAATCAAAAAATGGTTGGCTATATTCGGGCAGAACGGGGAAAGTTTAATCGGATTCTTCATACAGCATATATTGTAGTAGGCATTTTGAAAGATTATAGAGGTAAAGGAATCGGTACATCTTTTTTTGAAATGCTGAATTGTTGGGCAAAGGAAAATGGAATTAAGAGACTGGAACTTACTGTTGAATGTTGCAATGAAACAGCAAGACACTTGTATGAAAAAAGTGGTTTTAAGATTGAGGGAACAAGGGAGAAATCCATGTTCGTCAACGGCTCCTTTGTTGATGAATTTTATATGGCAAAAATTTTGTGAAAAAGAAATGCCGGACGCAGAGGCTTTGACACCTCCGCGCCCGGCATTTTGCTTATTCGTCTGTGAAGTGGAACCGCTGCGCCGCAAAGTCGGCGTCGCTCATGGCGTCCAGCTTATCGGCGGTCTGGCAGGCCAGCGCCGCCATTTCCTTGTCCATGTCCGGCAAAGCTGCCCGGAGATTTGCCGCCGTCCTGCGGCGGTCAGCATTGTGGTACAGACAGATCAGGTTTTCTTCTTCCACGGTGAAATACATTCCTCATACCTCCATTTCTTTTGATTTTTCCCGCGCCGGGGGCTTCTTTTTCTGTTCCTCCTTGGCGGCGGCAAGCTGCGCCCGGATGGACGGTTTCTTTTGTTTCTGCGTCGTCTTTCGGGTCTGCTTGGGCTTTTTGGCCTCCGCCTTGGCTGCCTCGGCCACATCCAAAAGGGAAATCTGTTCCCCGGCTTTTGTCCTTGCTTCCAGTTCCTCCATAGATGGGGCGTTGTTCATCATGCCGTCGATCATGTTGTAATTCTGTTCGGTGGACATTTCCGCCGTCTTGATATGGCTTTCCTGCTGGGAGGGGATGGCAAAGGCCCTTGTGCCGTTTGCCATAATGAGATACCTGCCGTCCTCCGACTGGTGGTGGAATCCATACCCGGCGGCCTCCATCTGTTCCCGGCTCCTGTCGGTCAGATAGAAACGGCCCCTTGGCGTCTGGATTTGTTCGCTGGTCATGCACTCGTCCGGCGTGAGCTGCTTTTCCGGCTGGGCGAAGAACTCCGGCACCTGCCGGTAGTCGGCTCCCTCGTCCACATAATAGGCGGTCTGTTTCCCATCCTGCCGGAACACCACAATATCCCCCGTAGAGAGGGAATGTCCCTTGTAATCGGAGGGACGTTCTATGTTGAAGCGGCGGTAAATCTCGTCCAGTGTGGTGTCTTTGTCCAGCGGTGCGGTGTAGACAAGCTGGTAATTCTTCCTGTCCACCGAAAGCCCATCCGCCTGCAAGTCCTCATAGGAACGGTAGCGGAAGTCGCGCCCCTCCGGGCCGGGCGGCACTTGGTAGATGGAAAAGTTGGGCTGCGCCGGTGCTTCATAATCAGAGGCAACATATTCCTCCACCGTCAGCCCGGCAGCGGCGGCCTCCTGTTCCAGCTCTGCCTCGATCTGTTTTTTGTAGTCCTGCAAGCTCTGGTCGAAGTCGGCAAGCTGCGGCGGCTCCGGCAAGTGGTACTGGCCCTGATTGAGAAGTGGGCGGCACTCCTTTACATAGTCTAAAACCGCGTTGAAATAAGCGGTCTGTTCCGGCGTCAGGGTTTCCCCGGATCGCAGGGGACGCCGGGCCTCCTGCTCCATAGCGGCCAGATTGCAATGCAGTTCCATATACGGGATGAACTCATGCAGCAGCATATCCCGCTGGGCCTTGTCCGCCTCCCATGCCTCCGGCCCCTCATGGTGCAGCACATGGTTTTTCCAGCTTTCATCCTGTGCGTAGTATTCGTGATAGCCCCGGATATGCTGGATCAGGGAACCGTCCCCGTCGCCAAAGTCCTGCCGCCCCTCGTAGCTGTCCGGCTGGCCCTGCATGGTAAAGTCAATGCGGAACTTGGTCTTGTCGTACCAATGGCCCGTATAGCCCGGCTGCTTCCGGTCATGGCGTCTGGCGCTGTCCAGCTCCTTGAAAACGGCCTCGGCTTCATGCAGCGGCATTTGCTGGCCGTCTTTCAGATGGGGGCTTTCACTCCAAAGGATCGTGACAACCGGCTCCGCTGCCGGATTCTGCGCGATCTGCCGCTGGGCGTTGGCAACGGCAATCTCACTTTCGATCTCGCTTTTCACAAAGGAATCCATCTGGCCCTTTTGCAGCTCGTAGCCCTGTTCACACAGACGGTTGATAAGCCCGATCACCTTGTCGTTATCGTCCACGGCCTCGGCATAGGCCACGATCAACTGCCGTTCCTCGCTGCCCAAACGCGGGGCGTTTTTCTCCGCCAGCTCGATCAGGGCGGCGGCTCGGTCAACCGGGGACGCCTCCGGCATGAACGGCTTTCCATTCAAAAGGCCGTCGATCCCGTTCCATGCCTGCGGCTGGGGAATGGCGTTGGTCTGTTCAGCAGCTTCCAGAAAATCATCCAGCCTGTCGCCGGTCAGGGGTTCCATTGTCCCAGCCGGTAACTCATGGATAGCAAGGATTTCCTTTCCGGCTTCCGCAAGGGACAGGCTGGAATTGTCAAGCTGGCCTCCGTCCAGTTCCTTGTAGTCGGGGCCATACAGTGTGTAATCATAGCCGGTTTCCGATGTCTGGATATACAGGTAATCGCCGCTTTCCAGACGGTAGGCGGCCTCCTGCGGGGCTTCTGCCTGTTCCAGCGTTCCATCCCCGGCAATGGTAAAGCCCTGCGCCTGCGCCGCCTCCTTGGTTCCCTGCGACACTTCGCCGGTGGATTTCAAATCCGCTTCAATCAGGGTTTGCAGCATAGCTTTTACGCTGTCGGTCATTTCCTGCTGTTGCTCCGGGGACAGCTTGGAAAATACGCTGTCCGGGTCTGGCTGCTCGGCGGCCTGCTGTTCCTGCTGGGCCTGCCGTTCTTTCTGAAGCTGGGCAAGGTGGCCGTCAATGGTGGTAATCAGTTCATGGGCGGTGGCCCGGATGGTTTCAAGGGAGGCTTTCAGCTCTTTCAAGTCCTTGCCGGAACTCCAACCGGCCACATAGCCAAAGGAATAATCGGAGGTATCCAGCCCGTAGTGCTGGCAGACGGCATAGGCCACGCTTTCGGCCTGTACCTCGCGGGTGCGGCTGTCGGGGCGGTCGGCCTGCTCTATGGCCGGGGCTTCCGGGTCGATGGCGTGGAGCTTGGAATGGGCGATCTCGTGGATGGCCGTCTTTAGGGTCTGTAATTCGCTCATGCCCTCCTGAATGGCGATTCGCTTTTCCGTCAGGTGGTAGTAGCCGTGGGAACCGCCCGGAATGTCCTCAAAACCAATGGGAACCGGGGATGTCTGTTCCAGCGCCTTGAAAAACTCCCCGTAGCGTTCCACGCTGCCGGTCAGTTCTTCCACGCCGATAGAGGGCAGCGGTTCCCCCTCGGTCTGGCTCACATCAAAGACGGAAACGATCTTAAAGGCCGGAACCTGTATTTCCTGTACTTCGGTAACAGGCTTTCCGTCCTTTCCCATCACCGGCCTGCCCTGTGCGTCCAGCTTTTGCACTTCCTTTTTCGCCTTGAACGGGGCCGGGGCCAGTATCTTGATGGCCTTTTCGCCTTTCTTTACATTGCGGTGAAAATCGTCCCGCCACTTGTTGTAGCCCGCCACAAGCTGTCCGCCCTGCATGGCGATCAGGAGGGTGTTGTTGAAGCTGTAACTGTGGAACTTGGACATGGTGGTGAGATAGGCTTTGTAGCGTTCACTCTCGAAAAGCTCCTGTATGCCGGTTTCCAGCCGGTCGGTGATCTCTTTCATGCGCTCGGCGCTGTTCTGGCCGTTTAAGAGAATGGGGGTGACAGGCTGCGGGGCCTTTGTAGGCGCTGCCGCCTCCGGCTGCACCTTGCTTTCCTCCCGCAGAATTTCCGGTGCGGGATAGGCCATCACCCGGTATTGTTCCGGCACTGGCTGGCCCTCATGGACGCGCTGCCATTCGTCGCTGGTTCGCAGGATATAGCCGTAATCGGTAAAGGTTCCCTGTTCCTCGTTGGCGATAAAGTTCCCCAGCCGTTCCGTGTCAATGGCCGGTTTCCACGGGTCGGGGACGACAAACAGCCCGGAATCATTCAGATAATATTCCCCCAGACTGCGGTTGTCCTTGGCATTGATTAAGACAAAACAATCGGTGTTTTCGGCGTAGTCCAAAAGCTGCCCGATGGTCTGCATTTTTGCCGGGGACTGCATGGCGGCGTTCAGCTCCGCCAGTTCCACGGCGTCCAGCTTTTGAAGCTGGGCGGCAAGGAAGTTCAGTTCGTCCACGCTGGCGGCTTTTATCAAAACCTCTGGCAGTTCCAGCGGTTTTCCCTCCGGGGCGGAAAAGCCGCCAATGAACAAGTCCTGCTGGTTGTCGGCAGTGATGTGGATTTCCTTTAGGGCTTCCTGTACCTGTTCGGCGGTAGTCGGCAGGGAAAGCCAGTACCCATGCGGCCCGCCGGTCTGCGCTTCGGCGCGGTTATCAAGAAAAATGGAAAATACTTCGTTCACGGGTTCCCTCCTTTCCGGGGTGGTTGTGGTCTGCTGCGGCTGCGCGGTTTCTTCCTGCGCGGGAAGCTCTGCGGCTTTTGCCGGTTCCTCTCCCTCGATGGTGTAGCCGGGGAGCAGGCAGCCGTTGACCTTGAAATAGTCGGCGTATTCCTTGGGGATGGCCGGGGAAATTTCGGTAAAGTAATGTTCGTGGGCTTTGATCCGGCCATTCAGGTACTTGTCCAGTTCTTCCCGGCTGGCAAAGACTTTCCGATCCTGTCCGGCGATCTTGGCCTGCCGGTAGCTGCCCGGCGCGTTAGTACGGAGGCTCCAGCGGAGTGTCCACGAGTAGGGGACGGATTTTTGGGCGGCGCTGTCATACCGGGTATTCTCGGAAATGGAATAATCCATCTGGTAAACCATGTTGCTGCGGATATGGCGGTATTCGTCCGGGGCCTCCCACTGGTTTGCAGTGTGGGTGACGGGAAGCGTCCGGGCATATTCAAGGGCTTTGTCCAGAAACAGGGTTCTTCCGGCCTGTTCCTCCCATGCGGCGGCCTGTTCTTTCAGGCGGTCAAACACTTCCTGTTCTGCGGCGGCGCTTTCCGCCCGCAGGGAAAGAAGCTCCGCAAGGGGCAGCTTTACCGCTTCGGAAAGATCGGCCTTGCCGCTTTCAAAGTAAATCTGGCGCTCGATCCGCATAGTGCTGGCCGGTTCTAAATCGTCATGGTCGTAGGAGCTGTAAGACATTTGGGGTTCACATCCTTTCTGAAAAATGGCATAAGAAAAGCAGGAAACCTTTGAAAGATTCCCTGCTGGGTGGGCCGATAATAAGCGGCTGATATTCAATTTTGAAAGTTTAGGTTAGATTGATTGAAGCTGGGGACAGTCTAACAAATTAAAGTTTTCTACTTCTTCAACATCAATAACTTTGATTCCTCGTTCTTTTAATGCCTTTGCAAATAATCCCATTCCAGAAATCAACTTTCCGGTAAAGCTACCATCATATATTTGGTTTACTCCGCAGGTAGGACTTCTGGATTGTAGTATAGCTAACTCAATATCTTCATGTTGAATTTGGGATAATGCCATTGATACTGCTCGTTTATATTCCAAATCAACATCATTTCCATTTTCGTCTGTTACTACACCATTCACAATCTCTGCACAAGGTCTGGGAGTAGCCATACCTGCTAATTGCTCTGGACAAATGCAAATAATTTCTTTATCTTTTAAGTAGTTGATAACTGCCAGATTTTTGTTGTTTTTTCCATTGTATTTACAATCCACTCCCATAATACAAGCACTAACTAATATTTTCACACTTATCACCTCAAACGGATATTATCGTTGGCTTTATTGTACTATTTTACATATTAAGTATGGCAGCAATAGCTTCTGGCGCATCTTTGTTAATTTCATGGCCTGCGCCGGGGACGATTTGCAAAGTCGCTTTGGGAAGTATCTCATTTAACTTTTTCGATGCTTTTAGATTAGCACTATCTTTTTCACCGCACAAAATATTGACGGGGCAAAGAATCCCACTTAATTGTGCAGTAAAATCCAATGCCCGCATAGAGTGAGCCAATTTTATGGTGTTGCTTTTTGATAGTCCCATACTTTCAAATGCCTTGTTTGGCATACAACGGAAGATAAGATTTTGAAAATCTATCAACAAACTTGGAACTTTATATTGTGTGCCAATCAAAACCAGAGAAGCTACTTTATCTCCATGCCGAATAGCAAAATCAATCGCAAGAAGCGCTCCCAACGAAAGACCACAGATACGAAGCGGTTCTTTTGCGTTAGAATATCGCCGTTCTAAATCCCCCAAAATCTGGGGATATGATATTTCATTCTCCATTGAAGAAAAAAGTTCTGGACACTCAAC
This sequence comes from Lacrimispora sp. 210928-DFI.3.58, assembly GCF_020554865.1. Lineage (GTDB taxonomy): Bacteria > Bacillota > Clostridia > Lachnospirales > Lachnospiraceae > Enterocloster. The sequence goes on from NZ_JAJCIC010000029.1 coordinate 47,224, forward strand.
ATTAGAAGATGAAAGCTGGCAAACTACTTCTTTCCAGTCCTGTGCTGTTTGTCCTAATCCGTGTAAAAGAATTGTTTTCATTTTTTGCCCGATCCTTTCCTATGACAGAATAAATAATCTGCCCCAAAACATACAAGCGGAAATCGCCGCAACAAACCATTGCGGCGTCGCTCTTTAACGCATAATCATGTTTCTTTGATTATACCAGCGCAAGCAGATTTTTGAAACATAATAATTGTAAACATGGAGAGAAAAAGGGGGTTGGGGCTTCCCCAAAGAGAAAATCCCCGGCCCGGCAGGTGCGCCGGGTCAGGGATTTTGCCGGGAGTGTGGCTACACTCCCTATGCTTGCTGTCTTTAGTTTTTGCCCCTCTGTTCCACGCGGTAGTTCACATACTTGCCGCCGGTATCGGCCAAAAGCACCGTCCCGTCATAGGTCTTGCCGGTTTTTAAGGAGCGTAGGCCCTTTACCTTTGCCTTTCCGTCTTTAAGGAGTGCGGCGGCGATCTTCGGGGTAAACGCCTTGCCCCGTTCCTCAAAAAATCGGTCATTCTTCCACATGACAAACTGGCAGCTTCGGTTTCCGCAGTAGTAGTTCTTTTTGCCCTCGTAGACGCTTTCCCCGCAGCGCGGACATTTGCCGATAAGCACACGCTCGGCTTGAAACAACTTCTGCGCGTCCTCGCTGATCTGGGAGTAGTTTGCGATCAGGCCCCTTGTCATTTCTGCAATTCCAGCCATAAAGCCCTCCGGGTCGGCCTGCCCCTTGGCAATGGCCGTCAGCTCCGTTTCCCACTGTGCCGTAAGCTGGGGAGAGGTCAGCACCTCCGGCAACACACAGGCAAGGTTGTGGCCGTCCTTGGTGGGAAATAGCTGTTTTCCCCTGCGCTCCACAAAGCCCATCTGTACCAGCTTTTCTAAGATGGAGGCGCGGGTTGCCGGGGTTCCCAAACCTTGGCGCTCGGCGTCCTCCGGCATATCCTCGGCCCCGGCACGTTCCATAGCGGACAGCAGCGTATCTTCGGTATAGGGCTTGGGCGGCGTAGTGAAATGCTCGGTGATGCTGGCCTCCACCGGGTCAAAGGTCTGGCCCTCGGTGATCTCCGGCAGCTCCCTTGCCAGCTCCGGCGCGTCCTCGTCGGCGTCGGTCTTGAACGACGCCTTGAAGCGGCGCTCAATCTCTTTCCAGCCGGGGGTGAGAATGGTTTTGCCCTTGGCGGTGAACTCGTTCCCGGCGCAGGTGAATGTGGCGGTGACAGCCTCATACACATGGGGCGCGGCCACAGCACACAGCAGCTTGCAGCACACAAGGGACAGCAGTTTCTTTTCGCCCTCGGTCAGCCCGTCAAAGCCTTTCTGCACAAACTCCATCGTGGGGATAATGGCGTGGTGATCGGACACCTTTTTGCTGTTCAGCACCCGGCCAAACTGCGGGGCAATGTCCAGCCCTGCCGCAAAGGAAAGCAGCGGCCACAGGCCGGACACAATGCTTTCCGCTGTGGGCTGCATATCGTCGGTAAGGTACTGGCTGTCGGTGCGGGGATAGGTCAGCAGCTTCTTTTCATAGAGCTGTTGGGCATAGTCAAGGGTCTGCTTGGCGGTAAATCCAAACAGGCGGTTGGCCTCCCGCTGCAAGGTGGTGAGATCGTAAAGGCGGGGCGGCTGCTCCGTCTTTTTCTCACGCTTCACCGATACACAAACGGCCTGCGCTCCTGCACAGGCCGTCTTGGTGGCGTCGGCGTCGTCGGGGTTCAGAAAGCGGTCGCTTGCCGCCTCCATGCCGCCCGCCGCGATATGGACAACGTGGTATTTCTCTTTCTTAAAATTGCTGATCTTGGCCTCCCGGTCAACCAGCATATTGAGGGTAGGCGTCTGGACACGGCCCACGGTCAGGGTCTTGTGATAGAGGATGGAGAAAAGCCGGGTGGCGTTGATCCCCACCAGCCAATCGGCCTGCGCCCGGCACAGGGCCGATTGATACAGGTTGTCGTAGTCGGCCCCCGGTTTCAGGTGGGCAAAGCCCTCGCGGATCGCCGCGTCCTCCATGCTGGAAATCCAAAGGCGCTTGAACGGCTTTTTGCAGCCCGCCATCTGATAGACGAAACGGAAAATCAATTCGCCCTCGCGCCCGGCGTCGGTGGCGCACACAAGGCCCGTCACGTCGGGGCGCTCCATCAGAGAGCGCAGCACGGCAAACTGTCCTTTCTTCTCGGCGGGGATGATGTACTGCCACTCCTGCGGCAAAATCGGCAGGTCGTCATAGCGCCACTTCTTGAAACGCTCGTCATAGGCTCCGGCGTCGGCAAGGGAAACAAGGTGGCCGATACACCAGCTCACCAGATAGCCGTTTCCCTCCATGTAGCCGTCCCGTTTCTGATCCGCACCGATCACGCCCGCAATGCTGCGGGCGACGCTCGGTTTCTCTGCAATTACCAACTGAATACTCATTCCTTATTCCTCCTTATCCTGCGCGGGTTCCTCGTCCTCCGGGGCTGGTTCGTCCTCGTCGTCCTCGTCCTCGCCAAAATCGTATTCGTCCAGCTCGTCGCCGCCCTTGGTGTCGGCCTTGGGCTTCTTAAATTTCAAGAAGTAGAGGGCCGCGCCGCCGCCGATCAAGGCCACCACAAGGAACACCACAAGGCCGCCCATGCCGGTGCTTTTCGCTTCATCTTCCTGCGGCTGCTCGGTTTCCTCCGGCTCCTGCGGCTCCGGCTCCGGGCCGGTACACTCGGTCATATTGGTTTTACATACCGGGCAATTCGTGTTGACGGCTCCTGCCGCGCACTTGGTCGTACAGGTACAGGTTTCCGGGGCGGCTTTGCCGTCCTCCAACAGTGCTTGCAGGTCGGCGTCGTCCACTTGGTTGAGGAAGTGAACGGCGGTTTCCTTGTCCTCGTTGGCGCGGTCGATCAAGATATAAAAGTAGTTGCCCGCCTTGGTGGTAACGGTGATAAGCTGCGTATCCCCGTAAAAATCATCCACCAGTGTTGCGTTGCCCTCCGGGGTGACAGGTACGCCCTCCGGCTCCATGCCGCCGGTGGTAGGTTCTTCCTCCTGCGGTGCCTCGGTGGTTTCCGGCAAAGGCTCCGGGTTGGGGTCAGTGCCACCGGCAAAAGCGGTGGTGGAAAAGGCCGTCAGGCAAAGCACGGCGGCCAGCGTCACGGTAAACGTGCGAATGATCTTATTCTTCATCGGCATTGTCCTCCTGTTCAAAATCCGGCTGCGGGGCCGGGGCGCTCTGCAAAGCGCCGCCGCGCAGGAACGCCGCAAATTCCTCCGGCTTCATGTTCAGGCTGCGCACAAGCTGGATGATCTGCAAATTCTCCTGCTCGGTCTTTGCCGCTTCCAGCTCACGAAGCTGCTTTTGCAGCTCCGCGATCTTGGCCTTGGTTTTCTCAATGTCCTTTTCAATACGGTCAAGTTTGTTTGCCATCGTCAAAACTCCTTTCTGGCGTCACGGCAGACGCCCGTAACAATAGAAATGCTGCTGCCAATAACTCGAATTGAGGTTGGTGTAAGAAATAGGGTCGCCACAGTGCAACATCACGGAATTGCCCACATAAATACCGACGTGGGAAACGCCGGGGGTGTCGTAAGTGCCGACGAAAAATACAAGGTCGCCGGGCTTGGCCTGCTCCGGGGAAACAGGGGTACAGATATTGCAAAGGCCCTGTGCGCCCAGCCGTCCCACGTCCCATCCGCTGTGATTGATTACCCAGCTCACAAAGCCGCTGCAATCAAAGCTGGTGCTGGGAGAGCTGCCGCCCCACACATAAGGATAACCCACATACTTTTCCGCCTCGGCCATCATTGCGGCAAAGGTGGCGTCCTCCAAAGCCTCCGGGGGAATGTCGTAATAGGTCGGCTCCTTGACGGTGGAAGCGTTGGGATAGGTGCCGTTTGGGAACAGGTCAGGCCGGTTGCCCAGCGTGTGCATATACACCGCATACAGGCTCATTTGTTCCTCGCCCATGATGTAAACAGGCAGATGGGACATATCGAAGTTTTCCAGCTTCACGTTGCAGATGTAGTAGGTGTAGGGAACTTGCACGGTGTAGGTGTTGCCCTCGCTGTCCGTCCGGGTTTCGGTGCGGTATCGGGTTTCGGTTTCAATGGTTTGTGTCAGGGTGTATTGCTTCTCAAAGAGCATGGCAAGGTCGCCTTGCACGTCGCCCAGCGTATAGATGCCCTCATGCAGCGCCGACAGGATGGAAGTCAGCACATAGGGGTCATGGCCGATCTCGTCCAGATCGAAACGGTATTCGTCATAGCCGGGGTGCAGGCTTTCGTAGTGGTCGATCTCGTACTGCAAATCGGCCTCCATGTCCGCATAGGCGGCTTCGGCCCCCAGCATATCGCTGTCCTCGGACAGATAGGACGTGGCCGCCACGCCGGTTCCGGCGCTGCCGAACATGGCCGTACAGGATTGCAGGCCGCCCATAATCAGCATGAGCATAAGGCCCACGCCGCCGATCAGCAGCACACCTTTCCAGTGCCGAGCCACAAAGGACGCGGCCTGTTTGCTTTTCTCGGCGGCTTTCTTGGCGGCTGTGGCGGTGGTTTTGGTGGCGCTGGCTGCGCCCTGTGCCGTCTGGCCCGCCGCCCGTGCTGCCTTGGCATAGTCCCGCTTGATTTTCTGTTTCTGCCAGAACCGGGCCACCGGGTTTTTCACCGCCTGCGCCATTTCCGGGTTGTCCCGCAAGGATTTCTGGTAGATGTACTCCGCATTGGCGGCAATGGCCTTTTTCTCGGCCTTGGCTGCGGCCCGGTAGGGTTTGAGCTTATGACGCCGGATGCCGCTGCGGATGGCTTTTCCCGCTTGGCGCTCGGCAAGTTCTTCTCCCTTATGGCCGCCCTCGACGCCCACATTCTCATGCTCAACCTCATGGATTTTTCCATGCAGATACAGGCCCGCTTCCTCCATCGGACGGCTGGCCGGGTTGGGTTTGAGCTTGGGGGCCGGTTTCTCCACCTTGTCAAAATGCAGCTTGGTTTTGGCCTTGCCCTTGGCCTCGTCATAGACGGTTTCCGTGGTGACGACGCGCTTTTTCGGCAGGGCTTCTTTGGCTGCGTCCAGCTTATCCGCCCGCTTTTCCGCCTTGTGGACGTACTTGGAAAGGGCGGGATCGGCCCGTTCCTCGGCGGTAAATTGCAGGCGGGACGCGGGGCCGGTGGCCTGCGCCGCCGTATTCGCGCCATCCTTGGCGGCCCGCTTCGCCTTGCTGCGCTCCCGGATGTCCCCGGCACGTTCCAGCACCTTTTCAGCGGTGCCGCCCGGCTCGGCTGCGGAATAGTCCTGTTCGGCCTCCCGGCTGGAAATGTTGATGCTCTCGCCGGTGGTCTGGTTATCCAGCGTCAGGCCGTCGCGGGTCATGTGCTGCGTCACCTTGTCACGGGGTTTCAACTGCTTCATAGGGCGTCACCTCCTTGCCTGTCATACTGTTTCGCCCTCACCTAACCGGGTCGTCATAATCTTGTAGAGCTGGCTGCGCTGCGGGATGGGGTTGCGGAACGGCAGGATCACATTTTCATAGATCAAAAGCCCCTCGCCGGGTTCGGAATTGTCCACATACCGTAATTGCTGCGGGGAAATGTTCAATCGCTCCGCAAGGATACGCCGGTCGCCGGACGCCTGATTGAGCAGGCAAATGAAGTCGCTGTTTTCCAGAATGTTTTCGATCTCCGGGGAAGAAAGCAGGTCTTTGACGTTCTGGGTCGCCCCGGTCGGGATGCCGCCCCATTTTCTGAACCGCTTCCAAATCTCGCAGGAGAAAGCTGCCGTCTGTTCCTCTCGCAAAAGCAAATGGAACTCGTCGCAGAAGTACCACGTCGCCTTGCCTTGGCTGCGGTTTTGGGTCACACGGCCCCAAATCTGGTCTTGGACAATGAGCATCCCCAGCTTTTTGAGTTGTTTTCCCAGCTCTTTAATATCAAAGGCCACAATGCGGTTCTCGATGTTGACATTGGTACGGTGGTTAAAGACGTTCAGGCTGCCGTTTACATACAGGTCAAGGGCCTGCGCCACACGGTCAGCCTCCGGGATATGCTGGTCTAACAGGGCTTTATGCAGGTCGGAAAGGATCGGCATATTCTCCGGGCGGGGGTCTGCCAGATAAGGCCGGTAGATCACCTGCACGGCCCGGTCAATGACCGTCTTTTCAATGGCTTCCAGCCCGTTCTTGCCGCCCATGACAAGCTCACAGAACGACAGCACGAAATCACTTTTCAAGGCCAGCGGATTTTCGTCCTCGCTGTAATTCAGGTTGATGTCCAGCGGGTTCACATAGGATTTGCTGGTAGGCGACAGTTTCACCACTTGGCCGTGGAGCCGCTTCACAAGGGGATAATATTCCGCCTCTGGATCGCAGATATATACATCGTCCGGGGTACAAAGGAACACACTGACGATCTCGGATTTACAGCTCATGGACTTGCCAGAACCGGGAGTACCCAGCTTCAAGCCGTTGGGACACCGCGCCCGTTTTCTGTCCAGCATAATCATGTTGCCGGTCTTGGCATTGACGCCGTAATACATGGCGTCGCCGCCCATGAAAAGCTCCTGTGTCACGAAAGGCACGAACACGGCCACGCTGGAAGTCGTCAAGGAACGCTCGATCTTGATGTGGTTGGCCCCCAGCGGCAGGCTGCTCATAAGACCCTGTTCCTGCTGGTAGTCCAGACGGACAAGGGAACAGTTGTATTTCTGCGCCACGCCTGCGGCCCAAAATACATCGTTCTCCAACTTCTGCCGGGTATCAGCGGTGTTCATCACCAGAAAGGTGATCTGGAACATTCGTTCATTCCGGCTTTGCAGGGTTTTCAAAAGCTCCTTGGCGTCCTGTCCGTAGGTGGCAAGGTCGCTGGGCAGGATGTCCATGTCGTAGCCGCTGCGGACAGCTCGTTTCTGTTCCTGTATCTTCATGGCGTCAAGGTCGGTGATCTTGCGCTTAACCGTCTTGATTGCCTCGCTCTGGTCGATGGCCTGCACATGGAGATTGACGACAATGCCGTTTTCCGTGTTGAGGAAGTCGGCCAGCATTTCGTCCGACAGCTCCGGGGACAGGATGTTTAAGAAGCTCACGGCCCCATACTTGCCGCCCAGCCCGAACATCCGGGAATTGCCGAAACGGAACGAGGACGGGGCAATAAAATCTTTGGTGGAGAGGCCGGACGGGGCCAGCCATTTCCATTCAAATTGAAACGGCTCGGCGTCGGGGTGAAGTACCCCATGCAGCACTTCCAGACGTTCCTTGGCGTCCAGCACATGAGCCACGGCCCCCATCGTCTTGAAATAGCCCAGCAGGTCGGTTTCAATGCGGGTCAGACGGGCGCGGGCCATTTTCAGGTTGTCGGCCTCAATGGTGAATGTCAGGAACTTTCGCTTGGTGAGGCCGTTGTTGCCCCGCACAAGCTGGTCTTGCAGGATGCCGGAATACTCCGCCCGGATGTCGTCGAAGTCGTCCCCCTGCGCCTTGATCTCAAAGCTCTTAGCGTACTGCTCGGGGTCGGTCTTGCGGTTGACAAAGGAAAGCTGGACGTGGATAGAGGCGTCCAGATAGTTGTAGAGATCGCACAGGTTTTCAAAAATAGCCGTCTTGGTGTCGGCCTGTGCAAGCTGATAGCTGATGTCGGCAAACTCGATGCACTTGCTGAACGTGTTGGCCGTCACCTTACAAATCCCGTCCGGGTACATGGCCTGATACGGGATGCTGGCCTGTGCGGAATGGGCTTTGCCGTCGCCCTTATACTTGCGGATGATGGCCTGTATTTCCCGCTTTTCGGCGCGGGTGAGCTTTACAGGCGGCTCGTTTCTTTGCTTTTCGGACAATCGCATTTACCTCCTTTTCCATTTGGTGCTGCCGCATAAGGGCAGTATAGGCGTTGTCGGTTTGGTAGGGCCTTTCCTTGGGCTGGATAAAGCAGCACTGGACGATCTGCCATACCACCACTTCAAGGGGCTGGCCGTGGCGCTCATACAGGGCCAGCAGGAAGCCCGGCAGCATGGCGAACACCATAATCAGGGCCGCCGCGCTGCCAGTCACCCGGCCCCGGAGCAAAAAATAAAGCGGGACGCCTACGAGAAGCGCACCGCCGAAGCAGATCAGTTGCCGTTTGGTAAGGCCAAACACAATCTTGGATTTTACACGGGTCAAATCCTTTGGCACGGTCACATAAGCCATTCAAATCACCTCGTTTCTGATACAGTTTCTTGTGGGGTCAGGGAAAGATCACTGTCCACCTCGTTTCCCCAAACGTCCCAGCCGGGCGCTTTCTGTCTGGCAAACAGCTCCACGCGGGGCAGGTCGCCCGCCAGCTCAATGATTTTGTCACGGGTCACGTCCGGCTTTTTGCTGTGTTCCTCCACAGGGGAAATAATAAACTGATGGACACCGGCGCTGCGGCGCTTGGGCTTGCCTCGTTTGGCAAGCAGGCAGATTTCCGCATTGCCTCTCGTCCAGTAGCCCAGCCCATAAAACCATGTGGGGCTTTTCTTGTTGAGCTTCAACCAGACAAAGGCCACCGTCTTGAACGTAAAGCCCCATGCCCGGATCAGGCGCAGGGCTTCCGGGAGCTGCGGGAATGTGGCCCACAAAAACAGCAGACAGTCCTTTTCCGCCAGTGTTTCCACCGGCAGGGCGCACAGCTCGTCAATGCTCATGGTGGGATAGTGATGTTCCGCCGCACCTGTTTTCTTGCACTCATACCGCCACGGCGGATCGGCGTAAATGATGTGGTATCGTTTCTTTTGTACTTCCTCGATGGTTGGTAGTCCTCCTGTCTGTTAATGTGCAGTAAAGACGGCTTTCGATATGCTGCCGGTCTTGAACAGACAGAAGCAGAGTAGAACCGTGTAGCCCATACAGCCCCAAATGGCCCCGGATATATCCGCTGCCTGTCCGATTTGCTGGATCAGCACCGCATAGATGCCGACAACCACCATAATCAAAAAGGCTTGGAAGCCCAGCGCCAACAGGGATTTCAAGTAGTTCTGGCCGACGCCGCGCCACTCCGCATTGCCCAGCGTGGCAAGGGGGATCGGCCCCAGCGCGGTCACGGCATAAATCTCAATCATTCTGCCGTAGGTCACAAGGAAAATACAGATGGAAAGAATGTTCATCGTCAGCCCCACAACAAGGGTCTGGAACCACAGGCCGAGCAGCGGCCCGATGTCCATAGCTTCCAGTTGTGCTTCAAGGTCGGGAATGAGGGTGTCAAAGTCAATGCTGGTTTCCCCGATAATCACCCCGGCGCTCTGGTTGACGACGGCTTGGGTGGCGTCGAAAACGCCCATGACGATATTCCATGTGTTCGTCACTATGAGAATGGCAAAAGCACTTTTGAAAATCCAGCGAAAAAACATGGACGTGTCAAAATCGTGCATATTGTTCTTTTCCACGATCATGTCTATCAGTTCATAGCACATGATAACGGCAAGGATCGCCGCTGCAATGGGGACGATCACCGTGTCCGACAGGGATTGCAGCATATTGAATATGCCGCTGTTCCACGCTTGCGGCGTCGTCCCCACATCCGAGGCGATTTCCCCGACTTTCGTATTGACCGTGCTGAACAGCCCGGACAGGTTGCCCATGATGCCGTCGATTAAAATGCCTTTGATCCAATCCCCTATGAGTTCGCCTATCATGTGGGTTCACCTCCTTTGCCGCGCCCTCCCGCATGGAACCGGGAGAGCGCGGCGGGGTTTCAGGATTTAACAGTTATGGTTGGGTTGGTTGGCGGACAGCCGGGCCGATCAGCCCAGCAGACCAGACAGCAGGGGAACCAGAGTGACGCCGATCAGGGCAACACCACCGCCCGCGACGAGCTGTTTTATCCCCAATTAGGTGTAAAACTCTGCTCGATGGCGGGCGGCGGCGT